>JAZRDP010000030.1:0-167343 GCA_045660345.1 Acutalibacteraceae bacterium
CTTAATCACAAAATTCTCCGACCTTAAACGTATGAGGTTTTGAGGAATTTTGGTCGCATTTGACTGCAGATAGGCTGTCGCCTTTCAAAGGCAAATCGGGCAAAAGTACCGAAACCACACCGTTTAAGGCTGGTTCGGATATACTTCACCCACTCTAATGTGATAGGAGTTGATATTTTGAAAAAAACAGTTCTTCCTGTATCATTCTTTTTTGGTGCGAATAATAAAGCAGGGTATTGCTCGTTATATAGCAGTCTTTATGACCCATACATAGAAGGAAAACATCTTATTTTAAAGGGCGGTCCCGGTACGGGAAAATCCACTCTTATGAGAAGGGTTGCAGAAAAGGCTGAAAGAAAGGGCTATTATGTTGAGAGAGGTTTTTGCAGTGCAGACCCCAATTCTCTTGATGTGGTATTGGTTCCTGAAATTAATTTTACAATCTGCGACGGTACTGCGCCCCATACCTTTGACCCGAAAATGCCCGGCACAAGTGAGCATATTATTGATTTGGGTGTGGCGTGGGACAGGAAATATCTTAATTCTCATATTGATGAAATCGGAACACTTATGAAAGAAAATTCTCTTCAACATAAAAAATGTGTTGAATTTCTGAGAGTGGCATCTGCAATTGAGGTGGAAAGCACAGCTATATGCTCAGGCTCAATCGACGAGGAAAAGCTTATGCGCTATGTAAAACGCCTTGCTAACAGAATAATCACTGAAAAGAAGAGTGACGAAAAGGGTAAAATCCATAAAAGATTTTTAAGCGCGGTTTCTCCGGATGGAATTGATGTGAAATATGAAACTGTTGTTGCCTTGTCGGAAAAAATCATTACAATCGAAGATGAGTTTTCGGTTGTGTCGCCATTTATTGTTGAATATATAAGCAATGCTGCCGTTGAAATGGGCTACGATGTTTACCAATGCTACTGCCCGCTGTTTCCCAATATGAAAATCGAGCATATTATTATTCCTCAGCTTAAAACTGCAGTTTTTACGCAAAATAGCTATCATTATTCAATTGACGATGGTGAGCGCTTGGTTCACACCACAAGATTTTATGATAAGGAAGTATTTTATGCCAATAAAGAAAAGCTTGCTCTTCAGAAAAGAGCTAAGAGAGAGTTGATTGATGAAGCGGTGAAAAAGCTTTCTATGGCAAAGGAACTTCACGACAGGCTGGAGGATTATTATATCAAGGCCACAGACTTTGATGTGATAAATGAAATAGGGGAAAAGATACTGAAAGCAATATAAAAATTAAGCACTTTACGATTTGCTCGCAAAGTGCTTGTTTTTATAAATTTCTTCTCCAATGGAATAAATACTGTTGGGCAATTCCTTCTGTTCCTTTTATACATTCAGGCAAGCCATTAGGATAAAGCTCGGCAACAATTCTTTTTACCCATACATCAACGGGGAAGGCTTCCATTCTTCCGAAGCCGTAAAGAAGGGCGCATTGAGCAACCTTTTCGCCAACGCCCTTGATTTTTAGAAGCTCGTTTTTAGCGTCCTCAAAATTCATTGCTTTAACTTTTTCTAAATCTACCTCACCGCTTGATATTTTTCTTGCGGCGTCAATGATATATTTTGCTCGGAAGCCTGAGCGGATAGTTGCTAAATCCTCAACCTCAAGAACAGCGATTTTTTCAGGAGCAGGAAATGTATAGCCACCATCAATTTTTTCTCCGAAGCCCTCGCAGAGTCTTTCGATTATGCCCTTGATTCGGGGGATGTTATTGTTGGCGGAAATTATGAATGAGCAAATTGCTTCCCATTCATCCTGCTTTAAAATTCTGATACCGGGGTATGCCTTGCAGGCAGTAATAAGATTTTCTTCGTCGTAAGAGGAAAGAATTTTTTCATAATCTCTTTCTAGGTCGAAATATTTAACCCAAAGGCTATTGAAATCCTCTTCGGTTGTGTTGAAAAAAGTGATTTTGTCCTCTTCCTGCTTCAAGGTCAGAAATTTACCATTTGCAATTCCTTGCCAGTATCCGTTTTCAGCTTCTTTCCAACGAAATGCCTGACCGCAATCAAGGCAGAGAGGAATATTAATATGCTTTAAATCTGTTATAACAAGATTTCCGTCAATAAATTGTGTATTCATTTTATCACCAAAATAACAGTAACATATTTCATAAAAACAGTAAAGTTATTTGTCAACCTATTTTCAGAAAATTAAATTTTTTCTACATTTTCAACAGTATTTTCCAGGTGGTTTTGTAGTCTTTTGTAATTGTATATTTTTAACAATGAACATTTATTTTGGAGCCTGAAAAATAGTTTCCGTTCTGTATAATTGGTAAAGTAACTACAACAAATCGTATATTTTACAATTTGCCAAAAATTGTCAGAAAAAGTGTGGAAAATGTCGAGAACCTATTGATATATAGGGTTTCGAGGGTGGGTTGTAAACATTTTGAACATAGTTTTGAACAAATTTTATAGAAAAGTCGAATATACAAATTGTATAAATTTCCAGTTGTCATTTTTTACAAATACAAAAATGTTTACTGAAATTGTAAAAATTTTGTATTCTTTTTTTGTTACCGATTGTGAAAAAATCAACAACTTTTTATTGGTGAAAATTTGTTGACCTCTGAATAAAAAACCAAATAAAATCACACCATAAATAAGAATGTATATGTTTTAGAAAAAGGAGTAGAAAAAATGATAAAAGGCGTTAATAAGCAGGTTCTTGAAATCAATGAAACTCAGAATGGATTTTTCGAAAAAGCAATATTTTTTGTTAAGCCCGAATACAGCGGAATGGGCGAGGGCAGATTGAAGGAAAGCGCAAGAAAGGAAATAGAAAACGCAGGTAAACCGCCTATGAAGGGTTATGGATATAAAAATGGAAAAATAAAAAATATGATTATATTTACCGCTGTTTTTATAGTGGGTGTTATAGTTGGTCTTTCTTCAGCAACTCTCTTATGAGAGTTGCTAATTGTTTTATATTGTGGTAAAATTGAAGGCGGTGGTGATATAAATGAGATATAAGCATATTTTCTGGGATTTTAATGGTACAATTATTGACGATGTAAATAATGCTCTTTCCTGCGTTAATGATATGCTTGAAAGAAAGGGTATGAAGCCCATTAACCTGACAGAATATTATGATTATGTTGATACTCCTATCATAAATTTTTATTATCGTATATTACCGCCCGAAGAGGTTGATTTTAACGAGATTTCAAAGGAATATCATTCCGATTATGCCCGACATTTAGAGGAAACCACCTTGGCTGACGGTGCAGAGGATTTGTTAAAAGAATTAAAGGAAAATGGTGCAAATCAATATATAATCACATCAAACTTTATTGGTGAAACTGTTGATTTGGTGAAAAAATTCGGTGTTTTCCATTATTTTGATGAGATTTTAGGTGCAGAGAATACTCTTGCGGAAAGCAAGATCGAAAGAGCAAAGACCTTTTTTGATTTAAAGAAAATCAACAGAAATGACGCGGTATTTATCGGTGACACTCTTCACGACCTTGAAACTGCAAATGCTCTGGGAATAGATTGTATTCTTGTTGCCTATGGTCATCAGGGCAAGAAGCTTCTTGAAGAGCATAACGCCTACACTGTTGCGGATTTAAAGGCAGTCAGAGATATTATTTTTGATGAAAGAACAGTTGACTTTCATACTCATTCAACCTGCTCTGATGGTACTTTTACTCCCACGGAGCTTGTTGACCACGGGAAGAAATGTGGTCTTTCTGCTTTTGCCCTTACGGACCACGATAGCGTTGACGGAATCAAAGAGGCAAAGAAGAGAGCGAAAGAAATCGGAATGGAATTCATACCCGGTATCGAATTTTCTGCGGCGGAAAACACGGAAACTCATATTATAGGACTTTTCATTGACCCTGAAAATGAAACATTATTAAAGACTATCGAAAAGCTTAAGGGTAGCCGAAAAAGACGAATGGAAGAGGTATGCAGTAAGCTTCGTGGCTTGGGCTTTGATATTACTCACGATGAAGCCTTGGCTCTTGCAGGTGGTAAATTCGTAGGCAGAGCCCATATTGCAAAGCTTATGATGGAAAAGGGCTATTGTAAAACAGTCAGAGAATGCTTCGATAAATATATCGGTCTTGGTAAGCCTGCGTATGCAGAGAAAAATGAACTTTCTGCAGTTGAGGCAGTAAAATCAATCCGTGCTGCAGGTGGTCTTGCATATCTTGCACATCTGAATCAGACGGGCTATGATGTTGAGCAGCTTGAAAAGCTCTTGCTTCAGCTTAAAGAGGCGGGATTAAACGGAATAGAGGGCTATTACCCTGAATATAGTCCTGAACATATTGTTCAGTACAGAGCCTTGGCAGAAAAGCTTTCCCTTTCTCTTTCGGGGGGGTCGGATTTCCATGGCAGTATGAAGCCTCATATTTCTATGAGAACAGGAAGTGGCGATTTAAGTATTCCTTATTATGTTCTTGAAAATATTAAGGGTATTCTTCGCCGTCAGTGATTAAAACATAAAAAACAGTAAAAAATATATCTGTGTATCGTTTTGATACACAGATTTTTGGTTTTTGGTGATAGTATGAGCGGTGATGTAAAAATTAAAAGCAAGTTTATGATAAAGGGTGATACCATACGATTGTTTTCGATTTCTCTTTTAAGCTTTGCTTTGAGGCGAGGAAGCTTTGCAATATGGCTTTATTGCATTGTCAATTTATTTAAAAGCGGTATATTGAATTCATATCTTGAAAGATATAGTGCCGGTCTTGTTTATTCTGTGGTGGTTTTTGATGCTTTGTTTGTTTCAGCAATTTTATTTTTATTTATTTCTGCTTTAAAATTGGGTGAGCAATTTTTATATTTTATAAAGGCATCAGGCGGGAAAGGTAGAACAGGGCTTCTTTTTAATTTCTTCACATTTGAAAAAAGCTTCAGAGCATTTTCCCTTTATTTAAGATTAACCCTTTTAAAGCTTGGCTGGCTGTTATATTTTCTTTTGCCCTGTATAGTTTCTTTTGGCTTAACGATTTTTCTTTATTCACAAGGTAGTCTTTTACCGATTGTTTACTATATTATGCTTTCAGGGTCATCGCTTCTGCTTTCCTTTTGCTTGTTTATGTGGAGAGTGGCGTTTTTCAGATACAATGCAGCACCCTATTATTTTTGCCTTAACAGTAGCTTAAGTTCAAAGGAAGCCATAAAAAAGAGTATTAAGTATACCGATGGCTTTCTTCGCGAAAGTGTGTTGTTAGACAGCTCATTTTTTGCTTGGTTTTTAAGCTGTAGCTTCCTTATTCCTTTTATTTATGTGATACCTTATTTTAAAATTTCAAAGGCATTGTTTGTTGTAGAAAGCTTGTGCTATAAGGCGTTTCCCGAAACTAAAGAAAGATATGCAATTAATTATTTAAGATTGAAATAAAAAATCCCTTGTTACATTTTGTAACAAGGGATTTAACCAAATTAAAGAATTATTATTTCTTTCTTGCTTCGATTTCTTTAATCATTTCAGCCTGACGCTTTTCAGTAACCTTGTAGAAGAACATGGGAATTGCGCAAGCGAACATACTGATAACACCGGAGAGAACAAGCATATTCCAGAGTCTGTTTGCACCCTCTGCGGAGATGTAGCCTGTTTCGGAGTTGATTCCTGCTGCTGCGAAGGAGATAACACCAATGAAAGCACCAACAGCCATACCGATTTTGTTGATAAGAGTCTGCATAGCGAAGCATATACCTTCACCGCGTTCGCCTGTTTTCCATTCGAGGTAGTCAACTGTGTCACCAATCATAGCATATGTGATGATGTTGTTTACACCCTGAGGAATACCGAGAAGAACAAGACCGATTGCTGCGATAACGAGCTTCCAGGGAGCATCGTAGCCAACAAAGTACATAATAGCCATAACTACGCCGCCAAAAAGATGAACAGCAACATATGCCCACTTCTTTGTGAACTTCTTGCTCATCCAAGGAACAAGAACAGAAGCAACAAGACCACCGGGAACAACGAGAAGAGTTATAAGGCTATACATACCTTCGTTCTGAAGAACATATTTTGCGAAGTAAAGACCACCTGTGTAAGAATAAACCATCCTTGCACCGCCGAAGATACCTGAAAGAACGATAAGAAGAAGCTGGTCGTTCTTGAAGAGAAGCTTGAGGTTGTGGCCAAAGCTTGGGGGATTGTCGTTAGCTGTGAAACGCTCTTTAGTGTGCTTGAAGCCGTAGAAAAACATGGGAACTGCAGCAACAACAAGAACAACAGCTGCAATAAAGTATGTCCATCTGAGAGTTTCTGCGTTTGCGCTTTCCTGACCAACGATAACTGTATTAACAAAGTTCTTTGCAGTTTCTGCATCAAGACCCTTGTCAGCCATAATCTGAGCGATACCTTCTTCTGTATCAGGGTATCTGAATTTAGCGGTAACACCATTTGTGATGATAGGAACGAAAACAGTAACAATACCTGCACCAAGAGTACAAAGAAGACGAGTAATTGTAAGCATATTACCACGAACAACTGTATCATTAGTCATACAGGTTGAAAGACCCCAGTAGGGAACGTCTGCAATAGTATAGGTAACAGACCAGATAACATAGATAATTGCGATAATGATGAATGTTGAGGATGCTTTTTCCTGGAATACGGGAAGGAAGCAAGCGATTGTCATTATAGCAATGGGAATAGCCATCCATTTAAGGTAGGGTCTGCATTTACCCCATTTTGTACGGGTTTTGTCAACGATTGAGCCCATAATGGGGTCGTTGAATGCGTCAAAAATACGTGTGCCAAGCATAAGCCATGCAACAGCCATTGAACCTGCAACGCTACCAATAGTTACGCCTTCTGCACCGAAAAGAAGTGCATCAGTAAGGAAAACCGTAAGGTATGAGCCGATGATTGTGCAGATAAAGTTCTGACCAAAGCCGGCAACACCGTAAGCGAGAGCTTCCTTAGGCTGAAGGCTGCTTGTATCAGCAGGGTTAGTGCCGTAGAGCTTATGCAAAATGTTGTTGAATTTACTCATTTTACTATCTCCTTTTATTTATAAAACTTCAACAGTTTTCATAACGATGGGTTCAACGGGTGTGGAACGCTCACCGCCGAAGCTCATTCTGCGTTCAATTTTAAGGAATTTGTCAACTGTTTCCATACCTTCAATTACTTTACCGAAAGCTGCATACTGACCATCAAGGAAGGTGCAGTCGCCATAGCAGATAAAGAACTGACTGCTTGCAGAGTTGGGGCTCTGTGAACGAGCCATAGAAATAACTCCGCGAGTATGTGAAAGGGTGTTGTTAACACCGTTCATTCTGAACTCACCCTTGATGTTTTCGTCGCTACCGCCACAGCCTGTTCCCTCGGGGTCGCCACCCTGAGCCATAAAGCCGTCAATTACGCGGTGGAAGGTAAGACCATTATAAAAACCGCTTTTAACGAGCTTTAAAAAGTTTTCGCAGGTGATGGGGGCTTGTTCGGGGCAAAGCTCAATAACAAAACTTTCACCGTTTTCCATAGTTACTTTAATGTTTTCCATATTTATGTTTACTCCTTAGTTATTTACAACTGGATTGAGAACAAAGTTTTCTGAAACAGATGCAGTTGTTACAGAGTCCATTTCAAGCAGCTTGTTACCGTCCTTATCAACACCGGGGATTGTTGAAACATCGGCAATATAGGTGTAAGAATAATCAACGCTTACAGGGATGCCTGAAAGCTTATCAATTTTTGAAATGATAACGCCATCTTTAAATGTAACCTTATTCAATACTGATGCTTCTTTTCCGTTTTCCTTTTCGCTGAGATCCGGAACATTGAATACCTTTGCATAAGAAACGGTCTGTCTTCTGAGAGTTGAGTTCTCATAGCCTGTTGGGTACTCGTCGCCAACATAAGTATCAGTTTTCATTGTAACCTTTCTTACAATGTAGCCGTCTTCCTCGTAGCATTCGATTTTTGCAATATCGTTAAGAGTAAGGAAGCAGGAGTTTGCAAGGTTGTTAACAGGGAATGCAGCATAGTGGCTGTTGCGTTTTTTTACGGTTGTTGTAGTAACCTTGGGATTGTATAATTCTTTTGCCTCTTTTCTCATAGCGGCGATGCTTGCTTTGATTTCTGCTTTCTGGTCTGCAGGAATGAAGGCACCTGCAAAACCGCCTAAAGCGTTTTCAAGGTAGTCACAGGTTTTATTTGTGTACTGGTCGAAGGGCATATTCTTAACATTAAGAGATGAGTCGGGAGCGTTTCTTGTTGTAACGAGCATTGACTGACACTTGGTTGTAGCAGTTTTAGTAAAGCCGGGTCTTACGGATTTTACATTGTTAAGCTCGCTTCTGAAAAGTGCAAGATTAAATTCATCGCTTGTTATTTCAACATCGACACCCATAACAATGGAAAGAACCATTTTTACATCCTCGATTGTTGAAAAGCCGTCGCCATCAAGGTCATAAACAAAGCCCTCTCGGGGAGCCTCAAGACCTGCGGAAACGCGCAAAACAGTTCTGGCATCGGTAAGATTCACGCTGCCGTCACCGTTGAAGTCGTAGCAGGATACGATTTCGTCAGTTTCAACAGAAGCAAAAGCATTCAGCGAAAAGACTGAAAAGAAAATGCATACTGTAAGTAATACGCTAAGGATTTTTTTCATAAGTGGTACACCTTCCAAAAATTATTTAAAATTAAATGCCGCTTTTAAGAACTTAAGGGTTTGCTCGACGATTAAATCGTCGCTTTCTGTTGCTTGCTTTCCTGTGTAGATAAAAAATCTTTCCTTGTAGTAGTCGCAAGCGGTTGTGAATTGAAGCATCATAAAGATATTATCAAGCAAAAAGGCGAAAAAGGCGGGATTAATATCATTTCTGACATCGCCTGTTTCCTGAGCTTTACTGATTGCAACAGTATAAACGGAAGCGGAAACTGCCTCAATGCGCTGGGAAATACCGTTTAAAAAGTCTGAATTGTCGCTTGTTGTGAGCTGACAGTAAAGCTTTATCAATTCAGGATGCTTTCTTGAATATTTGAGTAATTCTCTTATGATTTTTTCAGCTTTTACAATGATGTCCTCGGAAGAGTCTGCAAGACTCATAAGCAAATCCTCAAGAGAGGACATACCTTCGTGGACAACCATTGAAAACATAGTTTCTTTGTTTTCAAAGTATTTGTAAACAGAGCCGACGCTGATACCTGCTTTTTTGGCAATTTGCTGAATGGATGTATTCTGAAATCCGTTATCTGCAAATTCTTTAATAGCAACGCTCAGAATTCTTTCACGCTTTTCTTTAGGTATTTTATCGAATGCGGCTTTGCACAAATGAATGCTTTGGCTTTGGTTTTCGTTTGTAGCCATCTTACACCTCATAATGAACCCAATTATATAGAATATAATAACATTTTCTCTTGTAAAAATCAATGAAAAAACAAATAAAACTCCAACCAAAAATGAAAAGGAATTTTTGGTCAGAGTGGATAAAAGATTTTAATAGAATTTTAATAGAATGAACAGTGTTTTAACAGAATGATAACAAAAATTTTTTGTCGATAATTTGGTAACATTTATTTCACAAAATATTATTGAAAATAAGGTGTTTATATATTATAATATGAAGCAAACTAAAACCACTGGAGGTTATTCCATGAAAAAAACAGGTTATAAAGCAAAAGTGCTTCTGACACTTCTTGTTACATTGCTTGTTATAGGTGCTATGACTGTAGTTTCTTTAGCTGCAGATAAAGAGGCTTCCTATGACAACAAGTATGGTCAGATAGTCCCCACAGATTCAAAGCTTGAAGCGAGAAAAACAAGCTTTTCTTTCTATGGTGATAAAGCAACTCTTTATTTTATGCGAATAAGCGAGGGTAAAAGCGACGCTAACTATGCTGTCGAAATTTATTCCGATAAGGCTTGTACTCAGCTTATAAGAAGTATGTCAGGCGAGTTCGGTAAAAAGGGTAATAGTCCCATGGCGATTTCATGGAGCTTTAAAAATACTCCCGGCGGAACATACTATGGCAAATGCTACACATATATTTCAAGAGAAGACGGAAATGTTATTGATACAGATTCTGTTCAGATCTTTAAGATCAAGATTGACCGTTTGAGCAAAAAGACGGTTGAGCTTAATTCCATTAAAAATACAGAAAAGGGTATCAAGATTACCTGGACACCTCTTGCAACTGCAACCAAGTATAAGGTTTTCAGAAAGGCAGAGGGCGAAACCAAATGGAAGACAGTTAAAACCCTAGGTAAGAGCTCTTATACATATACAGATACTTCTGTAAAAAGCGGTAAGAAATATTCATATACCGTAAGATGCTATGACGGTGATTATACAAGCCTTTATGACAAGAAGGGTCTTTCAAAGACATATCTTGCACAGCCCAAGCTCGTTGATGTAACAGGAACAACGGCCTCAGGCTATGCAAAGGTAGAGTGGAAGGCAGTTACAGGTGCAAAGGAATATGAAATCTACCGTAAGGGCGGTTCTCTTAATAATTCCGAATGGAAGAAGATTGCAACTGTTAAGGGTAAGAGTACTGTTACCTATGTTGACAAAAAGGCAACAAAAACAGATTGGTACTACACATATTCTGTTAAAGCAGTAAACGGCTCCAACAAGAGCACATACGATACAGATGGTATTGATTTTAATTATATGAGAGCTCCTCTTCTCAAAAAGGTTTATTCATATACAAATGGTGCGAAAATCACATGGAGCGATGCAAGTGATTTTGCAACAAAATACTATGTTTACAGAAAAACCTCTTCCTCTGCAAGCTGGAAAAAGGTTGGCGAAACAACCAAGAAATATTTCACAGATAAAACCGCAGAGTCAGGTAAATCATATATCTATACAGTTAAAGCGGTTTCCAAGAACAATGCAAGTGCATATAACTCCACAGGCTTGAAGGTAGCATACCTTGCAATGCCAAAATTGGGTACGGTTACATTCGATGCAAATAATTATGCAAAAGTTACCTGGTCAACTGTTAAGGGTGCATCCTCATATAAGGTTTTGAGAAAGATAAATTCCGCTGAGAATTGGACAGAAATTGCAACAGTAAAGGGTGGCACAAAGAAGTCATATCTTGATAAGACCTCTAAAAAATCAGGCTACACCTACGAATATACAATCAAGGCAATAGATGGTAGTGCTACAAGCTATTACAACACAACCGGTATTAAAAATATGTACCTTTCAAAGCCGTCTGCAAAGCTCAGTAATATGACTGCAGAGGATGGCACCTTAAATGTTAAAATCACATGGAAGGCAATTACAGGTGCAGAAGGCTACAAGATTTTAAGACAGGCTGATGGTGAATCTGCATGGACAACAATTGCAGAAAATATAAAAGAAACCTCATTCTACGACACAACTGTTCAGAATGGTATTAAATACAGATATGCTGTAAGAGCGGTTAACGGCGGTGCAATAAGCAGATACAGCTCTGTTTATATTATTTCTCTCAACAGACCCGTTATGGAAAGCGTTGAGGTTACTGAAAGCGGAGTTGCTTTAGGCTGGACTGCAATTGACGGCGCAGACACTTATTATATCTACAGAAGAGCAGAAAACGAGGCTTGGGAAGTAATCGGCTCATATGCTCTCAATTCCTTTGTTGATACCGCTGAAGAAGCAAAGACAAAACCCTTCTATTATACAGTTGTTGCAGAGGCAGACGGTTATAAGAGTGATTATGATACAATCGGTATGAAAAACTTTGTTGAAGCAACAGGGTTCACTGCTGAATTTGTTTCTGCTACTGAAACAGAGCTTCCATATATTATGATTAACTGGACTCTTGATGAAGGCTTTGAAAGCTATGAGCTCATTAAGAGCGTCGGCGAGGATTCAACATCCTTGGGCTTGTTTGATAATATTACAGCTCTTTCACAGTATAAGGACTATGATATCACAGTTGGTACTGAATATTCATACACAATCAAGGTAAATAAATCAGGTAAGGTTTCAACAGAAAAAACTGCAAGTGCAAAATTCCCCCATGCACCTATTGCAGCGGTTGAATTTGATGTTATTGCCACATATAGTGAGGATGGTTCATTCATCACTGTAAGCTTTACTCCCGATGAATTTGCAGAGGTATATGAGATTTACAGAAAAGCTTCCGCAGATGCAGAATGGGAAAAAATCTATACAATTAAAGCGGCAGATATGACAGAAGCAAGCTTTGTTGATTATGATGTTGATGCTGAAATAACTTATTATTACACAGTTAAAGCAACTGCTTCTGACAGAGACAGCTTCTATAACGAAGAAGGCAAAACAGCGAAAATCTATACTCCTGTTGAGCCTGTAGCAGGAATTGTCGTAAAGCAGGGCGTTGTTACTGAAACTGCAGAGGACGGAACAGTTACAGAAAAAACTGTTGCAACAATTGTTTGGGATGCAGTTGATAACGGTCAGTATTATATTGTTATGAGAAAGACTGCGGAAACTGATTGGGAATTCGTTGGTTTTGTTCTTAACGGTGACGATTTAAGATATCAGGATGGTACAATTGAGCAGGGTGTAAAATACACTTATACAGTTAAGGTTACTGCTCATTTAAGGGGCGAGGCAATAAAT
Organism: Acutalibacteraceae bacterium; assembly: GCA_045660345.1. Taxonomy (GTDB): domain Bacteria; phylum Bacillota; class Clostridia; order Oscillospirales; family Acutalibacteraceae; genus DTU089. The sequence goes on from JAZRDP010000030.1 coordinate 12,562, forward strand.
GAAATCGGAGCAGATTTCTGTTGGGAGCTTCCCGAAGAGCCGGAAGTTCCTACAGAACCCGAGACACCCACAGAACCCGAGACACCCACAGAACCTGAGATACCCACAGAACCCGAAGTTCCTGTAGAACCCGAAGTTCCTACAGAGCCTGAAATAACAGAATAAAGTTTATAACCCCAACGAAAAATTTCGTCGGGGTTATTTTATATATTAAATAATTCTTTTGTGTTTTTTGTTGCTATATCAAGCACCGATTGAGCATCGGTGTTTTTTATTTCTGACATTTTTTCGGCAATATAGGGAATAAGGCTTGAATCGTTCCTTTTTCCTCTCATTGGCACAGGTGCCATGTAGGGACAGTCGGTTTCAAGAAGAAGTCTTTCAAGAGGGAGCATTTCAGCCACCTCAACCGCTTTTCTTGCATTTTTAAATGTCAAAGCACCTCCGAAGCCGATATACATACCCAGCTTTAAAACCTCTTTTGCAGTTTCTACGCTACCTGAAAAGCAATGCAAAACACCTTTGGGCTTGTGCTTTTTGAGGATTTCGAGAGTATCGCCGTGAGCCTCTCTGTCGTGAACGATTATAGGTAAATCCAATTCCTTTGCAAGAAGAATCTGATTTTCAAAAACCTCCTTCTGCTTTTCCTTGGTATCCTGCCGCCAATAGTAATCAAGACCGATTTCACCTATTGCAACGCATTTTTCGTGCTTTGCCATAGCTTTGAGAATTTCTATATAATTATCAGGTAGATTTTCAACCTCTTCGGGATGAACACCGCAAGCAAAATAGAAATAATCGTATTTTTCAGAGAACTTAAGGGACTCCTCTGAGGATTTTAAATCCGAACCGCAGTTTATAACACCGCAAATGCCCGACTCTCTGAGAGAGCCGAGCATATTTTCGCGGTCGTCATTGAACGCTTTATCTGTATAATGTGCGTGTGAATCAAAAATATTATTATACATGATTTAAAAATAGTTTTACTTTGTTGTGCGGTACAGGCAAGCCTGTACCCTACGATTGTACCACCCACCACCTTCGGTGGTCCCCCTCCTTTTTTACATTCATAAAAAAAGAGGGATAGACTTCGCGTTATTTTTTCATACTGGCAGCTGGTGGCTGGCGACTGGCAGCTAATTAGCTTAACTGTGTACCTGCGGGAAGACCGTCAACAAATGCAACCTTAATATCGTCTTCGGTGATTTCACCTGCAAGAATCATACCGTGGCTTTCAACACCGCAAAGTGTTCTGGGTGCAAGGTTAGCAACAACGATAACCTTTTTGCCGATAAGCTCTTCGGGCTTATACCATTTTGCAATACCTGATGCAACTGTTCTGGGTTCTTTTGTACCGTCATTAAGAGTGAGCTCAAGAAGCTTTTTAGCTTTCTTAATAGGTTTGCAGTCAACAACCTCACAAACACGAAGCTCAACCTTTGCAAAATCGTCATACTGAATTTCAGCAAGACCAACGATTTCCTTTTCTTCCTCTTCTGCTTCTTCCTCTACCTTGGGAAGGGATGCTTCGATTTCTTCGAGAGTCTTTTCAACATCAAGACGAGAGAAGAGAGGAGTTGCAACGCCTACCTTGTCACCCGCTTTAATAGCGCCGAATTCTGCGAGAGACTCGAGTGTGTTAACATCTGTACCAATTTGTTCAAGGATTTTAACGCTTGTTTCGGGCATAAAGGGTGCGAGAAGAACTGCAATAAAGCGAATGCCTTCAAGAAGATTATAAAGAACTGTGCCAAGTCTTGCTTTCTTTTCTTCGTCCTTTGCAAGTGCCCAGGGCATTGTTTCATCAATATATTTATTGCAACGCTTTGCAAGGTCAAGAATCTTTCCGAGTGCATCGCTTACCTTGTAAGTGTCAAGAAGCTTTGTAACCTCACCCAAAGTAGAAAGCGCCATTTCTTTAAGCTCAGTGTCAATATCTTCTACTGCATCGGGTGACTGAATAACACCGTCAAAATACTTGTTGTTCATAGCAACTGTACGGTTAACAAGGTTTCCGAGAGTGTTTGCAAGGTCGGAATTGAAACGCTCGATAATTGTTTCATAAGTGATTGTTCCGTCCTGAGCGTGAGGCATTTCGGAAAGAAGATAATAACGCACAGCATCAACGCCAAAGCGGTTGCAAAGGTCATCTGCATAAATAACGTTGCCACGGGATTTGCTCATTTTGTCATTACCTGAAAGAAGCCAGGGATGACCGAATACCTGTTTGGGAAGAGGCTCACCAAGTGCCATAAGCATAATGGGCCAATAAATAGTGTGGAAACGAAGAATATCTTTACCGATAATGTGAACATTAGCAGGCCAGTATTTTTTGTATAAATCACCACTGCCATCAGGGTCATAGCCAAGGCTTGTGATGTAGTTTGAGAGCGCATCAATCCAAACATAAACAACATGCTTTTCATCAAAGGGAACAGGAACGCCCCATTTGAATGTTGAACGGGAAACGCATAAATCCTGAAGACCGGGTTTGATAAAGTTGTTTATCATTTCTTTTTTACGGCTTTCGGGATAAATAAAGTTGGGATTTGCTTCAATATATTCTTCAAGCTGCTTCTGATATTTGCTTAATTTGAAGAAATAAGTTTCTTCTTTTTCTTTCTTTACTTCTCTTCCGCAGTCAGGACATTTGCCGTCAACAAGCTGAGAATCTGTAAAGAAGCTTTCGCAGGGAACGCAGTACCAACCCTCATATTCGCTCTTGTAAATATCGCCTTTATCATAAAGGGTTTTAAAGATTTTCTGAACTGCTTTTTCGTGGTCCTCGTCAGTTGTACGGATGAATTTATCATAGGTTGTGTTAAGGCAATCGCAGATGTCCTTGATTTCGCCAGCAACCTTGTCAACATATTCCTTGGGAGAAACGCCTGCTGCTGCAGCGTATTCCTCGATTTTCTGACCATGCTCGTCAGTACCTGTCTGGAAGAAAACGTCGTAGCCCTGCATTCGTTTGAATCTTGCCAAAGCGTCGGAAAGCACGATTTCGTAAGAGTTTCCGATATGGGGTTTTCTTGAAGTGTATGCAATTGCAGTAGTAATGTAATAGGGCTGTTTCATTTTCAATTTATCTCCTTTAATTCCATTCCTCGAATGAGAGGGATGGTTTTTTAGATTTATTAGTATATTATTATTCGCTCTTTAAGTCAAGTTTAACCTTTTCGATGCCTTTAGCATCAATGGTTACTGTTATATCGCCTTTTTTGCCGTTGGTACGAATCCAGAATGCTCTGTCGCCACCGATAAGGGGGAATTCAGAAGGTCCGATAATTTCTGCGGCACCTTTAACTGTTACCTTAACAGAACTGTCTGCAAAAGGAACTCTGTTGCCGTTCTGGTCTTTCGCAACGATTTCAATTCTTGTTGCATCGTAGGTATCTTCCTCTTTAAGAACATAGGAATCTGCTTTTACATCAAGGTGAAGCTCTGTAACAGCAGTTCTCACAACTGTTGCAACACATTCGCCGTCTTTGTAACCTTCAAAAGCATAGGTAATCTGCTCGTTACCCCAACCGCCGATATATTTTGTTACAATATCAAACATTCTGTTAAAGGGGATTTTGCCAACAACCATTGCGGCACCTGCTTTAAGGAATTTTGAGGGTGGCAATTTCCATTGCTTTGACTGTGCGGCAATAAGAGTATCTGTAAGAAGTGCCGCAGATTTGGGGTCAAGACCATCATCAGTCACAAGTGCATCACCAATAAAGTCGGATGCAATCATTGGGGGATGGGGGAGGTTTTTAAATTTGGAAGAGTCGGGGTGAATTGTGCTTGTGTATTTGCCGTTTTTATAGAGCTTAACATAATCGCAGTTTGTGAATACCCAAACATCACCGATTATTCCGCCGGGATGCTCACCGATGTCCATAGCAGAGGTTACTTCAAGGAATGGCTTGTCATCCTGCTGAGAGCGGTAAATTGCCGCACCCATTTTGGGAACACGGAACATATCTGTAACACCGTGGTAGCAGATTCTGTCACCGCTGCCAAAGTCTTTATGAGTGTTATAGTCTGCCATACACCAACCAATAGCACCGCTTGTTCGGGGGTTGCCGTAGGCGGAGTTGAGAACTCTTGTGTGGCGGAGAGCGTGTTCTGCTCTTACGCCCTCTTTATCAAAGCTCTTTGTTGGGAACATATGACCGTTATGCTCTGTTACAAGATAGGGAGCGGAAAGACTCTTTGTAACAAGGGCAGGGGGAAGAAGATTGATGAAGCTGCCTGAATGAATAAAGTCATTCATTGTATAAACATCTTCAAGAAGATGGCTGAAAGGCATATTTCTTACGCCACCTGTCTGACGGGTGTTATCAAGTTCTCTTGCAAGAGCGTTGGTCTGTGTATAGAATTCGTCGCAATCAAGACCCTCGTTGACGCGTACGCCCCAGAGAATAACACAAGGATGGTTTCTGTCGCGGAGAACCATTCTGCGAACATTATCAAGACAGATTTCTCTCCATTCACCCTCGCCAAGATGCTGCCATGAGGGCATTTCTGTAAACACAAGAAGACCGATTTCATCACAACGGTCAAGAAAATGAACGCTGTCAGGGTAATGAGAGGTTCTTACAAGGTTTACGCCTAATTCGTATTTAAGTAAATCTGCGTCTGCTTTCTGCACATTTTTAGGCATAGCATAGCCAACATATGGGTAGCTCTGATGACGGTTAAGACCGCGGATTTTGATTTTTTTGCCGTTAAGGTAGAAGCCGTCTGTTAAGAAGCGACATTCTCTGAAGCCGAAGCGCACAGAAATCTCGTCTTTGTCATCAAGTTTAACTTTTAATGTGTAAAGCTTGGGGCTTTCTGTGTCCCAGAGTTCAACATCTGTTACTGCCCATTTTGCATTGATAACTCGTCCGCTGAAATCTGTTTTCTTTTCGTTGATAACAGCATCGCCGTCAAGAAGAGTAAAGGTCAATTCACCCTTTGCGCTTTCGGAAAGAGTTACATCAATATCAAGAACCTTTTTGGGCTGAAGAACATTGAGTGTTCTTACAAAGGCATTGTCAATATATGTTTCGCTTACCTCTTCAAGCCATACCTCTCTGTAAATACCGCCATAAACAAGGTAGTCAACAACATTACCGAAGGGTGGAATTTCTTTTCTCTCTGTTGAATCAAGCTCAACAACAAGAAGGTTGCCCTTTGCCTTTACCTTATCAGTAATATCAAAGGAGAAAGCATTGTAAGCACCCTTGTATTCACCAATGAATTCATCGTTAAGATAAACCTTTGAATAGAGAGAAGCGCCTTCAAAATGAAGAATATATCTTTTGCCCTTTGCTTTCTTGCCGATATCGAAATTCTTACGATAACAGCTTACAAATTGATAGCATTTTTCGTCGAAATAGTTTAAGGGTAATTCTTTGTTAGTGTGAGGAATATCGACAGTCTGGAATTTACTGTCGTCATAAGAGGTCTTTATCATATCCTCCGAAAATTCGGGAGAATATTTCCAACCAAAGTTGAGAGAATGTGCAGTACGCATTGTAACACCCTTTCTTTGCCAATATATAGTTTATTCTATACTATTATAATATATATGTCAATAAATCCGCTTTAGTGTTTTCCACTTTGTTTTCAATAACTGCGTCTAAAAGAGAATTAAGAGCGTTTCCTATTTCTTCTCCTTTAAGACCTTTCTTTTCCAGGTCCTTGCCGTTTACTGCAAGCTGAGAAATGGTACAGCATTCGTTGTTGCTTTCAATTTCCTCTAACCACTTTAAAGTTTGCGCCGTGCCCTCGCTTATATCACGATAGCTTTCGCTTAAAGCACCTCTGTCGCTCTTTTTTATGATGAGAAGAGTTCTGATATCTTCAGGTGTTTTTGTTTTAAGATGCTTTTTTAATTCTATCTTTGTTTCGGGTGGCTCAAAATCGTGGCATCCGACAAGGAATGAAACTCTGTTAATGGTCTTTTTATCAAATTTAAGGCGGGTGAGAATTTCTTTTGCCATTTCACCACCGATTGATGCGTGGTTTTTAAATGTGCTGTCGCCCTTGTCGTTTAATTTGTGCGTCGGTACTTTTCCTAAATCGTGCAAAAGCATTGTCAATCTTAAAATTCGGTCATCAGGAATAGTGTCAACAGTATGGCAGATATGCTCCCATACATCGTAGGCGTGCTTTTTGCCGTATTGGATAAAATTAACTGCAGGGGCAATTTCGGGAATAAACACAGAAAGCACATCAGGGTATTCCATAAGAATATTAAAGGCATTTTTACCGCAGATAAGCTTTGTTAATTCAACAGTAATTCTTTCTGCAGAAATGTTTTTAAGTAAATCCTTGTTTTTGTGAATGGCTTTTTTTGTTTCCTCCTCGATTTCAAATCCGAGAGTGGCAGAAAAGCGCAGGGCTCTCATAATACGAAGCCCGTCCTCTTGGAAACGAGTGTCTGCATCGCCCACCGTTCTTATTATACTATTATATATATCGTCCTGTCCGCCGTATAAATCTACAAGACCGTTTTCTTCGTTATAGGCGAGAGCGTTAACGGTGAAATCTCTTCTTGCAAGGTCGTCTCCGATTTTGCTTGCGAAGGTTACATTTTGGGGATGACGGTTGTCACCATATTCGCCATCTATACGAAAGGTTGTAACCTCGTAGGGTGTTTTATCAATTATAACAGTCAATGTTCCGTGCTTAAGACCTGTATCAACTGTTTTGAAATCCTTGAAAAGCTCACGGGTTTCCTCGGGAAGAGCAGAGGTGGTTATGTCCCAATCACCTGGGGTAACCTGCATTATACTGTCGCGCACAGCTCCGCCAACGCAGTAAGCCTCAAATCCTGAGCTTTTTAATCTTTGGAGTATTATTTTTACATTGTCAGGAATATATATTTTCATAAAGAACCTCTTTTAAGTTGCCAGTCGCCAGCCACCAGTCGCCAGTCGCCAGAATTAGTTGATGAGAGCATTTACCTATCCCTCTTTTTTTACGAATGTAAAAAAGGAGGGGGGACCGCGTTAGCGGTGGGTGGTACAACGGTTACCAATAAGTAAAAGTATTGGAATAAATGACCGCGAAGCGGTGGGTGGTACCACCTATACATTATATATATTATGGGCAAAAATGGGTTTTCTGTCAACAAATAATTACAATTTGACAATAAAACGGCAAAAAACACCCCTAAAAGTTACAGTTTGTAATTTCTGCACTTTTGACAAAAGAAAACTGAAAATGCTTGTGGTTCTTCCAAAATGCGCCACTAAATGTTGGGTATCGAACTTTTTTGTGTTCAAAACCTTTGTGAAAAGTATACAAAAAGTACATTTCAAATTATTTGACTTTTAAGAAAAGTTGGTTATAATACCAAATGCCATCGGATAACTACGGCATTTTTATTGGTAATCTGGGGTCGAAAGTGTGACAATTCGGCTTTTTATTGCTGATAAATACGCCTACAACGGCAGCTTTTCACGGCAGAAATGCCACAGATATTATTAAAGCAGAAAAGTTGCTTGTCTAAGGAGATTAATTATACCATGACAGTCAGAAAAATAGGCGAAACGTCTGTTCATTCGCCGCTCAAAAGAATTTCTCTTTTGATTTTAGCGGTTGTGTTCTTTGTTTCAGCTACAGCGTTCGCCGTACCGCCCGTAATGTACAATGTTACAATTTACGACGGTAGCTCGGTAATCGAAGTTTTGACATCAAAAAACGATGCTGATGAAATTCTCGCTGATGAGGGAATTGAAATCAACGAGGAAAAGGCAGATGAAGTAAGCCTTGCTAATTTTGATGGAAAAGACGGAAGTGCCATCATTATAAGAAGAGGCGTTGAAGTTACAATTGAAAGCTTTGACGGCACAAAAAATACCGTTTATGCTTTAGGCACAGTCAAGGATGCTCTTGATAAGGCAGAAATTAAGCTTAAAAAGGGTACTGCTCTTAACTACTCTGCAGATACACTTTTGGAAGACGGTATGATAATCGAAATCTACGATATCTTTAAAATCACTCTTACAGTTGACGGAAAAACCTTAACAAAAAAGGTTTCCGGCAAAACAGTTGAGGATGCGTTGAGTGTTCTTGGCGTTGAATTAAAGGGTGAGGATTTCACATTGCCCGCTCTCAACGAGGCGCTCACAAACGGCATGGAAGTTGTTGTTTACAGAGTTGAAACTAAAAAGAGAACAGAAGAGGAAGCAATCCCTTACGAAACAGAATATACCTATTCCGATTCTCTTTACAGAAACCGCACAAGAACTCTTGAAAGCGGTAAAGAGGGTACAAAAGCAGTTGTTTATGAAGATAAATATATAAACGGCGAGCTTCTTACCAGCAAAAAGAAGTCTGAAAAGGTTATTGAACAGCCCGAAAGAGAGCTTATTCAGGTTGGTACAAAGGTTAATGTTGTTACAACAGGTCTTCCCGTTGGAACACCTATCAGCGAAATGGCTGAGCCTTCATACCTTAAAATTGGTGCAAACGGTTTGCCCCAAAATTACAAATCAGTTATCAATGCTCAGGCAACTGCATATTGCATTCCCGGTGGTATTACCTCAACAGGTAAAAGGGCGCAAACAGGCTATATTGCAGTTGACCCCAAGGAAATCCCCTATGGTACAGAAATGTATATTGTTTCTGCAGACGGCAGATATGTTTACGGCTACTGTATCGCTGCTGACACAGGTAGCTACATCTACGATGTTGACTGGACAGTTGACTTGTATATGAATTCCGAGGCACAGTGCAGAACTTGGGGTAGAAGAGATATTATTATATATGTGTTATAATCAAAAAGCATCGCTTGAAAAAGCGGTGCTTTTTTTAGTGAAGAGTGAAAAGTGAATAGTGAAGAGGTTCGGGGCAAAGCCGATTATAAAAGTGCAAAATGCAAAATGTAAAGTGCAAAGTGTTGGGTCTGCGACGCAATTATAAGAAGATGCCAAATGCCAGCTATAAGTTGCCAGTATGTAAAAGTAATGTGAATATTATCATCCCTGTTAGCCGTTAGGCTAATAGGGAGGGGGACCAAAAGCGTTAGCTTTTGGTGGTGGGTTGCCCCGTAAAGAGGCTCCTTTGTAAAAGTATTGTTGCATTTTATGCATAAAAAATGAATAATATACAAAAATAAGTGGTGTAAAGCATATATTAAATATATATTACATTATAAATATAAATATTATATGCATAAAATCCTACTGAAAAATACACAAAAAACATTAATAAAGCAAGGGCTTTTATTGCAAAAAGTAAAAAATATATAAAAATAAATTTATTTATACAAAAAGGTTGACATTTTAATACTAAAGGTGTATAACTATGCATATCGAATGAATATTTTTGCAAAACTTGCAAATGGAGGAAATAAAAATGGATAAGAAAAACATTAAGAAAGTAGTTCTTGCTTACTCAGGCGGTCTTGATACATCAATCATCATCCCTTGGCTTAAAGAAAATTATAACAACTGCGAGGTTATCGCTGTTTCAGGTAATGTTGGTCAGGCTAGCGAGCTTGAAGGCCTTGAAGAAAAAGCAATCGCAACAGGCGCTTCTAAAATTTATATTGAAGACCTTACAAAGGAATTCCTTGAGGATTATGTATTCCCTGGTGTTAAAGCGGGCGCAATATATGAAGAATATCTTCTTGGTACAGCTTTTGCTCGTCCTCCTATTGCAAAGAGAATTGCTGAAATCGCTCTTGAAGAAGGCGCAGACGCTATCTGCCACGGTTGTACAGGTAAGGGTAATGACCAGGTGAGATTCGAGCTTGCTATTAAAGCAATCGCTCCCAATATGCCCATCATCGCTCCCTGGAGAGAATGGGACATCAAATCAAGAGAAGAAGAAATTGCTTACGCAGAGGCTCATAATGTTCCTCTTAAAATCAACAGAGAAACAAACTATTCTAAAGATAAAAACATCTGGCACCTTTCTCACGAGGGTCTTGACCTTGAAGATCCTATGAACGAGCCTCTTTACAACAAGGAAGGCTTCCTTGAAATGGGCGTTTCTCCCGAAATGGCTCCCGATAAGCCTACTTATGTTACAGTTCACTTTGAAAAAGGTGTTCCCACAGCAGTTGACGGTGTAGAAATGGGCGCAGTTGAGCTTGTTACAAAGCTTAATGAGCTTGGCGGTGCAAACGGTATCGGTCTTCTTGACATTGTTGAAAACAGACTTGTTGGTATGAAATGCCGTGGCGTTTATGAAACTCCCGGTGGAGCAATTCTTTACAAGGCTCATTCAGTTCTTGAATCAATCTGCCTTGATAAGGAAACAGCTCACTATAAAGCACTTGTAGCTCAGAAGCTTGCAGAGCTTACTTACAATGCACAGTGGTACACACCTCTCACAAAGGCAATTCTTGCTTTCGTTGATTCAACTCAGGAAACTGTTACAGGTGATGTTAAGCTTAAGCTCTACAAGGGTAATATGATTAACGCAGGTGTTTGTTCACCCTACTCACTTTATGATGCTGATATGGCAACATTTGATGAGGATGAGGTTTACGATCAGAAGGATAGCGCAGGCTTCATCAACCTTTATGGTCTTCCCATCAAGGTTATGGCAAATATGAGAGAAAAAGCAGGTCTTGATTCTCTAGACAAATAAAAATCAGTTAATATTTACTTGCTTTGCACATTCGATGCTGAAAGGTGGCGAATGTGCAAAAGTGGTTTTTGAAAGGGTATAAATTATTATGGATAAAATGTGGGCAGGCAGATTTACAAAGGCTCTTGATAAGGAAGCAGACGATTTTAACTCATCTCTTCATTTTGACTGCAAAATGTTCCGTCAGGATATCGGCGGTTCAATAGCACACGCAGGAATGCTTGCAAAACAGGGAATAATTACCGAAAATGACTGCGAAGAAATTATTGACGGTCTTACAGGTATTCTTGAAGATATCGAAAGCGGAAAGCTTACCTTTGACAGCGATGCAGAAGATATACATATGTTTATCGAAAGCGAGCTGACTCAGAGAAAGGGCGATGTTGGTAAGCGCCTTCATACTGCAAGAAGCCGTAACGACCAGGTTGCAGTTGATATAAGACTCTATCTTCGCGATGAGGCCGAAAAGGTGAATGATTTGCTCTATTCTCTTATTGAGGTAATCAAAGATAAGGCAGCAGAAAATCAGGATGCAATCCTTCCCGGATATACTCACCTTCAGAGAGCTCAGCCTATCACATTTGCACACCATTTACTCGCGTATGCTCAGATGTTTATGCGTGACTGCGGAAGACTTCAGGATGCAGTAAAGAGAATGAATTATTCTCCTCTCGGCTCCTGCGCTCTTTCAGGTACAACCTATGACACAGACAGAGAATTTGAGGCAGAAAAATTAGGCTTCTACGGAATTATGCAGAATAGCATTGACGGCGTTTCTGACAGAGATTTCTGCGTTGAGCTTATGAGCGCATTTTCTGTTATTATGATGCATCTTTCAAGATTTTCCGAAGAGGTTATTCTATGGTCCTCATGGGAATTCAAATTCGTTGAGCTTGACGATGCATATACAACAGGCTCAAGCATTATGCCTCAGAAAAAGAATCCCGATATGGCAGAGCTTGTAAGAGGTAAAACAGGCAGAGTTTACGGTGACCTTTTCGCTCTTCTTACCTCTCTTAAGGGTCTTCCTCTTGCATATAACAAGGATATGCAGGAAGATAAAGAAGCAATTTTCGATAGCATTGAAACAGTTGAAAAATGCCTCAGCATTTTCGCTCCTATGATTGCTACAATGACTGTTCTTAAGGACAATATGTATTCAGCAGCGCAGAAGGGCTTTATCAATGCAACTGACCTTGCAGATTACCTTGTTAAAAAGGGTATGCCCTTCAGAACAGCTTATAAAATTGTCGGTCAGACTGTTGCTGAGTGTATTGAAAAGAACAAGGTTCTTGATACACTTACTCTCGAGGAATATAAAGCGCATAGCGACCTTTTCGATGAAGATTTATTTAATGAAATCTCACTTGAAACCTGCATCGCAAAAAGAATTTCTGCAGGTTCAACAGGCTATAAATCAGTAGAAAAACAGATTGAACAGGTAACGGAGTTTATCAATGGCAAAGAAAGTATTTATTGATGGTAAAGCGGGAACAACAGGTTTGCGCATATATGAAAGACTCGAACAGTTCGAGGGCATCGAGCTTATAAGCCTTTCAGAAGAAAAAAGAAAGGACAAGGAAAGCAGAAAGGAAGCACTTAATAGTGCAGATATCGCATTCCTTTGCCTTCCTGATGATGCAGCGAGAGAATCAGTTTCTCTTATAGAGAATGAAAATACAGTTGTAATTGATACCTCAACTGCTCACAGAACTCTTGACGATTGGGCTTATGGCTTCCCTGAGCTTTCTGCTTCTCATAGAGAGAAAATAAAGAACTCTAAAAGAATTGCAGTTCCCGGATGTCACGCAAGCGGATTTATTTCTCTTGTTTACCCTCTCATTGAAGCAGGTGCTTTGGATGGTACAGAAAATCTTTCCTGCTTCTCTCTTACAGGTTATAGCGGTGGCGGTAAGAAAATGATTGCCGAATATGAGGAAGAGCCCGATGAGCTTCTTGGAGCACCTCGTCAGTACGGTCTTACTCAGAGCCACAAGCACTTAAAGGAAATGGTTAAAATTTCAGGACTTAAGAATGCTCCTGCATTCTGTCCCATTGTTTCAAATTTCTATTCAGGTATGGAAGTAACTGTCCCTGTGTTCAAAAGCGATTTGAAAAACGGCTTTGATATTGAGAAAATCAAAGAAATCTATAAAAACAAATACAACGGACCTTTGGTTAAATTTGAGGACAATTTAAATGAAGAAGGCTTTATTTCAGCAGGTCTTCTTTCCGGAAAAGACAATATGATTATTTCCGTTTTCGGAAATGAAGACAGAATCATTCTCACCGCAAGATATGATAATCTTGGTAAAGGCGCATCAGGTGCGGCGGTTGAATGCCTTAACATTGTTCTCGGAAATGACGATACAAATGGCTTGGAGATATAATTATGGAACTTATTAACGGCGGTATCTGTGCCGCAAAAGGTTTTACTGCAAGTGGTATTCACTGCGGTATAAGAAAAAATAAAACTAAACGCGACCTTGCGCTTATTTTAAGTGAAAAGAAAGCAAGTGCAGCGGCAGTATATACAACTAACCTTGTTAAAGGCGCTCCCTTGGCAGTAACAAAAATGCATCTTATGGATGGCAAGGCTCAGGCAGTTATCTGTAACAGCGGAAATGCCAATACCTGTAATGCAGATGGTATAGAGGTTGCTCAAAAAATGGCAGAGATTACTGCAGAAGAGCTTGGAATTAACAAGGAAGATGTTGTTGTTGCTTCAACGGGTGTTATAGGTCAACCTCTTGATATTACACCTATTAAAAATGGTCTTCCTGCTCTTAAAGAAGCTCTTGGCGATAACAACAGTGAATTTGCTGCAGAGGGTATTATGACAACCGATACTATCAAAAAAGAGGTTGCGGTTTCCTTTGAAATTGGCGGTGTGGAATGCAAAATCGGCGGTATTGCAAAGGGTAGCGGTATGATTCATCCCAATATGGCAACAATGCTCGTTTTCATTACAAGTGACGTTGCAATTTCTTCCCCTATGCTTCAGAAGGCACTTTCCTCTGATATTCAGAATACATTCAATATGGTAAGCGTTGATGGTGATACATCAACAAATGATATGGTTTGCGTTCTTGCAAACGGTATGGCAGGTAACAAGGAAATTGCCGAAGAGGGTGAGGACTTTGATACCTTTATGAAGGCTCTTAACACAGTAACTGTTCACCTTTGCAGAATGATTGCAGGTGACGGCGAGGGTGCAACAAAGCTTCTCGAATGCAGAGTAACAGGCGCATCAGACGAAAAAACTGCAAAAACAGTTGCAAAGAGTGTTATTTGCTCTTCTCTTACAAAAGCTGCAATGTTCGGTGCAGACGCTAACTGGGGCAGAGTTCTTTGTGCTATCGGTTATAGTGGCGCAGATGTTGATGTCAATAAGGTTGATGTTTCATTTGAATCCAACAAAGGTATCATTCCCGTTTGCAAAGATGGTTCGGGTATTGAATTCTCCGAAGAAATAGCAAAAGAAATTCTTTTAGAAAAAGAAATTATCATAAATGTGGGTCTTAATTCAGGCGAAAGCTCTTCAACTGCATGGGGTTGCGACCTTACTTATGAATATGTAAAAATCAACGGCGATTACAGGACGTGATAAAATGGAAAATTTGAATATTACAAATCTTCAGCGTGCAGAGGTTATTACTCAGGCACTTCCCTATATTCAGAAATATCACAACAAGATTATTGTTGTTAAATATGGCGGAAACGCTATGATAAGCGAGGAGCTTAAGCTTCAGGTTATGGAGGACCTTGTTCTTCTCTGGCTTATAGGTGTTAAGCCTGTTCTTGTTCACGGAGGTGGCCCCGAAATTTCCGATATGCTTAAAAAAGTCGGCAAAAAGAGTGAATTCGTTGAGGGTCTTCGCGTAACAGATAAGGAAACTGCAGAAATTGTGCAGATGGTTCTCGCAGGTAAAATTAACAAACAGCTTGTAAATCTTTTAGGCGAGTTTGGTGGTAACGCTATCGGTATTTCCGGTATTGACGGTCACCTTATTGAAGCAAAGGTAAAGGATGAAAGATTGGGCTTCGTTGGTGAAATTACCAATGTTAATGTTCAGCCAATTCTCGACCTTATTGAGAAGGAATATATTCCCGTTGTTTCAACAGTCGGCTGTGATAAGGACGGTAATGTTTATAACATTAATGCAGATACTGCGGCTTCATATATTGCAGGAGCAATGAAGGCTGAAAGACTTATTACAATGACTGACATTCCCGGTATTTTAAGAGATGTCAATGACCCCGATTCCTTGATTAAAAAGGTTACAACAGAGGAAGCTCGTCAGCTGTTTGACGAGGGTGTTATTTCAGGCGGTATGATTCCTAAGGTTGAATGCTGCATTGAAGCAATCGAAAAGGGTGTAAGACGAGTTACAATTCTTGACGGCAGAGTGCCTCATGCACTTCTTCTTGAGCTTCTTACTGATGAGGGTGCAGGTACTTTGGTTAAAGGTGTGGATTAAATGAGTATTAAAGAGCTTGATAAAAAATATGTTGCCAACACCTATGCGCGTTTTCCTATTGAATTGGTTTCAGGTAAGGGTAGCTACCTTTATGATGACCAGGGCAAGGAATATATCGATATGGGTACGGGCATTGGCGTAAGTGCTTTTGGTGTTAATGATGAAAAATGGGTTGAAGCAGTAACAAAACAGCTTGCAACACTTCAACACGCATCAAACCTTTATTACACCGCACCCTGCGTAAGGCTTGCAGAGCTTCTTTGTACTAAAACAGGTGCGAAAAAGGTGTTTTTCTCAAACTCAGGCGCAGAAGCAAACGAGTGTGCAATTAAAGCTGCAAGAAAATATGCCGCAGAGAAAAAGGGTGAGGAATATTATAAAATCATTACCCTTAACAACAGCTTCCACGGCAGAACAATTACAACTCTTGCCGCAACAGGTCAGGAAACCTTCCATAAGGATTTCCTTCCCTTGACAGATGGCTTCCTTTATGCAGATGCTGGGGACTTGGAAGCGGTTGAAAAATATATAAAAGAAGATAAAGTTGCTGCGATTATGTTTGAAACTGTTCAGGGCGAGGGCGGAGTTGTTCCGCTTACACAGGAATTTGTTGACGGTGTTGCAAGACTTGCAGAAGAAAACGATGTTCTTCTCGTTGTTGACGAGGTTCAGACCGGTAACGGCAGAACAGGTGCTCTTTACGGCTATATGAAATACGGCATCAAGCCTGATATTGTTTCAACTGCAAAGGGCATTGGTGGCGGTCTTCCTCTTGGTGCTACAATGCTCTTTGAGAAAACCGAAAGTGTCTATACTGCAGGGTCACACGGCTCAACCTTTGGTGGAAACCCTGTTTCCTGCGCAGGTGCTATAAGCATTATTGAAAGACTTGACGAGGCTTTCCTTTCAGATGTTGAAAAGAAGAGTCAGTATATTATTGATACGCTTTCCGCTTGCGAGGGCGTTAAGGGTATAACAGGTCTTGGTCTTATGCTTGGCATTGAAACAGAAAAGGATGTAAATGAAGTTCTCTCCTATTGTCAGCAAAATGGTGTTTTACCCATTAAGGCAAAGAATAAATTAAGACTTTTACCGCCTCTTAACATTTCCTTTGAGGATTTGGAAAAGGCAATTGATATTATAAAAAAGGCTTGTGAGGTAGAAAAATGAATTTAAAAGGCAGAGATTTTTTAAAGCTTCTTGATTATACAAGTGAGGAAATGGAATACCTTATCAACCTTGCGGCAGACCTTAAGAAGAAAAAGAAAAACGGAATTCCCCACGATACACTCAAAGGTAAAAATATTGCTCTTATATTTGAAAAAACAAGTACAAGAACCCGTTGTAGCTTTGAGGTTGCAGCAAGAGATTTAGGTATGGGTGTTACCTACCTTGACCCCAATGCTTCTCAGATAGGCAGAAAAGAGAGTATAGCAGATACTGCAAGAGTTTTAAGCTCCATCTATGACGGGATTGAATACCGCGGCTATGGTCAGGAAATTGTTGAAGAACTTGCAAAATACTCCTCTGTTCCCGTTTGGAATGGTCTTACTAATGAATTCCATCCCACACAGATTCTTGCAGACTTCCTTACAATTAAAGAGAAATTCGGCAAACTCAAAGGCATAAACTTTGTTTATATGGGCGATGCAAGATATAATATGGGTAACTCTCTTATGGTTGGTTGCGCTATTATGGGTCTTAATTTCACCGCTTGCGCTCCCGAAAAATATTTCCCTGACAGTGACCTTGTTGACCAATGCAAAAAGCTTGCTAAGCAAAGCGGTGCAACTCTCAAATTTGAGGTTGACCCCAAGAAAGCAACAAAAAATGCAGATGTTATTTATACTGATGTATGGGTTTCAATGGGTGAGCCTGAGCTTGTATGGGCAGAAAGAATCAACGAGCTTGCACCTTATCAGGTAAATGCAGAGTTAATGAAAAATGCAGGCGACAACGCAATATTTATGCATTGTCTACCCGCATATCACGATAAGAAAACAGAAATAGGCAAGAGAATGTGTGAGAAATTCAATCGCTCTGCTATGGAGGTTACAGACGAGGTTTTTGAAAGCGAGCAGTCTGTTGTTTTCCAGGAAGCAGAAAACAGAATGCACACAATCAAGGCAGTTATGTATGCAACTCTTTAAAGAGATTTTCTGCATTAATTATCTTAATGAAATCGTATTCTGAAAATTGCTTTTTCAGCTTATTGATAAATAAATCTGATGCACCGTAGTTTACAACAGCTATGGTGCATTGCTTTTGTATTCCTAAAAATGAGCAGATTTCCCGCAGATTCAGTATTCTGTCATAAATCTCCTTGTCGTCGGATTTCAGCGGTATTGAAAGGACAACACCGTGGTCATCTTTCCATATTAATATCTTGAATATTATAGAGAATAAAATAAAAACTACTCCTACAATTGCAAGAAACAAAGCAACAATATCAGACAACATAAAAATACCTCCCGCATTATTTTATGCGAGAGGTATAATTTTGTTAAAGCTTATTAATAAATATCAAATGCCATTACAGCCTTTGACCAATCTTCTGTTGAAAGGAATTTACCGTTTCTGAAGTCTCTTGCATAGAAGATAACCTGAGAATCTGTAACCTCAACGAAAAGACCTGTACCAGGGTTGTTGTAAACACCGTCTTTGTTGTCGATACCAACAGAGGGAACATTAACGCCCTGAACATTGTTTTCTTCGCTAAGAGTTTCGTAAGTGTATTTACCGAAGCCAGTGTGAAGGTGACCTGTGATGAAGAATACGTTTTCATATCTTGTAAGAATGTCGTAAACCTCGTTTGTCTGGTCACCGATACAGCCTGTCATATCGTAGCTGTCCTTGCGCTGATATGTGGGAAGAGATTCATCGCCTGCACCGCTGTTAGCTGAACCCCATGTATTGGGAAGACCGTGACCCTCTGCAAGAGGATAGTGGCAGATAACGAATACGGGCTTGCCTTCTTTTGTTGCATTCTTAAGCTCGATGTTGAGCCACTGAAGCTGAGCATTTGAGATGAAAGCATCTTCAAATCTGCTTTCTTCAGAACCCATTACCAAGAATGTATAGTCGCCAACCATTGTTTTGTAATAAACATTGTCGCGAGCATTTTCTTCTGTGTTGAGACCGTTCATAAAGTTGAGGAAGGTTGCAGTTGATTCCTCGAAGTTACGAAGACGGATATCATGGTTGCCGGTACACATAATGTAGTTTGATACATTGAAGTCTTTAATGAGCTCGGATACTCTGCCAAATTCGTGAGGCATACCGTTTTCAGCGATGTCGCCTGCGATGATGAATGCATCAAGGTCGATATCAGAGTTTAACATATCCTCTGAGAAGGACATAAGGTTTGCTTCGCGTTCAGGCATATAGTCGCCCACCTGAGGGTCGCCTGTGATAACGAAGTCGATGTTTACATCATCAGAGAAGTTTCTGAGAACATCGCCTGTTGCGGGAGTTGTAACTCCGCCGAAGATCATTAAAACCGACATAAAGAGTGCCGCAATTTCCTGGAGTAATTGTTCTATAAATTGCATAAAGACCCTACCTTTTCATTGTATTTTAATTAATTATAGCACTTAAATATTATTTCGTCAACGGAAATTTGCAATGTTAGACATATTTGGAAAACTATGGCGAAAAATGAAGATATATATTATTGAAAAATTTTTACTGCTATGTTATTATAAATCTATCTATGCAAGAAAAATTTTAAAGTTTGGAGTATATTATGGAAAGATTGCTTACTAGATGGGGAAAAACGCTTGATAAGAATTTACCCCTTAATGATTATCCCAGACCTCAGATGAAGCGCGATAGCTTCATTAATCTTAACGGCGAATGGAACTATGCGATTCTTGATCAGTTTAAAAAATTCAATGGCTATCAGGGTAAGATTACTGTTCCCTTCAGCCCTGAATGTATTTTGAGCGGTGTTGAAAAAATGGTTCAGCCTACTGATGTTCTCTATTATCAGAAGAGCTTTGAATTCAAGCGAACAAATCACCGCGTTCTTCTTCATTTCGGCGCAGTTGACTATGAATGCACAGTAACTCTCAACAATAGCGTTGTAGGTACACATAAGGGTGGTTATCTTCCCTTTACCTTTGATGTTACCGCACTTATTCTTGATGGTGAAAATGATTTAAGACTTACTGTAACTGACCCAACAACAGAGGGTCATCAGGCAAGAGGTAAGCAGACCTTCAAGCGCGGTGGCATCTGGTATACACCTCAGTCAGGTATATGGCAGACTGTATGGCTTGAAGAGGTTTGCGAGGGCTATATTGAAAATATCAAGCTTACACCCGATATTGATAATGATGAAATCAATATTGAAATCAAATATAACGGCAAGCCCGAGGATGAAATGGCAGCAGTTGTTATGGATAAGGGTGAGGTTAAGGGCGCAGTTAAGCTCGTTGACGGCAAGGGTACAATCACGCTTTCTGATTATGAGCTCTGGAGTCCTGAGAATCCATATCTTTATGACCTTAAAATTGCTGCTGGTAATGATAGGGTTGAGAGCTATTTCGGTATGAGAAAATATAGCGTTGGTAAGGATGCAGAGGGTGTTTCACGCCTTATGCTTAACAATAAGCCCTATTTCTACAATGGTCTTCTTGACCAGGGCTATTGGAGCGATGGTATGTATACCGCTCCATCTGACGAAGCGCTTATTTATGATATTCAGACAATGAAGGACTTAGGTTTCAATACTTTAAGAAAGCATATCAAAATTGAGCCTCTTCGTTGGTATTATCACTGCGATAGACTTGGTATGATAGTTTGGCAGGATATGATTAACGGTGGAGGTCTTTATAACTTTGTGGCTATCGGCTCTGCACCTGCTCTTGCAATGGTTTTCAATAACAAGCATATCGGTAAGGTTTCTGACGGACCTAAGCATTACAGATATTTCGCTCGTCAGGATGAAGCGGGCAGAAAGGAATTCTATGAGGATTCCGAAAAGATGATTGAGCTTCTTTATAACGTTACATCTCTTGCACTCTGGACTCCTATGAATGAGGGCTGGGGACAGTTTGACAGCGTGAAGGCTTGCGAATTCTATAAGCAGAAGGACCCCACTCGTCTTGTTGACCATGCAAGCGGTTGGGTTGACCACGGCGCAGGCGATGTAAATAGCTTCCATATCTATTTCACACCCTTTATGTTCCCAAAATACGATAAAAATGATGACCGTCCTATCGCTCTTACTGAGTTCGGCGGCTATTCAATGCAGTTAAAGGACCACAGCTTTAATAAAGACAAATTCTTTGGTTACAGAAAATACTATAATCAGGAAAGCTTTGATAAGGCAATTAAAAATCTTTACGAAAACAGAATTTACAACTGTATGGTAAATAAGGGTCTTTCCGCAATTATTTATACAGAGGTAAGCGACGTTGAGGACGAATGTAACGGTCTTCTTACCTATGACCGCGAGGTAATCAAAATTACTCCCGAGGTTATGAAGGCAGCTAACGAAAAGCTAAAATATTAATTTAAAGGTGGGTTTACAATGGAAAAACTCAGAATTGGTGAATATACTCAAAAAATAACAGAGCATATTGAGCTTGCGGGAAAAATTTCTTCAATTGCAATAGCTCAGAATGGCGAAATCTACGCTTGTTCAGAAAACGGACTTTGCCGTTATAAGGACGGAGAATGGAATAAGCTCTTTTCAGACAGCGTTTTCTCAAAGATTTATTGCGATAAAAAGGGCAGAGTATTTGCTTCCCTTGATAAAGAGCTTTATGAAGTAACAGGCGACGGTGCAAATAAGGTTGCCGATTTTGAGTTTGCTATTGTTGATTTATGCGGTGATAATGAGCTTTATGTTCTTACCGAGCATTCTCTCCATGTTGAGCAGGGTGACGGCTTCTTCACTCTTCAGGAAATGGGTCAGGATGAAATTGCTCTTGCAGTTCAGGGCGAAAAGCTCTGTGTTGCAAGCAAAACCATTCTTCAGAGAATGGAAGGTAAGCGCAGAACATGGCGTTGCATTTTCCCTGCTTATTCATCTATGCCCGAAATCAATATCAATGCAATTGCTTTTGATAAAACAGGCTACCTTCTTGTTGGTGCTGACGAGGGTCTTTTCATATATGACTACAAGAGCGGTTGGGTAGGTAAAAATGAAATTTCAATTTTACCTGAGGAAAGCGTGTATTCTATCTGCGTTTGTGATGACGGAAGCTTCGTTTTAGGTACAGATGCAGGTGCAGTCCTTATTAAAAACGGACTTGCAAAATATTTACCCGCAACCCGTTACGCCTTTGATACAAATGTAACTGCGTTGGCTTGCTTCGATGGTGCAATTTATACTGCATCCGAGGGTGGCATCGTTAAAATAACCGAAAAGGTGATGACTCTAGAAGAAAAATCAAGAATTCTTTTTGAGAATACAGAAAAATATTTCCCCAGAAAACCCGGATTTGTCACTTGGGTAAGATCTCTTGACGGTAAGGATTGCTCTCATCCTACTGATAATGACGGACTCTGGACTCAATCCTATCTTGCAGGTCTTGCATTATGGTATGCAGTAACAAAGGATAAAGAGGTTCTTAAGGCTGCAAGAAGAGTAAAGGAAGGTATGCTTTTCCTTACAAGAGCACCTGAAATCAAGGGTTTTACCGCTCGTGCGGTGCGCTTCCCCGGTGAAGAAAATTGGGGTACAAACCTTGAATCCGACAGCATCGGTAACGAATGGCACCGCTCCTCTGACGGAAGCTATGAGTGGCTTGGCGAAACCTCAAGCGACGAAATGACAGGTCATTATGTAGGCTTTTATCTTTACTATGAATTGTGCGCGGATGAGGAAGAAAAGAAGGAAATCTGCGAAGCAGTTTGCAATATTACAGACCATATTTTAGATAACGACGGCTATCTTATTGATAAGGATGGTAAGCCTACATCATGGGCTTGCTGGAACGAAAGTGCACTTAACCTTGATAATGCATGGATGTGGGAAAAAGGCGTAAATTCTCTTGAGATGCTCAATTTCCTTAAAATTTCCTATCATATGTCAGGCAACGAAAGATATAACGAGAAATATCAGAGCCTTATAAGTGACCATCATTTCCTTATCAATGCCGCTTATCATAAGAAAGCAGACGGCCATTCCTGCCATATTGACGATAATCTTGCAATGATGAACACTCTTTCATATCTCCTTGTTGAAAAGGACCCTGCAATCCGTCAGTATCTTCTTATGGGTCTTGCTGCTCATTATGAATATGAAAAAATCGAAGGCAATCCCTATTTTGCATTTATTTACAAGGGCTTCACAGGTGCGCCCTGCGATGTTGACAGCTGCGTTAAGGCTCTTAAGGATTATCCCTTGGATATGAAAAACAGAGTAATGATTAACAGCAAGCGCAGAAATATCGAAATGGATTATGAGCCTCTCAAATGGTTTGAGGATCCCCATATAAAATATCCCTTGGCATGGGATGAAAGACCCTTTGCAACCTTGGGCTTGAGAGCATTTAAGGTTGATGGCGGTAACGGAATGTCCTATGAAAACGGAATGTCCTTTATCTTTATTTATTGGTTAGGCAGATTCTTAGGAATTATTGAATAAGCGGTGAAAAATATATGTCATTAAAAACTTTTTACATAAAATGGGAAGCACAGTTAAAGGCTATTAACCCGAAATATGATGTGGTATATGAGGTTTCAAAGGATGAACCAATTACATTTAAAGACAGCGAAAATGTAAGGCTTTCCTTTGCAACAATTGCTGATACTCATTTGATTGACAATGAAATCGCTGAAAAAAACCTTGCAAATGTTTTTGAAGATATAGGTAATTCAAAGGAAAAATTTGATGCTTTCCTTATGGCAGGCGATATTGCGGAATATGGCTTGAAAAAGGAATACAAGAGATTTTTCAGAGTTGTTGATAATCAAAAAGTGATTCCCTATAACTTTGTTACAATGGGCAACCACGATGTTCGCTTTACCTATGGCAAAAACCAAAAAATCATAATGGACAAGGTAAACGAATACCTTAAAATCAATACAAACGGCAAAAGCTATTATTCCTATGATGTGAATGGCTACACATTCATTGTAATCGGTACAGAAAAGCGAATTCTTGAAAAGGCCCATATCACGAAGGCACAGATTGATTTTCTTGATAAGGAGCTTCAAAGAGGTACTAAGGACGGCAGGCCCGTTTTCGTAATGTGCCATCAGGCGTTTGCCTTCACTCATGGTCTTCCCGAGGTATGGAAAACCGGCGATATGGGTGAGCAGAGCGACCTTGTCAGAGCAGTTATGGAGAAATATAAAAATGTTATCTTCATAAACGGCCATCTCCACGGCGGTATTTATGAGAAAACCTTTGAATATCTCAATAAGGAAAACAATGTCTGCTCATTGAGTGTTCCCGGCTACAGAAAGGAAAATAACTTCGGTATTAAGCCTTGTGGTTTGGGATACATTGCAGAGGTATACGACGACAAAATCCGCTTCACAGTCCGCAACTTTATGAAGGGTGAATACATAAAAGGCGACTGCGAGTTTGTGGATTTTGAGATAAGCTTAATATAAAAATCGAATACTCTTGACTGGGGGTCAAGAGTACTCCAAAGAAAATAAAAAGCGTTGAATCTGAATGATTCAACGCTTTTGGTTTTTCGCCGAGAGAAGTTCAAGTCTTCTTTTTCCTTGTTCAAAACAAAAAACAAGGAACCAACAAAAGTTGATTCCTTGTTTTGGTCTGAGTGAGAAGACTTGAACTTCCGGCCTCTTGACCCCCAGTCAAGCGCGCTACCAACTGCGCCACACCCAGATAGCGAAAGATATGATAGCACATCTTTTCGCATTTTGCAAGTGTTTTTTCAATATTTTTTATGTTTTTGTTGTATTTTATGTTTTCGTATATATTAAATGGAAAAGCTGAGAATAAACTGTATAAATAGCATAATTACAGGTGGTGATATGGTTGCAATTTTCAACATTGACTGTAACTTCAATGCTTCTTACTCTTGCGGTGGTCTTTGTAAACGGCTTGACGGATGCGCCAAATGCTATATCAACCGTAACTGTCACCCGATGTATGAAATTAAAATGGGCGCTTGTTATGTCAGCGGTGTTCAATTTTTTAGGCGTTGCAGTTATGAGTGCGGTGAACAATTCCGTTACTGTTACAATTGCAAATATAGTGAGCTTCGGTGACGATAAATATTCGGCGTCCGTTGCACTTTCTGCCGCCCTTTTCAGTATTGTTTTCTGGGCCGTGCTTGCCTGGTATTTTGGTATTCCTACAAGTGAAAGCCACGCCCTTATAGCAGGGCTGAGCGGTAGTGCAGTTGCAATCAACGGGGGATTTAACGGCATAAATTTTCAGGAATGGCTCAAGGCAATCAAGGGTCTTTTTGTGTCCTGTATATTCGGATTTGTTGTAGGATTTATTATTTGCAGAGTTGTAATTTTGATTTTTAGGAATATCAGACGAAAAACCGCCGACGATTTTTTCAAAGGTGGTCAGATTTTTGCCGCTGCAGGAATGAGCTTTATGCACGGCGCTCAGGACGGACAAAAATTTATAGCGGTGCTGATGCTGTGTATGAGCTTTTCGGGCTTTGAAATAAATGATGAAGCGAGAACAAATTGGAAGATAATTCTTCTTTGTTCGGTTGTTATGGCTCTTGGTACAATGTGTGGCGGTAAAAAAATCATAAAATCCGTTGGAATGGATATGGTGAAATTAGAAAAATATCAAGGCTTTTCCGCAGACCTTTCCGCGTCACTTTCTCTTTTGGTAAGCACAGTTTTAGGGTTTCCTGTTTCCACCACCCACGCAAAGACTACCGCTATGATGGGTGCAGGCACAGCCAAAAACATAAAATCCCTTAATCCATCAGTAATAAAAGAAATTGCATTGACTTGGGTTTTAACGTTCCCTGGATGCGGTATGATAGGTTTCTTTGTGACTAAAATGTTTTTGAAAATATTTTAACTGGTATTTGGCAACTAAAAAAACAAGGCATCGCGGTCGCGATGCCTTGTTTTTTAATAGTCTTTACCCCAATTTTTTCTGTTATAGAACTTTTTATCGTGCAAGTTCTTTTTCTTTCTCTCTTTTTTATACTGTTTTTTCTCTTTATGGGTCATTTTGAATTTGAATTTTCTTTCTTTTACTTCCTCGCAAAGAGGTGTTGCAAGGCCACCAAGAGTGCAGTTAATTTCTGTTGCGGAAAGAATAACAATATTTTTATCTTTGGGAAGAATTACTTCTGTTTCACCGTTCAAATCAATTTCAACTAAGAAGAAATACATTGATTTTGCAGTAACATCCTCGTAATCCCTGTGGCAATGAGTGAATTCGTAAGCGACCTTGCAATCTTTAATTCTTGCAGTTTCTCCAAAATCATACATATCCCAACGGGCAGGTCTCTGGAAAGCATCGGGAATGAATTTGGTTATTGTGTTTTTGCCAACCTTGAATTTAGCATTTTTGTCGCCGTTAATGGAGTTGCAAAGAAGAATAAGCTTTGTGCCCTTATTAACAGATATTTTCTGCCCATTGCAAATAATTGCATTTTTGCCCTCTTTCTTTATTTCAAAATCAACACCACCGATTGTGATATTATCAGGTGTGATTTCATAAGGGATTGTATATTTGAAATCGCCTAATTTACCTTGTTTTGTAATCAACTGCTTATTGGGTTTCAAATCAATAGGAGTTGAAATTGCTTTTTCGGTGTTTATTGTGCTTTTTTTAAGTGTAAGGGCAAAGGATTTGATTTCATAGGGCTTGAAATCGGTAACGAGTTTTCCGTCAACAACCTTTGCTTCACCGCGATATTCTTCACTTGCAAATACTTCTCTTGCGCTTTCAATACCGTCGCCCAATGTGAGAGTGAAGTTTTCAACATTTTTATTTACACCCTCGCCAAGACGAACAATAATTTCATCGCTTTCTTCCGCCTTTTTCATAGCGCGGATGATAACTTCATTTGTTGAAACGCTACCGAAGGAATATTCTGTGTCGAGAGCATCATCGGAGCTTTCACAAACAACTGCGCACATAGGCTGAGTAAACATTCTTGCCTGAAGCTGAGTGTCTGCGCCTACCTTGCCTTCGTGACTGAAAATGCCGAAGGAATATCTGTTAAGACCCAAATCCATCATAGACTGCATTGAGTCAATACGATAGTTGCCCTTGGGTGTGTGAACAACTGTAAGGCGGAGGGTGTTATTGTCAAATTTGTCCCAACCATATTTACATTCACTGATAACGGAAACGCCGAATTCACCGCTCTTATCTGTAATATCTGCCCATTTCTGTGCAGGTACTTCATAGAGCTGTTTTGTCATATTACCGCGCTCAATTGCACCAAGACCAAGGTCGTAAAGAGCTTTTTCGTTGTCTGCAGTAAATGAGAAAACATTTTTCGCCATTGTCTGAAGTGACTGCCACTCGATTTCTGTGTAAACCTCAACTGTTTCGCCACCATCAGTAAGGGCAATTATATTTGTAAATGTGCTTCTGTCGTCCTTCTGTGTAACTTTATATGCAACTCTTGCAACGCCCTTTTCAAGCTCTTCGATTTTTACAAGAGTGGGTTTTCTGTCGGGCTTTTTGTTTGCCTCATCAAAATTCATTTCCCAAGCGGGCCACTCCCATGAGCCTGTATATTTGAAAAGTCCGATTTCAACGGGTGCTTTGAGAATTTCTTTGTTATCAAGTGTCTTATCAACAATTGAGCAAATATCGCCATTGTTATTGAGTTTAACAATATATTTGCCGTTTTCAAGAGTGTTGTTGCCAATTGATATTTTACCCTCAACAGAGCAAGGAGCATTGCTTTCGCGAATATCATAGACCTTTAAACCAAGACTTTTTACATCTGCAATGAATGTGATTTCTATCTTATTATCGGAAAGCTTTTTGCTCTGGGATTTAATTTCTGTTTCCCCATCAAAAACCTTAACATATTCACTTTTGATGTTTTCAAGGCGAACTGTAACTGCACCGTGTCTGTCTGCTTCAATGGGGTTGTAAACAGTAACAGGAGTGCCCTTGCAGTTGCTTGTGTTCATAAGCTCTGCAACAGAAGAAACTGCGCCTTCAATTTCACTCTGGAACTGATTCATTGAAACATAAAGGTCATTCCAGGAGCGTTTATAAACTCGTTGACAGGATGTGCCGGGCATATCATCATGGAAATGGTGGGAAAGAACTCTTTTCCAAGAGCGAGTAAGACCCTCGCGATTATAGTCGTATGAACCGAGCCAATCGCCTAAAACAGAACTGCGCTCTGCCATATCTGCAAGCTCTTCTGCTCGTCTGTTCCAACGTTTGCTCATAACTCTTGAGGTGTAACCACCGATAGCGTGTTCGCTCATAACAAGTTCGTTTTCCCAGAGAGGAAGCTTTGCCTTCTGCTCGGGGGTAAGCTGTTCATCAATATCTTTATAATATTGGTCTGCAGTTGCGGCAATAATTTCAATATCACTTTCACCATTTTTGTTGATTTCCTGCTCAACATAGGCAACAGATTTTTCTTTAGGCGCACCGCCTCTGTCACCAATACCATGGAAAACAGTTGTCCAGGGGAAATCATACTGCTCATTTTCTTTGAATTTTTCTTCAATGAAATCCCAATCGCGCAATTTATCAAGGGATTTGCTGTAAGAACCTAATTTAAGGGTCGTGTATATTTCCTTACCGTCAACACCACGCCATCTGCCCGTATCAAAGGGTGTTCCAAAAGCACCGCCCCAGCTTAATTTCTGAGTGGTGAAGCCTTTGAGGTTTGCATGGTGCATAACGCTTGGTAATGCCCAACCAAATCCGAAACAGTCAGGAAGATAAATATCGCAAGAGGTTTTTCCGAATTTATTGCGGAAATAGGAATTGCCTAAAAGAATATTTCTGAAAAGAGCTTCGGGTGAGGGTACATTAACATCACCGTTTTCATAAGCAGAACCGCAGACATTCCAACGACCATCTTTAATGTATTCAGTCATTTTCTTGAATTCTTTAGGGTAATATTCTTCCATAAGCTCATATCTGTATGACCCCTCAAAATTGAATTTATATGTAGGGTATTTCTCAAGCAAATAGAAATTCTGTTTGAAAGTATCGTCTATGTATTGGTCGATGCTTTCTTCCAAATCCCAGCTCCAGACAGTATCAAGGTGAGCTGTTGCAATTGTGTAAATCTTTTTCTTTCCCATAACACATCTCCTAGTGGTAGTTATATACGGAAATTATATAATATAAAATATTGGTTTGCAACAGAATTTGTATGTGAAAAATCTCCAAATATCAAGGTGTTTTTTTGGCATTATAAATGGTTTAAAGTTATTGAAATATATGGCAAAAGAAATATAATAGAAAGTGAAGATTTCTGTCTGAAAGGATGGTATAAATTATGGACAAAATTTTAAAAATCGGTATCATCGGTTGTGGTGGTATTGCTAACGGAAAACATATGCCCGCTCTTAAAAAAGTAGAGGGTGTAGAAATGGTTGCTTTCTGCGATATTATCAAAGAAAGAGCAGAAAAATCAGCTGAAAAATTCGGCACTCCCGATGCTAAGGTTTACGAGGATTATAAAGAGCTTCTCAAGGATGAGAGCATTGATGTAATTCACGTTTGCACACCTAACCGTTCTCATAGCTTCATTACAATTGATTCTCTTGAAGCAGGAAAGCATGTTATGTGCGAAAAGCCTATGGCAAAAACCTATGAAGAGGCAAAGGCTATGTGTGAAGCTGCAGAAAGAACAGGTAAAAAGCTTTCTATCGGTTACCAAAACCGTCAGACTCCCGAAAATCTCTATGTTAAAAAATGTGCTGAAAACGGCGAGTTCGGTGAGATTTATTATGGCAAGGCTCTTGCTATTCGTCGCCGTGCAGTTCCCACTTGGGGCGTTTTCCTTAATGAATATGAGCAAGGTGGCGGTCCTCTTATTGATATCGGCACTCATGCACTTGATATGACTCTTTGGGTTATGGATAACTATGAGCCCGAAATGGTTGTTGGTCAGACTTTCCGCAAACTTGCAGACCAGGAAGAACAGGGTAACGCTTGGGGCAAATGGGACCCAAAAGAATTTACCGTTGAAGACTCTGCATTCGGTTTTATAAAAATGAAAAACGGCGCGGTTATTAACCTTGAATCAAGCTGGGCACTTAATATTGCAGAGCCCAATGAAGCTTGTTATATGGTTTGCGGTGATAAGGGCGGTGCAGATACTCTTGACGATAAAGCAAGAATTAACTACATAAAAAATCAGCGTCAATGTATAGAAATTCCTAACCTTGAAGCAGGTGGTGCAGCATTCTTCGAGGGTCAGAAAGATGGTTCTCCCGCAGAAATGGAAGCATCTTCATGGATTAACGCTATCAGAACAGATACAGACCCCGTTGTTTTACCTCGTCAGGCACTTTGTGTAACAAGGATTTTAGAGGCTATTTACGAGTCAGCAAAAACTGGTTCACCCGTATATTTTAACGATTAATTAAGGAGATAAATAAAAATGAAATTCGCAGTACAGCTTTATTCCGTTCGAGACCATATTGAAAACGGAGATGATATGTTAGAAGTTCTCGGCAAGGTTAAAGAAATAGGGTTTGACGGTGTTGAGTTTGCAGGTTATTTCGGACTTTCTGCAGATGTTCTTCGTGCAAGATGCGAAGAATTAGGTCTTGAAGTTGTTGGTAGCCATATGGGTCTTGATGATTTCAAACCCGAAAATCTTGACAAAACACTTGAGTTCGGTAAGGCTCTCGGTGCAAAATATCTCGGTGTTGGCGGTGCCCCCCATTCAACTTATGAGGAAGCAAAAAACACAGGTGATGTTCTCAGTGCTGCAGGTGTGAAGGCAAGAGAAATGGGTATGGACACATATTATCATAACCATACAGAAGAATTCGAAGATATCAAGGACGGCAGAAACGCTATGGATGTTATTTCCGAAAATGGCTGTAAGCTTGAGGTTGATACATATTGGAGCTTCTGCGCAGGTATTGATAATAGCAAATATCTTCCTGAAAACAAGGACAGAATTGTTCTCGTTCATATTAAAGATGGTGTTGACAAAAAACCAAAGGCTCTCGGCGAAGGTGAAAACGACTTAGCTAAGGTTATTGAGGGCGTTAATGCAATCGGTCTTGATTGGGTTATTCTCGAAAATGATGACCCAGTACCCACAGGTCTTGAGGATATCACTCGCAGTTATGCTTGGTTATCAAAAAACTTTAAATAATTTTTTGTACAAATTCAGAAAGGTATAGTTTACTTATGAAGCTTGGTGTTCTTACTAATTTATTAGGTTCTGTTTCCCTTGAGGAAGCATTGAAATATTTTAAATCTCTCGGTCTTGAAATGGTAGAAATCGGTTGCGGTGGCTACCCCGGTAAAGACCATGCAGACCCTGATATTCTTCTCAATGACGAAAAGGCATTGGAGGATTTCAAGGCGCTTCTAAAAAAATATGATGTTGAAATCAGTGCTTTGAGCTGTCACGGCAACCCTGTTCATCCCAACAAGGAAATTGCAAAATCCTTTGACGAGGATATGAGAAAGGCAGTTCTTCTTGCAGAAAAATTGGGTGTTCATCAGATTAACACCTTCTCAGGATGTCCCGGTGACTGCGAAACCGCAAAATATCCCAACTGGGTAACCTGCCCCTGGCCCAATGATTTCGGCGAAATTCTCGAATATCAGTGGAATGAGGTTCTCATCCCTTACTGGAAGGAATTTGTTAAATTCAGCACCGCTCACGGTGTTGACAAAATCGCTCTCGAGCTTCATCCCGGCTTCTGCGTTTACAATACAGAAAGCCTTTTGAAGCTTCGTAATGCAGTTGGTAAGGAAATTGGTGCAAACCTTGACCTTTCTCACCTTATCTGGCAGGGTATGGATCCTATCGCAGTTATTCGCGCATTAGGTAAAGAGGGCGCAATTTTCCATTTTCACGCAAAAGACACTAAGGTTGACGCTATCAATACAGGGGTAAACGGTGTTCTTGATACAAAATCCTATGCAGACGAAATCAATCGTTCTTGGATTTTCCGTTCAGTTGGTTTCGGTAACGGTGAAACCTACTGGCGTGATGTTATCAGTAATCTTCGTATGGTTGGCTATGATTATGCAATTTCCATTGAACATGAGGATTCACTTATGAGTCAGAATGAAGGTCTTGAAAAAGCAGTTGCTCTTCTTAAAAACTGCATAATTAAAGAAAAATTAGAAGCTGCTTGGTGGATTTAAAGCTTAATTGCACATGCCTTTTGCGATTTTCTCAACCAAACTCGCGTACCTTTGTACGCTTCGGGTTTCGTAAATCACAAAATTCATGCACACTAAAGCTTTAAATATTTCGATAGAATATATTTCGGAGAATTTTTATGGACAAAATAAATGTTGTTGTGGTTGGTTACGGTGGAATGGGTAACTATCACGCAGAGAGAATAGATAGCTTTGATAATTTCAATCTTGCAGGTGTTTATGATATAAAGCCTGAAAGATGCGAGGTTGCAAGGAGTAAGGGGTGGTATGCCTACCCATCATTCGAAGCGGTGCTTGAGGATGAAGCGGTTGAGCTTATCGTCTGCGCTACATATAACGATTGCCATAAAGATATTGCAATCCGTGCTATGCGAGCGGGCAAAAATGTTATTTCTGAAAAACCTGTAACCCTTTGCTCAGAGGAGCTTGAAGAAATAATTGCAGTTGCCAATGAAACCGGCAAGCTTTTCACAGTTCATCAGAATCGCCGATGGGACAATGACTACTGCACACTCAAAAATATTCTTGATAAAAATGAGCTCGGTCCCGTTTTCAATATAGAATCGAGGGTTTATGGTTCCCGCGGTGTTCCTAAGGGGTGGCGCGGAGAAAAGGAGCACGGTGGCGGAATGCTTCTTGACTGGGGAGTTCACCTTTTGGACCAGATTCTTATGCTCAACGAGGGAAAGAAAATCAAGAGTGTCTATGGTTCATTGACTAATATTACAAACCTCGAGGTTGACGACGGCTTCCGTGCAATTATTAAATTTGAAGATGGTCCCGATTGCATAGTTGAGGTGTTTACTAATAATTTTATTCAGGCTCCTCGTTGGTATATGGCAGGTGAAAACGGAACTGCTATCATAAGAACATGGGATATTGAAGGCGAGATAATCAAAATCAAGGACTGGGAAAAAATGGATGCAGTCCCTGTTCAGATGGGTGCAGGGATAACCAAGACAATGGCACCGAGAACTCCAGAAACTATTCAGGAATTCCCTCTTGATGTCATAAGGGTTCAATGGGCTGATTATTACAATAACATTTACGATGTTTTGAGAAACGGTGCAAAGCCCTTGATTACTCACGATCAGCAGAGAAGACTTATGAAGCTTATGGAAGCAATTGTTGAGTCTTCAGAAAAAAATGAGGTTGTTTGTTTTGAATAAATTTACAAGATTTTGTCAAAACACTTGAAATTTTTTTATATAAATGATAATATATAAAAAACTGTCATCGAAAGGACGGAATAAATTATGAAAAAAAGAGTGTTGGCTACAATGCTTGCAGTATGCCTTCTTTTTAGTGTTTTTGCTTGTGTAGCAAGTGCTGAAGGCGAAATTTTAGTTGATGAAATCATTTCTACAGAAAGACTTTGCCCCGGTGATATAATCGACGATTATTTTATCGAAGCTCCCGAGGTTTCTGGCGCTGTTTATGCCCAGGGTTGGGAAATCCAGAAGGCTGATGGCTCATGGGTTCCTTATAATGGCGAGCCCATCAACGAAAGAGCAGGTACAATAATTGTAATCAGATATTTCGCAGCAAACGCTGACGGCTCTGCTTACGGCTATTCAAACGAATGTGTTGTTACAGTTAATCATAACCCTAAGGGTGATTACGAAGCTAGCGGTACTGACCATTGGCGTGTTTGCGCTGATTGCGGCGGCGAAGCTGACAAGGGCGGTCACGATCACCTTGCAGAGGGTGCAACTGCAGCAAACAAGGTTTGTTCCGTTTGCGGTCACAGAAGAACATCTCAGTGGACAGGTCTCCTTGCATTCTGGGAGTGGATTATGGCTCTTATCAGTTCACTTATCGGCTAATTAAAAAGTGTTTAAAAAGAAGTCTCGAGGGAGCGTAAATTAGGGATTTAATAGGTTTTAATCTAATATTTTCCGTTAATACTTTATGAAAAATCACCATAAGGCGTCAGCCTTATGGTGATTTTGTCATTTTGTCTAAACGAAAACTATTTAGATTTGGATGCAGAGCAAGGCATAAATGTGCAGAAACCCTGACGGGTTTCAAGCATTTTAACGCAGCTATGCGCCAAAGTTAATGATTTAAGGCTAATAAATCCCTGAATTACGCTCCCTTTAAGGGCTTCTTTTTTGTTGTCTGATAACTCTTTTTTCTTGACAAAAAAGGGCTATTGGAGTATATTTAAAGGTGGATTTAATACTATACTATAAAATAAACATAATATATAAGGAGTGTGACAAGGTAATGGATTCTGGCAGTACCGGTAACGGGCGAAGTTGCAGTAAAATTTTAACGGCGATAAAGCAATCCATTACGGATTGTTAACACAGATTTATGTATAGCGGAAAAGTGTTCCTTTTCGGCTGATATGTCTTTTTGTCGCTGGGCTATAGGCTCAGCTTTTTTATTTGCAATTCACCCTCTATTCTGCAAAACGGAAAAAGGAGGAAAATTAATGACAAAAGAAGTTTTTGAAAGATTATTAAACGAAAAGCAATATAAAGCAATTAAAAGCATTTTTGATACAATGAACCCCGTTGATACGGCGATGCTTTTACCGGAGATTGAGGACGACAAGCAGGTTGTTTTCCTTTTCCGTCTTATTCCTAAGGAAAATGCATCAATGGTTTTCTCGTATATGGAGCCGGATCAGCAACAGGTGCTTATTGAGGCGTTTACAGATAGCGAATTGAAATTTATTATGGACGATATGTTCATTGATGACGCGGTTGACATTATCGAAGAAATGCCTGCAAATGTTGTTGAAAGAATGCTTAGTATGGCAGGAGATAAGAGAACTGCTATCAATACTATTCTCAAATACCCTGAGGACAGTGCAGGTAGCATTATGACTCTTGAGTATATCAGCCTTCATCCTGCTATGACAATTGGTGATGCACTTAAGAAAATCAAATCACGAGGCGAATATTCCGAAACTGTTAATATCTGCTATGTTATAGAAAAGCATAAGCTTTTAGGTACAGTTACAGCTATGGATTTGCTGACCTGTGATGATGATGAGCTTCTTTCCGATGTTATGGATGAAAACCCCATAACAGTTAAAACTCTGAGCGACCAGGAAGAGGTTGCCCAGATGTTCAATAAATACGATATGGTTTCAATCCCTGTCCTTGATAACGAAAACTGTATGGTTGGTATCGTTACCTTCGACGATGCGATGGACGTTATTCAGGAGGAGGCAGAGGAAGACTTCCAGAAAATGGCGGCGATTGCCCCTAATACTGATACACCTTATCTGAAAATTTCCACCTGGGAGCTTTGGAAGGGTAGAATTCCGTGGCTTCTTCTCTTGATGCTTTCAGCAACCTTTACAGGTATAATCATTTCATCCTTTGAGGATGCTCTTTCAAAATTAGTTGTTCTTACTGCCTTTATTCCTATGCTTATGGGTACCGGCGGTAACTCCGGTAGCCAGGCGTCCGTTACAGTTATTCGTGGTCTTTCCTTGGGCGAGGTTGATGTAAAGGACATATTCAAGGTTATGTGGAAGGAATTCAGAGTTTCCCTTCTTTGTGGTGTATCTCTTGCAATTGCTTGCTTTGTAAAGATAATTTTAGTAGACGGGCTTCTTCTTAAAACTCCCGGTGTCAATAATAATGTAGCTCTTGTTGTTGCGCTTACATTGTGCCTGACTGTTATCTGCGCGAAGTTTATCGGTTGCGTTCTTCCTATTGTTGCAAAAAAATTGA
The DNA here is from genome assembly GCA_045660345.1 of Acutalibacteraceae bacterium. Classification (GTDB taxonomy): domain Bacteria; phylum Bacillota; class Clostridia; order Oscillospirales; family Acutalibacteraceae; genus DTU089. The sequence goes on from JAZRDP010000030.1 coordinate 47,598, forward strand.
AGCTTGACCCCGCGGTTATGGCAAGCCCATTCATTACAACCATTGTGGACGGCGTTTCTCTAATAGTTTATTTCGGTATAGCAAAAGCGATTTTACCCGAGTTGATGTGAGGTATTTATGAAAATTAAGTTCAAAAACGGAAAAATCAGAGTTATGCAGGTCAGCGACCCTCAGGATTTGCAGTTCGTAAGACCTACAATGATTCGTATGCTTAATAAGGCTTATGATACACTTAATCCCGACCTCATTGTTCTCACAGGAGACAACATTCTCGGTAACCATCTTTGTGATGCAAGAATCGGTTCAAAGATTGTTATTAAAGATAAGGCTGGCGAGGCAAAGGCTATGGAAACTGCCATCAATCATCTTGTTGCTCCCATTGAAGAAAGAAAAATTCCTTTCGCAATGATTTATGGTAACCACGATGATATGAACCGCCTTACCAAAGACGAGCAGGCAGATATGTATAGAAAATACAGCACCTGCCTCGGTCTTGATGACGAAAGCTCTCCCGATGTTGCAACATATAATCTTCCTATCTACTCCGAGGATGGAGAAAAGATTAAATTCAATCTCTGGATGATGGATTCTGCATGGAAGGACAAAGAGCTTGATAAATGCTTCAGTAAGGTTAAGCCTGAGGCACTTGAATGGTACAAAAGGAAAAGTGCGGAGCTTAAAGCGGCTAACGGTGGCGAGGCTGTTCCTTCTTTAATGTTCCAGCATATTCCAATGCTTGAAACCTTTGAGCTTACAGAGGAATGCTCTGCTGACGCAAAGGGTGCAATAAAAGCTCCTGACGGCAAATATATTAAGCTTAAGGACTCCTGCAAGGGTGTTATGGGCGAATATATCTGCGCAGTTGATGAGAAAACAGGTCAGATGGAGGCTATGAAGGAATGTGGCGACATCAAGGGCATTGTTTTTGGTCACGACCATTGCAACTGCTTTGAGGGTGTTGTTGGCGGTATCAATTTCATTCAGACCGCTTGCGCATCCTTCCGTTGCTACGGCAAAAGATACCGCGGTGTAAGAATTTTTGATATTGACGAAAACGGCAATTACGAAACAAAATTCTATACATATAAAGACCTTATGGGTAACGGCATATTAAACGAGCTTGCATTTATATGGGATGCAGACGGCTTCCTTAAGCAGAAAATTGCCCTTATTGCAGGTGGCGTTATCGGCTTAGGCGCAATTGCTGCAGGTATTGCAAGTTGCATAAAAATGTAAATTAGATTATAATGACTGTAATTAGTCGAAACGCAGTCGCGTTTCACAAAAGCCGATTTTATCGGCTTTTAGCAAAATTGTTTTTCTTAAATACAATTTTGCATTACATTCATTGAAAGGATTATAGTCGAATTTTCTTTGAAAATTCGATACCAAATCATACATTTGGTATCGAAACAGTGTAAAATTACACTGTTTCGACTAACTATAATCGTTATAATTATTTTAAGATAATAAAAAAAGAGAGGTTTATCTCAATGGCAGGATGTAATGTTATTGCTCACAGAGGCGCTAATATTGTTGCACCCCAGAATACAATTGAAGCATTTAAAATGTCTAAAGAAATAGGTTGCGACGGCTTTGAAACAGATATTCATTTAACAAAGGATGGCATTCCTGTGGTTTGCCATAACTTTACCATTGACGAAACCTCAAATGGTACGGGCGCAATCAAGGATATGACCTTGGAGGAGCTTCGTCAGTTCGATTTCGGTAGCTACAAAAGCTCTGATTATAAGGGTGTTAAAATCCCTACATTAGATGAGTTTTTGGAATTGAGTAAATCAATGGGCGATAAAATGCAGGTCCTTGATATCGAGCTTAAGAGCGAGCATTTCGGTCAGGCGGGAACAGAGCTTGCAGAAAAGACTATTGATGCAGTTAAAAACCACGGTCTTTTTGATAAGCTTCTCATTTCAAGCTTCGATCCGGCTTTACTTGTTGTTTGCAAAAAGATTGATAAAAACTGCAAAACAGGTATTCTTTATGCTCCTGATAAATTTATCGGCTTGAAAATCGCACCAAGACCCGTTGCATTCGCAAAGGAAATCGGTGCAGATGCCTTGCATCCTTACTATATGCTTGTAACCCGACTTTATGTTGAGAGAGCTCATAGAGCAGGTCTTCAGGTTAATCCGTGGACAGTTAATAAAGAGAATGTTGCAAAAAAGCTTATAAAATATGGTGTTGACGGACTTATTACAGACGATTCAGCACTTATGAATACTCTTTTAGGTAAATAATTTTAATGAACGAAATTTTTAATTCCTTGCGCACTTGGGTGGAGATAAATCTTGATGCACTCGAGTGCAATTTTGACGCTGTAAGGGATGCTCTCCCTGAAAATATTAAAATTTTAGCTGTGGTTAAAGCCAATGCTTATGGCCACGGTGCTATCGGTGTTGCAAAATTTTTAGAGGAAAAGGCGGATTATCTTGCGGTTGCCGCACCTGATGAGGCATTGGAGCTTCGCAAAAACGGAGTGAATTGCCCTATTCTTATTTTAGGTCATATACCCTATGGCGAGTATGATAATATTGTAAAATATAATATTACTCCAACCATTTCAGATTTTTACGAAGCAGAGCTTCTTTCAGAAGCTGCTGTAAAAGCAAATACTACCGCAGTTTTCCATATCGCAGTTGATACAGGTATGAACCGAATCGGCTTTGCGTTAAATTCGGAAAGCGTTAATGTGATTAAGGATATTAATGCTCTTCCTAATATAAAAATTGAAGGTGTTTTCAGTCATTTTGCTGCTGCAGATATCAGCGATAAAACCTATACCCGAAAACAAATTGAAAAATTTGATGGATTCGTAAAAATGCTTTCCGAAACGGGTGTAGAGGTACCCATAAAGCACCTTTATAATTCTGCTGCAATTGCAGATTTAGAAAAGAAATACGATATGGTTCGTCAGGGTATTATTCTTTACGGTCTTAAGCCCTCTGACGAGGTCGAGTTCAATAATATAAATGCTCCGAAGCCCGTAATGTCAATGAAAACCCGCGTGGTTCAGGTAAAAACCTTATCTGCAGGGGAAAGCATCAGCTACGGCTGTACCTACACAACCGAAAAGGAAACAATCGTTGCTACCCTTTGTGCAGGCTATGCTGACGGCGTAACGAGAGTTCTTTCCAATAACGGCGAGGTGCTTATAAGAGGTAAGCGTGCCAAAATTCTCGGCAGAGTCTGTATGGATCAGTTTATGGTTGATGTTACAGATATTCCCGATGTTCAGGCAGGAGATACCGCAACAATTTTCGGTACGGACGGAGAGGAGACAATTTCCGTCGACGAAATTGCAAAGAAGGCAAATACAATAAATTATGAAATAATCTGCAATATCAACAGCCGTGTTACAAGAGTTTATATGAAAAAAGGCAAGGTTGAAAGCGCATTTGGTTATTTATTAAATGAATAAAAGAGTTGACCCCGTTGGATTTTTTGAAAATCCAACGGGGTCAATAATTTGTTTTTAATTTTTACATTTCACCGAAGCCTGCGCCACCGAAGAAGAGGTAAAGTATTTCAGATAACATCTGCATAAGCTGTTTGAGAGCATCCTCAAAATTCATATATGCGCCGTTTTCTTTTTCTTCGGGTTCAGCATCTCTGTTGAGAATCTGATCGCGAACTGCATAGAAATTGTCCTTTGCAGCCTGGAAAGCATCAAGGTCAACATTTGTCTGGTCGAGCTGTGCTTCTGCCTGAGCGATAGCGTCATTAAGAAGAGCGATTTCTTCTTCTGTAAGGTCGCTTGTGTCAAATTCCTTCATTTTAGCAATGTCTCTCATAAGACCCTTTGAGTTTCTTCCTACATTGAACTGAGGGAACTTGTCGGGCTTTGAGTATACGTCAACAAAGCTTTCGTCAACGAGAAGGTCTGTAACAAGCTTCATGATAACATCATTTGAACCTGTTCTTTCGTGGTTCTGATTGTAGAAATAGAAGGTTGTTTCGGGAAGAAGACCTGTGCAAGCATCAACGATGCCGTTGGGGTCGGAGTGGTCATGGTTTTCGGGATCTGCACAGTTGTTTACTTCTGCAACATAATCCTCGCCAAGCTGAATGTCAACGCCATAGCTGAATGCACCCATTGATGTAGAATCAAGCTGGATGATACCGTCAGCGTTTACATCGTCATAGGAATCAACAATCTGATAAAGTGCAACGTTGTAGTCAACGATATCGAATACCTTAACGCCGTCGTCAATTGCTTTCTGGATGTTTACATAGCGGTTGCTCTGAGCGCCATAGAACCAGTCAGTTTGTCTGCGGATTTCTTCAAGACCTTCGTCCATAAGATACATTTCGCGACAAGCCTCATAGTTGCCTGAGGGGCAAAGACCCCAAAGGAGAGTTGAATATCTCATATAGTCCATAACAAGTGTATGAACTGCAGTATCAAGAATAGCGTTTACATTTGCATTGGGCATAATGCGGAGAACGATATTAACGAGATAGCTAATCATATCCTCTTCGCCAAGAAGAGAGGGAAGCATTGTTGTATAAAGCTCTTCGTCATCAAGAAGACCGTTCTGATAGATTTCACCGATAAGTGTTGAACCGTCAAGAGCGGGAACAACATAAACGATTCTGTTGATATCTTCTGATACTGAACGACCATTGTCATCATAAATCTGCATAAGAGCATTTGCTACTGAACCACCCTGGCTGATAGGAACGATGTTTACCTTATCTGAGCCTGCATCCTCTTTAACGAACTGAATGAAATCATAAAGCTCCTGAGCAGTATCAATCATATTGCCGAGAGATGCATATGAGAAGAAGTAAAGGTTTTCGCCACCTGCGATGTCAATATAATTCTGCAAAGGAATCTGATCGAGGATGTATTCCTGATCGTGCTGACTGAGGTCTGCAAAGGAGTCATTATATTTTGTTGCGCGGATATCGTGAACAAAATGACCTGTTTCGTCGCAACGGCTCTTTTCCATAAGAGCTTCACCGAGAACATCTGCGATTGCCTGAGCAGCCTGATTGTCTTTATCTTCCTGAGTCATAAGAAGATTTCCGAGAGGCATAAGAGCTTCTGTAACTGCCAAGCCAACGATTTCGAGAGTTGAACCCATAAAGAAGGGTGCCTCTAAATCAGTTGCCTTGCCGTCTTCATAGTACTTTGTTTCGCTCTGGAAAATACCGGGGATTACGATTGAGGGAATGTAAGCCTCTTCAGTTGCGAAAGCAGTTGCGGAGAAGCAGCCCATCAACATAACGACGGAAAGAACCAATGCGATAACTTTCTTTGATGTTTTCATTACTACCATTCCTTTCAAGAATGTAAATTTATACATATATTAGTATAGCATAATTTTTATTTTTGTAAATAATTTCTATAAAATTGTTTATATACTAATATGACAAATATAATGACTGTTTTGTGGTGAAAAAGTAAAAAATCCGCATACTTTCGTACGCGGATTTTTGGAGCTTATAACCGGATTCGAACCGGTGACCTCATCCTTACCAAGGATGCACTCTACCACCTGAGCTATATAAGCACGGCTTTAACAAGCAAGAGATATTATACATATTGAATGACTGAATGTCAAGAACTTTTTGTTAAAGCGGGATTTTAAATAATTAAAAGCCTTTTATCAAAAATATATTTCGGCATATTTCTCAATTATGCCAAGGGCTTCTGTAGATTTGTTGGCATCCTTGTCAAGAGCGTGATTTGAATTTTCATAGATTAACAAATCGTTTTTTATCCCATTTTTGTTCAATGAGTTTATGAATTTTTCTATATGCGTGAAGGGTATAAGCTCATCAAGTCTGCCGTGGAAAATGGCTGTGGGAACTGAATTTTCCGAAACGTATTCCTGAGGAGACATTTTTTTAAGAGCTTCTTGCTGTTTCTCTTCAAGCAGGTTTTCTTTGTTGATTTCAATACCGCAGCATTTTGAAAGCACACCGTATTTCCAATCCTCAAATTCACCTGAAATACCCAACAGAAAATCGGGTTTGGTACAATCAACAGGGGGACAGTAAACACAAGCGGCAACAGGGGTTACAGATGCTTGTTCTGCTTTTGTATAAGCATAAAGAAGAGCAAGGTGAGATCCTGCAGAACCGCCTGAAAGGATTGATTTTCCAATATTGAAACCATGTTTAGAGCATTCAATTTTTATGGCTTTAAGAGCCTCGGTTATATCGTCCAGCTCATCATAAACAGTTGTATTTTCGTCAACATAACGGTAGTTCATTGTGGCAGAAATGTACCCCTGACTGCAAAAGTGACGGACATCGTGGGTGTGTCCCTCTTTATAGCCTTGCACCCAACCGCCACCGTGGATAAAAAGTAGAACTCCCGAGGTGCATTTTGGGTTTTTGGGGATAAAAATATCAAGCTTGTGCCTTTCGTGAGTTCCGTATGACACATCATTCAAAACAATATTATTTTCCATAATTATTCCTCTGTGAACACCTCTTTAATAGCTTCAAGGTAGCCGTATCCGTAAAGATCATCGGGTTGGAGGTAGCTGGTTTCAGTCCATTCATTCCAGCTGTTTACTGTGATAAATGGTGCTTTCATAACGCCGTTTTCCATTGATTTATCGGCAAATTCTTTTACCTTTTCACAAGCAATTTTAAAGTTTTTAGGGACGTTGTTTACAATTACCCCGGGTACAAAATTATTGAATCTTACGTTGTTATCCCAACCCACAGAAATGTTAGGGTAGAAAGGAATATTCAGCTTTTTTGATTCCTCGCTTATTGCGTTAACATAGTTGTTTGTAACATCAATAAAATCTCCGTCAAAATCCGTTGAACACCCCCAGTTATAGCTTGTTATGGAAGATGCTCCGAGGAAATCATACATCTGAGCAGAAATAACGCCTTTTTGTGAATCTTCGTCATTTAACCAATTGAAAACGCGGTTGCGCCAATGAACGAACTGCAAATGAAGACCCTTGAAGCCTGCGTCAATGGTTTTTTGACGGAATTTTTCAATAGCTATTTTACATTCGTCGCTTGTGCCGAAGGAACGAATGAAATTATCAATATCAAAAATCATATAAACAGGGCAACCGTCAATACAATAATAATTTTCCTTTAAGAAATATTTTTCTATTGTTCTGTCGCAGATGTTGTCAAAAATTTCAGGGGTAACAACACCGCTCCAGATAACTGTATCAAGGTCATCGTCAGAATTGCGCTTGTCCCATAAATGAGTGGCGTTATGGTTTGCCCACATAAGACAGAATTGCATTTTATTATTGTTTTTTGCCTTTAAGAATCCGTCGTTAAGGCAGTTTTCAAGGAAGGGTCTGTTATCATACCAGTACCAGTCATAAATGAAAACATTTACGCCGTATTTTACAGCGCAGTCAATCTGCATTTCCATAACGGTAGGGTCAGCCTCATTCACATAGCCCCAGGTGGGTATGCGAGGCCAACGGCATCCCTCGTAGCCCTTGTTTTTCATAGCCTTAACAGTCTGCCATTCACCATTACCCTCGGGCCAGAAGATTCGTGTTCTCGGCTCGTCACCAGTATAGGACGGCCATACAAATGCGGCAATATCATAATTTTTCATACAAATCCCTCGCAGTGTGGTTTTGATAAAATAATTGTAGCACAAGAGCTTGAACATTTCAATTAACACCGCAATAGATAAATTACTTCGTTTTTTGTGGAATTAGCATTAGTCTACCATCGGTAGAGTGACTTTATAAGGCGTTTGTGGTAAAATTAACTCAAATAAAAGGAGGTTGAGTGTTTTGAATACTTCCGATATGGGCAAATTTATTTGCGAGTTAAGAAAAGAAAATGGGCTTACACAAAAGGATTTAGCCGAAAAATTAAATGTTACGGACAAAGCAGTTTCAAAATGGGAAACAGGAAGAAGTGCGCCTGATATATCGCTCCTTTCACCGCTGTCAGAGACCTTGGGTGTTACTGTTGTTGAGCTTTTAAGAGGAGAAAAAATCGAAAAAGAAAGCTTTCCCGAGGTCAGCGATGAGGTTGTTGTAAAAGCAATAGAAAATGACAACAGAAAGCTTAAGAGAACAGTTTTTATTGTGGTAATTGCGATGGCTTTATTGGCTTTGTTGTCAGCATTGTCTTTTCCGATTTATCATTTTTTAAATAGCGCTCCCTTAGATAATGAAGCTGCAATTATAAAAGAATTTTCGGCTTGTGTGCCGTTAAATGAGAAAGCGGAAATTGTGAAAACAGTAAAAAAGGGTGAGTTTTATTTCATCCTTTTAGAAGAGGCGAATGGCGTGTATCTTGGTGTTTTTCATGAAAACAAGGTTTTTGATGATAGAATCAACTTTTGGGGTGGTACGAGCTGTTCGGAGCCCAATAAAATTGCTCAATATTGTAGTGGAATGAATTATATGACGATTAATGTGTTTTTTGGCTATAATATGACAGACACTGAATATAGCTATAATTATAGGGGCGTTAAATGTTCAAAAGCTATTGATTACGAGTATGTGCTTGATGTTTTGATTGATATAAACGACTCCTTCACTAATGCAAGCGTTATTTATGATGAGTGAAAAAAGCAAGTGAAGAGTGAATAGTTAATAGTGAATAAGTAAAAAATTCCGTCCACTATCGTGAACGGAATTTTTTGGTGGAGACGGTGGGGATCGAACCCATGACCTCTTGACTGCCAGTCAAACGCTCTACCGAATTGACGGGTAAACGCCCCCCGAAAATAATCAATTTATATAATATTCATCTTCACCATCTTGAATTTTTATAATTGTAATATCATACCATTCGTCATTATCTAAGTGTTTCAATTCCTCTAAAAGACAAAGAAGTTTTTCTTTATCTTTTTGAAGGTTGGAATCTAATGCATTTAAATTAAGAACCTCAATTTCAATATTGGTACAAATTATATCGGTCATACAATCCCAAAAAGCGTCCCAGTTGTTCCCGAAATAATCTGGGAAATCCATTTCAGTTGAAATGATTTCAAACATATCATATACGCTTGTTACATCTTTGAAATCGATTACATATTTACTTGTAACATTATCCATAAAATCAACCTTGCTAAATGTTTATTATATTATCCCTGTTATGGATAGTTATTTTTTTCAAATCAGCCCATTTACCATCATAGTAATATTTAAAGTCTGTAAGGAGTTCGATAAATGCATCTGAATCTTTTTTCAATATTTTTTCCAAAACATCAAAATTCAATACATCAATTTGCATTTCTAAATTTGCCATATCCGTAATACAATCCCAGAATGCATCCCAATTATTGCCGAAATAATCGGGGAAATCCATTGCAGTTGAAATGACTTCAAACATATCAAAACGGTTCTTTACATCCTTAAAATCAATTGTATATTTAGTTTTATTACTCATAGTATCATCCCTTTGCTTCTGTTATTTCATAAAATGTTTGATAATGATCAAAAGAAACAAATACCAAACCATCATCACTCCACAAAATCCTTTTTGAATTACGATGTCCTTTTGTGTAATCTAAATCTGCTTCATACCACTTTTCTTTTTGGGGAAGTTTTCCATTTTTGTTTTTGTATAAATCCCCACCAATCATTTTGCCGGGGACTGCATTTTCAATGAACTTATAGGTGCTTTTCCAGCCTTCTGAAAGTGCAAAAGCTTTCAACACATAATAATCCGGTAGTTTTTTCAGATATTTTAAGTAAAAATCAGCGCCATCTGTACCTTTTTGAGTAGTTGTTCCGGCACATTTTGTTCGCATCGTGGGAGCGGTGCACTTACAATTAGGGTGTTGCTCATACTCTATTTGTATGATATCAGGCTTATATATTTTTCCGTGAATATCTTTACAGTCAGTACAAGTTGTTGGTAACCATCGTGATTCATGGTTACACCAGTTTATACTATTGCCTTTTAAATTTTTATCAGGTGGTGTTATCAATATATCATCCTTTCGCATATTAATCAAATTACTATATAGTTTTTGGTTTTTTGCAGCTGCACAGAACATTTGTTCTATTGATGGTATTGTAGCACAAGTTTTTGAGGATTTCAACCCTGTCTTGAAGATTTTTTAATTTTACCTCTTCACTATTCACTCTTACTTCTTACCTGAAATTCCGTTCACGAAAGTTTCTTAGTGAAGAGTGAATAGTTAATAGTGAATAAGTAAAAATTCCGTTCACTTTCGTGAACGGAATTTTTGGTGGAGACGGTCGGGATCGAACCGATGACCTCTTGAATGCCATTCAAGCGCTCTCCCAGCTGAGCTACGCCCCCATATTTTAAGTGAAGAGTTAACAGTGAAAGTGGAAAGTTGAAACCTTTGCTCTGTAACTATTACTGTGAAAGTATAGCATTTCGGATTTTGTTCGTCAATAGAAAATCCGGTGAAAAAATTTCATTTTTATTAAAAATTTTATATGTTTTCTATTCCATTTTTTATGTATATATGATATAGTTTTATATGTATAATTAGGTTAATATGGGCTAAGTCCCATTCGAATACGGAAGGACAGTTTAAATGGCAAAGGTTATTTCAATTGTTAATCAGAAGGGTGGCGTCGGCAAGACCACAAGTGCGGTCAATCTTGCGGCGGCTCTTGGTGCCTTGGGCAAAAGGGTTTTACTCGTTGATATTGACCCTCAGGGAAATACAACAAGTGGTTACGGGATATCCCGAAAAAATCTTACGGCAACCTCCTATGAGCTTTTAATAGGCTCGGCAACCGCTTCTTCTGCAGTTATAAAAACAAAGTTTCAGGGTGTTGACATTATTCCCTCAAACATAAATCTTGCAGGTGCAGAGCTTGAACTTGCGGTTATTGAAAAGCGTGAGGCAGTTCTCAAAAATGCTCTCGCTCCCTTGCAGGCGAATTATGATTTTATTTTCTTTGATTGTCCGCCGTCCTTGGGGCTTATAACTCTCAACGCGCTTACAGCCTCCGACAGCTTTTTAGTTCCCATTCAATGTGAATATTATGCTCTTGAAGGTCTTTCACAGCTTATGGCAACAGTAAGAACAATTAAAAGACTTTACAATCCATTTGTTGAGCTTGAGGGTGTGCTTCTTACAATGTACGACGGAAGACTCAACCTTACTCAGCAGGTTGTGGCAGAGGTTAAAAACTTCTTCCCCAAGAAAGTTTATGCAACTGTAATTCCCCGTAATGTAAGACTTTCAGAAGCACCATCCTTTGGTGAGCCCGTTATTTATTATGACAGAGGTTCCAGAGGTAGCGAAAGCTATATGGCTCTTGCAGAAGAATTTTTAAGAATGCAGATATAAGGAGTGGTAAAAATGGCAGTTAAAAAATCCGGACTCGGCAGAGGCTTTGATGCAATTTTTGCCGACAACTCCGTTGAAGATATTTCTGTTGGAAGCAGTACAACTAAGGTTAAGCTTCTTGATATTGAGCCTAACCGTGAACAGCCCCGAAAGCAATTTGACGAGGAGGCACTTGCAGAGCTTTCTGACAGTATTGCTCAGCATGGTGTGCTTCAACCTTTACTTGTAAGACCAATGCCCGATGGCGGTTATCAATTGGTTGCAGGTGAAAGACGTTGGAGAGCTTCCCGAATGGCAGGATTAACAGAGGTTCCTGTTGTAATCCGTGATTTAACCGACGCTCAGGTTGCAGAGCTGGCTCTCGTTGAAAACCTGCAGAGAGAAAACTTAAACCCTCTTGAAGAGGCGAATGGTTATAAAGAGTTAAGTGATAAATTCGGTTACACTCAGGAGAAAATTTCTGAAATTGTCGGAAAATCCCGTCCCTCAATTGCAAATGCTTTAAGACTTCTTAACTTGCCATCGGATGTTCAGGAAATGGTTTCCAATGGCAGTCTTTCAATGGGTCACGCAAGAGCAATTTTAGCTCTCCAGGACGATAAAATGAAAACCGACCTTGCAAAGCTTGTTATACAGAATGACCTTTCTGTAAGAGAAACTGAAAGAATTGCAAGAAATATGGTTAAAGAAGCACCTAAAAAAAGCAAAGCAAAAAAGCGTAATCCCTATTACGATGAAGCAGAGCTTGCTCTTTCAGAGGTTTTAGGCAGAAAAGTGAAAATAACAAAATCTTCTAAAAAAGGCGCACTTGAAATTGAATTTTTCGATGATGCAGACCTTAAAAAGCTTTTGAAGATTTTTGATAATGAATAAGTGGTAAGGAGATAGAAAAATGATTGATATTAAATTTTTAAGAGAGAATCCCGAAATAGTTAAACAGAATATTAAGAATAAATTTCAGGACAAAAAGGTTGGTCTTGTTGACGAGGTTATTGCCCTTGATGCCGAAAGCAGAAAGGTAAAGGGCGAGGCAGATAATCTTCGTGCTTCAAGAAATAAAAACAGTAAAATGATAGGCGCTCTTATGGCTCAGGGCAAGAGAGACGAAGCAGAGGAAATGAAGAAAAAGGTTTCCGAGGATGCTGCTCGTCTTGCAGAGCTCGAAAAAGCAGAGGAAGAGCTTTCAAAGAAGGTTAATGACATTATGATGAACATTCCTAATATCATTGACCCCTCTGTACCGATTGGTAAGGACGATAGCGAAAATGTTGAGGTTGAGCGCTACGGCGAGCCTGTTGTTCCTGATTTTGAAATTCCTTATCACAGAGAAATTATGGAACGCTTCGAGGGTATTGACCTTGATAGTGCAGGTCGCGTAGCCGGTAACGGCTTCTACTACCTTTGCGGTGATATTGCAAGACTTCATTCTGCAGTTATCTCCTATGCAAGAGATTTTATGATTGACAGAGGCTTCACTTATTATATTCCTCCCTTTATCATCAGAAGCAACCTTGTAACAGGTGTTATGAGCTTTGCTGAAATGGATGCGATGATGTATAAAATCGAGGGTGAAGACCTTTACCTTATCGGTACAAGCGAGCACTCTATGATTGGTAAATTCATTGATACAATTATTCCTGAAGAAAAGCTTCCTCAGACTCTTACAAGCTATTCACCCTGCTTCCGTAAGGAGAAGGGTGCTCATGGTATTGAGGAGCGTGGTGTTTACAGAATTCACCAGTTCGAAAAGCAGGAAATGATTGTTGTTTGTAAGCCCGAGGATAGCTCCTATTGGTTCGACCAGCTCTGGAAAAACACAGTTGACCTTTTCCGTTCACTTGATATTCCTGTAAGAACTCTTGAATGCTGCTCAGGCGACCTTGCAGACCTTAAGGTTAAATCAATTGACGTTGAGGCTTGGAGCCCCCGTCAGCAGAAATATTTCGAGGTTGGCTCTTGCTCAAATCTTTCCGATGCTCAGGCAAGAAGACTTAAAATCCGTGCAGGCGGCAAGGAAAAGAAATATTTCCCTCATACTCTCAACAACACTGTTGTTGCTCCTCCCAGAATGCTTATCGCATTCCTTGAAAATAACCTTAATGAAGACGGTAGCGTAAACATCCCCGTTGCATTAAGACCTTATATGGGCGGAAAGGACAAAATTATACCGACAGTATAATTTTGTCAATGCGGAATGCAGAATGCAGAATGCGGAATGAAGGGGACGCTACGCGTCCGATTGTAAAAAGGAACTTTTATGTACAGAGATAGAAAAGACGATAATTTTAAGAAAAACAAGAGAGATTTCGGTAAGAGGGATTTCGACAGAAGAGATTCTGACAGACGAGATTTTGATAACAGGGATGATTTCAGAAAAGAAGATAATCAGCCCGATAAGGACATAATTTTCGGAAGAAATTCCGTTAGCGAGGCTATTAAAGCGGAGCGTCCTCTTGACAGTATTCTTGTTGCAAGAGGTGAGCATACAGGCTCAATTCCGAAAATTCTTTCCGATGCAAAAAAATCAGATATTCCCGTTAAAGAGGTTGACCGCAAGAAGCTTGATTTTATGTGCGGTCACGGTAACCATCAGGGAATTGTTGCAGTTGGTGCGGTTAAGGCATATTCAACTGTTGACGATATTTTTGCCCGTGCAGAGGAAAAGGGTGAAGCACCATTTATTATTGTGTGCGACGAAATTGAAGACCCTCATAACCTTGGTGCAATTATAAGAACTGCAGAGGCTGCAGGCGCTCATGGTGTTATTGTTCCCAAAAGAAGAAGCGCACCCTTAAGCTTTGCGGTTGCTAAAACTTCAGCAGGTGCAGTTGAGTTTATGCATGTTGCAAGGGTTACAAATATTCCACAGACTCTTGAAGAGCTTAAGGATCGCGGAGTATGGATTTACTGCGCTGATATGGATGGGGAAACCTTTTATAATGCAAACCTTAAAGGCTCTGTTGCGCTCGTTATCGGTTCAGAAGGTAAGGGTGTCGGCAGACTTGTCAAAGAAAAATGCGATGTGATACTCTCAATGCCTATGAAGGGCAACATCAATTCTCTTAACGCTTCTGTTGCGGCGGGTATATTGATGTACGAAATTTCAAAGCAGAGAGATATATAAAGGATTAGAGAAGAATGGCTGACGAAAGAAAGTACGGAAAAAAATGGTCTCTTGAAGAAATTGATGAGCTTCTTCAGGACAGTGGTATGCTTCCCAAGGAAGAACCGATTATTGAGTCTGCGCCTGTGAAAAAGGCGGAGGCCATAAATCCGCGTCCCGTCAGAAATGAAGACATTGAACATCAGATTATTTCAGAGAAAATTGAACGCTCTGAGGGTAGCGGTGCGCCTCAGGTTTATGGTGCATTCGTTAGCGAAAAATACAGAGACAGATTTTTTAACAGACCTATTCAGAATCTTGAAAAAACTGCGGAGCATCCTATTGTTCCCGAGGAAGAGCAGAAATATGAAAGAAGCGGTTTTGTTAAAAAGAAAAGTAGCTTTGAGCATACTGCCGACCTTTCGCCTGTTCCCACTCTCGTTCCTGATGACAGAATAAATGAAAATAACATAACTGATAAAACAGTTGTTTTCGGGGATGTAAAGGAAGACTCTGAAAATGACAAATATCAGGATGCAAAAACCCGTACAATCGGTCTTCGCTCCTTAGCAGTTACGGACGGTAACGCTCATGAGCAGGAGCTACCCGATGAATATGATGATTCCCAGCTTTCCTTTGAGGGCTTCCATACCCAAGAGGTCAACATTGTTGACGAAAGAGAAGTTGAAGAGGAGCTTATTAAAAAAAGAAAGGTAAAAGCAAGTACCTTTACCATTACAAGTGATATTACAGGAGAAGAAAAAAGCGACACTCCTAAAAGATACGGAACTGATGAATACCGCACACCTGACGATAAATTTAAGGTTTCATATTATCTTAAGAAAAACAAAAATACTTCCTTTGCAGGTATGGTTGCAAGCTATGTCTGTTTCGGTATATTGACTGCGCTTTCTATATTTGCAATGAACTTCCCTGAAACAGAAAAGGGTGTTCTTATTGCATCTCTTATAGCATTGGTTATAACAATTATTGCAAATGCAGATGTGCTTTTGGATGGACTTCGTTCCTTTAAGGGTATGAAATTCGGAAAGAATACAGGCTCGGTTATATCTGTTTTTGCGGCTCTTGTTCAGAATATTGTTTTCCTTTTCTCATCGGCGGAGCCCTTTGAGAATGGTCTTGCGCTTCTTACTGCGGCGGCAGTCTTACCTGTTGCCTTTAACAGAACCGCAGAATATTTTGAGTATAAGAGAATAGCGGGGAATTTTGAGTACATTTCAAACAATGAGCTGTATTCCATCGGTAAAATTGAGAAAAAGCAGACTGCCTTTGAAATTGGTAGAGGACTTCTTCTTGATGACCCCAATGTTTTGGCTTCTCAGAAAACAAGCTTCCCAAGAAGATTTATTGAGCTTTCTCAGAAGTTCTACCCGTCAGATGATATTAACAGACGCCTTGTTCCAATAAGCTTTGGTGCATCTGTTCTTGTGGGTGCAATAACTCTTCTTATTACTAAAGATACGCTTTCAGCAATTACTGCCTTTACAGGTGCAGTAAGCGTAAGCGTCCCATATTTCTCATATCTTGTTGATGCTCTTATTATTTCCAAAAACTCTAAAAAGCTTTTGGAAAAGGGTGGTATGATTGCAGGCTGGGACGCCTTCAATGAATGTAGCAAGGCAAATGCAATTGCCTTTGACAGTGCGGATGTTTTTGATGAAAATGGCGGTAATGTTTTCGGTATTCATCCATTTTATGATATACAGATTGACGAAGCTATTTTATATACCGCATCGCTTCTCATAAAATCAGGCGGTCCATTAGGCAATTTGTTCAAACGAATAATTGTTGGCGAAACCTCACTTTTGCCACCGGTTGATTCACTTACCTATGAAGATAAATTAGGTCTCTCTGCATGGATTTTCAACAGAAGAATTCTTGTTGGTAGCAGTGACCTTTTAAGAAATCACAATGTAGTTATTCCCGATATGTCGCTTATTGAACGCCATTTATGTGAGGGAAGATACCCTCTCTATCTTTCCGTTGACGGCAAGGCGGCGGCAGTTTTCATTGTTTCGTATGATGTAAATACTGCAAATGCAAAGCTTCTTAAGGCTATTGAAAAGAATAGTATTTCTCTTCTTGTTCGCTCGGATGATGCGAATATTACCGATGAAATGGTTTCATCAAAGCTTTCTCTTCCGCAGAGTGGCGTTAAGGTGCTTTCCGCTGTTTCGGGCGATATTTATAAAAGCTATTGCGCGGGAGTTACCTCTGCGGCAGATGCTCTTTTAATGCACGACGGAAAGCCGGACTCATTCCTTGCGGCAATAAATTCGGCATTGTCCTTGGGCTCTGTTAAGCATATTCTCAATATTTTCCAAACCTGTGCTATGGGTATTGGTCTTGCAATTGTAAGTGCGTTGGCTTTTGTTTCAGGGCTTTCAGCCCTTAACTGCATTCAGCTCATAGTTGTTCAGGGCTTCTTTGCGGCATTTACAATTTTTGCTATGACAGGAAGTATTGTGGCATCAAACGGAAAGTTGAAAAAGAAGAGGCTGAAAAATAATCATAAATCGTCAGCGTCCTGTACGGGCTCGTCCTCGCTTAAGGGTTGACCGGTATAAGAGCCGTTGATATCGCTGTGGATTTTATCATTATTAAAGCTTTCAGTAAGCTCCAATGCTTTTTTAGTTGGATTTTTATCGTTCATGTAAAACACCTCGCATATATTATGGCGGGTTATCTATAAATTAAACGGAGGATTTGATTTTTATGGAAAAGGTTCGTTTAGGTATTATTGGTGTTGGTAATATGGGTTCAAGCCATATTAAAAATGCTATTCAGGGCAAAATGCCCGAAATCGAAATTACTGCGGTTGCTGATATTAAGCCTGACAGATTAGAGTGGGCTAAGGAACAGCTTCCAGAGGTTAAAACATTTGATACAGCTTCAGCTCTTATGGATTCAGGAGAGGTTGATGCAGTTCTTATTGCAACACCTCACTATGACCATCCGCCACTTGTTATTGAGGCTCTTGAAAAGGGTCTTCACGCAATGAGCGAAAAGCCTGCAGGCGTTTATACAAAGCAGGTAAGAGAAATGAATGCTGCTGCAGATAAGAGCGACAAGATTTTCGGTATTATGTTCAACCAGAGAACAAACTGCCTTTACAGAAAGGCTCACGAGATTGTTCATAGCGGTAAATATGGCGAAATGACTCGCGTTACATGGATTATTACCGACTGGTACAGAACACAGACATATTATAATTCAGGCGGATGGCGTGCAACCTGGTCAGGTGAAGGTGGTGGCGTTCTTCTTAATCAGTGTCCTCATCAGCTTGACCTCTGGCAGTGGATTTGCGGTATGCCCGAAAAGATTACTGCAGTTTGTCATGAGGGTAAATGGCATAATATCGAGGTTGAAGACGATGTTATGATTTATGCTGAATACCCCAATGGTGCAACAGGTACATTTATTACAACAACAGGTGACTGTCCCGGTACAAACAGACTCGAAATCACTCTTGACAGAGCAAAGCTTATTTGCGAAAACGGAAAGCTTATTGTTAATGAGCTTAAGGAATCTGTGTCTGAATTCACCAAAAATGCTGCAGAAGGCTTCGGTAGCATCGAATATGAAACCTTTGAAGCAGAGCTTGACGGCAGAAACGAACAGCATACAGAGGTTATGAACAAGTTTGCTGCTGCAATCCTCAGAGGTGAGGAGCTTGTTGCATCAGGTCAGGAGGGCATCAATGGTCTTATGATTTCCAATGCTGCATTCCTTTCATCATGGTTGGGTGAAAAGGTTTCTCTTCCTGTTGATGAAGACCGTTTCTATGAATTACTTCAGGAAAAAATCGCAAACTCTACCTTCGTTAAGGAAGTTAAAGAGGTTGTTAACGAAAATATGGATTCTACTTATTAATATTTCTACTAATTTTAAGGCGGATAAAAATGACAAAAAAATTCTTGAAAACTATTATTTGTGCAGCTGCGATAATGTGCTTGTTCTGCAATACATTTATCGCATTTGCAGAAAATGGTGATGTGGATTTTGATTTTAATATTCAACCCATTGAGCCCACAACTCAGGAGCAGGTGGTTGAAACAGAGGCGCCCACCGAAAAACCTACTGAAGCGCCTACAAAAAAGCCTACTGAGTCAGCTACCGAGAAGCCTACAAAGAAGCCTACAGCTCAGGAAACTGCTTCTCAGGAAAGACCTCAGAATAATCAGAGCAATCAGAATAATCAGGCTAATGATAATCAGAAGGTAACTGAAGCGACTACTGAGGAGCTTGCTGAAGGTACATTCTATGTGTATCTTGAAAAGAATAACGGCGAAAAAAGACTTAAAACTCTTGTTGAGAAGGAAGGCCTTCTTCCGTTACCCTCTGACCCCGTAAGAGAAGGCTATATTTTTGACGGCTGGTATTCCGATGCCAAATTCAAAAAGCCTTGGGATTTTGAAAAGGATGTAGCAAAAAAAGAAATGACAATATATGCAAAATGGCTTGCTGATGAAAGCACCATTGAGTTTGATATTGTTATTGAGGACGCTGTTGGCGGTAAGCTCGAAAGCAATCCCACAAAGGCTTCTGAAGGCGAGCCTGTATTTATTACAGTTATTCCTGATGATGGTAAAAGACTTGTTGCAGGAAGCTTGCTTGTAAATGGTAAATCAACAGATGTTTTCAGCTTTACTATGCCAAAGGGAAAAGTTACAATTTCTGCGGAATTTGAAGATGTTCCCGAAACAGCGGACGATAATATTGAGGAAGAAAAGAACTATATCCCATTTATTATTATCGGTGCAGTTGTTTTAATAGCGATTATTGCTGTTGCGGTTGTAATTGGTCTCAGAAGACGCGACTTCAATGCGGATTTAGACCCCGATGAAGAGTATGAAGATGATTCTGAGGACGATTTAGTATTATGGATTGATGAATCAATTGTAGTTCAGGATGGCTTTAATAAGGATGGCAAAAAGGTAGTGGAAAACGCTGAGCCTGATTATGGTGCTCCTGAAGCAGATTTTGAAGATTTTGAATAAAACAAAAAAATTCCGAAAGTTCTGAACTTTCGGAATTTTTGTTTGTAATGAATTCGTTATTGATAATTAATTGCCACCATAAAGAGCATAACAAGAGAGGAGAAGGCGAATTCTGCAACGAAAAGCTTCCAAGACCATCTGAGCCATTTTCCGTAGGAAACACCGATAAGACCGATTGCAATAATCATAAGTCCGCTTGTGGGGTAAAGAAGATTTGTGAAGCCGTCTGCGATGCAGAAGGTTGTAACAACGCTTTGTCTTGTGATACCAACAAGGTCGGAAAGAGGAGCAACAAGCGGCATAATAAGGAAGGCCTTTGCAGTACCGCTGCCGATGAAAAATTCAAGAATTGCAATAACTGCAAAAAGAATGAATATTGCGATATAAGGTGAAACGCCGTGCATTGCATTGTTCAATTCATAAAGAATTGTATGCATAATTTTTCCTTCGTTAAGAACATAGGAAATTGCAATAACAAAAATTATAAGAGGTGCTGCGGGGGCGATTGTTTTTGCACCCTGAAAGAAGCTTTTACCGAGTTGCTTGCCTTTTAGACCTGAATAATGACCCGCTAAAAGTCCGCCTACGGTAAAGAGAATTCCCATAGCGGGAAGTGAAAGTCCGCCACCTAAATTGAAAGCGAAGTCGAGAACTATGAAAATAGCATCAATTAAAATGCAGGTAACGAAAGCCTTTGTGCCCTTGCGGATGTCGGGATTGCCAAGAACTGCTTCTGCATCAGTCATTGTGAATTTCTCACGAAGCACCTTGTCAGATTCGTAAACAATGGATTTGGTTGGGTCTTTTTCAATTCTTTTTGCATATAAGAAAAGGAATAAGAAAAGAATGAGATAAACACCAACGAAAATCAGAAGACGAAGCCAGAGTCCCGAGAAAACCTCTAAATCTGCAAGCTTCTGAACAGTTACAACATTAAAGGGATTAAAGGTTGCTGCGGTAAAGCCCCATGCAATTGAAACAAGGCTGAGACCTAAGCCTACAAGGGAGTCCCATCCCATAGCAAGAGAAACCGCAACGGCAATAGGCACAAGGGTTATGGATTCCTCCAGAACACCCGAGGTTGAGCTTAAAAACATACAGACAAATACAACAATTGCCATCAGGGTGTATTTTTTGTTGCTATACTTATTTATAAGAGTTGCCATTATGTATTTTAAAATTCCGCATTTATCAAGAATGAGGAATGCACCACCGATAAGAACAATTATGGCAATAATTGCAACGCCAGTTCCTGCATAGCTGCTACCCAAACAGAGAATAGGGGAAAGAATGATTTTCCAAATAGGCATTTTATAGTCTTCAAGAACCTCATAGGTTCCGTCAACAATTGCTTCGTGACCATCCTGTGTGATTATCTGATATTCTCCTCGGGGAAGCGTCTGAGTGAGAACGCCTATAAAAGCGAGAATCAACATAAGCACCAATGAGATGGTTGCCATGGTTTTTTTATTAAGACTCAAACCCAAGGAATCGTTTTTGTTTGTGTTTTCCATTTTTTCACACCTTAGTAAAATGATACTAAACATTATACTAGAAGGGTGTTGGAAAAACAAGGGGCAAATTATTTGACAAACAAGGGTTATGTCCTTATAATAATTGTATATTTATTACAAGTGAGTGTGTGAAATGAGAGTACATAAGAAAAAACACGGCGCAGAGCGACTTGAGGCTTGCGGAAATATTGTTATTAAGGATTTAAAAGCAGAGGGCAATACCTCTCAGGCGCTTTTCGGAAATGATAATCCTATAAGAATTGAAATTGGATGCGGTAAGGGTGATTTTATTGTCGGAACTGCAGCGAAAGAGCCAGATGTAAATTTCCTTGCAGTTGAAAAGGTTTCTGATGTTCTTGTTATTGCGGCAGAAAAGATTAAAAATTCAGGACTGGGTAATGTGAGAGTTTGTTGCGTTGATGCAAAAGAGCTTGAAGAGATTTTCCCCGAAGGAAGTATTGACAGAATTTATCTTAATTTTTCTGACCCTTGGCCTAAAGCTCGTCACGAAAAGAGAAGACTTACTTACAAAACCTTTCTTGCAATTTATAAGAAAATTCTTAAAAAAGATGGTGCAATCTATTTCAAAACCGATAATAGAGGTCTTTTTGATTTCTCATTGGAGGAATTCAAGGAGTTTGGTATAAGAATAGAAAAGCTTACCTTTGATTTGCACAATTCCGAATATATGGAAGGAAATGTCATGACAGAATACGAAAAACGCTTTTCTTCTATGGGCGTGCCGATAAATAGGGTGGAGTGTTATTTCGACTGATATCGAATGCGGAATGCGGAGTTCGGAATGCGGAATGAGCTTCGCAAAAAGTAGATTCAAACGAATAAAATTGATGTATTGGTGTACCTCTCTTCAAAGAGAGGGGGACCACCTTGAAAAAGCTTTAAGCTTCAATAAAGTATTAAGCGAGCCAAATATAAATTATCGCAATAGTGTTTGGCGGGTGGTGGAGAGTTCTTGACGCGAGCCCTCGAGCGTCATTTCACCGTAGGTGAAACTGTAATACACTCTCCTTACCAACATATAAAGAATTAACAATGGATAAAAGAAAACCATTACCAATGAACCACGATATAAAAGAATATGCTGTTAAAATGAGAAAAAACCAAACCAAAGAAAGACTTTGTTATAATCAACAATGTGTGCGAAGCTCTTGCAAACGGAGTAAAGCTTGCTCCTGAATATAGAGAAATTGGCTATAAAATTAACTCCTGAATATATAAATTCAAAACATTCGGTTTGTTACATTTCCCCCTACGGCGGAACAACGCTCCTTCACTCGCGTCGAGAACTCTCCACCGCCCGACCTACTGTATTCAAGCATTCTATTAACTATACGCTTGAAACAAAATCAAAATATATAAAAATCAAAAGGCGGTCCCCCTCTCTTTGAAGAGAGGTAGGACTCGCCTTTACTTCTTCTCTACGGCACATTTTTGTGCCCCCGAAACTTTATGTCTGGTATTTTCTATTTGCAACTTTTTCTGAAAAGAAAAAAGCAACCACTCTACTGAGTGATTGCTTTGTAGTGTCGGCATCGCCCTATCTTCCCAGGCGGCTTCCCACCAAGTATTTTCGGCGCTGTTGAGCTTAACTACCGTGTTCGGGATGGGAACGGGTGGACCCTCAACGCCATCAACACCGACTTCGATGAACTGTTCGTCCGTCGAACAACATTGACAATTATATCAGAAAAAAATGAAATGTCAACACTTTTTTTAAAAAATTTTTTATTTTTTTTATTTGTGATAAAAAACAAGCAAAGTCAATAAATTTTGTGCAACTTTTTAATGGTGAACTGTTGATTATTAACATAAAATAGTGCATACTTATAATAACTAACTATGTGGAAATTTTCGGAGGGTTAGAAATGGGTAAATATGCTATTACATATGATATAGGTACAACAGGTGTTAAGACCTGTATTTTTGAATTGGGGGATACAATTAAATTAGTATCTGCTGCTTCCGAAGGATATAAGCTTTATGTTTTTCCTGACGGTGGTGCAGAGCAGGACCCTCAGGAATGGTGGGACGCAATGTGTACTACCACTAAAAAGGTTCTTGAAAAATGCGATGTTGACATAAAGGATATTTGCGGTATATCCTTCTGCTCACAGATGCAGGGTATAGTTCTTGTTGATAAGGACGGAAAGCCTGTTCGTCGTGCTATGAGCTATATGGACCAGAGAGCGAGAAAGGAGCTTAAGGAGGGTATGGCATACGGCCCTCAGATTGCAGGCGCATTTATTCCCAAGCTTCTTAAATCTCTTATGATAACAGGTGCGGTTTCCGCTTCTGTTAAAGACCCTGTATGGAAATATAAATGGGTTGAAAATAATGAGCCTGAAAACTTCAAGAGAGTACATAAATGGCTTGATGTTAAGGAATATTTCATTACAAGAATGACAGGCGAGTTCTGTATGACACATGACTCTGCCTTTGCAACTCTTCTTTACGATATCAAAAAGCACGAGTTCAGCAAATCAATGTGCAAAATGCTCGGCGTTAATTTCGACCACCTTCCTGAAATCAAAAAATCAGCAGAAAAGGTTGGTGAGCTTTTAGAGGAGCCCGCAAGGGAGCTTGGTCTTATGCCCGGTACTGCAGTTTTGGGCGGCGGCGGAGATGCTTCTCTTATTGGTGTCGGTGCAGGCTCGGTTGCTCTCGGCGACACTCATATTTACAGCGGTACATCAGGCTGGGTTTCAACTGTTGTTGACAAGAGCATTGTTGATGCTTCTGCTATGATTGCGGCAGTTGTTGGCGCAGAAGAGGGAAGATATAACTATTTCGGTGAGCTTGAAACAGCGGGTAAATGCCTTGAATGGGTTAAGGATCACCTTGCTCTTGACGAAATCGGTATTTATCTTGAAAAGAAAAATATTACAGATGGCTACGAGGCTAAATATACAAGCCTTTATGATTATATGACACACGCGGTTAAGGATGTTCCCGCAGGCTCAGGTGGCGTTATTTTTACACCCTGGCTTCACGGTAACCGTTGTCCTTTTGAAGACCCAAATGCTCGCGGTATGTTCTTCAATATCAGCCTTGAAACAGGAAAGAGCGAAATGATAAGAGCGGTGCTCGAGGGCGTTTGCTACCATCTTCGTTGGTTCCTTGAAACAGAAGAAAAGAAGGTTAAATCCTCTGAAAAGGTTCGTTTCGTTGGTGGCGGTGCACTTTCTGACCTTACCTGTCAGATTCTTGCCGACTGCTTGGGCAAGACAGTTGAAACTGTTGACACACCGCAGAATGTTGGTGCTATGGGTGCGGCAGTTCTTATTGCAGTTGGTCTTGGTCAATGTAAATCCATTGAGGATGCAAAGAGCCTTATTCCTGTAAGCAAGTCCTTTGAGCCCAATATGGAAAACAAAAAAGCCTACGATAAATATTACGAGGTTTATAAAAATCTCTATAAAGCAAACAAAGAGAATTTTGCAAAGCTTAATTCATAATTTCTATTTGCTTTTTTAGAAAAATATTTTTGAAATTATTGAAAATATTGTCTTTTTCTGTTAAAATAATAAAAAATTGGTATCATAGTTTTATGAGGAGTGAGATTAATGAATATAGCTTTAATTGCACATGACTCCAAGAAAGAGCTTATGACTCAGTTCTGTATTGCTTATTGTGGCATTTTAAGTAAGCATAGCATTTGTGCAACAGGTACAACAGGTAAGCTTGTTTCCGAGGCAACAGGACTTAATATAGAAAAATATCTCAGCGGCTCTCAGGGTGGCGCTCAGCAGATCGGCTCAAGAATTGCTTGCGATGAAATTGACCTTTTGCTTTTGTTCCGTGACCCTCTTAATCCTAAGCCCGGTGAGCCCAATGAAGCAAACCTTTTAAGACTTTGCGATGTTCATAACATTCCTGTTGCAACTAATATTGCAACTGCGGAGGCTCTCATCCATAGCCTTGAGCATGGTGACCTTGACTGGCGTGATATTGTTAATCCCAAGAATTAATGAAAATCATTATTCAACGGACTTGATTTTATCGGCAATTTGTTGTATAAATATTGGGTAATCGGCAATAAGTCCGATTACCCGATTTTTTATTTTATAATATAATGTAATTTATTTCATTTTAAGGAGATTTAAAATGGCTGGAAATATTCAGGCAATCAAAGGCACAAAAGATACTTTACCATCAGAAAGCTATAAATCACAGTATGTTGAGCAGGCAGCTCTCGATACCGCAAAAACCTATGGCTTCCACGAAATGAGAACACCTGTTTTTGAATACACAGAGCTTTTTGACCGTTCAGTTGGCGAAACAACAGACGTTGTTCAGAAGGAGATGTATACCTTTAACGATAAGGGTGACCGTTCAATCACTCTTCGTCCCGAGGGTACTGCAGGTGCAGTTCGTGCATTCCTTGAGCATGGTCTTTTCAACGAGCCTCTTCCTCAGAAGGTTTGCTATCTTACATCCTGCTATCGCTATGAAAAGCCTCAGGCAGGCAGACTTCGTGAGTTTCATCAGTTTGGTATTGAGTGCTTTGGTGCGGCATCACCTCTTGCAGATGCAGAGGTAATTGCTCTTGCTAACAGCTATTTCACTCTTCTCGGACTTGAGGAATATACACTTGAAATCAACTCAATCGGCTGTCCTGAATGCAGAAAAAAATATCAGGATGCTTTAAAGGCATATTTTGATGAGAAAAAGGATGAGCTTTGTGAAACCTGTCTTTCCCGTCTTGAAAGAAATCCTATGAGAATTCTTGACTGCAAGAGCCCCGTTTGCTCAAAAATTGCAGAAAATGCGCCCGTTGTTCTTGATTATATCTGCGACGATTGTCGTGACCATTTCGAGAAATTGCAGAAATTCCTTGATGCAATGAATATTTCTTACACAATCAATGCTCAGATTGTTCGTGGTCTTGACTATTATACAAGAACTGTTTTTGAATTTGTTTCACAGCACGAAAAAACAAAGGGTCTTGTTCTCTGCGGTGGCGGTAGATATGACGGTCTTGTTGAAGAGTTGGGAGGTTCAGCTCTTCCTGCTTGCGGTCTTGCAATCGGTCTTGAAAGACTTTTGATGGCTATGGAGGAAAGCGGAGTTCAGTTCCCCGAAGCTCCCAAATGCAACCTTTCAATTGTTACTGCAGGTGAAAATGCAGTGCTTAAGGCGGTTGAGCTTTCTGCAGATTTGCGTGCTCAGGGCTATAGCGTTAATGTTGACACTGTTGGTCGTTCTATTAAAGCGCAAATGAAATATGCAAATAAAATCGGCTCTGAATATACTGTTGTTATCGGTGACAATGAGCTCGAATCAGGTCTTGTTCAGCTTAAATGTATGGCAGATGGCACTCAGACAGAGGTTTCACTTGCTGAATTTGATGCAGGCTTCGAAAGAGTTGTTATGGACAAGGCTGTTGAAGCATTCAACAATGCTGATTTTTCAGCTCTCACTCAGATTGATATAAATAATCTTTTAAAATAAGGGCTTATTATGGAATTGATTGATATTTCAAGAGATTTATTAAAAACTCCCGTTTACCCCGGTGACCCCGAGGGTTATATTGATAATATAAAAAGCATAAGAGCAGGGGAAAGCTGTAATCTTAATGCGGTTTACACCTGTCTTCATACTGCAACCCATGTGGATGCACCCTTGCATTTTCTTGACGGTGCAGGTGCTATGGAAAGCTTACCATTGGATTTATTTATTGGTGAATGCCTTGTGGTTGAAACTCCGCCGGGACCTATTACAGGTGCATTTGCAGAGGAGAATTTTCCCTTTGAAAATTGCGAAAGACTTCTGATTAAAGGCAACGGACTTTCACATCTTATGGAAAGCAGTGCATATTATATTGCAGATTCGGGAATAAAGCTTATAGGTACAGATTCGCAGACTATCGGTATCAGCGGTGCAAATCATACTGTTCACCGCGCCCTTCTTTCAGAGAATATTCCCATAATTGAGGGTCTTGACCTTTCAGATGTTAAGCCGGGAAGATATTTTCTTATGGCTCAGCCTCTTAAAATTTCGGGTTTTGAAGCAGCACCGCTCAGAGCAGTGCTTGTTAAGGAACATCTTTTCTGGAGTGGGAGATAAATTTTAATGTAAAATGCAAAGTGCAAAATGCAGAATTATCGGGACCTGCGGTCGGCATTTTAATATTTTTATCTGTGACTGAAAGGAATAATTATGAGATTAGATAAGTATTTAAAGGTATCAAGAATTATAAAACGCCGTACTGTTGCAAACGAGGTTTGCGATGCGAAGCATGTTGAGGTAAACGGCAAAATTGCAAGAGCATCCTATGAAGTAAAGGTTGGGGATGTTATTGCAATTCAGATGGGCAATAACCTTACAAAATACAAGGTTCTTGCAGTTAATGAGTTTGCTAAAAAGGACGATGCGGCAAATATGTATGAGGTTGTGAATTAACAATTTGTTCACTCTATTTCTTAAATTGTTCACAACTTTTTCATACCCAATTAAATAATGTGATGTATAGTGTAACCAACGGAACGGGAAAGAAGCTCGTTTCGTTGGTTACATGTTTTCATTCCTATCTCCTTATTTCCATATTTAGAGTGGGTAAAGCGCTTCCGAACCAGCCTTAAACGGCGATGTTTCGGTACTTTTGCCCGATTTGCCTTTGAAAGGCGACAGCCTATCTGCAGTCAAATACGACCAAAATTCCTCGAAACCTCATCCGTTTAAGGTCGAAGAATTTTGTGATTAAGTATTTTTTGCTCAGATGAGGCAAAAACGCAGCTAATCCTTTTCGGATTGGCGAGTATTTTAACGAAATATGAGCGGAAAATACTATCCCAAAATCTGATTCGTAAGCGCTTTGCCCACTCTACCCCTAAGAAAAGCTCCCCTGTGTTGAACAGAGGAGCTTTTCGTTGTTTTATTAAGTTTATTTCTTTAAATATCTGCTGTTGAAGCTTTGCTTTAAGTCGATAGTTGTATCATTATGAATGGTTGTGAGGGTTACGCCCTGTTGCCATTCCTCTTCGGGGCGGGATGTTCCTCGGAAATCACCAAGGCTATAAGCATTGTAGCTACCCATCTGGTTATAAACAAGGAGAATGCCCTCATATATTGCAGCCCAGTCATTAACATGGTCGTGACCGCAGAAGATACCCTGTGCGCCGTTTCTTTTCATAGCCTCAAAAAGACCGCTATTGAAGGGTGAACAGCCAACGCTTTCAAACATTCTGCCATAAAGAACCTCGCCCTTGCCTGTGGGTACATATTCTTCATTTTCGTTCAATTTGAAGATTTCCTCGTATTCCTTTATCGGAATGTGCATATAAAGAAGGTTGGGGCAGATGCCGTAGGCTTTCTTGAGTGCAGTCATTTCCTTTTCATACCAGTTAATCTGGTCGGGCTTTATGTAGTCGTAGCCACCCTCCATTTCTGCAGGAACGCCGTCGCGAGCCATATATTCAGGTATAATATCTCTGCCTGAATCCATAAATACAAGGCTCTGCTTCAATTCGGTTTCAGAGTTCATAATGTTGACAATAAAGTTGCCGTAGCCGAAAAGGTTGGAGTCGCCGAATTTTGAAAGACAATGAGGATAATCGGAAAGGCTTTTCATAAGAAGGTATTTGTGGAATTCTTTTTCTTCTCTTGCTTCGTGGTTTCCGAAAACATAAGCCCAATAAACTCCAAGCTTTTCCATCATCTGAGCGAAATGAATTGCTTCAAACTGCTGATATTTTGACTGAATGCAGTCACCTGTGAGAATAACCAAATCAGGCTTTTCGTCGCGAATCTGATTGATGAAAAGCTGTAAGGATTTATTGTTGAGTGAATAATCCTCGTCGGTGTGCATATCGGTAGTAGCGAGAAGCTTGAAATCACCGTTATCGATAGTTCCGTTATCATTATATTTTGCAATAAATGTTGAGGTTTCGGTTTCCTTTATAATCTTAATCTTACTTCCCACATAAGGAACATCGAGAGCAGATAAGAATCTGTTCTGAGCAAGCTTGCCTTTGCTCAAATCATATATAACTTTTTCTGCACCAAGACAGAATTTAATACCATTTTGCTGAATAAAAGTTCTTACGGGCTTCATAAAATACCTCTTTTCCGTGATTGTGATTTTATATTATCACATTGAATTTGCTATTTCAATATTTTGGTAAATATTAAGCGTTTATTAACTAAATATTTCGGAGGTTTTAACCGTTTTTTAAAAGCTCGAAATTTCTGTTTTTTATGTATAAAAACAGATGAAAAACTTTGGCTATTTTTACATTTTATTTAAAGGGGAATTCGTTGACATAGTAAGGGTTTTTATGGTATATTTACTATGTAAACTTATATGGTGGGGGCGAGTGCGCTCTATTTATGAAAAGTGCTCGTTGCTTCTGCAAATTTACAAAAACAATAATGGATTTATTTCCGTAAAACCGAAAGGAAGAAACTACAAATGAAAAGAAGTATTTCACTGGTGTTATGCCTTGCTATGCTTGTTTCGGTATTCTCTTGTCTTGGCGTTACTGCTTCTGCAGCAGGTAATGCAAAGGACTTGTTTACCGTTGAAAGCAGTGGCTTTAAAAATGACAAAATCACCTATACAGTTTACCTTAATAAGGGTGTGAATGTTTCAGGTGCTATTGTTTATGCAAGCTTTGACCCTGCTGTTCTTGCTATTGACAAGGCTAACTCAGGTGCTTGTATGGTAGACGATGGCGATGGTGGCGAAAGAGAGAGCATCGCAGGTCTTTATGAGGCTGACTTTATGGCAGGCGTTGATAATCAGTTTTCAATTGCTCACGCTTATGGTCAGGATGCAGACTACAAGGCAGGCTCTTCAAATAAGCCTTATATGCAGTTCACCTTTAAGGCAATTGACGGCAATCGCCCCAAAACAAAGGTAAGATTATATTGCTATGAATTCAACAGTGCAAGCATTCCCGAGAACAATATTGCAAACGCAGGCTCAGGAAACGGCACAGCTCAGGAATTCTATTTGTTTGAGGAAACAACCCTCAGCGAAACCGAGATTACAGATGTTGTAAGCGAAAAAGGCGGTGTGAGAATTTCCTGGAAGAAAACAACCGGTGCTGATTATTACAGAGTTTATAAGAAAATCGACGGTGAATACAAGATAATCAAAAGCACAACAGACGGCGATGTTACAACTTATCTTGATACCGAAGTAAAGAACAACACATCTTACACCTATACAGTAAGAGCTATGAATGAGGTTGGTCTTAACTCCTGCTATGATAAAGCCGGTGTTTCAACAAGATACACAGTCGCTCCCACAACTCTCAAGGTTGAGAATGGTGACGATGAGGTTGTTGTAAGCTGGTCAAAGGTTGACGGCGCAACTGCTTACAGAGTTTACAGAAGACTTGTTGATGCTGATGGCGATGTAACTGCCTGGGGCTATATCAGTGGTAAAATCACTGACTTGAAGTTCTCTGATATGACTGCTCAGAGCGGTAAGAAATATCAGTATGCAGTCCGAGTATATTCAAATGGTGGATATAGTGATTTGTATTCCGAAAAGGAAATCATTTGTCTTGACATTCCCGAGTTTACAGTTAAAGCAACAACTAGCGGTGTTAAAATTTCCTGGGATGAGGTTACAGGTGCTACAGGCTACAAGCTTATGAAAAAGGTTAAGGGTGGCTCCTGGAAAACAATCAAAACAGTTTCTTCTTCAACAACTTCATATACAGATAAGGACGCTACAAGCGGTAAATATATCTACTATGTAGTTAAGGCGGTCAACGGCTCATATATCAGTGATTATGATACTCACGCATTGACATATATCAAAACACCCAAGGTAAGCGTTAAGAATACATCTTCAGGTGTTTATGTTTCTTGGAGTAAGGTTGGCGGTGCAACAAAATATTATGTTTACCGTAAGGCGGGCTCCGCATCCTCTTGGTCTTATGTAGGCAGCACAACAAGCGGTGCTTATACAGATAAAACCGTAAAGAGCGGAACAACCTATAAGTATTGTGTAAGAGCAATCGGCAGTGTTAAATCAGCATACGGTGGCTCTTCGTACAAAACAATCAAATTCCTTTCTGCTCCCAAGCTTGAAAAAATTACCAGCACAAAGAGCGGTGTTACAGTTTACTGGGATGATGTAAAGGGTGCAGACGGCTACATCATTTACAGAAAAGCAGGCTCAGGTAGCTATAAAAAATATGCAACTGTTAAGGGTAAGTCCACAGTTAAATATCTTGATAAATCTACTAAAAAGGGAACAACATATTCCTACAGGGTTTACGCAAAATATAGCTCCTATCAGAGCAGCTACAAATCAAGTCTTTCAATCAAAGATAAATATTGATAAAAATTATTGATTCCTAAGGGGGATTTACTTTGAAAAGAGTTATTTCATTACTTCTTTGTCTGGTAATGTGTGTGTCAGTTTTCTCTGCAACTGCAACTCAGGCTTTTGCAGCAGATAAGGCTGATGGTATTTTCAAAATCGAGAAAACAGATTTTGAAAATGACAAAATAACATACACAATTTCACTTAAAGCTAATCAGACTAAAATTTCAGGTGCAATTCTTAAATTCAAATTTGATAGCACTGTTTTAAATATCACATCAGACAGTGGTGCAGTTGGTTCATTAAATTCACAGAACGAATTTGCGGCTAATGTTACAGGCTATTATGAAACAGGCTTTGTTTATGATGATGAGAACACTTATGCTATTGCATATATGAATCCCAACGGATTTAATATCGGCGACAAGGATAAGGATTTTATCAAAATCACCTTCGAAGCAGTTGGTGAAAGCCGTCCTGTTACTGCAGTTGAATTCTACTGCGACGAATTCATTACTGACGACGGCGACGATACCAACGATATCAGAAAGGCTGACGGCTCACAGAAGATTTTCAGCCACGAGTTCTTTACTCTTAACGCTGCAAAGAATCTTGAGGTTGCATCCTGCGAAGCAGGTCTTAAATTCTCTTGGACTTCTGCAGCAGGTGCTGAAAAATACAATATCTATCGTAGAGAAGTAAGCAATGATGACGGAAGCCTCAGCGAATGGGCAAAGCTTACAGAGGTTCCTGCAGGTACAACCGAATATATCGACGAAAGCATCGTTAAGGGCGTTGAATATTACTACTCAGTTGAAGCTGCTAATGAATTCGGCGTAAGAGAATATGATAAAACCGGTCTTCCCGGCTTCTTCTTCGGAACAATTACTGAAATAGCAGTTGCTCCCACCGAAAGAGGTGCTATGGTTTCATGGGGCGCTCTCAATGGTGCAGAGTCCTACAGCGTATACAGAAACGAAGACCTTGAAACAGACGCTAACGGAAAATTAATCTGGAAAAAGGTTGGCGAAACAGCCGGCGAAACCTATTGCGAGGATGAACCCCTTACAAGCGGTGTTCAGTATTATTACACAGTTAAGGCACACAAGGGGGCTTATGTTGCAGAAAGCTCAGTTGACCCTGCCACACTTATCTTTATTGCAAATGCAAGCATAGTTGGTTGCAAATTGAATTATGAAGATATTGTTATTAACTGGTCATTCGTTCCGTTAGCTGTAAGCTACGAGGTTTACAGAAAGGCTCCCGGTGAGGCTGAATATACTCTTGTTGGTACAACAACTGAAAACATCTTTACAGATGCGGATGTTGAAGACAAGGCAACTTATTCCTATCAGGTTCGCTCTGTTGCTGAAAATGGCGACAAGAGTGTTCTTGGAACAACAGGCTATGATGTAACAAAGCTTCCTCTTACAACTGAGGTTGTTGCTGCATTGGGCGAGGACCATATTACTGTAAGCTGGAAGGCATCAGACCTTGCAGAGCAGTATATCATTTACAGAAAAACTACTACAGGCACATGGATGAGAATCACATCCGTTCCTGCAACTCAGACTAAATTCGACGATACAGTTGTTGATAGCGGTGTTACATATGTTTACGCTATCGTATCTAAAGCAAACAACTTCGAAACAGAGCTTTCAGTTGTTTCCAATTCAGTTTACTTCCTTTCTGCTCCCGAGGTTGTTGGCGTTTTCAATGGCTCCAACGGTATGGAATTCAAGTTCAAAAAGGTTGAAGGCGCAGAAAAATATAATATTTACAGAAGAGAAGCTAATGGTCAGTTCGGTGCTCCCGTTGGTACTATTGCTCAGGACACATTAAAGGAATACAAATATATTGACGGCGAAGCACTTTCAGGCGTTCAGTATGTTTATGGTGTTCAGTCTGTTTACGGCGACATCAAGAGTGCTATTACAGAATCTGACTTAGCTTGCTGTCTTGATGAGCCCGATGTTGAACTTAATGCTGCTTACGGCGGTGTTGAGGTTTCATGGGACGCAGTTCGCGGTGCAGAGGAATACAAGGTTTACTATTCAACAACCCGTAGGGCTGAAGACCTTAAGCTTGTTGCAACTGTAAAGGGCACATCCTATATTCATAAGGAAGCAACAAGTGGTCGTAACAACTACTATGCAGTTATGGCTGTTTGCGGTGATACTGTAAGTACAGTTACTCAGCAGTTTATCTATTATCTCTCTGTTCCTGAGGTTCTTGAAATCAAGAACTATAAAACATACCTTACTCTTAAATGGGAAGATGTTCTTGGTGCAGATGAATATATCGTTTATCGTAAGGAAGCAGGCAAAAGCCAGTGGACAGAGGTAAAGGTTTCTCTTGAGTATGAGGAAATCAAGGATGGAGATAACAAAATCACCTATGTTACTGCAAAGGACTCAACTGTAGTTGCAGGTAAAAAATATGTTTACACAGTTGTCAGCGGTGACGGCGAGGATTACAGCGCAACATACGAAAAGGGCTGGACAGTAACATTCCTTAAAAATCCCACAATCAAGAGCGTTGAGAATGCTTACGGCGGTCCCAAAATCACATGGAGCAAAGCTTCCGGTGCATCAAAATATTATGTTTATCGCAAAACAAAATCTACAAGCTGGAAGTATATGGGTTCAACAACATCTACTTCTTATGTAGATAAAACTGCAAAGAGCGATACAAAATATTACTATGCAGTAAAATCTGTTGATGGTGACAGCGCTTCATATCACAGCACATCACACTTCAATGATATTGCAAAGACAGTAAACTACCTTGCAGCTCCCGTTGTTAAGGCAGAAAATACTACAAGCACATCAATCAAGGTTTCTTGGGGTAAGGTAAGCGGTGCACAGAAATATTATGTTTACCGCAAGGCAGGCTCTGCAACAAAATGGACCAAGATTGCAACAACATCCTCCGCTTCTTACACAGATAAGAATGTAAAGAACGGCACAACCTATAAATATATGGTTAAGGCTGTTGATGGTAGCATTATTTCAGGCTACAATACATCAGGTACATCCATTAAACGCCTTGCAGCTCCCACACCCTCAAAGGTTACAAGCTCAAAGAGTGGTATTACCTTCAAATGGAGCAAGGTAACAGGTGCAGCAGGCTATGTTGTTTACAGAAAAGAAGGCTCAGGTAGCTATAAGGAGCTTGCAACTGTAAAGGGCGCTACAAAGGTAAGCTATCTTGACAAGAGCGCAAAGAAGGGAAAAACCTATACATACATTGTAAAGGCTTACTCCGGCTCTTCAAAGAGTGCTAACAAAACAGGGCTTAAGATTAAAGACAAATATTAAAAAATAAACAGTTCCCTCTTAACCGAGGGAACTGTTACCATAGAGTGATTGTATTAAACCATATGTGGTTCGAATCTATTCACTCTATCAATTAGGAGGTATGCTTTTGAAAAGAGTAGTATCTTTTTTACTTTGCTTAATAATGTGCTTTTCCGTGTTCGGTAGTGCATTTCAGGCTTCTGCGGTTGGCGTTGCAGAAAAGCTTTTTTCTGTAAAAAGCGGTGCCGTAAAGAACGGACAGGTTACTTATACCGTCACTCTCAGCGGTGGTGTTGAGGGCTTTGGCGGCGCAGTGATTTTAATAAATTTCGACAGTAGCGTTTTAGCTCCTGCCGAGGAGGGCTTCAAGCCTTCATACACAAACTCAGGCGTTCAGCAGTTCAAGGGCTTATATGTAAATGGTATTTCTGCTGCAGATCCTAATAGTTATTCTGTTGCTTACACCAATACAACTCCCGAAAAGGTAAGCTCCAATACTGATTTCTTCAGCATTACATTTGATGTAATTGACGATACAAGACCTGAAACATGGGTAGAGTTTAAGTGTAAAGAATTTTTCTCTACAACTAACGAGGACCAGTCTATTACTATTCAGGATGGCTTGCAGACTATTGCCAGGATTTCAAAGATTGTAACAATTGAATCTCCCGATACAATAAAAGCAACTCTTAAAACAGGTAAAATTGTTGTTGAATGGAAAGAGGCTGTTGGTGCGGTTGAATATCAGCTTCAGAGAAAAACTCTTGATGGTGCATGGGGAAGTGAATATACACCCATTTCTGCTGACAGACTCTATTACAATGATGTTTTAGACCTTGAAAGCGGAAAAACATATATGTATAGAATCCGCTCTGTTAATGAGGATGGCGCTACAAGCATTTACACCTCTCTTACAGCGTCCTGCAGATATGTTGCAAAGCCCTCGGGCATCGTTGCAATAAATGGTGTGGGCGGTATTGATATTTCATGGACAGCTTCCGCAGGGGCTGACAGCTATCAGATTATGCGCCGTGAATTTGGTGCAGAGGAGTGGGAGCTTTTAATTGAGCGCCCTGCAACTCTGACAACGGCATATAAGGATACCTCTGCTGAAAACGGAAAGACCTACGAATACGATGTTAATGCAGTTTTCGGTGGCTTTGTGACAGATAGCCTTGAAGAGGGTCAGATTGTTACTTATTTGCCATCTCCGTCAGTAACCTCTGTTTCAAATATTGCAGATGGTGTTGAGCTGAAATGGGAGCCCGTTGAAAACGCATCATATTACATTGTTTACAGAAAAATTGTTGGTGTTGAATCAGAGCTTTCAAAATACGATATAGCCATTTCAAACAGATTTGTTGACTCCATTGTTGATGCAGGCAAAGCCTATACATATAGCATTAAGGCAGTCAACGATTATAGCGAAAGTGCTTTAACCAAAACAGGCTACACAATAACAAGAGTTCCCGCAACAACAATTACAGATGTTGTTCCCGAAGCAGATTATATTACTGTTTATTTCCAACAGGTTGAGGGCGTTGACGGCTATAATATTTATAGAAAAACTGCTTCCTCTGCATGGGTTAAGGTAGGTAGTGTTACAAAGGAATTTGACAGCTTTCGCGACAACTCTGTGCTTGGTGGCGATGAATATTATTATTGTGCAGCACCATTTATCGGCAATTCCGAAAGTGAAAAGGTTTCTTCTTTAAATAGCTATTATTTCCTTAAAACACCTCAGAAGGTTGGTGCTGTGAACACCAAGGACGCTATTCAAGTTAGTTGGAATGCTTCTATCGGTGCATCAGAGTATTATGTATATAAAAGAGCTGAGGGTGAGGCTTCCTTGAAGCTGGTTGATACAATCAGTGCAGGTGAGGAGCTTTGCTACATTGATACCGTTGTTGAAAATGGTGAGATTTATTACTATGCTGTTCAGGCAATAAGCCATAAGGGTACAAGCTATTGCAGTGAGGAAACTCCTGCGACTATGAGAATTATCGGTGTTACAGGGCTTCGCGCTGAAAGAACAAACGACGGCGTTTATCTCAAATGGAGAAACCATGAATTTGCAGATAATTATATAGTTTGCCGTAAGGATAGTGGCGAGTGGAAGAGAATCGGCGAAACCGCTGAGGTGGATTTTACTGATACAACAGTTGAAAGCGGTAAGATTTATACCTATGGGATTATTCCCGTTGTTGAGGAATTTGAAGGCGGTATAGACGATGAGCAGACCGTTCAGATTAAATATATTGCATCTCCCATAATTACCTCTGCTACAAACTATACTGCAACAGTTAAAATTGAATGGACAAAAATTGCAGGTGCAGAAAAATACAGGGTACAAAGAGTTACAGTTGATTCATCCGGCAATAATTCAGGCTCATATAAAACGATTGCAACTCTTTCCGCATTATCAACAAGCTATAAGGATACAGATTTAACTGCAGGCCGTACCTACAGATACAGAGTTTTTGCTGTCTGGGGTGAGGACGAATGTGCTGCACCTGATTCATTCAAGCATACATTCCTTAAGGTTCCCGAGCTTTCCTCATTTTCAAATGCTTATGGCGGAATTAAGTTCTCATGGAGCTCCGTAAAGAATGCAGAGAAATATAAAATTATGCGTAAGGAAAGCGGTGATGATTGGGAAACAATCAAAACAGTTTCCACTTCAACAACCTCTTATACCGATAAAACTGCAAAAAATGGCGTAAAATATTATTACGCTGTCAAGGCGATTAAGGGCGATAGCGAAAGCTATTATGAATCAAAGTCCTTCAAATATTTCGGTTCTCCTAAGGCTACTGTAGCAAATAAAACCTCTGCTATAACTGTTACATGGGACAAAATTTCAGGTGCAAAGAGCTATTATGTTTACCGTAAGGGTCCCGGTGATAGCTCATGGAAGAGAGTTGCAATTGCAACTAAAAATATTTATACCGATAAGGATGTTAAGAACGGTAAGACATATAAATATACCGTGAAGGCATATAACGGTGATATTTTCTCCGGCTACAATACAAGCGGTTGGACAATTAAAAGACTTTCTGCTCCTAAGCTTAAATCCATTAAAAATGCTACAAGCGGTGTAACAATTTCTTGGGCTAAATCAACAGGCGCATCAAAGTACATTGTTATGAGAAAGCAGAGCGGTTCTTCAAAATGGGAGGAAATTAAAACAACAACCTCCTTAAGCTTTACAGATAAAACCGCTAAAGCAGGAAAGATTTATACTTATACAGTTAAGGCTGCCTATAGTGATTATCAGTCTATTTATATTGCAGATGGTCTTAAAATCAAACGCCTTGCAAGACCTTCTCTCGAAAGCGTTAAGAGTACAAAGAGTGGCGTTACATTCAAATGGAAAGAGGTAACAGGAGCTTCCGGTTATCTTGTTTATAGAAAAACAGGCTCAGGCTCTTGGGAGGAGATTGCTAAGGTAACAGGTGCATCAACTAATTCGTATGTTGATAAAACTGCTAAAAAGGGCAAGACCTATTACTACTCTGTCCGTGCTTACAGTGGCTCTTACAGGAGTGCTTATAACACAACGGGCTTGAAGATTAAAGATAAATATTAATTTAAAGATTGTTCAGGTTTTTTATCTGAACAATCTTTTTTTCGTTGACAAGATTATATTTTTTATATACAATTTATATACTTTGATTTTGGGAGTAAATAAATGAGTAAGATAAAGAAAAAGGAAAGGCAGAAGGCGTATATAATTAAAAACACCACTTTTATGTTAGGGTGTGCATTGAAATGTGCGCCATTGTCCCTTTTTATAATATATTTTTCATATATCCTTGAAAATGTATATTATGCAGTTGTAATCAATGTTATGTTTCTTGAAACAGCCTTGTCATTAATTGAGAAAAATGGCACATTTACAGATTTTGCTATCAGAATGGGTATCATTGTTTTAGGAAAGCTTTTAGTTGACCTGATAGGCTACATCGATGTTTATACGGTGCGAATTAAATTTGAAATCAAATGCGAAAGCTACATAAATTCGCTGATTTTCAAAAAGGCTCAGGATGTTGAGCTTGGCTGCTATGAAAATCCCGCATTCTTCGATAAATATAACCGAGCAACATGGGTTGTTGACCAAGGTGGCTTCAAGAGAATTATTGAGGGCTCCGCATGGACTCTCGGCTCAGTAATCAGTCTTGTTTTCCTTGTAATATACCTTGTTAATATTGACCCGTGGCTGCTTTTATTCATCGCTTGTCCCTTTGTGGTTATGATTTTCAGAACTATAAAAAACAATATTGAGCTTGAAAAAGAAAAGGCAATGACACCCTTTGAAAGAGAGAAGGACTATGTAAGAAGAACAATTCTTCTCAAGGATTTTGCAAAGGAAATCAAAACAACCAATATCTTTGTTGTTCTTGAAAAGCGCTTCCGTAAGGCTATCAGTAAAAATATTGGTGTAATTAAAAAATATGGTTGGAAAATCGCGCTTCTTGAATGTGTGTCCGACTATTTTGCAGAGATTATTCCCGTTACGGGCGGTTTCGTTTATGGCTGCTACAGATTGCTTGTTGCAGGTGATATTCCCATTTCTGAGTTTTCCGTTCTCGTTTCCGCAATAACAACCTGCCGAAACAAAATAAATCAGTTAGCGTATTATTTTTCAATGCAACAAAAGCATTGTCTTTGGGTTCAGAATTTAAGAGAATTTCTTGAATATGAGCCGAAAATTCAGAGTGGTGACATTATTCCCGAGGATTTTGAGAGCCTTGAATTCAAAAATGTTTCATTCAGATATACAGATGATGCAGACTATATTTTAAAGAATATTTCATTTAAAATTGAAAAGGGTCAGACTATTGCGGTTGTTGGTCACAATGGTGCAGGTAAAACTACTCTTTCAAAGCTTTTAATGCGCCTTTATGATGTTACCGAGGGCGAGATTCTTTATAACGGAAGAAACATAAAAGAATATGACCTTTTGCAATATCGCGAGAAATTTGCCTGCGTTTTTCAGGATTATCGAGTTTTCGCAATGACTGTTGCAGAAAATGTTTTGTCCGAAGAGGTTAATGAGGAAAACAGAAAGGTTGCAGTAAATGCTCTTGAAATGGCAGGCGTGCTTCCGAAAATCAATAAGCTCCCCAATAAAGAGGATTCAATTCTTACTAAGGAATTTGCTAAGGATGGTGTTCTTCTTTCAGGTGGCGAAACTCAGAAGGTTACTATTGCCCGTCTTTTTGCAAGAGATTTTGATGTTGCGGTGCTTGATGAACCATCCTCTGCTCTTGACCCTGTTGCAGAAAGCAAAATGTACGATGCGCTTATAGAGGGTACAAAGGGAAAAACAGTTATCTATATTTCCCATCGTCTTTCAAGTGCAACCCGTTCTGATAATATATTGGTTTTCAATAAAGGCGTGTTGGCAGAGCAGGGCAATCACGAGACTCTTATGCAGAACAACGGCTATTATCAGGAGATGTTTACACTTCAGGCATCCGGATATAAGGAGGTGTTTGAAGATGAAGAATAAGAACAAGACAGAAAATAAAACAAATACCATAAAAAATAATGTGTATATGCTTAAATTCATTTTCAAGCATACGCCCTTTATGGTTTTCGGTTATTTGTTTTTTGATGTGCTTTCAAGGTTGCCATGGACTCTTTCAAATGTTGTTTTACTTAAATACATAATTGATGTTGCAACCGAAGGAAAGGATTATTACAGAGTTGCAGTTGCTCTTGGCTTGTTTGTGGGCTTCGTTCTTATAACAAACCTTTTGACAACTCTTTTCTATGAGATTTCAATGCCGAAGCAAAAGGAAAAGCTTTATTTTGCGGTGTATAAAACCATTTATGAAAAAGCTGCAAAAATGGACTACGAGGCTTATGATAATCCCGAGTTCTATAACGACCTTGTCCTTGCTATGACATCAATGAACTCACGAGCATATTCTGTTCTTGCAGATACTCAGGAGGTTCTCTCAAATGTTATCGGTGTTCTGACAATTGGTGCGGTTATTGTGTCTATTGACCCTGTCAGCCTTATTTTTGTAGGGCTTTGCGTTGCAATTATGACGCCTATCGGCAGAAAAATTGCCAAGGTCAATGTTGAAAGAACCGAGGCTATGACACCTCTCGACAGAAAAAACCTCTATTTTAGCCGTGTTTTCTATTTGCAGGATTATGCAAAGGAATTAAGGCTTTCAAATGCGGGTAAAATGGTTGAGACTCGTTACAACAAGAATATTTATGACCGCTTAAAAACAGTTTCTCCATACCTTGCAAAGCAGTGGAAGCTGTATTTCTGTCAGGATTCCCTTCCTATGACAATGCTCATTTATTTCGGCATAACAATGCTTATGGGCTACAAGGCTCTCGTTACAAAAGAGGTGGGCTTGGGCGACTTTGCGGCAACCTTCAATGGTGCGGCATCTATAAGCACAAGCATTTTCGCATTAACAAGTCAGATTGCAATAAATGTAAGAGAAAATGCTCTTTATGTTGAAAAATTCCGTAGCTTTATGAGAGCGAAGGAAAAAATGGTTTCAGGTAGCAAAACAACAATTTTCGAGAAGCCTCCTGTTATCAGATTTGAAAATGTTTCCTTTAAATACCCCGGTACAGAAAAATATGTTCTCAGAAATATCAATCTTGAGATTTCACCTTATAAGAAGGTTGCTCTCGTTGGCTACAACGGTGCAGGTAAAACAACTCTTACAAATCTTCTTTTAAGGCTTTATGATGTTACAGAGGGAGCTATAACCATTGACGGTGTCAACATCAAGGAATGGGACATTAAAACATATCACAAGAACTTTGCAGCGGTATTTCAGGATTTCTCTCTTTTCGGTGCAACTCTCGGTGAGAATGTTTCTATGGACGGTGAGCCCGATAAAGAAAAGGTTGAAGAGGCTATCAAGGCTGCAGATTTCAGCAGAAAGCTTCCCAATGGTACTGACAGTATTCTTTTAAGAGAGTTTGACGATGATGGTGTTTCCTTGTCAGGTGGCGAGGCGCAGAAGATTGCAATTGCAAGAGCATTTTATAAAAATTGCTCCTTTGCAATACTTGATGAGCCTAGTGCAAATCTTGACCCTGTTGCAGAATATGCCCTTAATCAGTCTATGACAAGGGCAGCAAATGATAAAACAGTTATCTTTATTTCACATCGCCTTTCGACAACTGTTATGGCGGATGAAATTTATATGCTTGAGAAGGGACAGATTATCGAGCACGGCTCTCACGAGGAGCTTATGAGGCTCGATGGAAAATATGCATATATGTTTAAGCTACAAGCTGAAAAGTACAGTTAAAAATTAGGCTATAAAAAAATCTGTTACGATTTCTCGTAACAGATTTTTTATTTGTAATATTAATCGAACTGACCTGCCAACTGCCTTTCAGCCATTGCGTCAATTTCTTCTTTTGTTGCAGTTTTCATAAACTCTGCCATTGTAGCTCTTCTTTCCTGAAGCTCTGCATACATTCTTTCGCGGGTTTCAGCAGAAAGGGGATAGAAGAACTTGGGGATGATACCTAAGCTTGAGGTTATAATCGGAACACCTGTACCTAAAGCGAAAATCCACCACTTTGTTTTATCAGTCTGAGTACCGATTTCCAAGCCCTGAATATAACCGATTTTACCCATTACCACATTGGTTACACCGCCCATAATAGCCTGCTGGAGCTTGGAGATAAGGCTTTGGGTAACGCCAAGCATAGCTTCGGAGCGATAGCCATTTTTCCATTCGCAGTAGTCTAAAGCCTCGTTCTGAATTTCTGCGGGAATAACTCGACGAAGACCGTAAACACACATTTCTAAGATTTCTTCAATAGCCATCATAGGAAGAATAATCGGCTTTTTCATAAAGTTCTTATTGATTGAACCGATACCGAAAACTAACATCCATAGCATATCTGTCCAGGCGTCCTCTAAAATCCATAGTGCTTTGGTTGAAAAGCGTCGTCTTAAGGGCTCAACAAAGCTGTAGCTTATGAACTTAACAGGGAATGCAGGAATACCAACAATTGTTTTCCATGTAATAGAGCCTATAACGTCTATGTAGAAATTGGTTCGGCTCTTGCCTATACTGAAGCCTGAAAGGAATGAGGACAACAGCTGAATTCGCATTGGTTTATTGCTGATAACTGCTTTAAGACAATGCTTGATGGATGGTTGCTTGATAGATTGCGAAACTCTTTCTCGGGAATTGGTTATAAAGAAGAGTGCAAATGCTGCTGATGCAGCTGCGCAAACAATACCAAAGGTTGCGAAAAGCTTCGGCAAGGGTAAATTCAGCTTTTTGCTTGAAATAAGGTCGAAAAGAATACCGAACGCCTGCTTAGGCAAGTCCTCAACAAGATGGGAGGAAACGTTGGCGAGAGCTATCAGTCGCGAACGCTCCAACGGTTCAGGGGTTATGGTGGAGAGGAAGCCTGTTTTTGCAACGGTGGTAAATGTACCTGCAGTTTCTGTAATGATACTCATAGCAAAATAGAAAATCCATTTTGGTAAGTAGTTGCCGGGAGTATCGGGGAAAAGGAAGGGTATTAACCAATACCACATACCAAGTATTGTAAGAGGTATTTCACCAAAAAGAACATAGGGCTTGAATTTACCCCAACGGGTTCGGGTTTTATCAACAACAACACCGATAAAGGTATCATTGAAGGTGTCCCATACAGTTGCAACAACGTTTTGTATAGCAAGAAGATTAAAGTCGATTTTTACAACGTCATAAATATAACGCTCTTTATAATCTTCGATATTAAGACTAGCCGCAACGTCATTGAGAACATAGGCAAGAGTTTCTTTTTTGCCTACATACCTACGGGGTTCAGCACTGAGTGTGGAAACGGTTTCTCTGTTTGCCATTCAGTAAGCTCCTCCTTTTTTATTTACTCAGATAATCTAAGATAGCCTTTGAATTATTTTCCGGAACATCGATGGTTTGCTCAGGCAAACGCATAGTTTCCAGATAATGAGCATCCGAATCAGATATTATTTTAAGCT
This sequence comes from Acutalibacteraceae bacterium, assembly GCA_045660345.1. GTDB lineage: Bacteria > Bacillota > Clostridia > Oscillospirales > Acutalibacteraceae > DTU089. Next base: position 91,099 of record JAZRDP010000030.1, read on the forward strand.
GATTAAGATAAGGGTGCCTTTGCTTTAATTCACTTTCCTTCATTATATCATATATTTCCGCACATTTAAAGCCAAAATAATCATCAATTGTACCTAAATTTGAAAGAATACTGAAGGATGAGCGATCAATATGAGCAGGGTAGCAAATTCCGTTGTATTCCGCCACTTTTTTAACAACCTTTTCTGTGCTTATGCCACTTGCTGTTACAAGCAAAAGCTCTTCCTGACCGATAATATTATCGGTTTCATCGCAAATTGATTGCTCACCGAAAACAGATGGCTTGTTCTTTAGGGGTGGCATAGTGGAACGGACATATTCTGAGAATTTCAAGGCATCCTCCAAGGTGTAGAAAAGGCAGATTATGTGCACCTCCTCCGAGGTGCAAAGCTCCATACCGGGAATAAAGGTTATTCCGTTTTCTTCTGCAAGCTTTTTAAGCGCAGGACAATTCAATGCGGTGTTATGGTCGGTAAGAGCAATAGCATCATACCCCATGATTTTCGCCATATTGACAATATTATTAGGAGTCATATCACTGTCACCGCAAGGGCTTAAGCAGGAGTGAATGTGAAAATCATAATGTATTTTCATATCAGCCTTGAAATTTCTACGGCGATTTCATAAGAATTTTTATCTGTGCCGAGAATTATAACATCATTTTCTTCTGCTCGTTTTACTGCATCTGCGTCTGCAGGTGCATTTTCTGTAAGAATAATGCAGGCAACATCTGTAAGTACCGCAACGCCTATTGAGGTTACATTACCCATAACCGTAAGCCAGGCGTCACCGTCAGATGCCTTTGACATAACCCAGCTTAGAAGGTCACCGCAGTAGCAACCGGTAACATTCTTTTCTTCTGCAAGAGCTTCGTTGCAGATGTATTGTAAATTCAGTTTTTCTTTTAACTCTTTAACTGTCATATTAGTTTTCCTTTTTTTCTCTGAAGGGTGCGGGAATGAAGCGATCAAGACATTCGCCATTGTCAATTCCGTGAAGTTCCTCTCTTGCTCTGAAAACGCAGTCCTGCTCGGTTGTGTAGCCACGGACAACATCCTCTGCCAAGGCTCTGCAGCTTGGAGCACCGCAGGTTCCGCAGTCAAGACCTGGGAATACCTTGAGAAGCTCCTTCATTCTGTTCATTCTTGCCATAGCTTCAGTTACATTGTCTGCAAGCTTCATAACATCATCGCAGGGCTCGACAGGGCTTGTGCAAAGAAGCTCTGTTGGTATAACTCTGTTGCCCAGATGGTTGCAGGAAATGGGACTGTATTTTCTCAGCTTCATCAGACGGGATTTTGCGATAAAGGGATTTTCAGAGGTAAGGCTACCGCCTACGCAACCGCCCTGACAAGCGTTCAACTCAATGAAATCAACGGAGTCGAGAGTGCCTCTGTCAACCTCCTCGAGAATTTTCATACAGTTTTCGATACCGTCTGCAGCAAGAGAATTATCATGTAGTGTTCCTGATGCCTCGCCGCCGCTTGTTGCCCAACCGATACCGATAACTCCGCTTTCGTGTAAGGCTTTGAGCTCATCGGATTTTTCGGTTTTTTCCATGGCCTTTAAAAGCAAGGGGTAAATATCGTTAATTGCAATTGCGCCGTCAACATGGGATTTTTCAATGCCGATGGGCTGCTTGATAGCAGTAACCTTTGCAGGACAGGGTGTGATAAAAAACACACCTATTTCTTCGGGCTTCAGGCCTGTTTTCTGAACCGCCTTTATTCTCGCAAGGCGACCTGCCTCATCAACGGGAGCGGTAATAGGCATTATATTATCAACAAGCTCAGGGAAGCACACTCTTATAAGCCTTACTACTGCAGGACAAGCAGAGGAAAGAAGAGGTCTTATATGAGTGTTTTCCTGCATGAAAATTCTTGTTGCCTCCGAAATAAGCTCTGCTGCCTTTGATACCTCAAAAACACTGTCGAAGCCTAAAGAGGGTAGAGCGTTGAGAATAATATTTATATCGTCAAGATTATTGAATTGTCCGTAAAGAGCGGGTGCGGGAAGCGCAACCTTGTATTTGTAATCCTCAATCTGAGAAAGTACATCGCGACTTGCATATTTTGCGTGATGAGGACAGACACGAATACATTCACCACAGTCAATACATCGCTCTTTTATAATTACTGCCTTTCCGTTTCGCACGCGGATAGCCTGCGTGGGACAACGCTTTATGCAGTTAGTACATCCTCGGCATTTGTCCTTGTCAAGACGAACCGAGTGGAAATATGTATCCATAGCAATTCCTTTCAGTGGGATTATTTTACAAAAACCTTAAGTCTTATGGTTGTTCCTTTTCCGACCTCTGTTTCTATAATCATTTCGTCAGTATATTTTTTGATATTGGGAAGGCCCATACCTGCGCCAAAGCCTAATTGACGGACATTGTCAGGTGCAGTTGAATAGCCCTCCTGCATAGCAAGCTCAACATCGGGTATGCCGGGTCCCTGGTCAGCGAGAACAAGAGAAATACATTCGGGAGAGATTTCAGCATCAATAACACCGCCGCCGCCATGGATAACCATATTGATTTCACCCTCGTAAACAGCAATAGCAACATTTCTTATAACAGATGTAGGAAAGCCCAATTCTTTGAGATTTCTTTTGATTTTACTTGATGCCTCACCTGCACAGGTGAAGTCAGTTCCGCTGACATCATAGTGTAAAGAGAGAAGCTCCATCAGATACCGCTACCTCCTTTAAGTCCGTTTTTATAAAGAAGACCGCAGGCGGTAAACATTTCAAGCTTAGTGCTGAGAAGTACGATATCTCTTTCAACCGCAAGCTCAACCATATCCTCGTCGGGCTCCTTGCCACGAACAAAAACGATACATTTCATATCCATCATTTCTGCAGTTCTTACAACCTGCGGATTAACAAGGCCTGAGAGAAGAACAGCCTGCTCTTTAACATAGGCGAGAACATCGCTCATCATATCACTACCGCAAGCGGTATGCACCTCGTTTTCAATGAACTCCTCGCCACAGATAAGGTCGGCGTTGAGAATGGATTTAATTTCACTTATTTTCATACAAGCTCCTCCGTATCAAGGGTATATTTACTCACTATTATAGTTTAACATACAAAAAATAAAAAATATAGATAAAAAGGTTTAAAAAGTTTTTGGCTTCATTTGTGCAAAACGGAAAAATGTTAAAAATATGTCAAAAAAACTGAAAAAGTCGAAAAATTGTATAGACATAAATGAAAATAATATGGTATACTCTTTATCGTATGTAAAGTGGTGAATTGCGATTTCGCATTTACCGACACAAACACAATCTGAATGGAGGAAATCTAATGCTCAAGAAAATCAGCACAATACCTTTCAACGGTACACCTGAGCAGAAAGCAAAACTCGATGCAGTAATTGCAGAGTGCAAAGATGACAAAAGTCAGCTTATGCACGTAATGCAGGAGGCACAAGGTATCTATGGTTACCTTCCTCGTGAAGTGCAGGTAATGATTGCAGAGGGTATGGACATTCCCTTGGAGAAAATTTACGGTGTAGCAACATTCTATGCTCAGTTCTCTCTTTCTCCCAAAGGCGAATATGACATCTCAGTTTGCCTTGGTACTGCTTGTTATGTTAAAGGTGCTCAGCCTATTATCGACAAAATTAGTGAAATTCTCGGTATTGAACCCGGTGAATGCACTGCAGACGGTAAATTCTCTCTTGAAGAATGCCGTTGTATCGGCGCTTGCGGTCTTGCTCCCGTTTTCACAATCAATGGTGAAGTTTACGGCAAAATTACCGCAGACGATGTTCCCGGAATTCTTGCTAAATATATGAACTAAGCGGTATGCGCGAATTATCATTGAATGTTCTTGATATTGCCCAGAACTCCATTGTCGCAGGGGCATCTCTCACAGAGATACTTGTAAAAGAAGATACCACAGAGAAGACTCTTCTCATCGGTATCTATGATAACGGCAAGGGAATGACACCCGAGCAGGTTGAAAATGTAAAAGACCCGTTTTTCACAACCCGAACAACAAGAAAAGTTGGTATGGGAATACCGCTTTTCAAATTGGCGGCAGAGCAAACGGGAGGAAGCTTCTCAATAACCTCTCAGGTAGGCGTAGGAACAAGAGTTGATGCTCTTTTTAAAACAGACAGCATTGACTTTACTCCCTTGGGTGATATGGCATCCACAATAGCTACTATTGTGAGCATGAATGAGGACAAAGATTTCGTTTATACCCGTAGTATTGACGGTAAAGAGTTTACTTTTAAATCTGCTGATATAAAATTAATCCTTGAGGGAGTTCCGCTTTCGGAGCCTTCTGTTATGAATTGGATTGAGGACTATATCAGAGAGAATACGGAACAGTTATTTATCGAAAGGAATGAATGATATGAAATCACTCGAAGAGTTACTTGCTATAAAAGAAAAAGCACAGGCTCAGATGTCTGCTCGTGACGCTGATGGTAACGATGGTGTCAGAGTTGTTGTTGGTATGGCAACCTGCGGTATCGCAGCAGGCGCTCGTCCTGTTCTTAAAGCAATTACTGATGAAATTGCAAAAAGAAATATCAAAAATGTTGCTGTTTCACAGACCGGTTGTATCGGTATGTGTCAGTATGAACCCATTGTTGAGGTTTTTGAACCCGGCAAGGAAAAGGTTACATATGTTCAGATGACTGCAGAAAAAGCAGTTAAGGTTGTTACAGAGCATGTTGTTAACGGTAAGCCCGTAGCAGAATACACTGTTGGCGCAGTTACCGAATAAGGAGGAAAAATAAATGTATCGTTCTCATGTACTTGTTTGTGGCGGTACTGGATGTACCTCCAGCCACAGCGGTGAGCTTATTGATGCACTTAATGCTAACATTAAGGAAAGAGGACTTGAAGAAGAAATCAAGGTTGTTAGAACAGGTTGCTTCGGTCTTTGCGCATTAGGCCCCATTATGATTGTTTATCCCGAAGGCTGCTTCTACAGCGAGGTTAAGATTGACGATATTCCCGAAATCGTTGAAGAGCATCTTCTTAAGGGTAGAATTGTTAAGAGACTTCTTTACAGTGAGACTGTAACTGAAGATGCAGTTAAGCCCTTGAATGAAACAAACTTCTATAAAAAGCAGCACCGTGTTGCTCTTCGTAACTGCGGTGTTATTGACCCCGAAAATATCGAAGAATATATTGCTTACGATGGCTATCAGGCTCTCGCTAAGGCTCTTACTCAGATGACTCCTCAGGATGTTATTCAGACAGTTATCGACTCAGGTCTTCGCGGCAGAGGCGGCGGTGGATTCCCCACAGGTCGTAAATGGAGCTTTACTGCTGCAAATCAGGCAGACCAGAAATATGTTGTATGTAATGCTGACGAAGGTGACCCCGGTGCATTCATGGACCGTTCAGTTCTTGAAGGTGACCCTCACTGTATCGTTGAAGCTATGGCTCTTTGTGGTTATGCAACAGGCGCAACAGAGGGTTATGTATATGTTCGTGCAGAATATCCCATTGCTGTTGAGCGCTTGCAGAAGGCTATTGACGATGCTCGTGCATACGGTCTTCTCGGTAAAAACATTTTCGGCTCAGGCTTCGACTTTGACCTCTTCATCCGTCTTGGTGCAGGTGCATTCGTTTGCGGTGAGGAAACAGCTCTTATGACATCTATCGAGGGTAATCGTGGTGAGCCTCGTCCCAGACCTCCCTATCCGGCAGTTAAGGGTCTTTTCGGCAAGCCCACAACAGAAAACAACGTTGAAACCTTTGCAAACATTCCTCAGATTATTCTCCATGGTGCTGAATTCTTCAACACAATGGGTACTGAAACAAGTAAGGGTACAAAGGTATTTGCTCTCGGTGGTAAAATCAACAACACAGGTCTTGTTGAAGTCCCCATGGGTACAACCCTTCGTGAAATCGTTGAAGATATCGGTGGCGGTATTCCCAACGGCAAAAAATTCAAGGCTGCTCAGACAGGTGGTCCCTCAGGCGGATGCCTTCCTGCAGACCTTCTTGATATTAAAATCGACTATGACAACCTCGTTGCTAAGGGTGCAATGATGGGTTCAGGCGGTCTTATCGTTATGGACGAAGACGACTGTATGGTTGATATTGCTAAATTCTTTCTTAAGTTTACAGTTGACGAGTCCTGCGGTAAATGTACTCCCTGCCGTGTTGGTACAAGAAGACTTCTCGAAATTCTTGAAAAAATCACAAGCGGTAAGGGTACAATGGAAGACCTTGACAGAATGGAGAAGCTCTGCAACTACATCAAAGAGAACTCTCTTTGCGGTCTTGGTCAGACAGCTCCTAACCCTGTTCTTTCTACATACGAGCGCTTTAAGGACGAATATATCGCTCACGTTGTTGACAAAAAATGTCCTGCAGGCGTATGTAAGGACCTTGTTACATTCTCTGTTGATATGGACAAGTGTATCGGCTGTGGTATCTGCGCTAAGAACTGTCCCGTTGACGCTCTTACAAGAACTGATTATATCGCTCCCGGTCACAAGCTTGCATCCTTCAAGATTGATACTGAAAAGTGCGTGAAATGTGGCGTATGTATCGGTAACTGTAAGTTTAAAGCGATAAATAAATAAGGAGGAACTAAATAATGGAAAATGCAGTAAATATTAAAATTAACGGCTTTGATTATCAGGTTCCTGCCGGTTCCACAATTCTTGAAGCTGCTCATTCAGTAGGTATTGAAATTCCTACTCTTTGCTATCTCAAAGAAATCAACGCTATCGGTGCTTGCCGTATCTGTGTTGTTGAGGTTAAAGGCGCAAGAGGTCTTGTTGCTGCTTGCGTATTCCCCGTAAACGAGGGTATGGAAATTATCACTAATTCCCCCAAGGTTATCGAGGCAAGAAAAACAACTCTCGAGCTCATCCTTTCAACTCATAAGAAGGAATGTCTTTCTTGTGTAAGAAGCGGTAGCTGCGAATTGCAGAAGCTTTGCCATGAATATGGTATTGCTGATGAAAACGCATTCGCAGGCGAGTTCGTAAACTATGCTATTGATGCAAGTGCTTCACATATGTATCGCGACAATGAAAAATGTATTCTTTGCCGTCGTTGTGTAGCAGTTTGTGACAAAATTCAGGGTATCTCCGTTATCGGCGCAAACGCTCGTGGCTTCGATACTCATATCGGCTCTGCTTTCGAATATCAGCTTGGCGATGTTGCTTGTATCTCCTGCGGTCAGTGTATCACAGCTTGTCCTACAGGCGCTCTTGCTGAAAGAGACGATACTCAGAAGGTATTTGATGCTCTTAACGATTCAACAAAGCATGTAGTTGTTCAGACTGCTCCTGCAGTTCGTGTAGGTCTCGGTGAAGAGTTCGGCTACGAAATGGGTTCTGTTGTTACAGGCAAAATGGTTTCAGCTCTCAAAATGCTCGGCTTTGACGGCGTGTTTGACACAAACTTTGCTGCTGACCTTACAATTATGGAAGAAGCAACAGAGTTCCTTGCAAGATTCAAGGAAGGCAAAAATCTTCCTCTTATCACATCCTGCTCACCCGGTTGGGTTAAATATTGCGAGCACTATCATCCCGATTTCATTCCTAACCTTTCTTCCTGTAAGTCACCTCAGGGTATGTTCGGTTCTGTAGCAAAAACATTCTATGCAGAAAAAATGGGTATTGACCCCAAAGATATCTTTGTTGTTTCAGTTATGCCCTGTACTGCAAAGAAATTTGAAGCAGAAAGAACAGATTACAGTGCAGTTGAGGGTCTTGCTGATATTGATGCATCCATCACAGTAAGAGAGCTTGCAAGAATGATCCGTAAAGCAGGTATCAACTTCAAGGCAATCCCCGAAGCTGAATTTGATGCTCCCTTCGGTCTTGGTTCAGGTGCAGGTACAATCTTCGGTGCAACAGGCGGCGTTATGGAGGCTGCTCTTCGTACAGCATACGAGGTTGTTACAGGTAAAGAGCTTACAGACCTTGCAACATTCAATGCAGTTCGTGGCGTTGAAGGTGTTAAGGAAGCATCTTATGACCTTGACGGTGTAACAGTTAATGTTGCAGTTGCTTCAGGTCTTGCAAATGCAAAGAAAGTTCTTGAAATGGTTAAATCCGGCGAAAAGAAATATGATTTCATTGAAATCATGGCTTGTCCCGGTGGTTGTGTAAACGGCGGCGGTCAGCCCATCGTTCCCGCATCAGTTCGCAACTTCGAGGACGTAAGAGCTCTTCGTGCAGCAGGTCTTTACAATGATGATGCAAATCTTCCTGTAAGAAAATCTCACGAAAATGCAGACGTAAAAGCAATTTACGACGAATTCTTCGGCGAACCCGGTAGCCACAAGGCTCATGATATTCTTCATACAGGTTACACAGAACGTAAAGTATACTAATAATTGCGTTTTAGCCCTCAAGTCATAAGACTTGGGGGCTGTTTTTAGTACTAAAGATAAATTGACGAACTCTGTCTTTTGTGGTATATATTTATACAGTATATATCACGGAAGGCGGTGTTTTTTTGGAAAAGAAGGATGCACTTTTGATTGAGCCGATTGCATACATTAGAAATGGCTATAAAGAAAAATTCGGAGTGCCTCGCCAGAGCGGTCTTGCACCCTCTGTGAAATCTGTCATTGAGTTCTGCGAGGGCTATCGTGATGAGAACTGCATAAGAGATATTGAACAATATTCTCACCTTTGGCTTCTTTGGGGCTTTTCCAAAAACGAAAACCAATGGTCGCCCACTGTAAGACCGCCTCGTTTAGGTGGCAATAAAAGGGTAGGCGTGTTTGCGACTCGTTCGCCATTCCGACCTAATCCCGTTGGGCTTTCCTGCGTAGTGCTTGAGGGTGTTGAAGATGGCAAAAACGGAAAAGTTCTTGTTGTAAGCGGTGGGGATTTGGCAGACGGAACACCTATATACGATATCAAGCCTTATCTTCCTTATGTTGATTGTATTCCTGATGCAAGCGGTGGCTTTGCAGAAGAGCATAAGAACCACTTTTTTCAAGTGGAAATCCCTGACGGATTAAAGGCAAAGCTTAATGAAAGCCAAATTGAGAATATAACAGAATTACTCTCTCTTGACCCGAGACCCTCATATCAGAATGACGAAGAAAGAATTTACGGACTTGCCTTCGAGGATTTGCAGATTAAGTTCAGATATGAGGATAGGAAAATTATTGTTGTTGACATTATAAGAGGTTGAAATGTTTACTGTTAAGCCTGATTTTTTTGATGTATTCAAATGTATTGCTGACAAATGCACCGATAGCTGCTGCATCGGTTGGGAAATTGATGTGGATGAGGTTGCATTTGAAAAATATTCTAAATTGCAGTCGCCCTTAGGTGATGAAATTCGCAACAGAATAACTAAGTCTGAGGATGGTAATAACTGCTTTACACTAACAGAAAATGAAAGCTGCCCATTTCTTGATAGAAATAATTTATGTAAGCTTATAGTAGCAACTGGCGACTGCAGTCTGTTATGCGATATTTGCAGAGAGCATCCTCGTTTTTATGAATGGTTTGTTGGTGTAACGGAATGTGGTCTTGGTCTTTGCTGTGAAGAGGTCTGCAGAATTCTGTTGGAAAAGGAAGAACCATTTTCACTTATTCAGGAAAGTGACGGAGAAGAAATAGTCTTGGAAACCGCAGAGGATGTTGCAGAATCAGATTTCTATATTTTTCTTTCTGCATTCCGCGAGAAAATATTTGAAATTCTCTTTGATAAGGAAATGAGCTTTGAAGATAAGCTTGTGAATGTACTTTCAAAAACCGAAGCCTTCTGCCAAGAGGAAATTAAAATCAGAAATTATAAAAAAAGCCTTGAGCTATATAAAAAAACAGAGCCCATTGATGAGAATTGGACTGGATACATAAATACATTAAGCGAGAATTATGAGAATGTTTTAAAAATTGAAAAAGAATTTCAAGAGAAAACAAATGGCGATATGCTTTATTCAAAAATTCTTGCTTATATACTCTATCGCCATTTTAGTAAAGCGGTTTTTGATAAAAGCATTAAAGAGAGAATTTGCTTTGCGGTTGAAAGCGTGCGTTTTATTTACCTTTGCGATATGAAGACGTATTCTGAGAAAGGTGAATTGTCCTTAAAGGACAGAATAGAAAATCTTAAAAACTGGTCAAAGCAAGTTGAGTATAGTGAAGAAAATACAGATTTATTAATTTATGGAGAAGAGTAATGGCGAAACAAGATAAAACAAATGTAATGCGCCTTTTAGAGCAAAAGAAAATTCCCTACCAGATCCATGATTACACAAGTAGTGGCGCAATAGCAGGGGAGGATGTTGCTCGTGTTTTAGGCGAAAACCCTGATGAGGTTTTCAAAACACTTGTAACAATAGGTAAATCAAAACAGAATTATGTTTTCCTTGTGCCTGTAAATAAAGAGCTTAATCTTAAAAAGGCTGCAAGCGCTGTTGGTGAAAAAAGTGTAGAAATGATAAAGTCCAAGGATTTATTGCCCCTTACAGGTTATGTTCACGGAGGTTGCTCTCCGATAGGAATGAAAAAGCAATTTCCCACGGTGGTTCATAATACTGCCGAAGCTATGGAAAATATACTTTTCAGCGGTGGTAAAATCGGTATGCAGGTTGAACTGAAAACAGAAGACTTTAGAAAGATTATCAATATTAAATTTGCCGATATAACAGACTAAAAGGATGGAGAAAAGCTCCATCCTTTTTTCGTTTTATAATATTTCTTCAATTTCTTTCAATGTGTTAACTGTATAAGTCGGTTTAATGTCTTTGGGTAATTCGTCACCGTTTTTATTAAACCATACAGAATCGATGCCATAATTCAAACCGCCAATTATATCTGCGGAAAGGCTGTCTCCGATAAGAATTATATCCTCTTTATTGGGGTGGTTCAGTTTCTCAAAGCAATAGTCGAAAAATTCCTTTGCAGGCTTTTGAACGCCGATGTCTTCTGAAAGGAAAATGTCCTTGAAATATTTTCTGAAATCACCGATTTTAAGGCGACTCTCCTGAACAAAGCGGAAGCCGTTTGAAACTATGTAAAGCTCATATTTGGGGTAGAGGTAGTCCAATAATTCATACGCACCCTCTACTGCATATGCACCTTGCGCCACACCGTTTTCAAATTCCTCCTCAATTACTGTGCCGTCATAATCAATGCCAAGCTTTTCGAGAATGATGTTCCATCTGTCTGCGCGAAGGTCTGCCTTTGTGATTTCGCCCTTTTCAAGCCTTTTCCATATCTTTACATTTTCTTCAATAAAGGTTCTGAAGGTTTCTTCAGAGTATGCAAAGCCGTGCTTTTCAAAGCTCTTGATTATGGAATGTCTTGCACATTCGTTGAAATCAATTAAGGTGTTATCAAGGTCTAAAAGTACAATTTTTTTCATATCTTCAGTTTATATGCTTAATGCTTTGTTTACTAAATTTTGATAGGTGGTTTCGTCAATAGTGCCAGCGATACCGCAATTGGCGGCATATATTTCGTTTTGGGAGGGTGTTTGTGTATTGGTAGAATAACGCGCCGCTAATACAAGGTCTATAACATCACAAACGCTATCGCCATTGATGTCACCATTTACAATAATTGTAAGCTTGTGAACAGCTTCCCCATTAACAGATAGTGCAACAACTGTGCCTGTTCCGTAAAAAGCGTTGGAGGACTCAATTGATACAGTTGTATTGTCGGAGGTGCTAACCAGATTATTAATATTCTGACAGGTGAAAACATCTGTGAAAATTAAAGAGTTGGTGTAATCAATAGTTGTGTGTTCCTTTGCTGTAACGGAGATTGCGGGGATTGTTGATTCTTCAAAAGCTTTATTGCAGTTTATACAGCTTTTTTGCTTGATACCGGATGAATCGGGTGATGGTGCTTTAATTATGATCCAATCGGACTCCACATGATGTGTTTGTGTTTGGGTGTAGTTCTTTTTTGTGTTAGCATCATAGTTCGGTGAGTCAAGAACTTCGCAAATGAGCTTGCAATCTTCAAATTTAAAGCCGTAAATACTATAATAACTGCCGCCCGATAAATCAGGGGAAAAAACGATTTCGGCAGCACCAGTTTCTGTGTCGTATTTATATATGCTTTGTGGCTGGGAATAAAGAAGATTTTTGCCATCATAGGAAAGGACAGTGAAATTACCTACCCACGAGCTGTAGGCGCCTGCTTTCCATTTGTTGCTGACACTTTTACAAGTGGTTATAACGCCATTGTTAATTTTATTTAAGGTCTGTGCAGTGTTATCTATATAGTAAATATCCTCATCAACTAACTGAAAAGCAGTGGTTGAGTTTTGCCAATAGTAAGAGTCATAGGTTGTGTCTGTAGGAGTTGAATCATAATCGGTTGCGGTGTGATTGGTTTCTTTCATGCCAACAGTAGATCTTAAAAAGTTAATATGCCTTACATAACCGCTTCTGTCATAAGTAGGGTCATCCCAGGTAACGTCTACATGATATTTGTTGCCATCAATGATAACAATGTTCCATGCGTGGTTAAGAAGTTCTGAGGAGCAATAATAACTGTCAATGCCGACCTGGCGTAAAAGATAATCATAAGCAAAGGCGTAGCCCATACACACGGCATTCTGTTTTACGAAAACGCCATATGCATTGAAAGATTCCTGAGGGATTGCTCCTTGAGTGTATTCACACCATATTGCAATTCTGTCGTGTAGCAACAGAGCCTTTTCTACATCATCTAAATTGTCGTTGTCTTTAATACCTGATAATAATTTGTTGGCACCGTTTAAGAAATCCTGATACATAGTGCTATATTGCTCTGCTGTGTAGTGGTAGCTTGCTGCAATATAGGAAATGTAACCGCCTTTGGTTGCGTAGCCTAACCCTTTCACATGAAACAATTCCGGAGTTTCATACCATATGTATGACTTGAGAGCATTCCAATTGGCAGTAGTGCCTGGAATTTTAAAGGCTGATATATCTAAAGTGGAAGGGCAAGAGGCAAAGCCTTTTATAAGAGCATCTCTGAAAGTGTCAATATTTACTGTTTTTTCCAATGCTTCTACATTGGGACCTGCAGAATTCATTAAATCAGGATATGACAAGCCGTCATTGGGATATAAAACAGGATACTCAAGGCGAAGCAATATGCTTTCATCTGAAAGAGCTTGTGCAACTTGAGAATTTGAGAATAATAGAACGATTACCAAAAGCAAAGAAAAAAGCTTTTTGATTTTTGTTGACATAGAAAATCACTTCCTGAATACTATCAATACTATATACATATTATATTTCAAAAAATCACTTTAGTCAACGAAGATTAAAAAAACACCGCCAACAGATGTCAGCGGTGTTAAAAATTATAATGTTAATAATTTGTCTGCGATACAATCTAACCAATCGCCCTCGAAAAGCTCAACTGCGCCTGCATCAACTGCGGCAGCAAGCTTATTGTTAATGGGAATCTGGGCTACTGTATCAACATTGTACTGCTTTGCAATTTCTTCAATATGGCTCTCGCCGAAGATTTTATGCTTTTTGTTGCAATCGGGGCATTCAAAATATGCCATGTTTTCTGCAAAAGCGAGAACGGGAATGTTCATAAGTCCTGCCATTTTAGCAGCCTTTTCAACAATCATTCCAACAAGCTCTTGAGGTGAAGCAACAATAACAATGCCGTCAACGGGAAGACTCTGGAAAACTGTAAGGGGAACATCACCTGTTCCGGGAGGCATATCAACAAACATAAAGTCAACATCATCCCAGATAACATCTGACCAGAATTGCTTTACTGCGCCTGCAATAACGGGACCGCGCCATACAACAGGGTCAGTATCATTTTCTAAAAGAAGATTAACGGACATTATTTCAATACCTGTTTTGGATTTACAGGGAATAATACCGCTTTCTGTACCCTGAGCCTTTCCCTTAATGCCGAAAGCCTTGGGGATTGATGGTCCTGTAATATCAGCGTCGAGAATAGCAGTCTTGAAGCCCCTTCTCTGCATTGTTACTGCAAGTAAGGTTGTGACAAGAGATTTACCAACGCCACCCTTACCGCTTACAACACCAATAACCTTTTTGATGCTTGAAAGCTCATGGGGTTTTTCAATCATACTCTGCGGTTCTTTTCTTGAAGAACAATTCTGACCGCAGGTACTGCAATTATGTGTGCATTCGCTCATTTAAAATCATCTCCTAATAATACCCTAATAATATATCACAAGAGTTTCTAAATATCAACACAATAAGTCGAAAGTTATAAATAAATGTAAGTGAGGAGTGAGTAGTGAGTAGTGAGGAGTGTCGGGGCGCGAAAATGCGACGTAGAATAATTTGTAAAGTTATTGTAAAGCAGCCTATCATCCCTGTTTGCCCTTGGGCAAATAGGGAGGGGGACCATCGCATGCGATGGTGGTGGGTTGCCCCGTAAAGATTATACTTTGTTGTTGAGTGCGATAATATGTAGATTTAGCAGAAAGTAGAAAATGGAATGTTGAAAGTTTCGGGTCTTCGACGCAATTATAAATGTTTGGAAGCGGAGCTTCCCCAACATTCCTCACTTCTCACTCCTAACTCCTAACTTTTACAATAGTTGTAGTGCTACTGCTTAAATTTGTGTTTTAACTCTTGACTTTTCCCGATAATTTTTATATAATGCTATGTGCTACTGTCGGAATGTATGGTTTGTAGCAAAAATATATAAACAACAGGCTTATTTTAAAACTTCTTATACTTCGTAAAAAATGCCTGAATATACAGATAGGAGAAATAAAAATGAAAAGAACTTATCAGCCCAAGAAAAGACACAGAAAGATGGAACACGGTTTCCGTAAAAGAATGGCAGACAGAAACGGTCGCAAGGTTCTCGCTCGTCGTCGTAAAAAAGGCAGAAAACAGCTCACATACTAATCCTGCCAAGTAAATCGGGAGAATAATGTGTCAGATTTCGTCACACTTAAATCAAATTCCGACTTTCGTCGGTTATATAATAGAGGCAAGGCTGTAACTGATCCTGCGTTGGTTGTTTATTACTCGAAGAACCGCGCGGGAATTTGCCGTATTGGTATAACTACAAGTAAAAAGATTGGTAATGCGGTTGAGAGAAATCGTTCGAGAAGAGTCATCAGAGAGGCTTTTCGTCAGGTTTGTCCCGACCTTAATCCTTGCTATGATATAGTTATGGTTGCCCGTTCAAAGACGAAATATTTAAAAAGCACCCGAGTTGAAGAGGTTATGAAAAGAATTTTTGAAAGCGAAGGTATGTTGAAATCGGAGAGTGACGGAGAATGAAGAATTTTCTCACTAAAGCAATCCGTTTTTATCAGAAGCGCATTTCACCTCTTTTCCCGCCTAAATGCCGTTATTATCCGACCTGCTCTCATTATGCCCTCGAGGCAATTGAGGTTCATGGAGTTTTTAAGGGGATGCTTTTAGCAATCAGCAGACTTATGCGGTGTAACATTTTCTTTCCCGGCGGGGTAGACCCCGTACCGCCCAAAAAGGAGAAAAAATAATTTCCCTTTTTGCAGACGACAGAAAGGAATAATATTCTAATGGAATTTATCAGAGATGTATTTGCGATACCTTTTGGTTGGTTGCTCAGTATTTTCTATAATCTTACTGACAGCTACATTCTCGCTATTGTATTGCTTACTGTTCTCATCAGATGTGCTCTTTTGCCCACATCTATCAGTCAGCAGAAAAATACTGCAAAGCAGACAAGACTTACCACTAAGGTAAACAAAATTAAACAGAAATATGCAGGCAATCAGCAGAAAATTCAGGAGGAAACCCAGGCTCTTTATCAGAGAGAGGGTTTTGGTGCAGCCAATATGGGTTGTATGCCTCTTATGATTCAGATGATTGTTATGATCGGTCTTTACGGTGTTATTTACACACCTCTTTCAAGTGTGCTTCGTTTTGGTGACGACACAATCGAAAAAATCAAGACTGCAATGAATATCGTTATTGAAGAAGGCAGCAAAAATGCTAACAATTCAAGAATGGTAGAGCTTCAGATGCTCGGTAAGGTTGAAGAATATGCAGATAAGCTTTCCGGCATTATTGATTCAGAGCAGGTTGCAGAGCTTCTTGCTTTCAAAGAGAGATTTACTATTTTCGGTCTTGACCTTTCTCTTACTCCCAACCCCAAGGAGCCCGGTGTAATCTGGATTATTCCTGTTCTCGCTTTCGTTACTGCTATGGCATCATCTCTTTATATGTATGCCCGTCAGAGAAAGCAGAATCCCACAATGGCAAAAAACCCCACCATGGGTTGTATGACATTTATGTCACCCATGATGTCCCTTTGGTTTACATTTATGTTCCCCGCAGGTGTTGGCTTCTATTGGATTATCTCTAATATCTTGTCATTCATCCAGCAGGTAATTCTCACAAACGTTTACAGCCCCAAAAAGGTTCTCGCTCAGCAGATGGTTGACGAAACTGTTGTTAGACGTTCAAAGGAAAACAATACCAAGATGCGTATTGATAACGAAAAGAAATAAGGTGAAAATATGATAAAAGAAGCAATCGGCGTTGCAACAACTGTTGACGATGCCAGAAAAATGGCTGTGGAAAATCTCCACGCACCCATTGATGCTGATGTTAAGGTTGAAATTCTTACCTTCCCCAAAAAGAAGGTTTTAGGTCTCTTCGGTGGCGCAGATGCCAAGGTAAGAGCATATTATGACGACGGCGTTGAGGAGAGAAAGGAAGCTCCCAAGGCAGAAAAGAAGAGCGCTCCTGCTCCTCAGAAAAAGGAAGCTCCCGCAAAGAAGGTAAATGACAAAAAGCCTCAGCCCAAGAAGGAAGCAAAGAAGGACGCTCCCAAGAAAGAAGCTGTTAAGAAGGATGCTGCTCCCGCAGTTGATTTTTCAGCAATTGAGCCTGTAGAGAATGATGCAACAGCATATCTTAAATCAATTCTCGTTGGTATGGGCTTTACAGATGTTACAGTTACTGCAAGAGAAGCAGCAGAGGATGTTTATTTTGAAATCAACTGCAGCGAGGACTATGGTAATATTATCGGCAGACGCGGTGAGACTCTTGATGCTTTACAGTATCTTACAAGACTTTTCGTTAACCGTGCAAACGATAACAACAAGAGAGTTGCTCTCAATGTGGGTGATTACAGAGCTCGCAGAGAAGAAACACTCCGCGCTCTTGCAAAAAGACAAGCACAGCGAGTTCTCAAATACGGCAGAAGCTCATCTCTTGAACCTATGAATCCTTATGAGAGAAGAATTATTCATACAGCTATTCAGGAAATCGAGGGCGTTACTTCTCACTCTGTTGGCGAAGGCGACAGAAGAAGAGTTGTTATCACTCCCGAAGGCGGCGACAAACGCGGTAACTACAGAAATGACCGTCGCGGCGGCAACAGAGAAAGAAAAGAGAAATATGTTCCTCAGGTTTCTGCTGAAAGAGAGCAGAAGGTTGATGCTGTTTCTTCCTCAAGATACGGCAAAATCGAGCCCAGAAAGCCCGTTGAAAAAACAGAGGAATGATTTTAATTATTGACTTTTTAAAAATATAGAGTTATTATTTTAGAGGAATCTGCAAAAGCCTCCCTGGCGAAGGGAGGGGGACCGCACCGAAGTAAAGCGTAGGTGTGGTGGTGGGTTCTAGCGCTGAAAAGCGCGTATAATAAAATAACGCGTAAGCGTTTTACGTTAAAACGATGACGAAGAGAGTAAGGAAGATTTTCCTTTTCAGAGAGTGCACCGGTTGGTGAAAGGTGCAAAAGGACTCCTCCCGAAAACCACTTCCGAGTGCGATGCGAAGCGAAAGATAAGCATCGTCGCCTGAGTCCCGTTAAGACTTCTCGAGTGACACTATGAGGTAAAGGATTTACCATAGTAGTGTAATTTGGGTGGAACCATGGAGATTTTAAGACTTCATCCCATATTACATGGGGTGAAGTCTTTTTTGCTTGTTAAAATTGCGAATTGCCGGTTTTTTGCACACTCGCAGTATCTTTATACAGCTTCGGTGCAAAATTCCCGACACTTCATCAATTTTTCCTGCGCATATTAAAAATAAAAAGAAATACTAATTTGAAATATAGAAAGGTTGGTTAACATGGTTAAAATCAAACTTCGTGATGATGTTAAGGAATTCGAAAACGGCATCACTCCCGCTGATGTTTGCAAAGAAATCAGTATGGGTCTTTACAGAAATCTTTGCGCTTGTCTTATTAACGGACAGAGCGCAGATATCCGCACACCTATTAATGAGGATTGCGAGCTTGAGCTTTTAACATTTGATAGTGAAGAGGGCAAGCACGCTTTTTGGCACACTGCTTCTCATATTCTTGCTCAGGCAGTTAAACGCCTTTATCCTAATGCAAAGCTTGCTATCGGTCCTGCAATTGATAATGGCTTCTATTATGATATTGATAGCGAAATTTCATTTACTCCCGAAATCCTTACAAAGATTGAGGCAGAGATGAAGAAAATCGTTAAAGAGGATTTACCTCTTGAAAAATTTGAGATGGACCCTCAGGCTGCAATTGAAGAAATGAAAGCTAAAGGTGAAATCTATAAGGTAGAGCTTATTGAAGAGCATGCAGGCAAAAACGAGCCCATCAGCTTCTACAAGCAGGGCGAATTCGTTGATGTTTGCGCAGGTCCTCATATTCCCTCGACAGGCAGAGTAAAAGCCTTCAAGCTTACCGCTTGCACAGGTGCTTACTGGAGAGGCGACCAGAATAACAAAATGCTTCAGCGTGTTTATGGTACTGCTTTCCCAAAGAATGCAGAGCTTGAAGAGCATCTTCAGAGAGTTGAAGAAGCAAAGAAGCGTGATCACAATAAGCTTGGTCGTGAGCTTGAAATCTTCACAACTGTTGACACAATCGGTCAGGGACTTCCCATTCTTCTTCCCAAGGGTACATTTATTGTTCAGACTCTTCAGAGATTCGTTGAAGACGAAGAAGCAAGAAGAGGCTGGGTTCGTACAAAAACTCCTCTTATGGCAAAAAGCGACCTTTATAAAATTTCAGGTCACTGGGACCACTATAAAGACGGCATGTTTGTTTTAGGTGAGGAAGAAAAGGATGATGAAGTATTTGCTCTTCGTCCTATGACTTGTCCCTTCCAGTATCAGGCATACCTTAACAGAGCTCGTTCTTATCGTGACCTTCCTATGCGTCTTGCTGAAACATCAACTCTTTTCAGAAATGAGTCCTCAGGCGAAATGCACGGTCTTATCCGTGTTCGTCAGTTCACAATTTCTGAGGGTCACTTAATGTGCCTTCCCGAACAGCTTGCTGACGAATTTAAGCGTTGCCTTGACCTTTGTATCTTTATGCTTAAAACTCTTGGTCTTTATGAAGATGTTTCTTACAGATTCTCTCAGTGGGACCCCGAAGATACAGAAAAATATATCGGTACAAAAGAGCAGTGGGATGAGGCTCAGGGTATTATGAAGGAAATTCTTGACGATATCGGTCTTTCTTATAAGGTTGGTATCGGTGAGGCTGCTTTCTATGGTCCTAAGCTCGATATTCAGATTAAGAATGTTTATGGTAAAGAGGATACTCTTATTACAATCCAGATTGATCAGATGCTTGCTGAAAAATTCGGTATGGAATATGTTGACCGCGACGGTACAAAGAAAAACCCCTATATCATTCACAGAACATCAATCGGTTGTTATGAAAGAACTCTCGCTCTTCTTATTGAAAAATATGCAGGTGCATTCCCCATGTGGCTTGCTCCTGAGCAGATGAGAATTCTTCCCATTTCCGAAAGACATCACGATGCTTGCTTCGAGCTTTGCAGAAAGCTTGAAGAAAAAGGCTTCCGCGTAACTGTTGATGACAGAGCAGAAAAAACAGGCTACAAAATCCGTGAAGCACAGCTTCAGAAAATTCCTTATATGCTTGTTCTTGGCGATAAGGAAATAGAAAACAATGAAGTTGCAGTCCGTGGCAGAAAAGCGGGCGATATGGGCACAATGAGTGTTGACGCGTTCTGCGAAATGGCTCAAAAAGAAGTTGACGATAAAGTTATTAACTAAAGATAAAAGAACTACTCCGAGAGGAGTAGTTCTTTTTAGTTAAAAGTGAAAAGTGAAAAGTGAATAGTGAAGAGTGAAGAGGTTCGGGTGCTGCGCACGGCAATTATATACTTGCTTCGTAGCCTTCTTCGGTGATAGCAGCAATTAAAATATCATCTGCAACATCCTTTGCGAGGATTACTTTTGCAATGTTTTCTTCGTGACTTGCAGTTGCGCTTTCAACACCAGCGATAGCGGTGAGAGCTTTTACAACGTGTGCTTCGCAACGAGGACACATCATTCCCTCAACTTTGATAACCTTTTCCATAGTGGTATTTCCTTTCTCTTCTGTTTCGGGTGATGTTTCCGAAACAGATTTTTTATTATCTTCTTTAATATATCTTGATTTAAAAAATCTTAATCTTAATGCATTGGTTACAACGCAGAGGGAACTCATACTCATTGCTGCAGAGCCTATCATTGGCGTTAATTTAAGAGCGAATGCAGGGTAGAGAGCACCTGCTGCAAGAGGTATTCCTAAAACATTATAGAAAAATGCCCAGAAAAGATTTGTTTTTATATTTCGCATTACCGATTTGCTCACTTCAACTGCTTTCACAGCATCGGAAAGCGAACTTTTTATAAGAACAATATCTGCCGCATCAATGGCAATATCAGTTCCTGCGCCAATTGCTATACCAACATCTGCTCTCGTAAGTGCGGGAGCATCATTTATTCCATCACCTATAAACGCGATTTTTTCGCCTTTTTTCTGAAGCGAACGGATTGTTTTCTCTTTATCTGCAGGGAGAAGCTCTGAATAAATTTCATCAATTCCAGCTTTTTTACCTATGAATTCTGCGGCGGATTTATTATCACCTGTCAGCATAACAACCTTCTTACCGAGTTTTTTGAATGCTTCAATTGCTTCAATTGAGTCCTCGCGAATACTATCGGAAACGGCGATGATGCCCAGGATTTCATTTCCTTTGCAGAAAATCAAGGGAGTTTTCCCTTCAGAAGAAAATTCAATTATCTTATTTTCAATAACTGAAAAATCAATATTGTTTTCCTTTAAAAATCTTTTGTTGCCTGCGATATATTTATCCTTGTTTATAACACCGCTGATACCCTTGCCCTCAAAAATTTCAAAATCTGTTACTTGCGGTAAGGTAAGGTTTTCGCCTTTTTTTCTTACTGCATTTGCGAGAGGGTGTTCGCTTCCTTTTTCAAGGGCGGTGCAGATTGCAAGAAATTCATTTTCTGAAAGTGACTTGTCATATATGAAAATATCGCTGACGCTCATTTCGCCACTTGTTACTGTACCCGTTTTATCGAGAACAATTTTGTCAACGCTTCCCAAGGCTTCAAGTGCCTCTGCGGATTTAATGAGAATTCCGTTTTCCGCAGCCTTGCCTGTACCTGCCATAATTGCAACAGGAGTTGCAAGACCTAAGGCGCAAGGGCAGGAGATAACAAGGACTGTAATGGCAAAGGAAAGTGCATTTTCAAAATCCTTTGTAAATAAAAGCCAAAGAATAAAGGTTAAAGCGGAAATACCCATAACAACCGGAACAAAAACACCGCTGACCTTGTCTGCAAGTCGGGCGATAGGTGCTTTTGAAGAACCTGCTTCATCAACGAGGCTGATTATTTGAGCAAGTGTTGTATTTTCGCCAACTCTTGAAGCCGTTATTGTGAATGTTCCGTTTTTATTGAGCGTGGCAGAAATCACCTCATCACCAACTGCTTTTTCAATTGGTAAGCTTTCGCCTGTAACAGCAGACTGGTCAATAAATCCGTTGCCGCTTAAAACAACTCCGTCAACTGCAATTCTTTCACCGGGTCGGATTATAAGGGTTTCGCCAACCTCGACATCTTCTGCATCAACTGTAATTTCTTTGCCGTTTCGTATGACGCTTGCAGTTTTGGGAGAAAGTTCAACCAGCTTTCCTAAAGCGTCACTTGTTTTGCCCTTGGAACGGGTTTCAAGAAATTTTCCCACAGTAACAAGAGTTAAAATCATTGCACTGGATTCAAAATAAAGCTGATGTGAGTAGTGTTCTGAAATCTGTAAATTACCATCAATAGTTCCTTTAGTCATCATAATTATTGCAAAAAGTCCGTAAAGGAACGAAGCAGAAGAGCCTAAAGCCACAAGAGAATCCATATTTGCAGCTCTCTTTATAAGCCCTTTAAAGCCCGAAATGAAGAATTTTCTGTTGATTATCATAACGGGAATAGTGAGAAGCATCTGAACGATTGCATTGAGAAGAGTGTTTTCTGTGCCGTGAAGAAAATGGGGGATAGGCAGTCCTGCCATATGACCCATTGTAATATACATCAGAACGGCAAGAAAAATGATAGATGATAAAAGGCGCTTTTTCATAGAGGAGATGTTTTCTTCTTCGTTTTTCTTTCTCTCTTCCCATTCTGTTTTAAGTTGATTTTTTTTGTTTTCGCCATAAAAGGTTATTCCATATCCGATGTCATTTACCGCATTTATAAAATCATTTTCGCTTAATTTTTCTTTATCAAAGGTTACTGTAAGGGTTCCCGAAAGCAAATTGACATCTGCCTTCTGAGTGCCGTCAAGCTTAGCGGCAGCCTTTGTAACATTCGCCTGACAAGCGGCACAGGTCATACCTGTAATATTAAATTTGCAGGTTTTCACAGTATCACCTCAACATAACAAATTTCTTCGAATATTATACTACCTGAAAATATAATTGACAAATACTTTTTTTATATGTTACCATTTTAGAGTATTATATTAGCCGAAAGAGGCGATAAAATGGAAAAATATGTTAATGAAATTCTCGCACCTAAGTTGCAGGGTGATGGTGGCTGGGTAGAGTTTGTTTCTCTTAAAAATGGTGAATTAACTTTACGCTTCAGAGGAGAATGTTCAAAATGCCTTATTCTCCACCGATGCACAGAGTGGATTGAACAGGAAATAAAAAGAGATTTAAAAAAGAATGTTAAGGTAGTTGCAATACGCAAAAAGCCGTATTTTCAAGATGTGTGAGGTGTATTATGGCACATATAAAGGTTGAAAGGCGTTCAATGCGCCCTGAAGAGTGGACTGATTTGCGCTTCGGTTGGCTCAAACGTCACATATATAATGAAAAATGGGAAATAGAAAATTTAGAAATCCGTGATGCCCGTCAGGTTGAAGAAATGGAGTTCGAATATTATTCTGAGGAATATCGTCCTCTTAAAAAGGGGGATATGTATTTCACTCCTGACGGTACTGCATTTATAAAAGCGGATGTTAATATTCCTGATAGATTGAAGGGTGAAGAGCTTTGGTTTTCTCTTAAAACTGCGGCGGAAATATGCGTTAAGGTAAATGGGAAATACATCGGCGGTGTTGACCCGAACAGAGAAAGAATGCTTCTTTCACCCTATGTGGATGTGAATTCTACTCTTCATTTTGATATGATGGGCTATAACCGCAGTAAGCCTGATGACGAAAGAAATCCAGAAAGCCTTTCTGTAAGAGGTTGTCGTCAGATTTTTGAGGGTGCATATATTTGCACAATTAACGAAGCTGTTTTAAGCCTTGTTTATGATTTTGAAATCCTTTTAGACATCGCGAAAAGTGAGCTTTTTAATGAGGATTACAGAGCGTTTTTAAACAGAGAGCTTAATAATGCAATGAACTGCATTGACTTTGACAGCGATAAACTGACAGGTGTTGATGAAGCAAAGCAGTATCTTGAAGATGTGGTTTTCAGTAATGATACATATAAAGGTACGGGTGATGTGGCACTTGTGGCGCATTCACACCTTGATGTTGCATATTATTGGCGAAGAATTCACGCAGTACAGAAAAATCTTCGTACTGTCCTTATACAGCTTCGCCTTATGGACAGATACCCTCATTTTAAATATGCTCACACTCAACCTTATACTTATGAAACTCTTGAAAAATATTATCCTGATGTTTTCGAAGAGTTAAAAGAAAAGGTTAAAAACGGACAGTTTGAGCCTGTTGGTGCTATGTATGTTGAGCCCGACTGCAATGTTCCAAATGCAGAAAGTCTTATAAGACAATGCCTTTACGGACAGAAAACCTACGAAAGAATGTTTGGTAAGCGAGTGAACAACGCTTGGCTTCCTGATGTTTTCGGCAATAGTTGGATTTTACCGCAAATTCTCAGGAAAAGCGGTATTGATTATTTTGTTTCAAATAAAATGTCAACCTGGAATGATACAAACAGATTTCCCCATAATAATTTTATCTGGCGAGGTATCGATGGCAGTGATGTTTATGCCTGCGTTCCTCCCACTCATTTCATAACCTGGAATATGCCCAGTCAGATTCAGGCTAACTGGGAAGCATATATTGATAAAGACCAAGGCGGTCAGACTCTTAATATGTTCGGTTATGGTGATGGTGGTTCGGGTTGTACGGAAGAAATGATTGAAATGATGAATCGTTTTGAGAAGCTTTCTGTTATGCCTAAATGCACTCACACAAGCGGCGCAGAGTTCCTTGAAAACAACCTTAAAGATAATAAAAATCTTCAGGTGTGGGATGGAGAATTGTACCTTGAAATGCACCGAGGAACATTTACTACAAAAAGCAATATTAAAAGAGCAAATCGCCGACTTGAAGAAAAATTCAGGATTGCAGAAATGCTTTCTGTAATACGCGGTGAAGATAACAAAGGGAAAATAACAGAACTTTATAAAAAATTCCTTGTTAATCAGTTCCATGATATTCTTCCCGGTTCCCATATTCATCCTGTTTATCTTGATGCTATGGCAGACTACGAGGAAATTGAAAAAAAACTTGATAAAATTATCGGCACAGGCAGTAAATATTTCAATACTCTCAACTTCAAGCGTGATGCACTTACCTTTGTTGAAAATAAAAAGGGTACTGCTACTCGCTACGGCAAAAAGGGTAATTGGATTATTCCTGATATTCCGGCGCTTTCATCTGCAAATCTTAGAAAAACTGCTTTCTTGGGTGTGTGGTTCAGTATTTATAATAAAAAGCTCGAAACACCATTCTACACAGTTGAGTTTAACGATGATGGTTCGTTTTCGTCTATCTATGATAAAGAGCTTTCAAGAGAATGGGTTAAGGGTGATTTCAACAAGCTTAAAATTTATGTTGATTGCCCCGGTAACTATGATGCATGGGATATTCTTCCCAATTATCGCGAAAAAGAAATTCAGGTTAATGTGGCTTCACCTGTTGCACTTGTTGAAAGTGACAGTGAATGTGCAACCTTCTCCGTAACTCTTGCAACTGAAAAATCTACTTGGGAAATGAAAATAAGATTTTTCAGAAGAAGTCGCGGAATTGAAGTGGAAAATAATGTGAATTGGAACGAAAAGCATAAGCTTGCAAAAGCAGAGTTTTACTGCAACATTCTCACAAGAAAAGCCCTTTGCGATACTTCTGCAGGTTTTATAGAAAGAGAAACTCATCGCAATACAACCTGGCAACAAGCCCGCTTTGAAACTTGCCACCATAAATGGTGCGATATGTCTGAGTCGGGTGGCGGTATTGCTCTTATAAATGACGGGAAATATGGTGTTGGATTCCTTGATAATTCAACGAGTCTGTCGCTTCTTCGTGCAACAGAGCGTCCTGATGTAACTTCAGATATAGGTAAACACAGTTTCTGTTATATGATAGTTCCTCACAAAAATAATGCGGTTAGTGCGGATATAAATAAACTTGCTTTGCAGTATAATACGCCTCTTGTGAAGGGGGATTATATTTGGAATTTACCAACCTTTGAACCTTTGTATTTACAAGCAGTTAAAAAGAGCGAAGATGGTGAAATGACAGTTATACGACTTTGCGAGCAGGATGGGAAACGCGGAAATATTAAACTTCCCGAAAAAGTGAAGCTCCTCAATATTCTTGAAGATGTTGAAAGTGAAACTGATATAATCGAATATAAGCCCTTTGAAATTATTACAATCGGTATATAAAAATGAAGAACAACTCGGATTTTGTTTTGAGTTGTTCTTTTTCACATTCTTGTTTTTTCAGAATATTATATACCGAGAGGATTGATTATTAATGAAAAATAATACATTTTTAATATTAGGCGGCGACAACCGTTCTTTATATCTTGGGGAATATCTTGAAAATCAAGGCTTTAAGGTTTGCTACTATGCCTTCAATCATACAGAATGTTACAATTCTTTAGAAGAAGCAATGAATTCGTCCAATGTAATTATTTTGCCTTTGCCTTTTACAAAAGACAGATTGACTCTTAATACACCTTTATTTGATGATAGGGTTTTAATCAGTGATATAGTTGCTTTGTTATCAAATAAGAAAATGGTTTTTGGTGGCCAGTTACCTAATAGCTTTTGTGAAGAGTTAGATTCCAGAAATTGCCCTTACTGTGATTATTTTCTTCTTGATGAATTGGCAATTTATAATGCTGTTCCCACAGCAGAAGGTGTTGTGCAGGTGCTTATAGAAGAACTTCCCATAACAATTCACGGAATGAAATGCGCGATATTAGGCTATGGAAGAGTTGGGAAGGTTATGGCAAATACCCTTTCTTCTTTAGGTGCAGAGGTAACAGTTTTTGCAAGAAAACAAAGTGCATTTGCAGAAATTTACGCTTCTTCTTTGAAATATGAGCATTTTGATGAGTTGTCAACCGAAACCAACGATTTTGATGTAGTGATAAATACAGTGCCTGTTAAGGTTTTGGGTGACACTCAACTTTCAAAGCTTAATCCTGATTGTGTTTTGGTGGAGGTTGCGTCTGCACCCTTCGGCATTGATTTTCAATCGGCAAAAGAAAAAGCCTTTAAGGTGATTAAAGCAGGTTCTCTTCCTGGTAAGGTTGCACCTAAAACTGCAGGAGAAATAATCGGTCGCTCAATTCTTCCTACGATAAGGAGGGAAAATTTGTGATAATAGGTTTTGCTATATGCGGTTCATTCTGTACATTCAAGACTATTTTTGAAGAAATTAAAAAACTAAAAAATATGGGCTATGATATAGTACCGATTATGTCTGAAAATTCATATAACCTTGATACACGCTTTGGGGATGCGGCTCATTGGCGTGAGCAATTCAGAGAAATCACAGGCAGGACAATTATTCATACTATTCCTCAGGCAGAGCCCATAGGTCCTAAGAAGCTGCTCGATGCACTTGTGATTGCTCCCTGTACGGGTAACACTCTTGCAAAGCTCTCAAGCGGTGTAACTGATACCTGCGTAACTCTTGCGGCAAAAGCGCATCTGAGAAACGGCAGACCGCTTCTTATTGCGCCCTCAACAAACGATGCCTTAAGTAACGCGGGGAAAAATATCGGTTCGCTTCTGAATTATAAAAATATATATTTTGTACCCTTCGGTCAGGATAGCTTCAGCAATAAGCCCACCTCAATGGTTGCAGATTTTAGTTTGCTTTCTGATGCTCTTGAAGGTGCCTTGAAGGGTGTACAATTACAACCGGTTATAAAAGAACCAAAATAAAATACACCCCATATTGAAAGCCGATTCTTTCAATATGGGATGTAATACTTTTATTTAAATTTAAAATTAAAGACTGCTTGCCAAGCCAAACATATTGAGAATTGTCTGGAAGAAATCTAAAATACCGCCGAAATTGAAGAAATCTTCAAAAACAGAAAGGTAAGTAACGCTTGTGTTTGTGTCAGCAGACTCCATAGCGCTTGCAGAAACTGCCATTACTGCTGCCAATAAAGCAAAGCAAAGAACGATTGCAATAATCTTTTTCATATTTATATCTCCTTTAATTTTGGATTTGTATATATCATAATATAATTGTTCATTTTTTTCAATATTTTGAGAAATATTAATTTGAAAATTTAATTCTGAATGCATTTTTTGCGCTAAAACAGTAAAAACTATTTACAAAATCAAGAAATTAATGTATAATACTTTCCAACAAAAGGGAGTAACTCGCGCGAGGCGTGATTTTGGCGTCAATCCCGGCTATGTGTGCCCGCCAATTTCTTAAAGAGTGAGACTTTTACCGTGGTTGCGGTAAGAGTCTTTTTGTTTTTGTTGCTCCTGTTTGAAAAATAGAGTGAATGTATTTGAACCACATATGGTTTAATACAGCCACTTTTCCCTGTAACATCGTTAAAACTCTTGAAAGGAGAAAGCCTTCCTGCGAGTTTTGCCTTGTTACATAAAAAATTGCCAAGTATTAAACTTCGCAGAACCTGAAATGCCCGAATTTGCGTGCATTTGGGATTTTCTTTGGCGAAGCAATACTATCGTATTACAAGACAAAAAAATTACAAAGGTGCGTGAATTCGGACATTTAAGGCATATTTGGTTCGAATGCATTCACTCAAAGAAAGGGATGCTATAATGAAGCATTATCTTGAAGCTGCAGAAGCTGTATTTCAGGAAGTAAATTCCAATGAAAACGGCTTATCCTCTGCAGAAGCTGCTGCAAGGCTTGAGAAAAACGGTAAAAATAAGCTTGCAGAAGCAAAAAAAGATTCTACTCTCAAAAAATTCTTAGATCAGATGAAGGATCCTATGATTATCATCCTTCTTGTTGCTGCGGTTATTTCTGCAGTTACAGAAATGGTTGAAGCAGGTGGCTTTGTTCCTCCTACAGACTCTATCATCATTCTCGTTGTTGTTCTTATTAACGCTATTCTTGGCGTTCTTCAGGAAAACAAGGCGGAAAAAGCGGTTGAGGCATTGCAGAAAATGTCTGCAGCAACAACAAAAACTCTCCGTGACGGTAAGGTTGAGAATATCAAGAGCGAGGACCTTGTTGTAGGCGATGTTATTCTCCTTGATGCAGGCGATGCTATTCCTGCTGACTGCCGTATTTTTGAATGTGCAAGCATGAAAATCGAGGAAGCAGCCCTTACAGGTGAATCTGTTCCTGTAAACAAGCTCGTTAAAGCCCTCACTCTTTCTAAAGATAAAGGCGATGAGGTTCCTCTCGGTGACCGTAAGAATATGGCATATATGGGCTCAACTCTCGTATATGGTCGCGGTAAGGCTGTTGTTGTTGCAACAGGTATGGACACCGAAATGGGTAAAATCGCAAACGCGATTGCACTTGCAGAAGAGGGTAAAACTCCTCTTGAAATCAAGCTCGAGCAGCTTTCAAAGATTCTTACAAAGCTCGTTATCGGCGTTTGTGTAATCATTTTCGCATATAACCTCATTACTCAGTATTTTATGGCTGAAAACGCACAGCTTATTGATGTTGCGCTTCATTCATTTATTACTGCTATTGCTCTCGCTGTTGCGGCTATTCCTGAGGGTCTTGTTGCGGTTATGACAATTGTTCTTTCTATTGGTGTTACCAATATGTCTAAAAAGAACGCTATCATCCGTAAAATGAACGCGGTTGAAACTCTCGGCTGTACTCAGATTATCTGTTCTGATAAAACAGGTACTCTTACTCAGAATATTATGACTGTTGTTGACCACTATGCAGAGGACGAAAAGGTTCTTGCAACTGCAATGGCGCTTTGCACCAATGCAGAGGTTGAGGCAGACGGCAAAAGCACAGGCGAGCCAGACGAGGTTGCTCTTATTAATTATGCCGCTTCTCTCGGTCTTAGTAAGGCGGAGCTTGTTGCTGCTAATCCAAGAGCAGGTGAGGTTCCCTTTGACTCAGGAAGAAAGATGATGTCAACTGTTCATAATGTTGACGGAAAATTCGTTCAGTACACCAAGGGTGCTCCCGACGAAATTCTTAAGAAATGCACAAAGGCTCTCGTAGGCGGTCAGGTTGTTCCTATGAGCGAGGAAATTCTCGCTAAAGCAGCAGCGGAAAATACAAGAATGGGTAACAAGGCTCTTCGTGTATTTGCAGTTGCGTTCAAGGAATATGATACCGCTCCCCAGGCTTATGATTCTGAATCTCTTGAATTTGATATGATCTTCATTGGCCTTACAGGTATGATTGACCCTGTTCGTCCTGAGGTTAAGGATGCTATCGTTGAATGTCGCAGTGCAGGTATCACACCTATTATGATTACAGGTGACCACATCAACACCGCTAAGGCTATTGCAAGAGAGCTTGGTATTCTCAATGACGATTCTCAGGCTATGATGGGTAGCGATATTGATAAATACTCCGACGAGGAATTTGAAAAAATCGTTGAAAATGTGTTTGTTTATGCACGTGTTCAGCCTGAGCATAAAACAAGAATTGTCAACGCCTGGAGAAGCAAGGGCTATGTTACCGCTATGACAGGTGACGGCGTTAATGACGCTCCCTCTATCAAGAGCGCTGATATCGGTGTTGGTATGGGTATTACAGGTACTGATGTTACAAAGAATGTTGCAGATATGGTTCTTACAGACGATAACTTTGCAACAATCGTTTCCGCAGTAGGTGAGGGCAGAAGAATTTATGACAACATCCGTAAGGCGATTCAGTTCCTTCTCGGCTCAAACCTTTCCGAGGTTGTTTCAATTTTCTTTGCTACAATTATGAGCTTCACAATTCTCGAGGCTCCCCATCTTCTTTTCATTAACCTTGTAACTGACTGCTTCCCTGCACTTGCTCTCGGCCTTGAAAGACCTGAGGCAAACATTATGAAGAGAAAGCCCAGAAGCAAAACCGACGGCATCTTCGCAGGTGGTCTTGGTGTTGACTGTGCATATCAGGGTGTTCTCGTAAGTATTCTTACAGTTGTTGCCTTCTATATCGGCGAATATCTTGAATGTCTTGAAACAGGTGCAGCATTCGCATTCACAGGTATTAAGGACAGCAGCGAGGGTATGACAATGGCATTCTTCACAATGGCTATGTGCGAAATCTTCCACTCCTTCAATATGCGCTCTCAGAGAGGTTCTGCTGTTGCAATGCTTTTCAAGGGTCAGCATAATATCGCTCTTTACGGAGCTATGGTTGGTTCATTCCTTCTTACAACTGCAGTTGTTGAGATTGACTTCCTTTCAAATCTCTTCGGCTTTGCACACCTTGACCTTAAAGCATACCTTATTTCTCTCGGTCTTGCATTCCTCGTTATTCCGATTGTTGAAATCGTTAAATTCTTCCAGAGAAAACTAGGTAAAAAATATAACTAAAATTTTAAAACACCATTCAATCAAAAAGTTGATTGAATGGTGTTTTTTCTCTTGCCAAAATTTATATATAATGTTATACTGAAAAAGATAATAAAATCGAAAAATATGGTTTGATTTTTACATATTTTTTCGGTTAGAGAAAGGACGATAAATTTGGCTGAGATTAAAAACATGGACGCTGTAGCAGCTCTTGACGCTATGGATGCTCACGTTGATGATTGGCGTGATGCCGTTAAAGGTAAGCAGAGAGGTATTTTCTCCTTTGACGATGTTGCGGCTCTTAAAATCAAAAACCTCAAAAAAAGAATCTACACCGATATTGAATCCATTCCTGCATGGAAAATGAAGGAGTGCATATATAAAGGTGTTGACGATTATGAATATCTTTATGATGAATGGAAGGAGATTGATGTTGGCGACCGTTGGGGTAACAATGGTTGGAGCGCATTCTTCAAAAATTCATTTGATATGCCCGAACGCTTCAAGGGTAAAAAGGTAACCCTTAATGTTTATTTCGGTGGTGACTCACTTCTCACTCTTAACGGTGTTCCTTATCAGGGTCTCGATCCCTTCAGAAACTCCGTTCTTCTTACAGATTGCGCTAATGGTGATGAGCATTACGATGTTGATATCGAGTCATATTATGTATGGCACTCAAACGAGTCAACAGTTAAAACTCTTTCCTGCTCATTTATCGGTGTGGTTGACCCTGAAATTGAAGAAGTATACTGGGATTTCAAGGCAATCTTCAATGCTCTCTTTATGCCTGTTCACGATACAGGTCTTGCAGAGCTTATCCGCTCCGCTCTTAAGGAAGCATTCACATATGTAAACTTCGACCTTGATGGTGAAGAATTTAAAGCAGGTCTTCGTCAGGCTCAGCAGGTTCTTAAAGAGAAGGTTTATAACAACGATGCATACAAGTCAGAGGGTACACTTGCTCTTGTTGGTAACTCTCACCTTGATATCGTGTTTATGTGGGCATATAAAGAGTATGTTCGTAAGCTTGGTAGAACTCATGCTACAATGCTTCGTCTTATGGAGCAGTATGATGATTTCATTTTCTCACAGAGCTCTGCACCTACATATATCGAAATGGCAAACAGATACCCTGCACTTTACGAGCAGGTTAAAAAGCGTATCGAAGAGGGCAGATGGGAATATATCGGCGCTATGTGGGTTGAGCCCGACTGTAACCTTGTTTCAGGTGAATCCTTCGTTCGTCAGCTTCTTCACGGTGTTCGCTTTGCAGAAAAGAATTTCGGTATCACTCCCAAAACATGTTGGGTTCCCGATGTTTTCGGTAACGGCTATGCAATGCCTCAGATTCTTAAAAAAGCAGGTATTGAATATTTCGTAACTCACAAAATGGGTATCTGGAACGATACTAACCCCTGGCAGTATAACACCTTCTGGTGGGAAGGTCCCGATGGTTCAAAGGTATTCTCAATTGTTCCTCCTACTCACTTTATCGGTACTGTTGAAGCAGACTCCCTTAAAATGAACTGGAAGAAATATACAGATAAGGAAACAATCGGCGAATCTATGTACTGCTATGGCTGGGGCGATGGCGGCGGCGGTGTTGACACCGAAATGCTTGAATATGTAAAGCGCTACAAAAACTTCCCCGGTCTTCCCAAGACTCAGACAAGTAAGATTGAAGACTCTCTTGCAAGAATGAAGGCTAATGCAACAGAGGACAACATCCCCACATGGAAGGATGAGCTTTATCTTGAGGAGCACCGCGGTGTTCATACAACAAAGGCTCTTCTTAAAAAGCTTAACAGATATTCTGAAAACCTTTATCGTCAGGCTGAGATGTTCGCAAGTATTGCAATGCAGTATGGCTACGAATATCCTCTTGAAAAGCTCAACGAGGGTTGGCAGGCAATTCTTACAAACCAGTTCCACGATTCACTTCCCGGCTCTCATATTACAGAGGTATTCGGTGACCTTTGCGCTATTTATGATAACATTATCGCTATCGGTGAAAGCGTAAGAGACGAGGCTCTCAATGTAATCGCAGGTAATGTGAACGGTGCAGAAAAATACGGTAAGCCCTTCGCTCTCTTTAACTCTCTCGGTACAGCTGCAACTCAGAAGGTTGAGCTTCCCTACAAGGATGTTGAAATCTACGATGCAGAAGGCAATAAGCTTGCTACTCAGGCTTATACAAAGCTCGACGGCACAAAGGTACTCGTTTTCGTAGCAGAAGACCTTCCCGCAGTTGGTTACAAGGTATTCTACGCTAAAGAAGGCGCAGTTAAGGGCGCAAATTCTGTTACAGGCAATATTATCGAAACCGCTAACTTCAAGCTCGTTCTTGATGACAGCGCAGAGCTCGTTTCTATCTTCGATAAGAAGAACGACAGAGAGGTTCTTGACGGTAAAGGTAACGTATTCCGCCTTTATGAAGACCTTCCCGGTAAATATGACGCTTGGGACATCGTTGCCACTTATGTTGACCGTCAGTTCGATACAGAGCCCGGTAAGGTAACAGCTATTGCAGCAGGTGATGTATTCACAGTTGTTTCAATTGAAAAGAATATCAACAAATCTCTCGTTAAGCAGAATATCATTATCTACAATGAGCTTGATAGAATTGACTTTGATACATTCATCAACTGGAACGAACAGGAAAAGCTTCTTAAGGTTGGCTTTGATGTTGATGTTAAGGCTCAGAAATACACTCGTGATATCGCTTATGCAACAATTGAAAGCTCCAACTATCGTCATAATCCTTATGACAAGGCTAAGTTCGAGGTTTCTGCTCATAACTTCATTGATATGAGTGAGGATAACTACGGTGTTACAATCCTTAACGATTGTAAGTATGGTTATGAGGTTGACAAGCAGAGAATGATTATCACTCTTCTCAAGGCTCCTATGAATCCCGACCCCAAATCAGACCGTGGCGACCACTACTTCACATACTCCATCTATCCTCATGCAGGTAACTGGAAGACTGCTGAAACTCTCGTTAGAGGTCTTGAAATGAACAACCCCGCAGTTGCAGTTGAAATCAACAGCGATGCTAAGGGTGAGGAAGAGAAGAGCTTCATCAAGGTTGATGGCAAGAATGTTACTCTTGAAGCTGTTAAGAAATGCGAGGACGAGGATGCATACATCATCCGTTTCGTAGAAAAGGCAGGTAGCAGAACTAAGGTTACTGCAGAGCTTTTCGCAGATATCAAGAGTGTAGCAGAATGCGACCTTCTTGAAAGAAATGATGTAGCAGTTGATATTGCAAACGGCAAGACTCTCAGCTTCGAAATCAATCCCTTCGAGATTAAGTGCTATAAAGTTAAATTCTAATAATGAGTTTACTGAAAGGACGGCGAAAGCCGTCCTTTTGAGTTAGGAATGAGGAATGAGGAGTGTAGGGGAAACTCCGCTTCTGTACCACCCACCACCTTCGGTGGTCCCCCCCTCCTTTTTGCAAGCAAAAAAGAGGGATAGGCTTCGCGATACTTTTACAAAGTGAATAGGGAACGGGGCAACCCACCACCCCGATTAAATTTATTTGTGAATGTACCAATAGGCACGAAATAAAAACATTAGTAAATATAGATATTCAGGGGCGGTCCCCATCCCTTTTTCTGCGTAGCAAAAAAAGGATGATAGGTTATCGTATTGCTTTTACTCTATTTGCTAATTGCTATTTGCTGGCGACTGGCAGCTAATATATGCCTTTTGCCCAAAAAAGCAACTCCAATATTAGCAATTGTTATAAATTTACTTTTTATATTGAAATAATAGGAAATTAGTTGTATAATGATATTCATAAAAATGGGCGGTTTGTCTGCCCGTAATTACGGAGGTAGTTATGAAAATGACAGCAAAGAGATCTCTCGCGGCTATTCTTGCAGTTATTATGCTTTTCAGCTGCATGGCATTCAGCGTTTCCGCAGAGGGTACAGGTTACGAAACACTTCGTGTCAACAGCACAATGTATGGTGACACCCAGACACAGCGTGCGTTCACATGGTACACAGAAAATTACTGCGATTCAGTAATCCAGATTGTTGACGCAGCGGATTTTGACGGTACATTTAATAATGCTCAGGCATATATCGGAGAGGTTTCCGTTTTTAAGGATTATTATTGCCATAAGGTTGTTGTTACAGGTCTTGAAGCAGGCAAAACCTACAACTATCGCGTTGGTAGCATGACAAAGGACACTTGGAGCACAACAGGTAAATTCGTTACTGACAACGGCGATGGCAAATTCTCATTTATCGCTATTGCAGACGTTCAGGCAAGCAGCCTTGAGAACTTCCAGCAGGCAGCTCTCGTTATGGATGCAGCTATGGCTTCAAACAAAAAAGCAGAGTTCTATGTAAACCTTGGTGACTTCGTTAACGATTGCACAAATGACGAATGGAACTGGTGGGGCGAAGCATTCAACACTGCTAACACAAACCTTACTATTGCTCCCGTTGCAGGTAACCACGATGGTAACATCACAAACAAGCTCAATGTTGGCTGGTTTGCAAATATGTTCAACCTTGAAGCAGGCGACGGCGCAGGCAACGGCGTAAATGGTGTTTACTATTCATATGATTACGGCAACGCTCACTTCTGCGTTGTAAACTCAAACGATATGTATCCCATGGTTGAGGCTCAGAGAAACTGGATTATCAATGACCTTAAAAACTCTGACGCTCAGTGGAAATTCCTTCTTCTTCACCGTGCAGCATATTCTGCAGGTAAGAACATCAACAAGCCCGATACTCTTGCTATGAGAGAAACAATTATCGAAATTGTTGACCAGACAGATGTTGACGTTGTTCTTTCAGGTCATGACCATATGTATTTCAGAACAAAGCAGGTTAAAGGCGATGCAGTTGTTGAGGATGTTACATATGTAACAGAGAAATTCAACGGCGAAAGCACAACATTTGCTAAGAATCCTGATGGCGCAGTTTATATTCTTCCCTCAACAGCAGGTACAAAGAGATATACTGTAAACGAAAATCCCGTTGACCCCATCAACGAATGTGCAGATGTTAAGCTCTCCACAAGAGATATGGGCGGTTGCTTCGCTAATGTTTATGTTGACGGTAACAAGCTCGTTTATGAAGCATATGTTGTTGACGATGAAACTCAGGAAGTAACAAAGATTGACGAATATGCAATTAAGAAAACAACAAAGGCTGAGGCAAATGATGAAGTATCAAAGCTTCCCACAGATGCTATCGGCACAATAGATAACACAATTGCAAACTTCTTCACAGAAATCTTCGGACTTATTGTTAAGTATATTACAATGATTCCCCAGTTAATCGGCGGTTTATTCTGATAAAAAAGCGCAGACCGCATAAAACAAAATAAAATCAAGGGTCCAAACAGGAGATGCTTGTTTGGACCCTATTGATTTATCAAAATATAAGTGGTGTTTTATTAGCCACTCGACGTACCTTTGTACGCCTTCGGGCTCAGTTTGTTCGTTCTGCATCTTTTTTATCCATCACCATAACAAATGTTATAAGAGGTCTTTAAAACCAATAGTTTTAAAGACCTCTTTACTATATATTAATATTCAATTAGTTTACAAACTCGTGGTAAATAGCGTTGAGAGTTTTGATATAATCATCCTCGCTGATACCAACGATAATGTTAAGCACACTTGAACCCTGGTCAATCATTTTGATGTTGATGTCGTTTTCAGCAATAGCCTTGAAGAGTCTGCCTGCAGTACCCTTTGCACCTGCCATACCTCTGCCAACAACCGCTACAAGAGCGATACCGCCGTTGACAGTTACAGAGTCAGCCTTTGTTCTTCTGTAGATATCGTTTATAACATTTTCCTTAACAGGAAGGAAATCGTTATCATTAACAACAACGGACATTGTATCAATACCTGAGGGAAGATGCTCAAAGCAAAGGTTGTAGTTTTCGAGAACCTCGAGAACAGTTCTTCCGAAACCAACCTCAGCATTCATCATATCCTTTTCAATAGCGATAACTGAGAAACCTTTTTTACCTGCAACGCCTGTAATAACTGTGTCAACCTTGTTGCTTTCAACGGAAGAAACAATCATTGTACCTGCATCAGCGGGAGCATTTGTGTTTCTGATGTTAATCGGAATACCCATTTCGCGAACGGGGAAGATAGCATCCTCGTGCATAACAGTTGCGCCCATATATGAAAGCTCACGAAGCTCGCTGTATGTGATAGTTGAAATAACATTGGGGTTTTCAACGCATCTGGGGTCTGCCATAAGCATACCTGAAACGTCTGTCCAGTTTTCATAGATGTCAGCCTTGATAGCTCTTGCTACGATTGAGCCTGTAATATCGCTACCGCCACGAGAGAAGGTTTTGATTGTTCCGTTGGGCATTACACCATAGAAGCCGGGAATAACTGCATGCTCATGCTTTGCGAGAATTGCAGTAAGCTCTTCGTTTGTCTTTTCTGTATCAAGTGTTCCGTTTTCCTTGAAGAAAATGCCTTCTTCAGCATCGATGAAATCATATTCAAGGAAAGCAGCAAGAACCATTGAGTTAAGATATTCGCCACGGCTTGCGATATAGTCGCGACCTGCGTGGTGAACAATTGCATTTTTGATTCTGTCAAATTCAGGCTGAAGCCAGAGATGAATACCTAAATCCTTGATGATGCCGTTGTAACGGTCCTCAATAAGCTTGAAGGCATCGTCGATGGGCTGATTAGCTTTAACAAGCTTGTAGCAATCGTAAAGCATATCTGTTACCTTGATGTCCTCAGAAAATCTTTTACCGGGAGCAGAAGCAACAACATATCTTCTTTCAGGCTCTGCCTTGATTATTGCGGCAACCTTTTTGAACTGCTCTGCATCTGCAAGAGAGCTACCGCCAAACTTAACAACTTTTACCATAATACATTCTCCTAATTTAAGTGTAATATAAACGGGGAATTTCGCTTTTATTTCCAATATATATTATCATTCGATTACCTGCTTGGCAACAAAAAAATTGTTCCAATAAAAAAGTTCTATCTATCATATAAAATTTACAAAATCAAAATCTTTCTCTTGTGCAAAAACACAATAAAAATCAGTATGATTACTGTAAAAAATTTCTTGCAATATTCCGTAAATTTATTCTAATAATAAAAATGCAAACGCAAGATTTAATTGCGAAGGAGTGTAAAGAAAATGGCTTCAAATAACAATGGTATGCCCGCAAACTCAAAATCCAGTGCAAAGGAAATCCTCAATCAGGTAAAGATGGAGGCTGCTCAGGAAGTTGGCGTTAACCTCAAACAGGGTTACAACGGCGACCTCACATCTCGTGAGGCTGGTAGTATCGGCGGTCGTATGGTTAAAAAGATGATCAGCGCGTATGAAAACGGCAACGTTTAATCGTAGCTTTTGGATTACTTTTTAAATCGAGAAAAGGGGAAACGCTCATTGGAGTTGTTTCTCCTTTTTGATTTTTATTATATTATTATGTGAATTTGCCACTATTTTTATTGTATTTGCATACTTACTGTGGTAAACTTAATATGTATATTTCTAATTGAAATCGAGGGATTTTATGAACAAAACTATGCAGAAAAAATATGCCCGTCTTATTGCAAGAGTGGGCGCTAATATAAAGAAAGGTCAGCCTGTGAGAATCTATGCAGAGGCAGACCAGCACGAATTCGTTACAATACTTGTAGGCGAATGCTATAAGGCAGGAGCTTCAAAGGTTGCGGTTGATTTCGGTTTTCAGGCAATTAACAAGCTTAATATAAAGCATTGCTCACTTAAGACCTTAAGCGAGGTCCCTGCATGGCAGGAGGAAAGGCTTAAGCTTATGGTTGAGGAGGTTCCCTGCAGAATTTATATCGAG
Source organism: Acutalibacteraceae bacterium (assembly GCA_045660345.1). GTDB lineage: Bacteria > Bacillota > Clostridia > Oscillospirales > Acutalibacteraceae > DTU089. Next base: position 129,872 of record JAZRDP010000030.1, read on the forward strand.
AGTGAGGACCCTGACGGGCTTAAGGGTGTTAACCGCGAAAAAATGCAGAAATCACAGATGGCTCGTTATAAGGTTACTAAAAAATACAGCGATGCACTTGAAAACAAGGACCAATGGTGTATTGCGGCAGTACCTTCATATGCATGGGCAAAAAAGGTTTTCCCTAATGAAACCAAAAACAAGGCTTACAATATGCTTTGGGATGCAATTCTTCAGACTGTTTATGTTACTAAAGATAATGACCCCGAGGAAGCCTGGAAAAAGCATAATGCAGATATAAAAACCCGTACAACATATCTCACAGAAAAGAAATTTGATTACCTTGAATATAAGAGCTCAAACGGAACGGATTTTAAAGCAAGTCTTATTCCGGAAAGCCATTGGTGCGGTGGTGGAGAAAAAACTCTATCCGGTAATTTCTTTAATCCGAATTTACCCACAGAAGAAGTTTTCATTTCTCCTAAAAAGGGCTTTGCAGAGGGCAAGCTTGTTTCAACAAAGCCGCTTTCCTATCAGGGCCAGATTATAAATAATTTCTCAATCACCTTCAAGGACGGTAAGGCGGTTGAATGGGAAGCAGAAGAGGGTAAGGATTTACTTGATAAAATGCTTTCAATGGATGATGGCGCAAAATATCTCGGTGAGCTTGCTCTTATTCCTTATAACAGCCCTATTGCAGACACAGGCATTCTTTTCTATAACACCCTTTTTGATGAAAATGCAAGCTGTCACGTTGCTCTCGGCAGAGGCTTCTGCGATACTATTGACGGCTTCGAGGAAAAAAGTCTTGAGGAATGTCAGGCATTAGGCGTTAATGACAGTATGATTCATGTTGACTTTATGATTGGCGCACCGGATTTGGAGATTACGGGTTATAAAGATGGCGTTGCTTATCCGATATTCCGTGAGGGAAATTGGGCGTTCTAATAAATGCAAAATTGAAAATGCAAAATGCAAAATGTCGGGACCTGCGGTCGGCATTTTATGATTGGCAGTATATTTTTAATAATTGCGGCGCAGACCCTTTAATTCTGCATTCTGAATTCTGCATTTTTCATTCTACTTTAATTTTCTTGGAAAGGAATTGATTTATTATGGCAATGGGATACCCTAAAAAATTCAAGACAGACAGATTTAAAAGAGAAGCACCTGCACCGCTTAAATTCGGTGCAGACGGCAAATTCAGAATTTTACATATTACAGATATTCACGATGTTGAGCCCATAATGGATGATGACGAAAATCGTTCAATTCCCGAAAACTGCGACATTGAAACTCTTAATGTTATTGAGAGCCTTGTTACAAAAACAAATCCTGATTTGGTTGTTTTCGGTGGTGACAACATCAGCGGTTATTGGGAAGAATTCACCTATAACTATGTTGAAAGCACTATTAAGAAAATTACAAAGCCCATAAGAGACAGAAATATTCCTCTTTGCGTTGTTTTCGGTAACCACGATGGTGAGGTTGGCTTCCATACAGAGTTTCAGATGCTTATGTATATGGAATACCCTAACTGCCGTTCAAATCTTAATGATGCAGATGTTTATGGTACAGGCAACTGCTGTGTAACAATCAAAAGCAGTAAGGAAGACAAGGATGCCTTCGCTATCTGGCTTATTGACTCTAACGATTATCAGAAAAATGAAAAGGGCGATTTCCCCTATGACTGTGTCCACGATGACCAGATTGCATGGTACGAAAAGCGCTCTGCAGAATTAAAGGAAGCAAATGGTGGCGAGCCTCTTCCTGCAATTCTTTTCCAGCATATTCCCGTTCAGCAGGAAATGATTGGCTTCAAAGAGGTTACAAAGGATGATGAATATACCTTTGAGCGCGATGGCAGATATTTCTATCTTGCAAATGAAATTCTCGAGGGCAGAGTAAGAGAATGTCCTTGTCCTCCTTATATGGAAAATGACCATACTCAGCAGTTCGAGTCATGGAAGAAAATGGGCGATATTTTTGCTGCCTTCTTCGGTCACGACCATATTAACGATTTCAAAATGACGGTTGACGGAATCGACCTTTATCAGACTCTCGGTGCAGGCTACTTCACCTATGGTCAGGAGCATGGCGGAAGACTTATTGTTATCGATGAAAATAATCCAAGAGAGCTTTATACAGAGTCAATCGAAATACATCAGATTACTGATTTAAAGAAATAACGGAGAAAGAGTGATAAATCTTGGGAGAAAGATTTAAAAAGGCGATAGGTGTCGAGGGCAAGTTTAAGGACACTATATTGCCTATGATACAGTATTGCTATGCGAACATCTTTATGGGTGGCGGCGGCTACATAATCAGTATGTATTTTACGGCATTCCTTACTGATGTTGTGGGAATGGAAATAAAGCACGCTACATTCATTGTTATGATAGCAACTATATGGGATGGCGTGAATGACCCCATTATGGGTATTGTGACAGACCGCACCCGTTCAAAATACGGAAGGCACAGAAGATATCTGCTGTGGAGCATACCACCACTTGTGATTTCCTATGCAATGCTATGGAACTCCTTCGGGCTTGACGCGGCGGCTCATCCTACTGCTTGTGTAATGTACTATGCATTCGCATATATTCTTTATAAAACTGCATATACAATGGTTGCAGTTCCTCATACTGCAATGCTTCCCACACTTGCACCCGAATATAACAAGAGAACTCAATATACCTCGGTAAGCTATATTTTCAACTCCGTTGGTATGATTCCCTCATATATCATTCTTCTTATATTCCTTTCAATTTTCGGTTCATCAGGTAAGCTTTCTCAGGCTTCTGCAGCACCCTTTATGGTTACAGGTGTTGTTCTTTCGGTAGTTTATGCTCTTTCTGTTTTTGCTACCTTCAAAACTGTTAAGGAGCCGAGCTCACTTAATGATGTACCACCAAAGCTTGATTTAAAATTTGCCATTGACGAGTATGTTCAGGTATTCAGAAGCAAGGCATTCAGAGATTATTTTTCAATGTCATTTTTCTGGCAGATGGCAAGAAGCTTTTATTCAACATCAAGCATTTATTTCATAACATATCTTGCAAATCTTTATAAATATTACCCCATATTCAATACCTTTGCAGGTGTGTTTGAATCTCTCGCATTCCCACTTAACTATGCTCTGACAATGAAAAAGGGCAAAAGTAAATGCGGTGCGGTGGTTACACCATTTATGATTATCGGTCTTGGTATGCTTCTTTTTGTTAAAACAGGCAGTCCTGACGGTCAGACCTCTGTGCTTCCTCTTGTTATAATGATTTTAGGCGGTGCGGTGCTTTACCCGTTCGGTATGAGTGGTCTGGGCTTTGTTGGTAACAATGTTTTCCCCGATCTTACTGATGTTGACGAGCTTATTACAGGCAGACGCCGTGAGGGTGTTATCAGCACCTGCAATACAATGGTTAAGCAAGTTGTTGGCGGTATTATGACCTTCGTTGTTGGTGTTCTTCTTGACTCCTTTGGTCTTGTTACAGGTAATCAGGGCATTTACATTGAGCAGAATTCAACTGCTTTAATGGGTATTCGTTTCTGCGTTTCTGTTCTTCCTATGATAAGCGCAATTGTGGCATATCTGTTACTCAAGCGCTTTAAAATGACAAAGGACGACCACACAATGATTCGTGCCGCAATTGCAACAAAGCATAAATACGGCTCGGTTACTCTTTCGGCTTACGAAAAAGAGCGTTGCGAAATGCTCACAGGCTATAAATTGGAAAACACATGGCTTGGTAAGGACAATAACGAAGCAGAAAATCACACTCTTGATACCAATGCAAATGGTGAATATTTAATTCTGATTGAGTTAGAGGAAATTAAGAGAAAACAACTCGCGGAGGCAGAATGATATGGAAAAAATTGAAAATGTTGATATAACAAAATCAGAGCCTACACCAAAGGAAAATAATTTTAAAAACACAATTAAAGACATTCTTTTTTATGCTGTTCAATGGACCTGGGGCTTGCCCGTCAACATCGTTGGCGGTATAGCATACCTTATCTGCACCAAAATTCTCAAGAGAAGACATTCAAAATTCGGCTATGCAAATATAGTTTATCTTCCTTGGAATGCAGGCGGTCTTTCAATGGGTCTTTTCATCTTTATGAAGGACAGACAAGAGGTTAACCCTTGGACATACAACACCCGTATTCACGAATACGGTCATACCTGGCAATGCCTTCTTTTAGGACCGCTTTATTATATTGTTATTGCAATTCCCTCAATGGTATGGTGTAACTGCTTTGCAAAATACAGAGAGAAAAACAATATTTCTTACTACAAGCTTTATTGCGAGGCTTGGGCAAACTGCTGGGGGCAGAAAGCAACAAAAATGAAAATGGTTGATACGGGGAAATAAACTATGGACTATATCTTTAAAGGTAAATGGATTGGTGCAGATATGACGGTTGAAGACCGCTGTGCGCCTGTGTTTAAAAAGACCTTTACAATTGAAAAAGAAATAAAAAAGGCAGAAATGCTTATTTGCGGTCTTGGTCTTTTTGAGCTTAAAATCAATGGTAAGCTTCCCGATGATACCGTTCTTAATCCTGCCCATACTCAATATAATCGTACTATTTTATACAGAGTTTTTGATGTTTCAGATTTGCTTAAAATAGGCGAAAATGAAATAACTGTTGAATTAGGTCACAGCTTTTTCAATGAAACAACTAATGTGTGGAACTGGGATAAAGCCTCCTGGCGTTCTTCTCCAAAGCTTATAGCAGATTTAAATATTGCTTATAAAAATGGCGAAATTGAAAGCATTTTTACCGATGAAAATTGGGATTATACTTTGGATGGACAAATCACTAAAAACAGCATTTATTACGGAGAAATTCACGATTTGAGAAAGTCTGATTTCAAATGGGGAAAGGCAGTTTTAGTTGATGCACCCGAAGGTGAATTGAAGCCTCAGAATATGCCACCCATAAGAAGGATTGGTGAATTCAAGCCCAAAGAAATAATTGATAAAGGTAATGGTACATATATTATAACTGCTCCCGAAATGATAACAGGTTGGGCAAAATTTAATTTGCAATTACCTTTAAATACTGAAATAAAAGTAGTTTATAGCGAAAAGCTTAAGGACGACGGCTTTATACAGAAAATCGGAAAATACGAAGGTCACGACGGACCTTGGTGGCCCGATGAGTACATTCAGCAAGATACATTTATCGGTAATGGTGAGCTTTGCGAATTAGAACCTAAATTCAGTTACAAGGGTTTTCGTTATATTCAGGTTGAAAATTGTCCCGTGGAAATTACAAATGATAATGTAACACTCTACCGTGTGGCAAATGATATGGAAGTTATCTCCGAATTTGAATGCTCAAATGAAAGTGTTAATAAGCTTCACGAAATAATGCAGAGAACGCTTTTCAATAACTTCCAAGGCAAACCTACCGATACACCCGTATGGGAGAAAAATGGTTGGTTGGGCGATTTCAGTTGCGGTCTTACCTCGATAATGTTCAATTTCCAGATGGCAGAGTTCATGAAAAACTTTGTTGATGTAATGAACGACTGCTTTGAGGCTTACGGAAATGTTCCTGTTATGGTTCCTGCGGCAGAATGGGGGCTTGGGAATTCTCCAGTATGGAATACTGTTTATGTTTTCTCTTGCGAGGCGCTTCTTGATTATTGTAACGAAAAGGAATATGTTGAGTCCATTTACCCGAATCTTAAAAGGTTTGCTTTAATTGATATTGATGTGTTGAGGAATCAGGATTGGGTTTGGGGCTATAAGGGTCTTGCAGACTGGCTTGCACCAATGGGCGAAGCAGATGGCGAAATTGACCCAGGCTCTTCCGAGGGTTGCGAAATCTGCGGTACTGCATTTATTTATAAAATGCTTAAGGGTATGGTAAGAATCGCAAAGGCTCTTGATAAAAAAGAGGATGTTGAAATTTACGAGGATGCCTGCAAGAAAATATACAAAGCATTTAATGAAAAATTCTATAATAAAGAATTAAAAATATATGAAACAACCTTCTGGGATCAGAAAGGTCTTCGCACAAAATACAGACAGACCTCAAACCTTTTGCCTCTGGCATTTGGTATGGTGCCGGTCGAAAATAAAAAAGCCGTTTTAGAAAATCTTGTGAATGATATTATAAACAAGGACTATCATTTTGACACAGGTTGCACAGGGGTTAAATTTGTTCTTCCGGTTTTATATGATAATGGTTATTCTGATGTGGCATATAAGGTGCTGACTCAGAAAACATACCCAAGCTGGGGCTTCTGGCTTGAAAATGGTGCAGATACTGCCTGGGAAAGCTGGGAAACAACAACCCGTTCACAAGACCATTATTTCCTCGGCTCTTATGATGAAGCTTTCTTCACCCATTTTGCAGGAATTAAAGATGTTAGAGATGGATATAAGAGCTTTACAATTTCACCACAATTTGATTGCGGTCTTGAGTATGTAAATATTAGTGTTAAAACACCTTTTGGAAAGCTCATTTCCAATTGGAAAATAAATGACGATAACACAATAACAGTTAAAATCGCAATTCCTGAAGGTGCAAATGCAAAAATTATATTATCTGCTAAAGAAAGAGTTGAAGAAATGCTTTCGGGTGGAGAATATGAATGGATAATAAGTAGATAAACAATACAAGGAACTGTAAGAAACGAAAGCTTCTTACAGTTCCTTTTTTGTCAGCAGTTATCTGTTCTGATCGTTTCTCTGATTCTGTCTGTTGTTCTGATTCTGCTGATTCTGTTTGTTGTTATTGTTCTGGTTGTTCTGATTGTTTTTGTTGTTCTGGTTCTGCTGATTGTTTCTGTTGTTGTCCATTGTATTCACCTCCCGATGAGTGACGTACCAAACCATTTGGTTCAAGTCGCTCACTCTGAGTATAGTTTGTCACATTTGAGGAAAACTATTCACAGATTTAAGAGATTACTTGAGAGGAAAATATTATGCTATTAGTTAAAAATGCCAATTTATATACTATGAAAAGTGAAGAGCCTATTAATGCAGATTTATTTGTCAGTAACGGAAAAATTGCAGAAATTCGCAAAAATATTGAAGTTACTGATGATGTGAAAGTTATTGATGCAACGGGAATGAATGTGTTCCCAGGTTTTATTGATGCTCATAGTCATCTGGGAATTTGCGAGGAAAAGGCAAGTGCTCAGGTTGATGAAAGCAACGAAAACACGAACCCCATAATGCCTGCAGTAAGGGGAATTGATGGTGTAAATCCAATGGACAGCGCATTTCATAATGCATTGGCTTCGGGGATTACAGGCGTTATGGTTGGACCCGGAAGCGCAAATCCCATTGGCGGTCAGTTTGCATTTATCAAAACTCACGGTCGTTGTATCGATGATATGGTTGTTCTTGCTCCTGCTGCCATTAAAATTGCATTCGGTGAAAATCCGATGACAAATTATGGATTGAACGGTAACGCACCATCCTGCAGAATGGGAACGGCTTCATTAATAAGAGAAGAACTCTTTCGTGCAAAGCAATATTTTGAAAATAATCAGGAAAAAGATTTTTTATTAGAAAGCTACAGAGATTTGTTTGATGGGAAAATACCTCTGAAAGCCCATGTTCACAGAGCAGATGATATATTGACTGCCATAAGAATTGCAAAAGAATTCGGACTAGGTCTTACTCTTGACCATTGCACAGAGGGACATCTTATAGCTGAAGAAATAGCCAAAAGCGGTTTTCCTGCCATCGTTGGTCCATCTTTAGCCTCAAGGAATAAAAAAGAGGTAAGTCAATCGGATTTTAAAACTGCAGGAATTCTGAAAAAAACAGGTGTAAAAGTTGCAATAACAACAGACCATCCCGTTTCAAGAATTCAATATCTTCCCTTGTGCGCAGCCCTGGCGGCAAAAGAGGGCTTGGGTGAATTTGACGCACTTAAGGCTATTACCATTGATGCGGCTAAAATCTGCAGAGTTGATCATAGATTAGGCACTCTTGAAGTAGGTAAGGATGCTGATTTTGTTATTTATGAAGGAAGTCCCTTCGATATATTTTCCCGCGTTTTCGTAACAATTATTGATGGTAAAATTGTATGGCAATAATTAGCTAAATTGTGTTGAAAGGTATGTATGACTTATGATAAAATAAATTTTGGTGATGAAAAATGAAAACTTACGGCACATATTTTCAGAATGATGAAAAATTACCAATTAAATATGGAGAAATCAATACAATAAATCCTGAAAGGCAGCGTTTAAGAGGTGAACCCTTGTTAAAGGGGATTGAGGCTCAGCCTGTTTTTCAGGGGTTCTGCGGTACTGACTTTGAGCTTATGAAAATGGGCAGAGATAATAAATTATCCGCAAAATTCCCCGAAGGCGAAAACCGACTTATAAACGGTCACGAGGGTGTTGTATGGGTGCCCTCTGAAAATCGTTTTGCAATTGTTTTAATCCGTGGTGGCGATAGCTATGACCCCACTCGATACACGGAGGATGAAACATATTTCGAATATGGCTGTGATGGTGCAGACGGACTTTTCTGTGATAAAAACTATTTTAATCCCGATATGCTTTTAAAGCTTCCTGAGAAATATGATGATTGCAAAAAGCTTCCGCTTTCAGTTGCGAAAAAGCTTTCCTTTGCAGACCCTTATGCCTGCGCTATTTTCCAGCTTGAGAGAATGGAGGATTTGGGGGAAGCACAGAATTTCAGAGTCGAAATGGCTAAAAACAAATGCTCCGAGGAAGAGGCAAGAAAGCTTGCTAAAGAAAATATTTTCTCAAAAACAGTTGTTTTCGGTCTTGGTATGACAGGACTTTTTATAGCTGACCAGATAAGAAAAAATCACCCCGATGCAGAGATTTTGTTTGTTGGCAGAAGCAGTGAGGATAGTAAAAAGGTTGCTTTTTCAAAAGAAATTGTTAATGCAGATTACCTTTGCACTGCAGGGCTTTCCGAGGAAGAAACTGCACAGAGGATTATGGAAAAAATCGGCGGTAGAGCAACAATGTTTGTTGGCACAAGCGGTAGTAATGTTGAGCATAGAATCGCTTTTCAACATAAGGTTCTCGGCTGTAACGGTATGTATAACTCCTTCTCGCTTGGTCCGAAGGTTCAATATGACACAATGCCTTTTGGATTTGAAAATCATTTGATTTTTGCTTCAATCAATTTCCGTCAGAGTCATATGGAAAAGGCAATTGAAGTGCTTGTTGACAGCAGATATGATGAGGTCGTTGAGCTTATAGAAAAAGAAGAATTTATAAAAGACCCTCTTGATGCTTATGAAAATAAGATTTTCTGCAAGGGCGCACCTCTCAAAACAGGGGTTATATGGAATAAAGAATATATTGATGAGGACAAATGATATGAAAGCAATTGTAATTCCCAATCCCAATGAAATTGAAATAAGAGAAGTGCCAATGCCTGAGGTTAAAGATGGCGAAGCACTTTTAAAGGTGAGATATGTTGGCATTTGCGGTGCTGATGTGGCATCTTTTACAGGTAACCAACCTTTCACTACATATCCAAGAATTCCCGGTCACGAATTTTCTGCAGAAATTGTTGAAATTCCTGAGAATGACAGAGGGTTGAAAGCAGGGGATATTGTAACCTGTAACCCCTATTTTAATTGTGGCGGTTGTTATTCCTGCGAAAGAGGCTTTGTTAACTGCTGTACTGATAATCAGACAATGGGTGTTCAGCGTGATGGTGCATTCTGCGAATATATTTCAATGCCCGTTGAAAGAATTTACGAGGGAAAAGGTTTAAGTGCGGAAGAACTTGCACTTATTGAGCCTTTCTCAATTTCTCAACATGCAGTTTCCCGTTGTGCTATTAAAGAAAATGACAATGTTCTCGTTATCGGTGCAGGACCTATTGGTCTTTTTGCTCTTCTTGCGGTAAAGGCTAAATGCAAAAATGTGGTTGTAGCGGATATTCTTGATAATCGTCTTGAACTTGCAAAAGAATATGGTGCAGCTGCAGTAGTTAATACAAAAAATCAATCTCTTGAAGAGTTTACAAAGGATTTTACAAATGGCAAGGGATTTGATGTATGCATTGAAGCCTGCGGTGCTCCTGAAACATTTTTAGGTTGCATTGATTCTTGTGCATTTGCAGGTAATATTGTTCTTATCGGTAACGGCAAAAGAGAAACAAGCTTTGTTCATTCAATTATTCTCAAAAAAGAGCTTAATATTTTCGGTAGCAGAAATGCTCTCAAAGAAGATTTTATAAATAACATTGACCTTGTGGCATCAAATGAATGTGATGTTATGAAAATGGTAAGCAGAGTTTATGATATGGCGGATGCGCTTGATGCTTTCAAGGCGTTAGCCAATAACGATGGTACTCTTGCAAAAATTCTTATAAAAATCGGTGATTGACATGATTATTGATGCACATGCTCATTTGTGGAAAAAGCAGAATGGCATTGTAAACAGAAAGCCTGTTTATGATATTGGTGGGGGTAAAAGTGATTTTGGGGGAGAAATCCGCCAGATGATGCCACCATATATGACTGATGGAGAAAATTCTGCCCAAAGATTTATTGCCAATATGGACTATGCAGGGGTTTCAGGTGCAGTTATAACTCAGGAATATATTGACGGCAATCAGGATGCGTATCTTTTAGAGTGTAAAAAAGCATACCCCGACAGAATTAAAATCTGCGCCCTGTATGAAGAAAAGGCGATGGGCAACCTTGAAGGCTTTGACGGAATAAAAATATGCGCCTCAAGGCTTCAGGACAAAAATCTTCTTAATCATCTTAAGCCCTTTGAAATTGCCGACGAAAAAGACCTCTTTATCTCAATTGACCTTGCTGATGGTGATGAGCAGACAGGAATGATGCAAGAAATAATCGAAAAGTTTCCAAAACTTAAAATTGCAATTGGTCACTTCGGAATGGTAACAAGAGAGGGCTGGCAAAAGCAGATTGCTCTTGCGAAAAATAAAAATGTTTTCATTGAAAGTGGTGGAATTACATGGCTTTTCAATGAGGAATTTTACCCGTATCCGTCAGCAATCAAGGCTATAAAGGAAGCGGCAGAAATTGCAGGCTTTGAAAAATTGATGTGGGGAAGTGATTACCCAAGAACAATGACTGCTATAACCTATAAAATGAGCCTTGATTTTATTCAAAAGGCAAATGAAATTTCCGAGAAAGAAAAAAGATTACTTTTAGGCGAAAATGCAAAGGCGTTTTATGGCTTTGGTGATTTGGAAGTTCCTGAAAAAATTAAGAATATGGTTGAATAATTTTGAAATTTTACCATAAATTATTTACTGCAGGGATGAAAAATACAGTTGACAAACAGTGATTTTTTGATATAATAGCATTAGCTTGGGGGAATATGAAAAGTATTTTTACAAGCTTCACGAAGACTCGGCTTTTGTGGAAAGTCTGTCAGGGAGAATGCGTCAGCGACTGAAAGCGCGTTTGAGATGAGTAGTAAGCTCGGGAACACTTCGGTGATACGAAAAATATAATATTAAAAGAGGATGCGCTTTCGCGTGTCAATGCGGGTGGCACCGCGGGTATTCAGTTTACTCGTCCCGGGAATATTTTCATATTCCCCGGGACTTTTTATTTTGTAATTTTTTTGGTGGAGGTATACCAATATGTATAGAACGTTGTTTTGTAACGACATCTGTGACAAGCATATAGGTCAGACTGTTCAGCTTGCAGGCTGGGTTGATGTTGTGCGTGACCATGGTGGCGTTATATTCGTTGACCTTCGTGACTACACAGGCGTTACTCAGGTAGTTATTCACAATGAAGAGCTTCTCAAAAACGTTAACCGTGAAACAGTTATTTCTGTCAGCGGTGTTGTTGAAAAGCGTGACCCTGAAACAGTAAATACAAAAATTGATACAGGCTATGTTGAATTGATTGCAGATAGCCTTCAGGTTTTAGGTAAGAGCCAGAATATGCTTCCCTTTGATGTCAGAGAATCAAGAAAGAGCAAGGATGAATTGCGCCTTAAATATCGTTATCTTGACCTTCGTAATCCCAAGAATCACGATAACCTTGTTATGCGTTCAAAAATCATCCGTCATTTAAGAAACAAGATGGAAGCAAAGAATTTCCTCGATATGCAGACTCCTATTCTTACTGCATCATCACCCGAGGGTGCTCGTGACTTCCTTGTTCCCAGCCGTAAGCACCCCGGTAAATTCTATGCTTTGCCTCAGGCACCTCAGCAGTTCAAGCAGCTCCTTATGGTTTCAGGCTTTGACAGATATTTCCAGGTTGCACCTTGCTTCCGTGATGAAGACGCTCGTGCAGACCGTTCACCCGGTGAATTCTATCAGTTAGACTTTGAAATGGCTTTCGCAACTCAGGAAGAGGTTCTTGATGTTTGTGAAGATGTTATTTATGACACATTCACAACATTCTCCGATAAAAAAGTTACTCCCAAGCCTTTCCGCCGTATTACTTATGCAGACGCTATGATGTACTACGGTTCAGATAAACCCGACTTAAGAAACCCCTTGATTATCTGCGATTTAACAGATTTCTTTGCAGGTGTTAATTTTCCTGCATTCAAAGGCAGACCTGTTCGCGGTATTGTTGCTGATTGTAGCGCAAAAACAAATAAATTCTTTGAGAATTCTCTCAAATTCGCAACATCTGATGCTGTCGGACTTGGTGGCTTAGGTTATATAACTCTTAAGGACAATGTGTTCTTAGGCCCCATTGCAAAGTTCCTTACAGAAGAGCAGAAGGCAGAGATTATTACTCTTACAAATGTTAAAGAGGGCGAAACACTCTTCTTTATCTGCGACGATAAGAAAAACGATACAGAGAAAAAAGCAGGTATGATTCGCGAATGGTTGGCAAAGAAAGACCAGCTGGATTTAATCCGCGATGATGCTTTTGAATTCTGCTTCGTTGTTGATTTCCCCATGTATGAGGTTGATGAAGAAACAGGCGATATGATTTTCACTCATAACCCCTTCTCAATGCCTCAGGGTGGTATGGATTCTCTTCTCAATAAAGAGCCCACAGAGGTTCTCGCATATCAGTATGACCTTGTTTGTAATGGTATTGAGCTTGCTTCAGGTGCAGTTCGTAACCACGATATTGACATTATGAAGAAAGCATTTGAAATTGCAGGTTATGATGAAGCAGAATTGAAGAAACGCTTTAACGCTTTATATACTGCATTTCAGTATGGTGCACCACCTCACGCAGGTATGGCACCCGGTATTGACCGTATGGTAATGCTTCTTACTGATGAAGAAAAAATCCTTGATGTTATTGCATTCCCCTTGAATGGTAATGCTCAGGACCTGTTGCTTGGTGCTCCCGGCGATGTTACAAATCAGCAGCTTGAGGACGTTCACCTTTTAGGTAACGGTAGCGCACTTGCTCAGCGTTCTGCAACAGCAGGCGGTTCGGGAAAACAGTCACAGGGCAAACGCTCAACATTCTCAAATGCTCAGCAGTTGAATCAGCTTTCTCTTACAGAAGAGGAAGAATCAATTATGCAAGGTATTTTCACCGCTATGAGCGAAAACGAAAAGAAGCTTAATACTTGTGATACTGAAAATGTTGAAGAAATGGTACATGTAATGCCAATGACAAATGTTTTGCGTGAAGACGTTCGTAAACAGAAATTCTCAAGAGAAAGCTTACTTGAAGGCGCTCCTGAACGCAGTGACGATAGTTGGCAGGTTCCAAGATTAGTAAAGTGAGGTGTGTAGAATGAAATATTATGCAACTAAGATTTGCGATAAAGGAACAATTGCAGTAGATGATACTCTTCTTGTAAAAGATGCTCTTGCAACTGCAGGTTCCCGTATTCTTGATGGCTTTAAGCCTCTTTTCAGCGCAGAAGCAGTTGTTCGTCTTGAAGAAAAGGGTTATGCAGTTTCAGGTAAAGCTCATACAGGCGAATTCGGTTTGGACCTTGTTGGTGAATTTTCATATTACGCTCCTCAGGAAGAAAAGCTTGAAGGCTCAGCTGCAGCATTAGTTAAAAACGGTGATGTTAAAGCAGCTCTCGGCGTTGATATGAATGGCTCAACAAGACGCGCAGCAGCTCTTGCAGGCGTTGATTTCCTTAAGCCTACCTATGGTACAGTTTCCCGTTATGGTGTTATTTCCTGTGCCGCTTCAGGTGAGCAGGTTGGTGTATATGCATCCGATGCTGATGGCGTAAAGGAAATTATCAGCGTTATCGCAGGTCACGATGACAAGGACGGCACAAGCTTACCCCAGAAAGAATATGAATATTCAACTGATATTGCCGTAGCAGGTAAGAAGGTTTGCATCGTTAAAGAATTGCTCGAAAAGGCAGACGATGAAACTAAAGCAAAAGTAATTAAGTATGCAGATGCACTTAAAGCAAATGGTGCTCAGGTTGAAGAAATTTCTTGGGATTTCTTCGATTTGGCAAATACTGCATGGCAGATTCTCATGTGCGCAGAAACCTGCAACAATGTTTCCCGCTATGACGGTGTTAAATATGGTCACCGTACAGCACAGTACAGAAACATTGACGAATTATATGTAAAATCCAGAACAGAGGGCTTTAACTTCCTTACAAAAGCAGTTATTCTTTATGGTTCTGATGTGTTATCAAAAAATCGTTATAAGGATTGCTATGATAAATCCTTGAGAGTTCGCAGAGTAGTTGCAGAAGCAACTAAAGAACTCCTTGAAAAATACGATGCAATTCTTGCTCCCGTTTGCAGTAAGACTGAATATACCGCTTACGATATTAAAGATGCTTTCACAAAGGTTTTCGAGGAAAGCGTATTTACTGCTCTTCCCAACCTTATTGGTACACCTGCTCTTGTTAGCGGTGGTGTTCAGCTTATGGGTAAGCATTTCAATGAAAGCGTACTTCTTAGTCTTGCAAACAGTGTTGAAAGGAAAGGTGAATGAATATGAATTATGAAATCGTCATCGGCCTTGAAACTCATGTTGAATTAAGTACCGAATCTAAAATATTCTGTTCTTGCGGCGGACATTCTGCGGCAAATGAACCTAACGACTGCGTTTGCCCCGCTTGTAGCGGTATGCCCGGTATGTTACCCGTAATGAACAAAAAGGTTATTGAACTTGCAGTTACTGCAGGTCTTATGCTCAACTGTGAAATCAGTCGCTATACAACCTTTGATAAGAAAAACTATTATTACCCCGATTTGCCCTGTGCATATCAGATTACACAGCTCAATCACCCCATTTGTACAAATGGTTGCGTTCCCATTAAAACCTCTGCAGGTACAAGAGATATTCGTATCAAGCAGATTCATATGGAAGAGGACGCAGGTAAGCTTGTTCACGGTGGTAACTCATCCTTCGTTGACTTTAACCGTACCAGCGTTCCCCTTATCGAAATCGTTACTCAGCCCGATTTCCGTAGTGCAGAAGAGGTTGTTGTATATCTTAACAAGCTTAAATCCATGTTCCGTTCAGGTGGTATTTCTGAATGTGAAGAGGGTGCAATGCGTTGCGATGTTAACATTTCTGTTCGTCCCGAAGGTAGCGAAGAATTCGGCGTTCGTACAGAAATCAAGAATATGAGCTCCTTTGAAGCTATCGAAAGAGCAATCAAATATGAAGCACAGCGTCATATGGATGCTCTCGAATATGAAACAGAAATTCTTGTTCAGGAAACAAGACGTTTTGACGATGTTAGCGGTAAAACCTTTGCTATGCGTAACAAGGAAACTGAAGCAGATTATCGTTATTTCCCTGATGCAAACCTTATGCCCATTATCATTGATGATGAATGGCTCGAAGAAATCAAGGCAAATAAGCCCGCTGCAGTTGACGAAAAGGCAGAGGAATACAGAGCTGCAGGCATTTCCGATAAGGAAATCGCAATGCTTCTTTCAAACCATAAGCTTATGGCTCTTCTTGATGATACTGTTGCTCTTGGTTGCAATCCCAAGGATACTGCTAGCTGGATTCTTACAGACTGTGCAGGTATTCTTCGTAAGGATGGCAAAACTCTTAACGAGCTTGAGGTTACTGCAGAAACACTTTCAACTATTATTAAGATGGTTGATAGCGGTAAAATCAACCGTAACGCAGGTAAGAAAATTCTTATTGCAGTTGTTGAAGAAAATGTTGACCCCGTTGCATACTGCAAGGAGCAGGGTCTTGACAAGAAATTCGATTCTTCTGCAATTGAAAGCGTAATTGATAAGGTTATCAGCGAAAACCCCAAGGCTGTTGAAGACTTCAACAACGGTAAGGTTAAGGCTCTTCAGGCACTCTTCGGTGCTTGTATGAAAGAGCTTCGCGGTGCAGGCGACCCTGCAGTTATCAAAGAGCTTTTAGAAAAGAAAATGAGTAAATAAAAAAGAGAACCGAAAGTCTTGTGGCTTTCGGTTCTTCCTTTATTTTTCAAAAAACTCAAAATTGATTTGATTATTTATAAAGTTATAAATAACATCTTTCTCTTCAAAAATTGAATATGCTAAAACAAGCTTTGCATAGGCGGTTTCATTGGTGCAACCATAAAGAAAGTTGATTTTCTTTTTGCTTGCTTTATGAGAGTCGATAACTCTCACAGTATCATATATTTCGCCTGAATTTTTTGATGGAGAAAGATAAATATCTATATCAGGATTTCCTTTCTCGCACAAATCCATTAAATGCAGAACAGAGCTTTCATAAGGCTCTGCGCAGGCAGTTCCTGAATGATATGTTCCGTGAAGAATTGCAGAGAATTTACTGTAATTAAATGAATCGTAATCAAGCCCTACATAAGGGGTTATCATTAAAACACAGTTTTTTAAATGCCAATCACCATTTATATCTATAAGTGGTGATTTTTCTTTTTGGGGATAGTTCTCTTTGATTTCTTCCAAAGCTTTATCGGAAAGCTCTGTTATATCAATTGCACCCTGACTGAAAAAATCTTCGGAATAGTTAGCGCATTGATTAAGCCTTGAACCCAAATGAAGATACATTTTGCCATCGGAAATATTCTTGTAGGTTGCATATACATTAGGCTCAATGCCTTTGCAGATAAGTTCAACCGCATATCTGAAATTGTCGTTTCCGTTTGCCCTGTCTGAATCAAGACGGGCATTACTTGAAACGAAAAATACGGGAATATCTGTATTGGCAAGAATTAAGGAGAAAAGAGAGGTTGAAAAGGCAAGAGTATCTGTTCCGTGAGCGAAAATAACACCATCAAAGCTATCAGTATTGATATGCTTCCTGTAAGTGTCAAGCATAAAATTCCAATTAGGAATCGACATGTTCTCGCTTAAAATGAAAAGGTTTTCAGTTGGCTTTATCTCAACATCGTCTTTAAAAGGGGAATCAGAATTTTTGAAGTTTTCAATGAGCTTCACTCCTGCACCTTCGGAAATTGACAAGGTTCCATGCTCGTTAAGAGCGGTGCAGATTGTTCCGCCAACAAGTATCAAAAGAATTTTTTTCATATCATTAACACTTTCAATGACTATATGTATTTCTTCTGCCTGTTACGAGGTGGCAGAAAACTCTGCCTGTTTTGGTCATAAATCTTTGAGAAATACCTTTTATTGTAACGCTTTTAGCAGTTTTATAATCAAAGTCAGTTCCATCTTTTTTGATTTTATTCAAATCCTTGAATGAGAACATTTTATACCAGCGCTCAACTCGGCTTGTGTATTTTGAAGTGTCGTTTTCATCAACTTCAAGAATACGGTAGCCATACTGAGAAGAGAATCGGTCGTCATTATAACGGGTGCTCAAAGAGTTACCGATATCAATTCCGTCAAGCTTAACTGCGAAAGCATTTGTATGATCGTGACCGCTGAAAATACCGAGAACATCGCCCTTTTCAACCATGGCAGAGAACTGACCATAGTTATGGTAGCCACTGCAAGGAGTTTCGTTAAGAGTACCGAAATTCTTGAATTTGGGGTCAAACATATAGAAATCCTTTTTCTCGTACATATGGGGGAATGAATAGAACTTTCTTCTGTTGCATTTTTTAAGAGCTCTGTAAACATCCTCAACAATCATATGCTGGAAAGCGAGGGAATAAACCTTTTTGCCGTTGTTGGCATTGGTGATTTCGTCGCTTTTATTTTTATACCATTCAACCTGAGGCGGAAGAACACAGCCGTAGTGACCCTCATCGTCATAATCGTTGGAGTCGATAACCCAAAGATTGAATTTCATTTCTGAGCCGTCCTCGGACATAACAGGCACATTGAATGTTGCGCAGTCAGGCAAATCCTTATACTCTCTGCTTACTGAGCAAGAAAAAGTGTTGTAATAAGCCATAAGCTCATCTCTTGTCATAGCGCCTGTTTCAGAATCGTGGTTACCGAATGTGATTGCAACGGGAATGTTTTTCTCTTCAAAAACATTCATAAGCTTATCAATAAAACCTTTTGTTTTATTAGCGTCATCGCAGTTTTGAACATTGTCACCTGTAACGATAGCGATATCAGGATTTTCTCTTTTACAAGCCTCGTTTATGAGCCATACAGACATTTCAATATTATCGTCCTCAAGATGAGTGTCTGTAATGTGCATTATTTTAAGCTTTCCGTTTTTGAATTTTAACTGTTCCATTTTTACATCTGCTCCAATATATATTGCTTGATATCATCTAATTTGCTTTTCTGCCATTCGCCACTTTCAGCTTTTTCTGCCAGAGGGCAAAGAATGAAGAAATCGAGAGTTTCACCGGGAACTCTACCTGTTCGGAGTTCTTCTGAAAAATGCTCTTTCCATTTTTCTTCTGTTGCGCCTTTGAATTCCTCGGGCTTTAGGTAGGCCATTTGTCGCTTTGTTGCTTCAATGTGCATTTTTGCTGAAAGGGGAGAAAGTAATTTGAAATCCTCCTCCTGCACATCAACGAATATTCTGGGAAGCGCGTCTTTAACAACTTTTTCTTCACCACGGACAATTTTAAGACCCATAGGCTCATAAGAAAATTCATTTTCTGTGAAATTCAGTTTAACAATAAGACCAAGTTCTGTATTGAACTGTGAACGCTGATAGTCTGTATCAAAAATGAAATTGCCGAGAGAATAGAAAATAATCTTATCTCCTACTGTTTCATAGTTCATAGGCACATGAGGGTGATGCCCAACAACAATGTCTGCGCCCATTTCGAGATATTTGTGGTAACGCTCTCTTGTATAAGGTGAGGGAAGAGGCGTAAACTCCTCGCCTGCGTGAGCAACAACAATACACCAACGGCATTTTGCTTTTATTTCGTTTATAGTGTTCTGAATAGCGTCAAGGTCGCTCCAGCTATAGCAACCGGGCTTGTCAACATCAGCCTTTCTGCAGGCGCGCTGATAACCAACACCGAAAAGACCGATACCACCTGCTTCATCTATAATAACAGGCTTTCTTGCCTCGTTGATATTCATTCCTGCGCCAATGGTCTGCACGCCCAATTCTTTTGCTATATTGAGAGTGCTTTCGATACCATAGGGGCCTGCATCCATAATATGATTATTGCAAATGTTCCATATGTCTGCGCCCATCTTATTAAGCACCTTTACGGCTTTAGGGTCAATGGTATGAAGAAGCTGTTGAACACCACTCTGGGTGGTGTTCTGTTCAGCATCGGCAACAGGACCCTCTACATTGGGAATAACATGGTCGGCACTGTGAAGAAAATCAAGAATTTCTTCTGAAATTAATTCTTCATTATCCCATTTGCCGTAGAAATAACGGTCAAAGCCTATATCGCCTGTGAAAACTAATGAGGTTTTTTCTTTCATAAATTAATACACTCACTCTAAAAGTAATTTATATAAAGTTGGTTGAACATTGAATTCTGCCATAGCAGATTTCACCTCATTCAATGCTTTTTCCTTTGTAGCCTTAGGATTTGAGCCCTTAAGCACTGCACGAATGAGAATGTTTTTCGGAGTATGGTCAAAGTCAATGAATTCTAAAAGCTGAGTTTTATAACCACAGTATTCAAGAAGATTTCCTCTTATGCTGTCCGTAAGAAGAGCCGAAAAACGCTCCTGAATTATGCCGTAGCGGGTTAAAACTGAAAGGTTTTCTGTTTTTATCTGTTTGTTCAATTCGTGCTGACAGCAGGGGACAGAGAATATCATTTTTGCGCCCCAGTTAACTGCGTTGTAAAGGGCAAAATCTGTTGCGGTGTCGCAGGCGTGGAGAGTGATTACCATATCAACATCAAAAGGACATTTGTAGCCGTTGATGTCACCAAGCTCAAAGCGAAGATTTTTGTAGCCGTATTTTTCGGCAGCCCTGTTGCATTTTTCAATAACATCTTTTTTAAGGTCAAGACCGATTATATTGGTTTCGATTTTCTTGATTTCGGTTAAATAATAGTAAACGATAAAAGTCAGATAGGATTTACCGCAACCGAAATCAATAATGTTAAGCTTTTTCAAATTCTGCTGACGAACACCGTCATCAATTATTTCAATAAGGCGGTTAATCTGCTTGTATTTGTCATACATTGAGTTTATAATCTTGCCTTCTTTTGTGAAGATGCCCATATCAACAAGAGGCTCAATAACCTGACCCTCGGGGAGAAGATACTGCTTCTGTCGGTTATGTTCCACGGGTGCAACGAGTGATTCGTTTCCCGTGCTTCTTGTTTTGAAGACGAATTTTCCGTTTTTGGCGATTATATAATATTCCTTACCGTTATCCCAGGCATTAAACTGTGAAAAATCATTTTCCATAAGCTCGCAGGCACGCATTGCAACCTCATTAAATTGCACATTTTCATGGAAAACCTGTTTTTCGGTGTGCTTTGCTATCTGAAAGAATTTAGGCATTCTGCTTATGGTGATTTTTTTATATTCGCCTTGCTTTGAAACGGGTTTGCTGATAACCGCTTTTTTTATTTCATTGTCAAAAATTTTAATTATAAAATCCTTTAATTCTGACATTGAACATCCTCCGATAGGGTTAATTAGTTAATGTGATTTTTTCATTTGCAGAAATTTCTGCTATAAGGCAGTTGTCTTCAATGGTGAAAGACTTGTCTGCTTTAAGATTTTTTGTTTTATCGTTTAATTTGATTCTCAATTTGGTATTATCTGAAGCGGTAACACTTGCATTAGTAAGAACGCCATTGTTCCATTCTATATCAAATGTAAGGTTGCCTCTTGCCTTGATACCCTTGATTGAACCATTGTCCCATTCGTCAGGCAATGCGGGTAAAAGCTCGGAAACTCTCTCGTCCAATGAGCCCTCGTGGCTCTGTAAAAGCATTTCTGTTATACCTGCGACACCGCCGAAGTTTCCGTCAATCTGGAAGGGTGGGTGAATGTCAAAGAGATTGTTTGCGGTGCATTTTTTGAGAAGATATTTAAGGTGGTTGTAAGCGTTGTTGCCATCCTTAAGACGGGTGTAGAAGCAGATTGTCCAGGCTCTTGACCAACCTGTTGAGCCACCGCCATTTTCAATTCTTCTTGCAATTGTTCTTTTTGCCGCTTCATAGATTTCGGGGTTGCTTTCGTTAATCTGGTCAGCAGGGAAAAGACCGAAAAGATGGGAAATATGACGATGACCGGGCTCGGTTTCCTCATAATCCTTAATCCATTCGCGGATTGTTCCGTAACGCTCGCTTATTTCCATTGGAGGAAGCTTTTCAAGAACTGCAAAAAGAGTTTCAGAGAATTCTTCGTCAATGCCCAATATCTTACAAGCGTGAGCAGTACGGGTGAAGAGGGCATAGATAATCTGATAGTCAATTGTTGCGCCCTCAGTGAACATACTCTCTTGCTTTTCGCCATTGGCATCTATGTAATAGAATTCATTTTCGGGAGAGTTTGAGGGTGAGGTAATAAGCTGACCCTTTTCATTCTCTGTTAAATAGTCCTGAACAAATTCACATGAGCCTTTTAAAATGGGGTAAATCTCTTCAAGGTATTCCTTGGAGTTTGTGTATTCATAATGCTCCCAAAGGTTAAGGCAAAGCCATGGACCTGCCATGGGGAAGAAGCCACAGTCAACGCTGTCGTGAACACCTGTTCTGCCGAAGGCATCGGTGGTATGGTTAATAACCCATCCTCTTGCACCGAAAAGCTCCTTGGCAGTTTCGGAACCGAAAATGCTTATCATTTTCATAAAATGAATAAAGGGGATGGTGGTTTTTGAAAGGTTTCCGCTTTCTGCAGGCCAGTAGTTCATCTGAAGATTGATATTGGTGTGGAAATCGCTGCCCCATGGGGGATTGAAATCATGACACCAGATACCCTGAAGATTTGCAGGAAGACGCGCGTTTTTGCCCGAGCTTTCGATTAAAAGGTATCTGCCGAAATTATAGTAAAGAGAGAATAAATCGGGGTCATATTCGTCCCATTTAAGCTCTTTGAGTCGCTGATTTGTGGGAAGAGCGCTGAATTCACTTTCAGGAAGAGAAAACTCAACATTAGAGAACCATTCCTTGTGAGAGGTAATGTGCTTTTCTTTTATTTCCTCATAATCTGCATTATAAAGCTTTTCAATGGTGTTATTTAATTTTTCTTTGAAATCAATTTCTTCGTCGATGTCAAATTTATCTGCATCGTAATTGGTTTCAAAGGCAGAGTAAACAATAAGATATGTTGCATCTGCAACAGTTATTGTGCTATGGTCGTGGGAAAGCTCGCCGTCTGTTTTGATTTTGAGCCTTGCGCCGAAGCTCATACCCTCGCCACCCTGACCATAGTAATGGTGAGTAGCATAGGTGATTTTGCCGTTCATAATGATTGTGTCGTTTTCGATGCAAGCGCTGTAAGCGTCCTGCTTTCGTTTGATTGAAACATTACAGGAAAAGGGCTTTCCGTCAGCTTCAACCTTGTAAACAAGGCCGTCATAATCCTCGCTTATAAAGCATTCGCTTTTGTAATTAACCTTACTTTTTGTCCAAAAAATGCGACAGATTGCCTCGCTTAATTCAAGCTCCTTGCGATAGTTTGTGTAAGGTGATTTATCAGGAAAATCAATGAATATTTCCCCGAATGCCTCGTATGAGCGGACAACGGGTGGGTCAGATAAAAATGTTTCACGGGCAAGCTGAGCAGCTTCTTTCAATTTTTCTTCGTGGAGTAAACGGCGGATTTCAGCAAGTGCCTCAGGAGAAGCGTGGTAGCTTTCCTCAATTTGTCTGCCACTCCAGAGAGATTCTTCATTTATTTCAATCTGCTCGCAGTCAGGGTTACCGTATTGCATAGCACCTACTCTGCCGTTACCGAGAGGCAACGCCCACATCCAGTCATTTATAAACTCATCATACCAAAGCTTTGTTGACATATTTTCACAACCTAACCTATTTAACTATTACATTATAGTATAGCATTTATTTATACTCTTTTCAATAATAACAAAGTAAAAACAGAAACCGAAAAACGATTTCTGCTTTTGAAAATTATATTACATTATTCTTCGCTAAAATTGTAGTTTTGCCTTCAAAAGAGAGGGGAGCGCCATCAAGAGTGGTGACAACACCGCCAGCCTCCTCAATAATAAGCTTTCCTGCAGCAAAATCCCAGGGGGAAACCTGCAATTCAAAATAGATATCTGCTCTGCCACAAGCCACAAAGCATAAATCCAATGCAGCGGAACCGCTTCTTCTGATATCAAGTGCTTTATAAAAATATTCGGAAAGAATTTTTATGGTTTTCGGAAAAAGCTCTTTGTCATAAGGCGCAGAACCGAAAAGAACAAGAGCCTTATCAAGAGGCTGGGAGGAAACGGTTATTTTTTTGCCGTTGAGAAATGCTCCCTGACCCTTTATTGCATAGAAAACCTCATCAAGATAAGGATTATAAACAACGCCTGCAACAACCTCTCTGCCTTTTAATAAAGCAACGGAAATTGCGCTGTGATGATAATCCTTAACAAAATTAGTTGTTCCGTCAATGGGGTCAACAATGAAAGCGTAGCCCTCGTCAGATAATTTGTCGCTTGAACCCTCTTCGCCTATGAATTTTGCCTCGGGTAAAATTCTCTTCAAGCCGATTTCGAGAAGCTCCTGAATTTTCTTATCATATTCAGTAACTAAATCTGCAACTCCTGATTTTATATCAATAGCCATTTTTTCACGGTCTGCTGAAAGAATTACATTTCCGCAGTCCTTTACCAATAAGCAGATTTCGTTAATTATATTTGTCAAAGTAATCACCTGTTTTTTACATTTTATCAGTCGACCTATTATAACAAATAATATGTGATATTGCAATTATTGATTTTTAAATACCACAGTGTTATAATTGTATAGGTGGTGATATGTCTTGAATTTATTACATATGAAATATGCCGTTGAGGTTGCAAGGCTTGGTTCATTGGGTAAAGCCTCTGAAACCCTTCTTGTTGCAACGCCTAATATCAGCCGTTCAATAAAAGAACTGGAAAGTGACCTTGGTATATCTATTTTTGAACGAACAACAAAGGGTATGGAGCTTACTCCCGAGGGCGAGGAATTTATAAACTTTGCCAAAAGAATTCTCGGGCAGATTGAGCAGGTTGAGGATTTTTATAAGAAGGGGACTGCCAAAAAGCAGGAGTTCTCAATTTCTGTTCCTCGTGCCTGCTATATTTCCGAAGCCTTTGCAGAATTTTCAAAATCACTGACCGGTGACGCGGCAGAAATATTCTATAAGGAAACCAACTCTCAGAGAACAATCAAAAATATGCTCGAGCATGATTATAAATTGGGCATAATCCGTTATGCTGAAAACTATGACAGATATTTTAAATCAATGCTTGAAGAAAAGGGCTTTCAGTATGAATTGGTAACGGAGTTTACATATTCGATTTTAATGAGCGCAGATAATCCCTTGGCATCAAAAGTAGATATTACCTTTGACGACCTTAAGGATTATATCGAAATTGCCCACGCTGACCCCTATGTTCCCTCAATGCCCCTTTCAAAGGTTGTTAAGGAGGAGCTTTCCGATAATATAAACCGCAGAATTTATATTTTTGAAAGAGCAAGTCAGTTTGATTTATTGTCAATGAACTCTGAAACATTTATGTGGGTTTCTCCTGCACCGGAAACTCTTCTTAAGAGATATAATTTAGTTCAGAAGAAATGTGCAGATAATAAAAAGGTCTATAAGGATATTTTGATTTATAAGAACGGCTATAAGCTGACAAAGCTTGACAGACAGTTTATAACAGCTCTTTGTGAATCAAAAAGAAAGCATATTTAATTGTTTTTCGGTTTTACTTTTATATCAAATCATGATGTTATCAATTTTGATAACGCTTCTTATCTGCATTAAGAATTCCAAAAAGCAGGAGAGGTTGTTAAAATAATAACGAAGTTCGCGGGAAAGGTATGTCCTGAAGACTCGCCTGCCCCAATTAAACCTATGTATATATTATTCAGGAGGATATAAATGGAAATGAAGTACGAAATCATTGATTGCGTTGAAAAGCTTCAGGAAGCTATGGCGCGCACAAGAGAAGCACAGAAAAAGTTCGCAACCTACACTCAGGAGCAGGTAGATAAAATCTTCCTTGCAGCTGCATCTGCTGCAAATAAGGCAAGACTCCCTCTTGCAAAAATGGCTGTTGAAGAAACAGGTATGGGTATCGTAGAAGATAAGGTTATCAAGAATAACTACGCTTCTGAATACATCTACAATGCATATAAGGATACAAAAACCTGTGGTATTATCGAAGAGGATAAGACATTCGGTATGAAGAAGATTGCTGACCCCATCGGTGTTGTTGCTGCGGTTATTCCTACAACTAACCCTACATCAACTGCAATTTTCAAATGTCTTCTTGCTCTTAAGACAAGAAATGCAATCATCATCTCTCCTCATCCCAGAGCAAAGAACTGCACAATCGCTGCTGCAAAGCTCGTTCTCGAGGCTGCTGTTGAAGCAGGCGCTCCCGAAGGAATCATTGACTGGATTGATGTTCCCTCTCTCGAAATGACAAACACAGTAATGAAGGAAGCAGATATCATCCTTGCAACAGGTGGTCCCGGTATGGTTAAGGCTGCTTACTCCAGCGGTAAGCCCGCTCTCGGTGTTGGTGCAGGTAACACACCCGCAATCATCGACGATTCAGCAGATATTCTTCTTGCTGTCAACTCAATTATTCATTCAAAAACATTCGATAACGGTATGATTTGTGCTTCCGAGCAGTCAGTTATCGTTCTTGAAAATATCTATGATGCAGTTAAGACAGAGTTTGCAAGTCGTGGCTGCTACTTCCTTAACGAAGCAGAAACTGAAAAGGTAAGAAAAACAATTATCATCAACGGTGCTCTTAACGCAAAAATCGTTGGTCAGCCCGCTGCAAAAATTGCAGAGCTTTCAGGAGTAACAGTTCCCGAAGGAACAAAAATCCTTATCGGTGAGGTTGAAAGCGTTGATATCAGCGAGGAATTCGCTCACGAAAAGCTTTCTCCCGTTCTTGCTATGTATAAAGCAGCTTCCTTCTCCGAGGCTCTTGATAAGGCAGAGGTTCTCGTTGCAGACGGCGGTTACGGTCATACATCCTCTGTATACCTTAACGAGGTAACAGAAACAGAAAAGATTAATGAATTCGCTGCAAGAATGAAAACCTGCCGTATTCTTGTTAACACACCCTCATCACACGGTGGTATCGGTGACCTTTACAACTTCAAGCTTGCTCCCTCTCTTACTCTTGGTTGTGGCTCCTGGGGCGGTAACTCAGTTTCCGATAACGTTGGTGTTAAACACCTTTTAAATATCAAAACAGTTGCAGAAAGAAGGGAAAATATGCTTTGGTTCCGTGCACCCGAAAAGGTTTATATCAAGAAAGGTTGTCTTCCTGTTGCTCTTGATGAGCTTCGTACAGTTCGCGGCGCAAAGAAAGCATTTATCGTAACAGATACCTTCCTTTATGAAAATGGCTATACAAAGCCCATTACAGACAAGCTTGACGAAATGGGCATTGCTCACACAACATTCTTTGATGTTCAGCCCGATCCCACTCTTAAAAATGCAAAGAGCGGTGCAGAGCAGATGGCAGCCTTCAAGCCCGATACAATTATCGCTCTCGGCGGTGGCTCTGCAATGGACGCTGCAAAGATTATGTGGGTTCTTTATGAGCATCCCGAAGCAGACTTTATGGATATGGCAATGCGCTTCATTGATATCCGTAAGAGAGTTTATACATTCCCCAAAATGGGCGAAAAGGCATACTTCATTGCTGTTCCCACATCAGCAGGTACAGGCTCTGAGGTAACACCCTTCGCAGTTATCACTGACGAGCAGACAGGTGTTAAATATCCTCTTGCTGACTACGAGCTTCTTCCCAATATGGCAATCATTGATACAGATTTCCATATGTCAGCTCCCAAGGGTCTTACAGCTGCATCAGGTATTGACGCTGTAACTCACGCAGTTGAGGCTTACGCTGCAATGCTTGCAACAGATTATACAGATGGTCTTGCTCTTCAGGCACTTAAGAACATCTTCAAATATCTTCCCCGTGCATATGAAAACGGTCAGACAGACGTTGAAGCAAGAGAAAAAATGGCAAACGCTGCAACAATGGCAGGTATGGCATTTGCAAATGCATTCCTTGGTATCTGTCACTCAATGGCTCACAAGCTTGGTGCTTTCCATCACCTTCCTCACGGTGTAGCAAACGCTCTTATGATTGAAGAGGTTATCCGCTTCAATGCTTGCGAGGCTCCCACAAAGATGGGTACATTCTCACAGTATGACCATCCTCACACTCTTGCTCGTTACGCTGAAATCGCTGATTATCTTGGTCTTGGCGGTACAACAGATAACGAAAAGCTTGAAAACCTTATCAAGGCAATCAACGAGCTTAAGACAACAGTTGGCATCAAGGAAACAATCAAGGATTACGGCATTGACGAAAAGGTATTCCTTGACAACCTTGACGAAATGGTTGAACAGGCATTCGACGACCAGTGCACAGGTGCTAACCCCCGTTATCCTCTTATGAGCGAGCTTAAGGAAATGTATCTCAATGCTTACTACGGCAAGCATTTCGTAGAAAAAGCAAAGCCCACTGCAGCAGATGTTGCAACAGGTATGGCTGCAAACGCAGTTAAAACACCCTATACAAAAGGCAAAAAAGCGTAAGAGAGAGGAGAAACAGAAATGAAACTTGATAGAGTTATTGCAGTGAGAAATAATAAAACTATTTACCGTGACGGTGATAAATGCGTTAAGGTTTTTGATGCGGATTATTCAAAGGCAGATGTTCTTAACGAAGCATTGAATCAGGCAAGAATTGAAGAAACAGGTCTTAACATCCCCAAGGTTGTTGAAGTAACAATGGTTGAAGGCAAATGGGCTATCGTTTCTGAATTCGTTAAGGGTAAAACTCTCCAGCAGCTTATGGACGAGGATGTTGAAAAGAAGGATGAGTATATCGAAATGCTCGTTGATCTTCAGCTTGATGTTCATTCAAAGGTTTGTCCTCTCCTTAATAAGCTCAAGGATAAAATGAACCGTAAAATCAGTGCTTCTGAGCTTGATGCTACAACACGCTACGACCTTCATACAAGACTTGAGGGTATGCCCAAGCACAACAAGGTTTGCCACGGTGACTTCAATCCCTCAAACATTATCGTTACAGAGGACGGCACAGCATACATCCTTGACTGGTCACATGCAACTCAGGGTAATGCTTCTGCTGACGCTGCAAGAACATATCTTCTTTTCTGGCTCAACGGCGACATCGAGGGCGCAAAGAAATATCTCGATGTATTCTGCAAAAAGAGCAACACAGCTAAGCAGTATGTTCAGAAATGGATGCCTATCGTTGCTGCTTCTCAGTCAGTTAAGGGCAACGAGAAGGAAAGAGAATTCCTTCTTTCATGGGTAAATGTTGTTGATTACGAATAAGAGTGGGTGAAGCGTATCCGAACCAGCCTTAAACGGCGATGTTTCGGTACTTTTGCCCGATTTGCCTTTGAAAGGCGACAGCCTGTCTGCAGTCAAATACGACCAGAATTCCTCGAAACCTCATCCGTTTAAGGTCGAAGAATTTTGTGATTAAGTATTTTTCACTCAGATGAGGCAAAAACGCAGCTAATCCTGACGGATTGGCGAGTATTTTAACGAAATATGAGTGGAAAAGACTATCCCAAAATCTGATTCGGATATACTTCACCCACTCTAAGAGAGGTTATTACAATGAAGGTTACAGTTTGTATTGGTAGCTCTTGTCACATCAAAGGTTCTCGTCAGGTTGTTGAACAGCTTCAGTACCTTATCAAAG
Source organism: Acutalibacteraceae bacterium (assembly GCA_045660345.1). Lineage (GTDB taxonomy): Bacteria > Bacillota > Clostridia > Oscillospirales > Acutalibacteraceae > DTU089. The sequence continues at coordinate 158,969 of JAZRDP010000030.1, forward strand.
AAAATAATCTTGGTGACAAGGTTGAATTAGGCGGCACATTTTGTATGGGCAAATGTCAGCAGGGCGTTTGCGTAACTGTTGATGACGCTTTCTTCTCAGTAACACCCGAAACAGTTGAAGAATTCTTCAACGACAATGTAAAAGGAAAAATATAAAAGATGATAATTCAGGTTTGCGTTGGCAGCTCTTGCCACTTGAAGGGCTCAGCTGAAATTGTTGAGCTTTTGCAGAAAGCCATTGAAGAATATCATTTAGAAAACGATATCACACTTGCCGGTAGCTTTTGCATCGGCAAGTGTAATCGCGTTGGTGTAACAGTTCAGGTGGATGATGACATCCATACCGGCGTTACCAAAGAGAGCTTTAAGGAGTTCTTCAATGAAAATATTTTAAACAAAATTGAAAGGGTGTAAAATACAATGCCCAATTGTTTAACATTAAAAAAATCCAACTGTAAAAACTGCTACAAATGTATTCGCCATTGTCCCGTTAAGGCTATTCGCTTCTCGGGAAATCAGGCGCACATTATCGGAAACGAATGTATTCTTTGCGGTCAGTGCTTTGTTGTCTGCCCTCAGAATGCAAAAGAGGTCGTTGACGAAACCGAAAAGGTAAAGGTATTTTTACAGGCACAGGAAAAGGTTATAGTAAGCCTTGCTCCCTCATTTGTTGCAAACTACGATGAAGCAGGAATCAATTCAATGAGAAAGGCGCTTAAGAAATTAGGCTTTTATGATGTTGAAGAAACTGCTATCGGTGCCACAATTGTTAAAAATGAATATGAGAGAATGTTAAAAGAGGAGGATAGAGATATTATTATCTCATCTTGCTGTCATTCCATAAATCTTCTTATTCAGAAATATTTTCCTGCAGAGCTTGAGTATCTTGCAAATGTGGTTTCTCCTATGCAAGCTCATTGTATGGACATTAAAAAACGCCATCCTGATGCTAAAACAGTTTTCATCGGACCCTGCGTTGCGAAAAAAGACGAGGCTGAGCATTATGAAGGCATTGTTGATGCAGTTCTTACATTTGAGGAGCTTACAACATGGCTTAAAGCAGAAAATATTGAGCTTGAGACTGAGCGGGATAATACTGATTTCTCCCGCGCTCGCTTCTTCCCTACAACAGGTGGTGTGCTAAAAACTATGGCTCAGGACCAGCCTGGATATACATATATTGCTCTTGACGGAGTTGAAAACTGCGTTGCAGCCCTCAAGGATATTGAAAGCGGTAAGGTTCATAAATGCTTTATTGAAATGTCCGCTTGTGTAGGTAGCTGTATGGGTGGTCCAGTTATGGAAAAATATCACCATACCGCAACAATTGAGGACTATATAACTATTGCAAACTATGCAGGTAAAAAGGATTTTGAGGTTTCTCAGCCTACATCCTTTGAGCTTAAAAAACAGTTTGAATACATTGAACACAGATACCCTCAGCCAACAGAGGCTGAAATCAACAGTGTTCTTCGTCAGATGGGTAAATTCAAGCCTGCTCATGAGCTTAACTGTGGCTCCTGCGGTTATAATACCTGCCGTGAAAAGGCGGCAGCTATCTGTCAGGGTAAGGCAGAAATATCAATGTGTCTTCCCTTCCTTAAGGATAAGGCAGAAAGCTTCTCCGACACTATTGTAAACAGCTCTCCTAATGGCTTTATTGTTCTTAACGAGAATTTAGAGGTTCAGCAGATTAACAGAGCAGCAAGAGAAATTATGAATATTCGTTATGCTTCCGATGTTTTAGGCGATAATGTTGTCCGTATTCTTGACCCTGCTGTCTTTGAATCAGTTCTCAAAACAGGCAGAGGCGTAAGCGACCAGAGAGTTTATCTTGCTGAATATAAGAGATATGTTGAGCAGACTGTTGTTTATGACAGAGATTCCCGTCTTCTTATCGGCATTATGAGAGATGTTACTGCCGAAGAGGAGCAGAGAGAAAGAAAAGAGCATATCAGCCGTCAGACAATTGAGGTTGCCGATAAGGTTGTTGACAAGCAGATGCGAATTGTTCAGGAGATTGCTTCACTCTTGGGTGAAACTGCCGCAGAAACAAAAATCGCGCTTGCTAAATTAAAGGAGTCGATTTCTGATGAATGATTTATGTGCAGATATCGGTTACAAAAGTATAAATCACTATGGTGAGCAGCTTTGCGGAGACCATATTGATATAGTTGAGCCCGATGATGATTCAACTGTTGTTGTTCTTTCAGACGGACTCGGTAGTGGCGTTAAGGCAAGTATTCTTTCAACTCTTACCTCTAAAATCATTTCAACAATGCTTGCAGAGGGTCTTTCTCTTGAAGAATGTGTTGAAACAATTGCTGCAACTCTTCCTGTTTGCTCGGTAAGAGGCGTTGCTTATTCTACATTTACAATTATTCATTTAAAGAATAATGAAACAGCAGAGATTATTCAGTATGATAACCCTCACACTATAATAATAAGAGACGATAAAAATTGGGATTACCCGAAAACTGAAATGAATATCGGCGGAAAGAAGATTTTCAAATCCGTTATTCAGCTTCAGGAAAATGATATTTTTATCGCTATGAGTGATGGTTGTCCTCATGCGGGAATCGGTACTGCATATAATTTCGGCTGGAGGCGTGAGGATATTGCAAGCTTTCTTGAAACTCTTGCGCCAGTTGGCTATACTGCAAAGAATTTATCAACAATGCTTATTGATGAATGTGATAAGCTTTATGGTCATAAGCCCGGTGACGATGCAACCGCTTGTGTTGTTAAAATCCGTAAGAGAGTTCCTATGAATATGCTTTTCGGACCACCATCCAACAGAGACGATGCAGACAGAATGATGAGCCTTTTCTTCTCAAAGGAGGGCAAGCACATTATCTGCGGTGGTACAACCTCAACAATTGCTTCAAAATTCTTAAGAAAGCCCTTGAAGCCCACTCTTAATTTTGAGCAGAGCGATGTTCCGCCCATTGCGGAGATTGAGGGCGTTGACCTTGTTACAGAGGGTGTTATTACTGTTAATAAGGTTGTTGAATATGCTCAGGATTATTTAGGCGAAAACAAGCATTATGAGCATTGGAGCTTCAAAAAGGACGGAGCTTCTCTTATAAGCCGTTTGCTTTTCGAGGAAGCAACAGATATAAATTTCTATGTTGGCAGAGCTATTAACCCTGCTCATCAGAACCCCGATTTGCCTATAAACTTCAACATTAAAATGAATCTTGTTGAGGAGCTTTCAAAGTGCCTTAAGCAAATGGGTAAACGAATTAAAGTTAGTTATTTCTAAGTTGGCGATATAAAATGGATTTAATGTTCGATACAAAGGTTCAATACCTTAAATACAGAGTCTTGTGTCAGGTAGCACGCGAGGCATGGAATGACACTCTTTTGGAGAATCTTATTGATATTCCCCAGAAAATTGTTCCCGGTAAAACATCAACAATGCGCTGCTGTGTTTATAAGGAGCGTGCAATCCTTAGCGAAAGAGTAAAGCTTGCTATGGGTGGCGATAAGGATAACCCCAATGTTATTGAGGTTATTGATATTGCTTGCGACGAATGTCCCGCTGCAGGCTACGATGTTTCAGACTCTTGTCGCGGATGCCTTGCTCACAGATGCAAAACTGTCTGCAAGCGCGGTGCGATTTCCTTTGACCACAACCATGTGGCGCATATTGATAAATCAAAATGTGTTGAATGTGGTGCTTGCGCGAAGGTTTGTCCCTTCTCCGCAATTGTCAACCGCAAGAGACCCTGTCAGCTTGCATGCAAGGTTAAGGCAATTTCAATCAATGAGGACAATGCCGCTAAAATTGATAACGGCAAATGTATTCAGTGCGGTGCTTGTGTTTATCAGTGCCCCTTCGGTGCAATAAGTGATAAATCATATATTCTCAATGTTGTGGACCTTATCAAAAAGAGTCAGAATAATGAGAGTTATAAGGTTTATGCTGTTGTAGCACCCTCTGTTTCAAGTCAGTTTGCTTATGCAAAGCTGGGTCAGGTAATCTCAGGTCTTAAGGCTCTCGGCTTCTATACAGTTGTTGAAGCGGCTTTAGGTGCAGATATGGTTGCTATGAGTGAAGCAAGGGAGCTTAGCGAAAAGGAATTCCTTACAAGCTCCTGTTGTCCTGCATTTGTGCAGTATATCAAATCATCATTTCCTGCACTCGTACCATATATTTCCCATAATCTTTCACCTATGGCTGTGCTTGCAAAGTATATCAAGGAAACAAGCGAGGGTGCAAAGGTTGTGTTTATCGGCCCTTGTACTGCAAAGAAGGCGGAAGCACAGCTTGACTCTGTAAAGCCCTATGTTGATGCGGTGCTTACCTTTGAGGAGCTTCAGGCACTCTTTGACAGTAAGGATGTTAATATTACAGCTCTCCCTGAGGATGTGCTTGATAATGCATCATACTACGGAAGAATTTTCGCTCGTTCAGGCGGTCTTTCTGATGCAGTTGTTCAGGCTCTCGCAGAGCAGAATAGTGATTTTAAGGTCAAGTCTGCGGTTTGCGACGGTATTGAGGAATGCAGAATTGCTCTTCTTAAGAAGAATAAGAATGCACTTGATGCTAATTTCATTGAGGGTATGGCGTGCGTCGGCGGATGTATCGGCGGTGCAGGTTGCCTTACTCACGGTGAAAAGAGCAAGGCAGAGGTTGATAAATACGGACGAGAGGCTTTAGAAAAGACTATCTCCGATGCAATTTCTATATTAAAGTAAAAGATAAAACACTCTCCTATGACAAAGTTGTCACAGGAGAGCGTTTTTTTATTCATTTGTATTATTTAAGCTCGTCGTAAAATTCGCTGAGATAAACTCTGCGGTTTTCCTTCATAGATATGTTTGCTGCCATACCGATACCGATTGACATCATACCTGCGCGGACATCCGCCATCTGACCCAATGGGTCGCTGTCGCAGCCTATGAAAAGGTTTTCTCTGATTTTTTCATCAGCACCGCCGTGGCCACCGGGTAAGTCCTTAGGCTCGTTCATAACAATTCTTTCGCCCTTTCGGTTAAAGATTGTAATAACATTGTCAAGGTCCTTTCCTAAATCCTCGTATCTGCCGTCAATTTTGCAGAATTCAAGGCGTCCTTCTGTGCCGTTAAAGGCAATTTTGAAGCCCTCATAGGGCGAATGAGTTGTCAGAGAATAGCTCATAACAGTACCTTTTTTGTAAAGAACATTAACGCTTACAGTGTCTTCGATGTCGATTTCCTCGGAGAAAATGCAATTGTCTCTGTAATAGCCGTCAACATCCTCACAAGCAAGATAAAGCTTATCCATTGGCGGTTGATTTATATCAAGATAAAATTCGCAGGTGTCCTTATACTGGCAGGTAAGGCATCTCTGAGAACGGTTTTCTCGGGTGGGACCATAAAATCTTCTTGTGCCGAAGGCGTTTACGGCAACGGGGTCATCCTCTAAAAACCAGTTAACCAAATCGAAATGATGAGTGGATTTATGAACAAGCAGAGAGCCTGAATTTTCTCTTATTCTGTGCCAGCGTCTGAAATAATCTGCGCCGTGCAGAGTGTCGAGAAGCCATTCATAATGAACGCTGAGAATTTCGCCCACAACACCGCTTTTGATTAATTCCTTAAGCTTTGCAAAAATGGGGAGATAGCGAAGATTGAAAACAACAGTTACGGTTTTTCCTGATTTTATTTCTGCTTCCTTTATTGCATTTGCCTTTTCGAAGGTGGTTGTCATAGGCTTTTCAACAATAACATCGCAGCCTGCCTCAAGAGCCTTGATAACATAAAAATCGTGCATACAGTCCTTTGTTGTAACGATTACTGTATCAGGCTTTACTGAGCGAAGCATTTCATCAAAATCATCATAAACGGGAACCTCAACACCACCAAACTCACTTACAAGCGCAGCTCTTTTAGGGTTGATATCGTAAACACCGCATAATTGAATATGCTCTCTGAATTCCTTGAGTATAGGCTCTGCGTAGCCCTCGATACCGCGGATTCCGCAGCCTACCTGAACAAATTTTTTCATAAAAAGCACCTCTGACGTAAATTGCTGAAAATATTTTAGCATAAGCCTTTTGGAATTACAAGGTGAAAAAAGCAGTTTCAACCAAACGGCTGAAACTGCTTTGATAAAATTTATTTTTCCTTAGCAAAATGCTCACGGGTCAATTTAACAACAAGTCCCGAAAGAGCGATAAGAGCTATAAGGTTCGGCAGAGCCATAAGAGCATTGAAGCAATCGGCAATAAGCCAAACTGTGTTGATTTCTGCAATTGCGCCTACAAATACGAAAATAACATAGATTATTCTGTAAACATTGATTGCAGTCTTGGAATGTTTTTTGAAAAGAAAGCCCACGCTTGCTTCGCCGTAATATGCCCAACCGAGCATTGTAGATAAAGCAAAGAAGACAGTTGAAGAAGCGATTCCGAAGCCACCCACATAAGGTATAGCCTCGTTGAAGGCTGCGCTGCTCAGAGCCGCACCGCTTACCTCGGGAGCAATACCTGCAGCGTATGCGTCGGAATAAATTCCTGATGTGAGAATAACCACGGCGGACATTGTGCAGATTACGATAGTTGTAATAAATACCTCGAAGATGCCCCAAAGCCCCTGCTTAACAGGACTTTCTGCACTTGAAGCAGAGTGGGCGATAGGTGCACTACCAAGACCTGCTTCATTTGAGAAAACACCTCGTCCTACACCGTAACGCATAGCAGAGAGTATGCTATAGCCTGAAATACCGCCGAATGCGGATTTGAAATTGAAGGCTTCCTTGAAAATGAGAGAAAATGCATATGGGATTTTCTCTGCGTTGAATACCAAAGCAAGAATAGATGCAAGAATAAAGAAAACAGCCATTACAGGAACTAGTTTTTCATTTACCGAAGCAATTCTCTTAACACCACCGATAATAACTACGCCTACGATTACTGTAAGTACAACACCGGTTATCCAGGGAGCGATGCTGAAATTCATGTTGAGAACGCCTGAAATTGAGTTTGACTGAGTAGCGTTACCTGTACCGATACAAGCAATCATAGCGAACGCTGCAAATGCACCTGCAAGCCATTTCTTGCCTAATCCGTTTTTGATATAGTACATAGGACCGCCAACATAAGCGCCGTTTTCATTCTTTTCTCTGAATCTGATAGCAAGAACGATTTCGGAATATTTAGTTACCATACCGAGAAGGGCGCTGATCCACATCCAGAAAACCGCACCGGGACCACCAAGCACCAATGCAGTTGAAACACCGGCAATGCTACCTGTACCGATAGTGCCTGCAAGAGCAGTTGTAACCGCCTGGAATGGACTTACACTGCTGCTGTCCTGCTGATGAAGATTCTTATTGAAAAGCTGTCCGATTGTATTTTTAAGAATATAACCGAAGCGTCTGAACTGAAGAAAGCGTGTTTTGATTGATAAAAAGAGGCCTGCAGATATGAGCAGAACCATCATCAATATGCTCAGAATATTATCATATGTAAAGCTGAGAACATCGTTAAAAGCGTTTATGATATCTCCCATATAAAACCTCTCAATAATAGAAACATTTATATTTTAATATAGTATATAAGTATAACACAAAGCGAAGTGTAACATTTGTTAAGGAAATAGTCAATACTATATACAAAACTTTTATTGCAAACTGTTGTATAAGTTTTAATACCGGGCCAGAGTTTTGAATAAAACAACAAAGCCAATGGTGAAAACCATTAGTTTATGGGTTAAAATGTTCAAAACTTTTTTCTTTTTATGCAATCAAAAGTTGTCGAGCAGAATTCTTTAGGTGGTACTTATGTAGATTAAAACCACAAGAAATTAACGGAAATGATAAACCCGAACCCATCTCCAACTAAGAGAAGGTTCGGATTTATACTGTTTGGTGCGGGTGACAGGACTTGAACCTGCACAGATCACTCCGCTAGATCCTAAGTCTAGTGCGTCTGCCAATTCCGCCACACCTGCTCTTAATGCGTTTTTTATCATACCATAATTCATTTTCATCGTCAACAGTTTTTTAGAAAAAAGAAGGCCTCCTGTACTCTTGCAGAAGATCTTCTTAACACTTTTCCTCAATTGTATTCGACACTGCCTACATTAGATATAATTGCAATATAGCTATTACCTACACCGAGTATTATATCCTCGTCGGCTTCCGTACTATACCTAAAGGGTTCATCAACACTTTCCCTGCTCCAGCGAATCGGGAGGATCTTACCATCGCAAGCAAAGTATCCTTCTCCGGATCCGATCAGATCATAAAAAGATAAATCTTTTTCTCCCTTATACTGTGTAGTGAACAGAGCAAATACATTACGGTATGTCATTACGTGTCCTCTTCGTGGACGCCCACCCGGCCTGACGGATTCAGCCCCTTCATATAAACCTGAACCGCTATTA
>JAZRDP010000031.1:0-41969 GCA_045660345.1 Acutalibacteraceae bacterium
AGCAAGTGACGAAGTTAAGGCTGCAGCAGAAGCTTACCTTGCAACTGTTAACGACGGTGAAAAGAACGGCGCTGCTACAGAAGCTCTCGTTGCTGCTATCGGTGACGGTGCTTGCTGCGATACATGCAAAGCTATCATCGAAAACAAAGAATTCCTTTCAAAGAAATCTGTATGGATCTTCGGTGGTGACGGTTGGGCATACGACATCGGCTTCGGCGGTGTTGACCACGTTCTTGCTTCCGGTGAAGATGTAAACATCATGGTATTTGATACTGAGGTTTACTCAAACACAGGTGGACAGGCTTCTAAGGCTTCTAACATCGGTCAGGTTGCTCAGTTCGCAGCTGCTGGTAAAGCAATTGCTAAGAAGAGCCTTGCTGAAATCGCTATGAGCTATGGTTACGTTTACGTTGCTCAGATCGCTATGGGCGCAGACCAGAACCAGACTCTTAAGGCAATCAAGGAAGCTGAAGCTTACAATGGTCCTTCACTTATCATTGCTTACTCACCTTGCGAAATGCACTCAATTAAGGGTGGTATGATTAACTGCCAGAACGAAATGAAGAAAGCTGTTGAATGCGGTTACTGGAATATGTTCCGTTACAACCCCGCTCTCAAGGCAGAAGGCAAGAATCCCTTCTCTATCGATTCTAAGGCTCCTGCAACAGAAGCATACAAAGCATTCCTTCTTAACGAAGCTCGCTATTCTTCTCTTACTCGTTCCTTCCCCGAAAGAGCAGAAGCTCTCTTCGCACAGTCCGAGCAGACAGCACTCGAGAGATATGAACATCTTACAAGACTTCAGGCTCTCTACGCTCCTAAGGCTGAATAAGATCAGATTTAACAAAAGCCTCTTGCAGAAATGCAAGAGGCTTTTTATATGCAAGAAAATCCCTTGTGTCTCGAAATGAAACACAAGGGATTTTTAAGGTTTACGATGCTAATGCCATATTAACAACATTCTGATAAGAATTTACATCAAGTTCATCTGAGATATAACCGTTAGCAGCATAGATTTCATCTTCTGTTGCTTTTTGATAACCGGATGAAACGCGTGCGGCATAAGCAGCGTCAACAACGTCGCAAACACCATCACCATTAAGGTCACCATTTACAATAACCTTAAAGTTATCAGTTGCATCATCCTTTGATAAATCAATAGATGTACCTGTACCGAAGTAACCATACTCATTTACATTCGCCTTAATAGTCGCCGGTAAAAGGTAAGTTACAATACTCTTAAAGCCTTTTGCAAGATAGGTGTTACTGAATATAAGCTTATTTGCATAATCAATTTTAGAACCATTCTGTGCAAAGAGATACCTTTGTTCACCTGTTGTAAACTCAAACTCATATGTGCTGAAATGATCTGTTATGAATGTCATATTCATACCATTCTGCTCACTTTCGAGCAAGGTTCTTGAACCATCATCATTCACACGATAAACATTTGCAGTTGCATCATCAGGAATCTGATTTTCGAACACTTCGTCAAGCTGAACAGAAATTTCGATATCACCTTCAGGCTGATGTTTATCACCATTTTCATCAACATAATCAAGCTCTACAGTAGCTGTATTGTAGCTAGCATCAGGCTCCTGATGAGTATCTTTACCCTCAAGTCTTAATGCTTTTGAGTCTTTAATACCGCAAACTGAACATCTGCTACCAGCATTTTCAATAGCATTCTGATTATTTGATGCTGTGATTACTTCCCAGCTATGCTCACAAGGAGCGATTTCCTCTGTATAAGTATCACCACAGTCACATGTATATGTCTGTGTGCCACCTTCTGTACAAAGCTCAAAATCCTTTGTTACATTGTAGGAGTGATAATGAGCGTCGTAAACAGCTGTAATTGTAAGATTTTCACTTGGCATTTTTTCAGGAATAGTCTTATCCCATCCAACAAATGCACCACCAATTGAATTGCTTCCTACCTGTGGTACAGTAATGAAATCACCGACTGCATATATTTCTTCAATGATTTCACCGTCTATATTCCAAGAAATCTTGTATTCGTTTACAAGAAGCTCTGCATCGAATACTCTTACCTCGTTGTTAAGAGTAAGGTTTTCAGGTACGCTCCAGCCTATGAAGTTATAGTCTGCACCAAAGCTTGTTGCAGGAGCAACTACCTTAGTTGTGGATGAAAGCCTGTTAATTGCATATGGAATGCCGTTTATGTTAAACACAGCAATACCACTTGTGCCGCCAATATCTACACTATTGGGTGCAAATACCGCTTCATAGCCTTCACCGTTTTCAAGAATAATACCACTTTCAAATGTGCCCACCTGATATGTACCACTCTTAAGTGTTTTTTCATTTGCAGTTGCACGGAATGTGAAATCAATTACAAATTTGCCATCCTCTAACCAAGGTTCAACTCCATTGATAACTATTGTTGTTGTACCATCAGCATTTCTTGTAATTGCAATCTGGTCATTTGATACGCCAAGTTTTTCCATTGCTTTACTGCGAACTGCATCTTCCTGAGCACTTGTAAGAGTGAAATACTTTGTAAGTGTGTATTTGAGTGTAGCATTTGTAAATCTGCCTGTATGAGTTGTTGTTTCCTCAACAATTGATGTAAACACCTCTGTAAGTGTGTCAACATCACTTACATCAAGGTAATAGCCACCAATATTTTCAGTAGTTTCCCAAGAGATTACAGACATCTGGTTTTCTGAAATATAGTTTGAAGAAACATAATTCATAAAGTTATTAACACTTCTGTTTGCAGATGTAGTTCTATCAAACACACCAACGCTGTAAACTGTTGCATCATATGTATTCTTGAGCTGATATGCATTTTTAATTGCAACATTTGCAACGCTGTATTCGAAGTTGCTGTAGCTAGTCGGAACACCGTCTGTTAAGAAAACAACAACTCTTTGTCTATCATCTGTTACAGGATTCTGTGCAAAAATATTTGATGCCATTTCAAGACCAAGGTCTGCTCTTGTAGCACCCTCAGCATCAATTGCCTTTACAGCATTTGTGATAACGTTATTAAGCTTACCATCATCATTTACGCTAACAAGTGCATTCTTGTAATCTGCATTTGTTATTTTATTGTACTTAACAACATCTGTTGTAAGAAGCTCTGTGTTCTCATAATTGAGCCAGTCATTATTACCTGAAGCAAAGCCTACAACTGCAATTCTGTGGTCAACAGAATTCATCTGTGCATCTTCAAGAATAGCATTGCTGAAAGAGGTAACTGCATTCTTAAGAGCAGTCTTCTTGCCACCATCTGCCATACTGCCTGACTGGTCAAGAACAAAGATAATATCGAGCGGTACAGACTTTGTTGTTGTAGTAACAATAGTTTTACTTTGAGCAGAAACATTGAGGTTAACCTCTACCTCTCCTGTTGAGGAATAGTAGTCTGCTTTGTTTCCTGCATTCAAGCCTTCTTTTTCCTCTGCGGGAATAACTGTATATACCGCATTTACAGTGAAGTTCTTGTTTCTTACCTCAAAGTTTTCCCATTCTCCATTGAATTTATCCTTATGAGGCACTTCAGGCACATCAATTTCTGTTGCATCCTCAGGGAAATCAACAGTTGCAACAACATCTCCATCTGCTACAAATGTTGCTGTATATTTAAGAAGCTTCGGAAGCTCTGCTTCCTCTGTCATTTCACAGTTGTAGCACTTATGAGCTCTGACACCCGCTTCATCCATTGTAGCCTCAGTTACAACATACCATTTGCCGTAAATATGACTTGCTACAGGAATTGGTGTTACATCGGAAATTGCATCACATCTCAAGCAGTGGTGAGATTTTTCACCTTCGCTTTCGCAAGTTGGCTCCACATCAATTGTCCACATTGTTGAAATATGGTGACCAAGAGCAAGAACCTCTGTTACATCTGTTTTGTCTTCACAACGAGAACAATGACGGGATTTTGAACCCACCTCTGTACAAGTTGCTTCTTCATCAACTGTGAAAACAGCTTCATAGTCATGACCATAAGCCTTAACTGTTTCGTTATTAACATAACCGCAAACATCGCAGGTAGCGTGTCTCTTACCGTCTGTTGTACAATCAGCTGCGCTTTCAACAGTCCACTCACCATAGCTATGTCCGGGAGCCTTGATAGTCTCTACTTCCTCTACATAACAGGTGTTACACATTCTTAATCTTTGGCCATTAACAGTACATGTGGTAGTTTCTAAATCTTCCCATTCACCAAAATTATGACCAAGAGCAGGAATTACTGTAACATCTATTTTTGAATTACAGGATGGACGATTACAGTGATGAGACTTTGAACCTGCTACTGTACAGGTTGGTGTCTTATCTGTTGTCCAACGAGCGGAGTATGAATGACCTAAAGCGGCTACTGTCTCAAAAATTGCATCATCGCAATAAAGGCAGAACATCGCTCTTTCGCCATCGCTTTCGCAGGTTGCGGGATTTGTATCAAGCCACTCAGTATAGCTATGATCAGTCTTGGGGATAACTATAGAATTAATCTTTGAATCGCAACGTGTACAATGACGGGATTTTGAACCCTGTGTCTGGCAGGTTGCTTCAATGTCTACTGTGAATTCCTTGGAATAATTATGACCAAGAGCAACTATCACTTCTGTCATCTTGGCGTTACAAGCATAGCATTGGCGATATCTTTCTCCATCCTCTTCACAGGTTGCTTCTTTTCCAATAATCCATTCACTTAAATATTTGTGTCCTGTTGCAACAAATGATTCTGATTCTGTTGCTTGGCAAGAAGCACAGGTTCTATATCTGTATCCATCTTTTTCACAGGTTGCTTCAGAAACAATTGTCCACTCACCATATTCATGGCCTGTTGCAGGAATTATTTCTGTTGTCTTTGGGAAATCGCAATAAATACATTCCTGAATCTTTTCGCCATATTCTGTACAAGAACCTTCTTTGATTATAGTCCATTCATAAGTGTGGTCGATAGAATTATAGTGGATAATCGCATTATTCAAGGAATCATTTTCTTCCTCTGCTATAACTACATCATTCCAATCCTCTTCAGAATGTGCATAGAAAATATATTTCAAACTGCCGCATTCATAGAAGCAACCATCACCTATACTTGTCAACTCACCTTTTATAACTACTGATTCAAGACTGCTACACATTCCAAATGTAGATTCACCTAACACTGTTATTCCTTCAGAAAGCACTATCGAATTAAGAGATGTACACATAGCAAATGCCATATCGCCTAAACTTGCTACACTATCAGGTATTACGATAGATTTAAGTGCATGACAAGTAACGAATGCTTCAGTACCTATACTTACAACACTATCCGGAATTACTACCTCGGAAAGCTTCATGCATTCGCCAAAAGCAAAGTCTTCTATAACAGTAATAGTCTCAGGAATGGTAAAGGATTTAATACCGGAACCGGCAAAACAACCTTCTGGTATGCAGGTTATATTCTTTCCGAATTCAACAGATTCAAGCTTGTTGCATCCTTCGAGAATCCAATCTCCTATAGTTTCTACACTATCAGGAATAACTATTGATTTAATACCGGAACAAGCAAATGCCGATTTACCTATTTCTTTCACTGTATCAGGAATTATAATTTCTGTAAGGCTTTCGCAACCATAGAAAGTAAGTTCTTCTATACTTGTAATACCACAAGGAATTTCGACCGACTCAAGACTAAAACATTGGCTAAAAGCAGAACGTCCAATTCTTGTTACAGTATCAGGTATAACAATTGAGGTCATACTAAGACATTGACGGAAAGCTGAATCACCTATAGTCTCAACACTTTCTGGAATTATAACTTTTGTAATTGATTCACAAATGTTGAATGCAGCTTTACCAATAGCCTTTACCGGTAAGCCATTATATTTGGAAGGAATGCGAATTATCCCGATTGCTAACTGCTTACAAGCTGTTACAGAATAATATGTTCCATCGTCACTGAGAGTGAAGGTTAAGTAATCAAGAGATTCATCTTGATCTATAATTATATCACCGCAAGCAGCACATTCGCGTTTATTCGCTTCATATCTTTCATCATATTCCCAATCACCGTAGCTATGACCCGTCGCAACAATTTCTGTTATATCAGTTTTCGCGTCGCAGAAAAGACAATGATGAGATTTGCTACCATTTTCAGTACAGGTAGCCACTTTGTCTATTGTCCATTCAGATGAACATGTGTGACCCGTACTCTCAAAATGCATTTGCAAACCAGTCAAACAATCATTTCCTGATTCAATAATAATCTGTTCCCATTCATCCTGAGTGCCCTCATAGAATCCGTACTTAAGGTTTGTGCACTCACCAAATGCAGACTCACCAATATAGGTTACAGATTCAGGAATTGCAATTGAATTTAGACCCTTGTAGCCATAAAATGCTTGTGCATTTATACTGCCTACACCATCGGGTATAACAATATCTGTTGCAAGCTCTCCATTTATATATACATTTTCTGCATATTTAAAGAGCTCATGGAATGAATAAAACATTTCCTTAACAAATTCAACATTGCACCAGGATGTCAAATCGGCAATATATATATTTTTCAATTTTGAGCAACCATATATAGCATTAACAGAAAGCTGTTTAAGACTTGCAGGCAATGCAAGGGTTGCTAAATTAGAGCAGGAATAAACTGTATATGCATTAAGTGATTTTATTCCTTCTGATAATTTAATATATGTGAGATTATCGCATTTATTAAATGCATATTGGTGAATCTTCGTAACAGTATCAGGAACTGTGTATTGAGCGCCTGATTTTTTTGCAGGATAGAAAATTAATTCTGTTTGATTTTTATTGAACAATACACCATCAGCAGATAAATATTTTTCATTTGCTTCATCAACATCTATTGAAGAAAGATTATTGCATCCAGTAAAAGCCTGAACTCCTATGCTTATAACACTTTCAGGAATTTCAACTGTTTTGATGCATGTAAAATTATAAAATGCATAATCATTTATTCTTGTTACGCCTTCTGGAATAACAATATCTGTTGCAAGCACACCATCTATATAAATGTTGTTGCTATAATATGAGCTACTATTATAAAGAGGGTTTGAATAATTTGAGGAAAATGAAATCTGACACCAAGCTCCAATATCGGTTATATAGAGATTTCTCAAATTACTATCCAAGAAAAATGCCATGTTGTATATATGCGTTATTGTGCTTGGTATTGTAATAGCGTCAAGACTTGAGCAATATGCAAAAGCATATGAACCAATTTCTTCGACGCCTTCTGAAATCACAACGGATGTAATATTTTTACATTCCCTAAAGCCATCATTTGCTATCTTCTTAACCGGCTTACCATTATATTCGCCGGGAATAACAATTTCACCGGTAATAGAAGTATCACAAGCAGCAACAGAATAATATGTTCCATCGTCACTTAAAATAAATGTGAGGTAAGGATATACTGTAATTTTTTCTGTAAGAACATCGCCGCAAACTGTACATTCGCAAGTTTTTGTTCCTGCCTCATTATCATATGCCCATTCACCATAGGTATGACCTATTGCAACAATCTCAGTTACATCTGTCTTGGAATCACAGTTAAGACAATGACGGGACTTGCTACCATTTTCAGTACAGGTAGCCTGAGCATCTATTGTCCATTCGGTTGAATAATTGTGACCTTTTGCTGGCACTGTCTCTTGCTCAACCTTTCCGCAAGATACACAAAGTCTGTGTTTCGCACCGTCAGATTCACAAGTTGCTTCAGGTTCAGTTATCCATTCGCTGAAAGTATGCCCTGTTGCAAGTATTACCTCACTAGCAACCTCAGCTTGGCAGAATATACATTTTTGATAACGATAACCATCCTCCAGACATGTAGCTTCAGTATCAATTACCCAATTACCTGATACATGCTCAGTTTTTGGTACAATCTCTGTTTCTAAAAGAATATCGCAGAAATCACAATGTTTTTCTTTCAAGCCCTCTTGAGTACATGTGGGAAGAGATTTAACAAGCCATTGTTCGGAAGAGTGGTCTGTTGACTCATAGTGAACAATGATATCAGAAAACTGCGAAATTCCACTGATATTTGCCCATTCTTCTTCTGAACCTTCATAAAAAACATATTCTGTTTCCGGATCCAAGGCATTTTTAAATGCAGAAGAACCAATAGAAGTAACACTTTTTGGAATTACTATTTTTGTAATATCATCATAATTATAGAAGGTAAAATTATTAATTTTTGTAACGCCATCAGGTATGATTATTTCGGTTAAAAGCTCACCGTTTAAATAAAGCTTACCGCCATTAGCTGTAGGACTAGCACCAGTACCGAACAACGTTGCATTAATCTCAGTATTACACCATACTGTTAAGTCCGTTAAATATATATCAGGAGATATATGAGTAAATGCACTTTTTTCTACTGTTGTTATTGAAGACGGAATTGAAACAGACGTTACATCATAACAATCGTAAAAAGCGTTCTTAGCAAGTGTAGTTACGGGTAACCCTTTATATGTTGAGGGAATAACTACATCTCCGGATATGGAGCTATTTTTTGCTGCTACAGAATAATAAGCGCCATCGCCACTAAGTGTAAATTTCAATTTATCTGCTGAGTAGATCTCTTCTGTTTCTACATATCCGCAGACTGTACATTCATGAGTCTGGGTATTAGCAGAATAATCGTAAGTATATTCACCGTAACTGTGGTCTAAAGCAAGTATTGTTGTACTTTGAATTAATTCGCCACATTCTGTACAATAAAGCTTCTTCAAACCATTCTCGGTACATGTTGCGGGTTTTTCTATAATCCAACTACCTGCGGAATGATCAAACATTACTGTAAAGGTTGCAGACATATCTCCGAGAGAAACAATAACATCCTGTTCACCATAAACAGTGTTGTCATAGTCTAAATCATAACTTGTTACATTTAATAATGTTCCGTTTTCAAATTCTGCATAGACAATCAAACCTGTAGTGTCAATTGTTTCGCCTTCTGTATAATCTAATATGTAAGGCTCACACTCAATTATCAAATTTTTGATAATACAAGCTTCGTCATCAATTGTTATGTCTCCACAACGAGTACAGGTATATTGCTTCAAATACTCTTTATTGTTTTCGGGGTTGTTGATTATTTCATAATTTTCATAATCATAATCATGACCGAGAGCAGGAATAAGTCGTTTCTCTTTATAAATTGCAGCAGAGAAAGCTTCCGGCAACCCAGAAAAAACTTCATAACATATTTCACAATAACGCTCTTCGGTACCTTCTTTAGTACAGGTTGGTTGTTTTACAACTTCCCATTCGCTCATTATATGCCATGTTGTTTCATAATGCTTGAGTGCATCATAAAGAGGTTTATTAGAAGAATTCAGTGTTATAATAGAAGACTCGCCGCTATATCCCTTTATATCTATGCTTTCCCATTGAGCCTTGGTTCCAGCATAAAAAACTATCCACAAGTTGTCGCATTTGTAGAATGCATAGCCTTCAATACTTGTTACTGTAGAAGGAATAGCTACTGAATTTATCGATGTAGCGCCCCTGAAGGTTGCTCTCTTTATAGTTGTTATGCCTTCAGGAATAACTAAATCTACTATTCGTTCCCCGTTCACATATAGAGCACCATATTCCAAGGGGTTGCATCCGGAAGTAACTAATGATGTACCAAATTCAATCTGACACCATTTTGCTATATCAGAAACATTTACTCTGGAAAGATTATTGCAGTTTTCAAAAGCATATGTTCCAACTTTAGTTATACTATCGGACATAGTGAGAATTTTAAGATTTGTACAATCAGCAAAAGCATAAGATCCTATGCTTGTTACAGCATCCGATATAATATATTCAGCATCTGTTTTACCGGATGGGTATTTAACCAAGGTTTTTCCATCCTTGCTGAATAAAACACCATCTAACGAAGTATAATTAGCATTTCCTTCATCAACAACTATTGATAACAAGCCTGCGCAAGAATCAAAAGCAGTAGAACTAATACTCGAAACTGATACAGGAATTCTAACAGAAGTGATATCTGCACAACCACTAAAAGCAGATGCGCCTATACTTGTTACGGGTAATCCTTTGTATGTTGAAGGAATATCAATTACGCCTATTGCAGTTTCATTACAACCGGTAAGAGAATAATATGTACCATCCTCGCTGATAGTAAACGTTAAAATACCCTCTAAAGAAATTGCTTCTTCTAAAACATAACCACAATCACTACATTCGCGTGTTTGTACATTTTTATCATAATCCAGAATAACATCGCCATAATTGTGCTCTGTTTTTTCAATAACTGCAAACTCTACTTCTCCACAGCTTGAACAATAACGATACCTTGAACCTTCTTTTACACAAGTTGACTCTGCCTCAATTATCCATTCAGCTGAAAAATCATGACCGAGAGCAGGAATTTTTTCTTGTTTGGGCACAAGTGGTAAAACATCCGGGTATAACATATCCCAATAGCTTGGGGCGACAGGAGCCTCAAAATAATACATGTAACATTCGTCACAATAAACTTCTATAACGCCCTCTTGTGTACAAGTAGGCTGTTGAACTACAGTCTTTGTATTTAATATATGATCAGTTAATTCATAGTGTATAAAACGAAGCTCGAAACTATTCTCATTAGTTAGATTTAATGCATTTTTTGTAAAGTTTATATCATTCCATTGTGTATCAGTCCCTGGATAGAAAATAAACACTAATTTGCTACAGCCTTTAACAGCAGTTTTATCAATAGTTGTTGCACTAACAGGAATCACCATTGATTCAAGATCTGTGCAATTATTAAAGCTATTTTCACCTATACTTACAACACCCTCGGGTATCACAACCGATTTTACATTTATTAAGCCATAAAATGCAGCATCGCCTATTTTAGTTACACCCTCAGGTATGACTAAATCTGTTATCATTTCGCCATTAAGATAAAGACTTGCGCCATTTGAAAGCGGGTTTGAGAAGTCCGTTTTTGACAAAATTGAAACTGCATAACTAAATGAAATATTACACCATTTTGTTAAATCAGTTATATACACATGAGCAAGATTAGAGCATGAAGAAAATGCATTTTTGCCAACACTTGTAACACCCTCACCCATTGTAAGTGAATTCAGGCTTGTGCATTCTTTAAAAGCAGTTGCTCCTATAGATTTTACACTATCCGGTATAATAACCTCGATAATATCCGAACAACCCGCAAAGGCAGATGCGCCAATATTTGTTACGGGTAATCCTTTGTGTGTTGACGGGATAGCCATTACGCCTGCTGCAGATTCATCACAATCTGTTACAGAATAATATGTACCGTCATCACTCAAGGTAAATGTAAGATAAGGATTTTCATTAATATCTTCTATAAGAACATATCCACAGATATTACATTCGCAAGTTTTTATACCTTGCTCATTATCATATACCCAATCACCATAGCTATGTCCTGTTGCGATGATTTCTGTTACATCAGTTTTATCATCACAATCAAGGCAATGACGAGACTTGCTACCATTTTCAGTACAGGTAGCCTGAGCATCTATTGTCCATTCGGTTGAATAGCTATGACCTGCAGGAATTACTTCAGCTTTAACTGATTCACCACAAACTGTACATTGTTTATGCTTTGAACCATCTGTTGTGCAGGTTGCCCCTACATCAATAATCCAATCACTTTCTTTGTGGTCAATTACAGGAATTATTCCGGTTTCAAGTATTTCACCACAAACTGTACATTCCTTATACTTGGAGCCAACAAATGAACAAGTTGCATCTACTTCAATAAGCCAATCGCTTTCCTTGTGATCAATTACAGGAATTGTTTCGGTTTCAAGTGTTTCACCACAAACTGTACATTCCTTATACTTGGAGCCATCTGTTGTACAGGTTGCTTCTACATCAACAATCCATTCACCAACAATATGGCCTGTTGCAATAATATCTGTTACATTGTTTTTATTACCACAATTTAAGCAATGATGGGATTTTGAACCATTTGTTGTACAGGTAGCCTGAACATCAATTGTCCATTCGGTTGAATAATTGTGCCCTGTTGCAGGAATTGTTTCAGTTTCAGTTGCACCACAAGAGGTACATTCTTTATGCTTTGAACCATCTGTTGTACAGGTTGCTTCAGTATCAACAACCCATTCTCCATAAGTATGAGCACATTCAGCCTCTCTATGAGGATTATTTCTTAACTGAGGATAGAGGTAGCCATCTGAATCATCCATAAACCAGATGTTTTCGAAGTCAAAACCTGTATATAATGATGCATACTCCATCTGTGTGTCAGTAAGGCTATAGGATTTTCCTGATGCATCATAATAATAACCGCCTGAATAGGTGGGTAATTTATAATAAGATGTAACTATTTTGCTTGCACTTAAACCTTTATTCTGAACAATACTATAACAATTTATAACTGTATCAGTACCATCGTGTTTGCCAACGATACCGCTACCGTAAGTTGTGCTACTGTAATACTTGTGGACACCATTAAACTCTCCACCATTAAAGCATTCGGAAACAACTGTGCCATCTGCCGCACAACCAACAATTCCACCCAAAGATGATGTATAATATTCAATTGAATAAGTCGTACCGGATTCATAGTTATCAGTGCAAGCGATCGTTGCAAGATTATAACAACGAGAAACTGTGCCTGCATTTTTACCTGTAATACCACCGGCACAACCTACACTTCTATAGTAGGTAGTGGTGGTACCTGAAAGGTTACTTGTGCTCTGAGACCAACTAAAGCTGGAATTTGTTGAAATCATACCTGATGCAGAACAATTTTCTATAGTACCATTGTTCAAACCACAAATGCTACCAACATAAGCAAAACCAGTAGAACTGGTTGACATATAGCTACCGCTGACATTGGCATCTACCATTCTGAGGTTCTTTATTACACCATTATTTACAGCAAACAAACCATAATATTTGCTATTGCTTACAACATCACTCGGTACGCTACTTGTTATTCTTAAACCGATAATAGAATAACCATTACCATCAAATATACCACTAAACCCATTAGCATTTGTGCCAATAGGATCCCAACCATAACCATTGTAGCTCCATCCGCCGGTTGCGGATGTTGCTTCTGTAAGGTCAAGGCTATTCAGCATAACAAAATTACCTGAAAGGTTATTGCTAATCTGATATAAGTCGGCTACTGTTCTGATGGGAACATACTTCTCTTCAGCAGATATTACAAAGCCACAATCTTCACATTCATACTGCTTAAGATACTCATTAGCATTTTCAGGATTCTGAGCATATTTATAATCACTTTCGTCATAATTATGCTCCTTCATAGGAATAATTTCCTGAGCTGTGATTACTTCATCACATACTGAACAATGCTTACCTTCAGTAAGGCCTGTTGCAGTACAGGTCGCAGCAACTGCTTCATCAATTACCTCTGTATGACCTGTTGCAATAATTTCTGTTATATCTGCTTTTTCACCACAGTTGAGACATTTACGAGACTTGCTACCATTTTCTGTACAGGTAACCTGAACATCAATTGTCCATTCTTCTGAAGAATTATGACCTGTTGCAGGAAGAATTTCTGTTTTAACAATATCGTCACACTCTTCGCAATAATATTCCCTTACACCATCCTCTGTGCAGGTTGCGGGAGATTCCGAAACACCATTTTCTGTATTATGATAAATTATAAATATGGTCCCTGTAAAATCACCATATTTAACTATTACCTCACAATCACCATCGCAATAGAAATCTCCGAAGCCTTCAATTTCATAATCTGTTACTTCTTCTACAGTACCATCACTGAAAGTTACTTTTACAATCATTCCGGTGGGATCAAAAGCCTCACCTGAAACATATTCAAATTTATCGGGTTCATTAATAATATTCATTGAAACCGGTACTTTTTCCGGCTCTTCTTCTATTACCTCTTCTTCAACAGTTACTTTAATACTAACACGCTTGCCTGAATATGTTATAATAACTGTTTTTGTACCCGCTTTTGTTGAAGAGAAACCTGAAATTGTATAGTCAGTTACATCAGCTGTTAAGCCATTATCATAGGTTGCTGTAACAACCATACCTGTATTATCAAAGCTTTCACCCACAATATAGGTTGTTTTATCGGGCATCTTTGTAACTGCGATTGAAACAAGAGTTCCCTCTAAAAATGATACAGTAAAACTTGCCGTAACATCACCACAGCTTACCTCTACCGCTTGCTCACCAACAACAGTGTTATCATATGAGAGCACGTAGTCTGTAATATATTCTGTTGTACCATCGTCATAAGTCGCTTTAACAACAAGACCCGTAGTATCTATATTCTGTCCCTGAATATAGCTTATTTTATCCGGCAAGCTTTCAATTGTTAAATCAACAAGCCTTGGCGATACTGTAATGTCATAGGATGTTGTTGCACCTTTATATGTTATGGTTACAGTTTTTGTACCATATGTTGTCATATCAACAGCAGAAATAGCTGAATCAGGAATTTCTACATCGTAAACTGTACCATCAAGAAGCTCTACTGTAAGTACGCCTCCGGTAACATCAATAACATCATCTTTGTAATACTGTGTTTTAGGAAGCGTTTTGATGCTGATAGACTTAACACCAATCTCTTCAGCATGAACATTATCTTTCAACTGAGGATATGGATATTCACATGTTGAATCTATTGTCCAGACAGTATCGAAATCAAATCCGGTATACGAAATCTGTTTTTTCATCATAGCGTCATTACGCGCAGTTGCACCGGTCTGAGAATCACCCAAACCTTCGAGATAGTAGCATGTTGTAACTACATATGATGTACCATTTATAATTGAAACATTTTTTTCGCTACCTGAAAGCGAACCTACATTATAACAATCTGTAACATTCACCTTGCCGGTATAGCCATATGCTGAATAACCTTCCTCTTTACCAACGATACCACCGCAATTTGTGCCACTAATGCTACCTGAATTGTAACAATCGTTAATATAACCCACATATGAATTAGTATTAACATACCAATAGCCAACAATACCACCGCAGTCTGTACCATCGATGTTACCTGTGTTATAGCATTTTTCTATAGTATTCCTATTGCAGGAATATCCGGCGATACCACCAGCATTGGTTGCACCGGAAATATTGCCTCTATTTGAACACAGAGTTATTTTACCGGTATCGTAAACACGACCAGCCAAACCGCCCACTTCGTTAGTGTTGTTTGATACTATTATTTCACAATCCGAATGGCAATTCTCCAGAACGCCATTTAAAAAACCTACAATTGAACCAACATATTTTGTTTTTGCCGCATCGGATTTAATTGTACCTGAAACTGTAAGGTTTTTAATCGTACCACTAACACGACCAAACAAGCCTATATACATAGTCCCCGTACCGCTGGGTATTGAGCTTACATCTATACGCATGCCACTGATAGTGTAACCACTACCATCAAAAATTCCCGAGAATGTACCCGAGCCATAAATACCATTACTACCAATAGGATCCCAACCACTGTCATTAAAGTCGAAATCACCATCTATTGATGTAGCCTCGGAAAGATCAATATCATTCATAAGGATATAATTTGATGTCAGACCATTTCTGATATTATACAAATCATCAACGGTATAAACACCTATATACCCATCCGGCACTTCATCAGCAGCTTCTGCTCTGACCGCAAAAAGACTGCTAAAGTCAACCGCACCAAGCCCTGCAGAAGCAGAGCTGAAAATGATAGCAATTGCTAACAATATTGATAAGAATTTTTTCATAATGCACCCTCCATTTTAGATACACATATACATTTTAAATATATCACTATTATGTATTTTTAGCAATATCATTTTTACCAAATCTTTCATATAACTTTTAACATAATGTATGATATATAATTTTTCAATTGACAAAACTGTGTTTAAATGCTACTATTTTTGAAGGTGATATATTATGAAAAAAATTATTCTTCTTTTAGCATTGATTTTAACATTTGCTTGTCTTTTTGGCTGTGCAAGTACCAAAAACGAAGATGCTACAAATGACACAACTATTGCAACAACCGAAAAAAACCCTGACAAATATGCGGGTAGCAAATTTGTCGGTAAATGGTATAATGCATATTCTGACGAGGATGTTGCAGATTTTACATTAAAAGCTGATGGTTCAGCAGTTTACAAAGGCAAAACAAAAGGTAAATGGACTGAAAACGGTGAAGAAATTATAATCAAAATGAAAATCGATGGTGAGTCCAGAGAAATGAAGGGCTATTTTGTCATTTCAGGCGATGGCTTTGTTGCAAGAGCTACTCCTGAAAACCAACACTATCTTGATGATGGTAAAGGCGAGCTTCAGCTTGAAATTATGCTTACAGAAAACACCTGCATCGATTGTGTTCAAAAAGACAAAAAATAATAAAAACACACTAAATAATTTGCACTTCAACCAATTTTAAAAATGGTTGAAGTGCTTTTTATCTTTTTAAAGTTTTTAAATATGCTTTTTGCTTTTTTGTTATTCTGTAGCTTTCAACTGCTTTCTGAATAGTTTTATTATGCGTCCATTTATCGAGGGCTTTGCTTTCTAAAATTTTTAATGCTTCATCATATTGCTTTGCAAGGGCGGTTGCAAAATACCAAGCTCTTACCATATTGATATAGTATTCATCGCTTTCGATATTTTTAACCCACTCCAGATATTCAGGTTTAAAAGCCTCTTCAAGATAATAGTTCATTAAGCAATTTACTGCAAAGCGGATTGTGTATGTATCTTTTGAATTCAACCACTTCTGAATATCACTTAAAAGCTCTTCCTTATGGTTTTTCAAAATTTTCGGTCGCATCATATCACAGGTCGCCCAGTTATCTACAAAGGGAAGAAAAATGTTCAATTTTTCAATTAATATTTCATAATCTTTAATCTCTTCCAACAAAAAAGCGTGTAAATTATCTTCCTCATAATATTTATGGGGAAGATTTTTTAAAAAGCTTTCCGCCTCTTTTCTTTTGCAGAAATCCTTTGCAAATTTCCGCAAAACAGGAGTACGAATACCGATAACCTTATCAGGATTCACAGTAGGCATAAGCTTCTGATGAAATTCCTTGTATTTTAAGTCTTGTAAAGCGAATAACTCTTTTTGCAAATCAGTTTTCATTTTGTACCACCCACCGCTAACGCGGTCCCCCCTCCTTTTCGTTTCACGAAAAAGAGGGATAGGCTTCGCATAACTTTTATTTTATTCTTTTTCGGCGCATTTTCGCGCCCCGACACTTTGCGCTTTGCATTTTGCGTTTTGCACTTTCATTCAGCATTCCTCATTCCTAACTCCTCACTAAATAAAAACACGCCTTTCGGCGTTTTTTTATTCTGTAACATCACTCTTTTTTGGCATTACTGCAGCTGCCACAATATAAATTAAAAGTCCACTTCCGAAGAAAAAGGAAGCAAACGCCCAACCGAGACGAATAAAAGTTGGATCAATATCAAGATATTCTGCAACTCCGCCACATACACCTGCAATTTTCTTGCCGTCTTCTACCTTATATAATCTCTTTTTATTCATAATACCACTCTTTTCTTTTTAAAATGAGGTTTATTTTAATAAAATTGTATCACTCACAAAAAATAAAGTCAATATTATGCATTTTATTTTAATAAATACTTAATAATCAAAGATTTAAAAGCTTTTTAGCATTACCTGAGAAAATCTGCTCTTCTTCCGCAGGGCTAAGACCAAGAGTTTTAATCATTCTTATATCCCATGATGGTGCATGCCAAGGGGCATCAGAACCGAAAAGGATTTTATCAACACCTTTTTTCTCCAAAATCTGCTGTGCAATTGCTTTTGAAATTGCACCATAACCGAAAGCGGTGTCGAAATAAACGGGAGTATCACAAAGATACTTTAAAACATTCTCTCCCATACCTGCAGAGCCCCAATGGGCACAAATCATTGGTACTTCAATACACTTTGCCACTTCTCTTAATCTTTCGGGGGTGGCGTGGTAAGGTGGAGGATAGCCGAAATCAACTCCTGCATGGAATAATACAATCAGGCCTAATTCTGAAACCTTTTTATAAATGGGCTTCATTTTGGGGTCATCAACAAAAAAATGCTGATATTCAGGGTGAAACTTAACGCCTTTAAGACCCATTCCTTTTATTCGCTCTAATTCTTCAAGTGCATTTTCGGCATGGGGGTAAACAGAGCCGAAAGCAATAATATCTTCACTTTCGCAGGACTTAATATAATCATTAACTGCAGTCTGTTGCTTTTCATTGGTGGCAATTGCAAGAACAACACTTTTATCAACACCATCAGCTTTCATTAAATCCTTAAGACCCTTTAAAGTGCCGTTTGTCTGAGGAATAAGACCACCTGAAACAAAGCTTAATTTTTCAATGGTTTTCTCTGCAATTCTTTCAGGGAATACATGGGTATGGAAATCTATAATCATAGTTGGGATTTACGCCTCTCGTTTTTAATGTTTAATATATTATACCCTTGCAACGCCTTCCCATTCTTTTGCACATGGAACTTCAAGGAGTTTTGCGATTGTGACAGCAACATCTTTAATAGATGCTTCGGGAAGCTCTTTACCTGCTTCAAAGGGTTTTCCGCAGAATAAAATCGGGATTGTCATATCCTCGGGCATATCAGAGCCGTGGCTTCTGTCGTGTCCGCCGTGGTCTGCAAGAAGAATGATTGTGTAATCCTCGGAAATACTGTTCTGGAGCTTTTCAACACAGGAAAGAGCCTTGCTTACGCTCTTCATATACTGTTCACTCATCCAACCGCAATCGTGACCACCAACCTCATCGGTTTCCCCAAGATAAAGGAAAAGAAAATCGGGAGCTTCTTCATTGATATATTTAATTGCCGCATCGGTGATTTTAATATCAGTATCGGACTGCTTATGCTGATTTATGCAAAGAGCAGTGTGAAGATGGTCGGGGCGACCTAAGTCACGAAGCTCTTCCCAGGTATAGAAGAATGCACATTTTTTATCGTAGTTATCAAACTGGTCGAACATACCCTTTATAGGGCGAACCTGAGGAACATAGCCATTTGTTGTAATACCATGGCGGTCAGGGTCAACGCTATGAAAAAGTGACATATGGCAAGGAAGAGTAACAGAGGGCATTACTGTTCTTGCTTTAAGGCAATATGTACTTTTTGAAACTAATTTCTGTGCAAAATCGTTGCCGCACTCCATCATACCATCAGGGCGCATACCATCAACAAGAATAAGAATAACTTTTTCAGACATAATTCATTCTCCTTTATGGAAATCACCCACCCTCTCGGGTAGGTGATTTTTGTTTTAATTAAAGATTATAGTACTTTTCAAATTCAGCAGGTGTGGGAATTTTTGCCATTTCAGCAAGCTCAGCACGTTTTGATTTGATAAAGTTTTTGATAAGCTCTTCGGGGAATACGCCACCTGCGGTGAGGTAATCGTGGTCTGCTTCAAGAGCGTTGAGAGCCTCATCAAGAGTTGTGGGTAAGCCCTGAAGCTTTGCCTTTTCTTCTTCAGGAAGATTGAAAAGGTTAAAGTCATAGGGTCCCCAACCGTTTGCGTGAGGGTCAATTTTATTTTTAACACCATCAAGACCTGCCATAAGAATAGCTGCAAAGCAGAAATAGGGGTTGCAAGTAGCATCGGGGTTACGAAGCTCAAAGCGACGCTTCTCAGGTGCCTTTGCATAAGCAGGAATACGGATAACAGCACTTCTGTTTGATGTTGCGTAACCAACTGTTACAGGTGCTTCAAAACCGGGAATCAAGCGTTTGAAGGAGTTTGTGCTGGGGTTTGTAAGCGCACAGAGTGAAGAAATATGCTTAAGAAGACCACCCATAAAGTAATGTGCGGTTTCGCTAAGATTTGCATAACCGTTATCGTCGGAGAAAACAGGTTTGCCATCTTTAAGAAGAAGCATATGAACATGCATACCGCTACCTGCTTCACCATAAATGGGTTTGGGCATAAATGTAGCAGTTTTGCCATATTTAAGAGCTGTGTTGCGGATAATATATTTAATCCACATTGTAGCATCTGCCATTGTTGACATTTTGCCGAGCTGAGGCTGGATTTCGATCTGACCTGATGCAGCAACTTCGGGGTGATGATAGTTGATTTCAATTCCTGCATCTGCCATATGCATACACATTTCGCTACGGCATTCGTAGGTAACATCAAATGGCTTTGCGATGTGATAGTTTTTCTGCTTGGGAACGATAACGCCGTCACCTGAAACAGCGCTGTTGAGATAAGACTGCTTAGCGTTAACGCTTGCGCTTAAATTGTCAGGAGCAACATTCCAGCCCACCTGATCAAAAAGATAGAATTCAAATTCGGGAAGAACAAGCATTGTATCAGCAACGCCACAATCTGCCATATATTTTTCTGCTGCGAGAACGATATTTCTGGGGTACTGAGCCAAGGGTCTGTTCTGAGGGTTATCAATAATCATAGCGTTACCTGTCATTGATAATGTAGGAATAGAGCAGAAGGGGTCAATAATCGCTGTATCGGGGTCAGGAATGAACACCATATCGCTTTTTTCAACAACAGCATAGCCGTAGTTTGAAGCATCAAAGCCTATACCGCTTTTCATTGTATCCTCGGAGAAATTCTCTGCAGGGATTGTAACATGGCGGTACTGACCATTAATATCAACCATTTTAAAGTCAACCATTTTAATGTCTTTTTCTTTAATAAGGTTGATGATATTTTCGATTTTTTTCTGCATAAAAAACAACCTTTCCTAATTGAAAATTACAATTTTTATATTAACACAAGCCCTCTCCATTGTCAATTAATGGAAAGGGCTTTTTCTTTGTTATTTCTTAATTCCCGATACCTGATACATTTTATCATCAGAAATCATTACATCAATGTCAAAATATGGACGGAGCATTTCTGCTAAATCTTCTACTATAGGCAGTTCTAAAGAAACATTTGCCGCTCTTTTTTGGTGACGGCTTTGTATCTCAGTTCTGCTCATTGAATGGGCAACACTAATTCTGCCATTATCTTTAAGATAACCTGCAAGGTTTGCTATGAGCTTTTCGGGATTAGGGAAATGGGGGAAAGCGTTGTAAATCATTATAATATCGAATTTTTTATCAAAGTTATATTCCTCTGCATCACCGCAGATTATTTCGGTTTCGGGAAATTTCTGTTTTGCAATTTTTACCATTTGGGGCGAAATATCAATTCCTGTAACCGACTTTACATTTTTTTTCAAATAAAAAGGAACTAAAGTACCTGTTCCGCAGGCAATATCAAGAATATCTTTACGGGGTTCCACTCCCCCATTATCTAATATCTTTTCAATAATTGCATCCTTGGGGATTTGCTCTGCATCCCAACCCTCTGCAAGATTATCAAAAAAATCTATAACATCTTTCTTTTCCATAAATTATTTTCCCATCGAGGTTTTGAAGTGAAGTTCTCTCATACCCTCAACCTCATCGCAAATTGCTTTAAGATTACAGGTATCGCAGTCAAATGTCAGATTATTCATAACTTGATTAAGAGTTTCTGTTATCTCGTGATTTTTTCTTGAAAGACTTTCGAGCTTTAAAAAATCAACTGCATCTTCCGTTACGAAAACAACTTCAACACCCTTAACTGCAGGATTTTCTTTGAATTTATTTATAAGAAGATTTCCGATTTTCTGAAAACTGATACCCTTTTTTACCGCAGTTTTTGAAACACGAACACTTTCTTTATGTGCTTTTGCAGATGTTCTTATCATATAACCATCTGGGAAAAAATGATATTTTGTATATTCGATTTTTCTAATAAGGTTATATGTTTTCTGAATATCTTCGTCCTCTTCAAATTCGATAAAGCAAATTCGAGCAAATCTTGAGTTCTTCTTTAAATCCTGTAAATCCTTGCCGATAACCACAACAGAATCCTCAATGTGTGAAGATGTTAAAAGATTGAATCCCACACCATCAAGTTCAAAAAGAGTTTCCTTTTGAAGAATAACCTGATTATGCCCAACATCTTCCCAAGGATTTTCTTTTTCATAGAAAAATTCTGTTTTGGAATAAGGCTCAATTATTTCAGTAACCTCTTTTATTAAAGAATCAAAAATTTCCATTACAGTTTTTTATCTCTTTTCATATTGTCGTAATGTTTACCTAACAGGTCATAAACCTTGCGCACAAGCTTCATATCAAGGTTAAACCAATAAATTGCAAAAGTTAAAATGAAAAGAGCAAAAACCACTGCTAAAATGATTAAAAATATTTCCATTTTAATTCTCCTTTGCCAAACCCTTTTGACGAGCATATTCAGCCGCACCTAAAGCACCCATAAGCTGAGGGTCAGTTGAAAGCTCAACAACCTTGATTTTCAAAACCTTTTCGATAGCTTTTTTAAGTCCGTCATTTTTAGCGCAACCGCCTGTAAGGGTTATGCTGTCTGTTGCACCTGCTTTTTTCGCCATAACAAAGCAACGCTTTGCAACTGCAAGCTGAATACCTGCAGCAATTTCATCCATAGGCTTACCCTCACCAACAAGGGAAATAACTTCGCTTTCTGCGAAAACTGTGCATTGAGCAGTAATCGGAATAGTATTTTTTGCTTCCAATGAAAGCTTTGAAAACTCGGGAAGTGTCATTTCAAAAGCATTTGCCATTGCTTCATAGAACCTACCTGTACCTGCAGCACATTTATCGTTCATAGCAAAGTTTTTAACAGTACCGTCAGTATCAATGGAAATACCCTTAACGTCCTGACCGCCGATATCAATGATTGCTTTAACTTCGGGGTTCGTTACATGAACACCCATAGCGTGACAACTGATTTCTGATATATTTTCATCTGCAAAGGGAACTTTATTTCTTCCGTAACCTGTACCGATAAGGTAGCTTAACTCTTCTGCTGAATTAAGACCTTCAACCTGTGCTACTGCATCCCCAAGAGCAATTTCCGCACTTGCAACGGGATTGATTTTACTTCTGTTTGTAACATTGGCAACTATCTTGCCATTTTCATCAAGAATAACGCATTTTGTATATGTAGAACCTACATCGCATCCGCCAAAATATTTCATATTTATATAATCTCCTTACCACGCTAAATCGTCTTCAAAATCAAGAAGTGTTTCATCAAGAGGCTCTTCCTGCAAAACTGTCTGCATATATTTATTAACCTGCTCACGCATATCTCTTCTTGAAATTGTTCTCGGGTCCATAAGGTCCTGCTTAACCCAGATAAAGTTAATATCTCTTTCTCTTGCCTGGTCATCAAATATACCCGCAAGACCATCCATACCTTTGCAGGAAATCTGGTCATACATAATAACTGTATCTGCATTATATTCTTCAACAATTCTCCAGAGCTCGTCAACAACATTACGATAACCGCCCTTTGTATGCTTTCTCATAATAGAGCGCTGATATGTTTTGGCCAAATCCTTAAGAGATTGCTCTTTATCTTCTGTGTCAATTTCAAGATAGGAAATCATTGTTTCCATATCCATAACAACATTCATACCCCAACAGTTTTCAAGCCAGTTTGCAAAGCTTGTGTAATAGTTTGCAGGGCAAGACCAAACAACTGCACGATGGCGCATTTCTCTTGATACGGGAGTTTTCTTCTCGTATGCTTTCATCATAATTTTGTTAACTTTTTCATCAATCTTAAGGAACTTTTCGTTTGAACCGCCTGAAAGGTTGAAATAGAAGATTCTGTAAAGCCAGAAGCAAGCACCTGTCATCTGAGGATAGGGAGTTTTATTTATATCCCATTTCTGTCTTTCGTATTCAAGCTGCTTGTTATAATCTTTCATTCGTCTGAAATAGTTATCCCAATCGAATTTTTCGCCTGTCTGCTCTTCGATGAATTTGATAAGTGCTTTTAATTCGTCAACCGCATATTCCTGAACATCCTCGCCATCGTAACGAAGAGGAACACCAAAGCAATGAGTGGGAAGATTAATTCTTCTGTCCAAAAATGATGAGTTCATAATTGAACCATCGCAAGGCATATTTGTACCAATCATACAGCAACCCATTTTCGGGTAATCGTCCTCAATAGCGACACCTGCTTCCGCACTGGGAAGGGGGCAAACGTCTGCAGGAACACCAAAACTTTCCGTTACCTCAAGGTAAGGTGGTGTTATCTGCTGGTCTACCATTGATGAAAGGAAAATCGGTAAAGTCTGAAGAGGAATAGGAATAAGATTGGGAAAACCTGTAAAAATTTCATTGGGAACAATCTCATCCATAAGCACAATTTTCTTTGAAAGCTTGTTACCGGGATTAATTTTTTCATCTGCTCTGAAAGAAATGTTAATAAGCTTTGTTGTGTGCTTAACTATCATATTATAATGAAGGTGAGCCATACGTAGCTGAGGACCGCGAAGTCCTGCAACATGGCGGTCAACAAAAGATGGTGCAGATAGATAGGAAGCCATCCAACGATAACGCCATAAGCCTTTAACTGTTGATATAGGTGCTTTGAGCACCATTTTTATCATATCTTTCCAGGTGACGAGCCATCTGTAATAGTCATACATTGTATCTTTAAAACCGCGCCATTCTCTGTGCTTGAGTATAGCTGTATGCTCTTTATAGAGCTTACCATAGTTTTTCATTTATTGCTCATCTCCTTTGCTTTCTGAATTTTCTTGATTTCAAGGCTTTCAACAAAAGCCTGAACTCTTGTACGAAGCTGACCTGATGCAGAAGCGGTATATTGACGGTCAACTGCCGCAGTTGGCACACCATAATCAGCATTCATAACATAGGATGCCAACGCTCTTTCATATCCCCAATATTCACAGAATTTAAGCTGTTCATACATAACACCATCTGCGTGGTATTCATCTACAAGATGTTTTACATAATCTCTGCGTTCCTGCACTTTTTCGTGGCTCATAAAACGAGGACACTGACTTGTTTTAAGATAATGGGTACAAATCTGTGTAAGAATATCTTTTTCTTTATCAATAATGATTTCCTGTCTTCCGGGTAATGCACCGAAGCAGAATCTGTCTGCAACAACGAGTGCGCCGCTATCTTCAATAAGAGCTGTGAAATCAGGGTCATCCATTTCAGAACCAACTACAACGATTTTTGCTCTGTAGTTTTTCTTCTGGTCGGGTTCTCTTGTTTTAAGCTCTTCTGCAGTTTCACGAAGAGCGGGAAGAATAAGCTTTTTCGGGCAACAATATGTAATCAAGTTTAAAATATGATATTCATAACCTGTTATACGGGGATTTTCTTCTTTTCTGTAGTCCCCTATTTCAATCATAAGTCGGCAAACCTCGTTATGCTCTTCAATCGCTTTGAGAAGAGCCTCATCGGAAGTATCAATCCCATAAACCTCTTTTAATTTATCAAGAATTTTAACTCTTGTCTGATTAACATAATGCTTTATGGTATGCTCTTCAATTTTAAATGGCGCATCAAGAAAAGTAAGAAAAAACTTATCATTAGGAACTAAATCAAGAAGCTCAAAATGTTCTGCTGCTCTGTTCATTTCAGAACAAGTTTCAGAGGCAAGTAATGCATTGAGGAAATTGTAGCCACCTTCAATAGCTCTTTCAAGAATTGCCTTTGAATAACCGCAAAGGAAATTGCTCATATAATATGTTGCAATATCCATTGAGCCTGTTCTGGGAGCGCGAAGCCTTACAGAAAAGCAATCACCACAGTTCAGAAGCACCTCGGGAATATGATAACAAGTATAGCCCAAAGCAATGCCGCCGTCTTCTTTTGCTTTTTTTACAAGGTCGTTATTAGCCTCTTGCAAAAGATTTTCAAAATAATAAAGATGTTTTAAGTCTTTCATAGCTTACTCCTTATTCAATGATACCCAATTCCTTGAGTGCTTTTCTTGCACCTTCAACCACATTTGAGTTGTCGGGAAGAGAAATAATATTTTTACCCTCAATATCATATATAGCTAAATTACTGTCGTTTTCAATATATGAAAGAACGGGAATCTCATTTGTATTTATATGGTCAATAACACTTTTATCGGGAAGTCGGTTGATAATCGCACCGATTTTTTTATACATAACAAGTTCATCTGCAACGCTTTTTATTGTAGAAATAACCTGGGTTCCTTTTTTGGAAGCATCGCTTATGAGAAGAAGATGAGAAACCTTTTCCATAACTCTGCGGTTAATTTGCTCTATACCTGCTTCTCCGTCAATTACCACATAATCAAATTCCTGAGAAAGAATACTGATAACCTCTTTTAAATAGGTATTGATTTTGCAATAGCAACCTGCACTTTCGGGTCTGCCAACAGCAATAAATACAAAGCCATCTGTTTCAACAAGAGCATCAAAAATCTTATATCTTGCCTCACCTAAAAGCTCAATAGCAGCTTTGACCTCACCATCTTCAACAGTTTCTACAATTTCTTTTCTTATATCGTCAATTGTAGTTTTAACCTCAATACCCAAAGCGGTTGAAAGCCCAACTGCAGGATCTGCATCAATGGCAAGAATTCTTTTATCGGGGTAAGCTTCAACAAGAAGTTTAACGATTGCCGCCGAAATTGAAGTTTTACCTACTCCACCTTTTCCCGAAAGGGCGATTATTGCTTTATTTTCCATTTTATCACCTGAAAACACATTTTTTTAATTATACCACTCAATTATTTTCATTTCAATGAAAACCAAAAACAATTTGACATATATCATATAAAAAACTATAATCGTTGTAATCTCATTAGTACATTTTCGGAGGGCTATTATGGAAAAGAAAAAACCAATTGTTGAGCTTGAATTATATTTAATCCGCCACGGCCAAAGTCAGGGAAATGTTGGCTATGACAAGGATGAATTAACCCCTCAGGAGCAGCACGACCCTATTTTAACCGAAAAAGGCGTAAAGCAAGCACAGCTTGCAGGAAAGCATTTATCAAGCTTTGATTTTGACAGAGTATATTCAAGCGGATTATTAAGAGCTGTAAAAACTGCAACTGAAATTCTCAATGAGCAGTCCACAGAAAAGCCCTTATACATATTCCCCCATTTAGCGGAAGCCGGCTTAAGCGCAGAATATGAAACCACTCTTGACACCTTGCATCAGATAAATCCTCTCGCTATTCTCGCCCCCGAGCTTGACTCTGAAACACCGATTCTCATCCCCTCTGACAGCAAAAATGATGCAGAGCTTTTCAAAAGAGCAGGCTTTGTTTTAGAGCACCTTAGAGAAAATTTTAATAATGGCGAAAAAATTGCTTTAGTCAGCCACGCGGCATTTTTAACATTCATAGTATTCTCCCTTATGGGCTTCACATCCGAAACACCCGCCTACGATATAAACTTTGCAAACACAGGCATAACCCGAGTAATCCTTTACAAAAAAGGCACAAACCCTTATGGTAATATTGTTTTTGACTACATAAACAACACCGAGCATCTTTCTGACAAATAAAAATAATCGTCTTGGAAAAACCAAGACGATTATTTTTATTTACTCTTTTTCTTTCTGTCGTGAACAACCATACCAACAATTGTAAAAACAAGAAGAACTACATGTGTAATAAGTGCGCTGTAGGATTCTGAAAGGATGTCATAAACACCCCATAAGGTGATATTGAAAAGTGTCCAAAAGCGATATTTTGCACCACTTGACTGACCGATGCTCATAATAAATGTAAGGCAGGCAACAATCGCAAGAATACTGAGGAAATTGAAGCCACCAACTACAAGGTTACATACAACAAATGCAAGAGCATATACTACAATCAACCACTTAGGCAAGGGCTTATTCTTTGAATCAAAGAAATAGTTGATTATTGACTGAATTGCACCGATATAGCAAGATGCTGCGCCATTCAATCCGCTTTCACCGATAAGGTAGCTTGTTGCAATAAGTGCATTAGCGCAAAAAACAAAGAAAAGTGTTTTCTTCATTTTTTCGCCTTTAATGAGGGAAGCTGCAATCATAGAAGCAAGACCTAAAAGGCTTAATATATAAGATAAAATTTCCATAAAATTATTTGTCCTTTATTACTTGAGGGGTGTAACATTAAGAAATTCGTCTGCAATCATAAACTGAGGATATTTCTCAAATGTATTAATGTCGGGCTGAGCTTCGCTTTCAAGAAGTGTAAATGTGAATTCGCTGAAGCCTGTTTTATAATCCGCCGCAACATGAGGAGCATCCTTAACAAACCATGTGTTGTCCTTGAAAACTGCAGTTGAAGCGTCAATTACATTATCGGGAGAAATGTATTTGGGGTCTGCGCTTGCAATATAGCCGTTTGAAAGGGTTTCGCCTAAAGGTGCAATTGTTGCAAAGTTTGATGTAAGCTCTGCTTCAAGAACATTGTCACCATTAAGATTTGCTCTTTCATAAACAGGTGTGAGACCTGAATTGTAATTTGAAACGAATGAAATTTTAACGCCGTTTTCCTTTGCCTTTAAGAGCGTTTCCTCTGTGCTGAAAACAAATTCCTTAACGCCTGCAATTTTCTCAAGAAGAACGGGGTATTCTTCCTCGTGGCCGCCGAAGATATTTTCAACACCGCTTTCAAAGGATTCGTCGGGGCAAAGAGCCCAAAAGCCACAGAATGCACCAAGAGTTTCACGGAGCATTAAGTCATTACCTCTGTCAAAGCTTTCAGCAACCATATCGTTTGCAATACCTGCAATAAAATCAACAACACCCATCATATCGAAAATACCGATAACAATTTTAAGGAAAATGTTGTTATCTGTTGCATTGTTAATAAATTTAACAAGAACATCACCGTTGAAAACGATTTTGCCGTTAAGAGCGTCACCGCAAACATAGGTGCCGTTCTGAGCACCTGAAAGGAATACTGCGGATTCAACATTATATGTACCGTAGTAATAGAAATAAGCAGTTGTAACCATACCGCCCATTGAAGCGCAAATAATGTTAACCTTATCCTTGTCGCTGTTTCTTCTTGCAGTTTCAACAAAGCCGTGAAGCTCGTCTGCTATCTGCTCAGGAGTTTTTCTCCAGTCATAGGTAAAGTAATATGTATTTTCTGCACCGTATTTATCAATAGCAGTTTTAACGATACCCTCTTCTCCGCCGTCAGGAAGAGTTGCAACGAATTCAGGGTAATTTGCCATTGATTCGGGGTACTGCTTCATTGAAACAATGTCAGAATAGGGATTTCCTTCCTTATCGCAAGCAATAGGCTCGAAAATTTCTTTTGCTGCAAGAAATGCACCATCAAGAATTGTCTGCTTATCCTTCAAGCCGAGTGTACCCATAAAGCCATCAATCAAGGCTGAGAATATTGTTGATGCGCTGACATCAAGTGCCTTTTTGCCTGATGAAACATAAGTAAGACCTGCAAAGTCAATACCTCTAACTATAATAACGGGATTGCCATCATAATTTTCAGAAGCACTTACAGTCTTGGGTGCTGCTAAAGCGGGAACAGTAATTGTAAAAATCATTACAATTGCCATTAAAGCTGATAAAATCTTTTTCATTTTAAATCCCCCTGTTCTTTATTTTAATTTTGCGTTTAAAACGCCTTCAGTTGCAGTTTTAAAATCTTCAACTGTCTTTTCTCTCCACTCTTTTTCTGTGGGATAGAAAAGCTCATAATAATTTTCCTTTACAACCTCTGCAGATGTGCTGTTTCCTGTAGGATACCAGTGATTTCTGTTTTCGTCAACAGTATATTTCAAAGAAAGAATGGTGTCCATAAATTCATCGCCAATTGTACCGAATTCAAAGCAGGTTGAGAAAAGCTCCTTATCGGTATTTTTGCTTTCTGCAAGACGATAGAAATAATCGGTTGTATCGCCTGTTGTAGCATAGAAGGATTCAGAATCGTGAGAAATTACATAGTCATAACCGAAGGCCTTCTGAGTTTCTGCCTCGGTCATTGTTTCATAAACGGAGTTGAAAATAACCATATTATAACGAGGGCCATAGCCTGAGTGAATATCTATATGAACAATGTTTTCATATTCAC
Source organism: Acutalibacteraceae bacterium (assembly GCA_045660345.1). GTDB lineage: Bacteria > Bacillota > Clostridia > Oscillospirales > Acutalibacteraceae > DTU089. The sequence goes on from JAZRDP010000031.1 coordinate 29,937, forward strand.
CGTCAAGGCAGTCATTGAACACACCTTTAAGATAGGTTGTTGAAGCCTCGTCTCCTGTACCGCCGTAGTAAACGCCCTGTGGTGATTCATACTGACCTGTAAGCAAGGCATCAGAAATAACATCTGCACCTGTGAAAATTGCTTCCTTGGCAAGGCTTAAATAAAAGCCAACCTCATGCCAGAATGCATTTCCGATTTTTCCTACGGGCTCAAGAAAGCTCTGAACCTTGGGGTAATCCTTATTTGAGGAAAGGTCGAATCTTTCCCAATCCATAATGAAATTGCGATTCAGGTCAACATTGTTTTCATTATAACGGCGCATATATTTCATACCGTAGGGATTTACATTTGCAACAATAAGAACACCTGTGTCATCCTTATCTAAGCCGTCATAAATCTCTTCAAAGAAAACATCAAGCATTACAGAGCCGATGTAACCCTCCATACCGTGAACACCCGTTGTAAGAACGATAAGGTTTTTCTGTTCCTCTTCAGCAGGAATATAAAGGTTGTCAATGTACAAGTTGTCGCTTTCGTCAATAGCGTATTCTGTATATTTAACCTTTACGCCATCTTTTTTGAGTGTGGCAATTCTCTTCTGAAGATTTTCTCTTACATCCTCATAAGAATTCAAAAATGACTCACTGTAATTATATTCATCTGCAACCTCTACCTGACGAGCACCCTTCAAAACTGCAAAGGGTCCGAAAATTGTTGCACCGATTGCAATAATTGCAATTACGCTTACGATACCTAATAAAACTTTTTTAGATTTTTTCATAATTTACTCCTAAATATCCACATTTAGCTTATTGTACCACATTAATAATTTAAAAGCAATTAATTATTTAATCAATAGACCTTTATATATTTACTTATTAAGAAATAAGTAGTATAATTATAAAAGCAAAAAACCGAAAGGATTTGATAAAATGAAATACATAGGACTTACATTACTTGCTATTCTTGCAATTTTTGTGCTTTTGATTGTTGTTGCCGCTATTAAGGCTGCAAAAATAAAAGCGAAGCCCAATAACAATGCACCCGCTATTAATCCTACCGAGGATGAAGCAAACGATTATGCTAAAAAGCTTTCAGAAATGGTTAAGATTCCTACAATTTCTTTAAGAGGAAACTCAGACCTTTCCGAATTTTATAAGCTTCACGAGGTTATGAAGACTAACTTCCCTCTTATTTTCTCAAAGCTTGAATGCACCGAAATTGAAGGAAATCTTCTTTTCCGCTGGGCAGGTAAGGACCCCAAAAGAAACGGTATTCTTCTTATGGGTCATCAAGATGTTGTTACTGCTGATGAGCCCAATTGGGAAAAAGACCCCTTCTCAGGTGAAATTGCAGACGGCAATATTCACGGCAGAGGTGCTATGGACTGCAAATCAACTGTTTTCTCAGAATTTCAGGCTATTGAAGAATTGCTCCAAGAAGGCTATGAGCCTCCCTGCGATATTTACCTCGCAACTGCTGTTGACGAAGAAATTTCAGGCGATGGCGCACCCAAGCTTGTTAACTACTTAAAAGAAAAAGGCGTTCACCTTGATGTTGCAATGGACGAAGGCGGCGCAATTCTTAAGGACCAGCTTCCCACAATGAATGGCTGGTGCGCAGCAATAGGTCTTCTTGAAAAAGGTTATATCGACCTCAAGGTTATTGCCAAAGGTAAGGGCGGTCACTCCTCTACACCCCGAAGCAACACTCCTATGGCAAGACTTGCAAAGTTTGTTGCTGATGTTGAAAAGGATAAGCCCTTTAAAGCAGAAATCTCAGGCGCAGTTTATGCTATGCTTACAGAGGCTGCTCCCTACCTTGGCTTCCCTCTTCGTATGGTTCTTGGTAATATGTGGCTTTTCAAGGGTCTTCTCACAAAGGTACTTCCTATGGTTTCACCTATGTGTAATGCTTTTGTTAAAACAACCTTCTGCTGCACAATGGCTGAGGGCTCACACACACCTAATGTTATTCCCTCCGAAGCTTATGTTGTTTGCAACCTTAGAACATCTCCTCACCAGAATGTTGAGGAATCCCTTGCAGTTCTCAAAAAATATGCAGACAAATATGAGCTTGAGTTCGAAATCATTCATGCACGAAACGCTTCAAACACAGTTGACTACAAAGGCGAAGAATTCGGCTATCTTAAAAAATGTCTTAACGAATGTTACCCCGATGCAGGCGTTATTCCTTACTTAATGACAGGCGGTACAGACTGCCGTCACTATGAAGCTGTTGCAGATAATTGCTTGCGCTTCTGCCCCATCAAAATGAGTAACGAACAGCTTGCAGCTATGCACGCCGCTAACGAAAGCATTGGTGTTAAAGAGGTTGCCGATTGCGTTAAATTCTACAAATACTACATTAAAAATCATAAATAAAAGCAAGGCTACCTGTTCAAACGAGCAGGTAGCCCTTTTCTTTTTACTTATTCACTTCTTTTAAAACAACGAATCCGTCTTTATGATATTGAACAACTGTCATTGAAATATTATCAAGAGAGAAAAAGAATTTTCGGGTTTCAAGACCTAAAGCGGTGGGAATAAGATATTCGAGCATACCATGATGACTGAAAACAGCAACTCTTTTGCCATATGTATAATGCTCTTTTATATATTCTATCACCTTTTGAGCGCGAAGATTATTGTCTTCAACTGCTTCGCAACCGAATTCATATTCCTCGGTTCCGAAAAGCTTTTTGCACATTTTTGTGTTTTTATAATATTTCTGCAGATATTCTTCACTGCAACCAAAGTAACCGGGAGTGCATCCACATTCAATAAGCTCGGGGCAGATGTGAAGAACGGGGTTATCTCCCTTTGCCTTGCAAACACCCGTTGCGGTTTTGAAAGCACGAAGAAGAGAGCTTGAAATAAACCCATCTATCTCCACATCTTTCAGCTTTTCGCCCAATATATCGCATTGTTTTTCACCGAATGGGGTCAATTCACCATCACAATTATCTCTGTCGCCGATATCTGTATAATTTGTTTCAGCATGGCGTATAAAAATTATTTCTAATATATCTTCATTTTTCAAATTTTCCATCTCGTCTTTTGCACTCCTCATTAAATTTTGTTTTCCAAAGTTTTCTGTTGTTCCTTATAAAATTTATGAACATTTATAAATGCACAGATTACACAGTAAAGGGCGTAAACACCATAAATGAGATATGTTGTTTCCTTTGGGTCATTTATAACCATCTGAATATTCAAAAACACACCTAAAACACATTGAACAATCCAAAGATATGTATATTCAATGTAAGCGAGCATTGTTAAAACAGGTATTACAAAGCCAAAAAGAAGCGTACAGCTGTCTAAAATCGCGTATTCATAATCGAGGTGCATAAATATTGCTGCAATTATTCCCCAGACAACAAGGAAAAGGGCGCTCCAGACAATTCTCATTTTCGTTGTCATTTTTCTGAATATTGCAGTTTTCTTATAGGCTTTTTTCTTCCAACGGAAAAAGGTCATTAATTGTATGGGGAAGCTGAAAAGTATTGCCGATGCAGCTGAAGCATAAACACCCATATAAATATATGCCACCGTATAGATAAGCGAATTTATCGAACCTATCAATGGACCAACTCTGTTTGCTTCCGACTGAAAAGCCATAACAAAAAGAGATACGAACAAGGGTATCATAAGGAAAAATTCCTGTTTACATAAAATCCCTGCAATTAAAATGGCAATTCCTGTTATTGTTATAATTATAATTTTTTTCTTATCTTTCATTTTTACTCTTCCAAATATTTTTTGTAGTCTTCATAAAACTTTGCAGAATTTCCGTGTCCTGCAAAAGAAAGAGAATCAGGCGGATTTATAAGTCCTAAAAACTGATACCCTAAAATTTTATCAACATAGGGTTCAACATTTTCGATTTGCTTTTTCACTCTTTCAAAGTCTGCAGAAATCAAAGCACTGTTATAAACAATGCCCTCAAAATCAAAAAGCTCAATATCTGCCCAAAGCTCCGAACGCCCTGCTTTATCATGGGCAAGTTTTAACTTTTCAAAAAGTCTTTTAGTTTTATCAACCTTCGTTTTTCTTACACCAACTTCATCCTGATATGCAATGAAATCCACATCAAGCTCCGTAAGAGTTCGGATAAACCTATCATTTACACGAACTAAATTGGTTCCATAAGGTGCAATTAATGTCTTTTTATCAGGTGTCAATTCATGGCAACGAGCAGAACAAAGGTTAACATATTTCATAAAATCCTTTGAGTAATTGAGAATTATACAGGTTTCATCGGGGAAATACCATCCATAAAAACTTTCATGGTGGCTATAAAGAGCAGTTAACTCTTCCATAGCTCTGAAAGAACGGTCAATAACCTCTTTGCTTTTTATGTTGTGGTCGGCTTTGCGCCAATCTCCATAAAAACCATTACCTAAAAAGACCTTAACATCGCAAACATCTGCTTCTGAAAGAAGTTCTTCAATAGGGTCAGAACAAGGAATTTCTGCAAAAGGGTAAACAGAAGATTTGAAATAACATTTGTCATAAAGGGCAGTTGCCATGACAACTATATATTCCATTCCCAATTGGGAAATTTCTCTGACTTTTCTGCGCCAGTCCTCTCCTTTAAACTTTTCAAGGGCAGGATTCCAATATTTCCCCTCTGGAGTATTATGATGTTTGAACTCAAAAAATGTTCCGTCTAGTTTTCTGCTCATAAACTTTCACCCAATATCAAAGTTCTATATGCTCCATTGTTTTATCAACTGCTTTTTCAATATCAACAGTTTCTATACCGAAAATTGATGTATGAATTTTATTATTTATAGGCTTTTTCCAACAATCGTCTATACAATCAATACCACCGCGCATACCGAGGATTGAACCAACGGTTGCACCGTTGCAATCTGTGTCAAAAGCAAAGCTGACTGCGGTGCAAATTGATTTTCCGAAATCACCTTCTCCATAAAGAAGTGCAGCTACAACAATCATTGCATTTGAAATTGTATGGCACCATCCGTGGTCGGTGTGTTCATCGTATTCGCTATGAATATAATTGAAGGTTTCTTCAAGAGTTGCTCCATTTTTGTAGTCGTCATAGATTTTCATAATCGCTTCATAAAGTCTTGAAGTAGCGGGAATTTCTGCAAGACCACCTAAAATAATATCATCAATATTATCATTGACTGCGGCAATTGCTATCATTGCAGTAACAAACATTTCTCCGTAAATTCCGTTTTTAACATGAGAAATACAGGCATCGTTATATGCCATTTTCGCAGCCTCTTCAGGTTCACCGGGGCAAATATAACCGAAATAATCTCCTCTTATCTGCGCGCCAATCCATTCTCTACAAACATTTTTATACATAGCAGACGCAGGTGGTTCAATGCAATTAAGAAAATTTATGTATGCTATTCTCTCCGCTGTGAAATAGGAATAAACAGACTGATAGCGAAGCCAGGCGTTTGCAACATCCTCTGGCTCAAAATCCTTATCAAACTGCTCGATAATCTGTTGTGCCATCACAACATAGTTTGTGTCATCGTCAACGGGCATTCCGTCAACATTATCCCCATAGGGCTTATTCATAAAAGAAAATTTAAAATGTGAGCAAACCTCTTTAGTAACATCTGTTGAAAGAATATAGCGATGCATAGGGTAGTTGCCTGTTTCTTTAAGAAAAGGAATAAGCTCATTGCTTCTTATACCCTCAACAGGCTTACCCAAAAGGCAACCGCAGGCTCTACCAGTCCATGCACCAAGAATTTTTTTGCGCAAGGCTTCTTCATCGGGCATAATCGATTCATAATCATAAGGCTTTCTCAATGCCTTAATTTCTTTTAATTTATTGGGCTCATTGTATTTATAATCTGAACGGATTTTGGAATTAATAACCAATTCATATATATCATCGCACATTTTAGCCTTAATTGCATCATTTTTCATAGCAGCAACAGACTCAAACAAGGACTTATGCTTTTCAATATCAAGCCCCTCTTCTATACTCTGCTGATACTCCAACATAATATCATCAAGATATCTGTTAAAGCCGTCAACCTGCTTATAGTCTATTTTAATCTCACTATCATAAATTTTTGCGAACATAATAACACACCTTATATTTTAATCTTATCTGCGAATAAGTGACCTAATCTGATAGTACAATCCGAATCGTAATGAGCAATATCAACCTCGGGCTCGGGCTCCTTTGAGGTTGTAAGACCCTCGGCAATTGTATCTATATAAAAACTGTCAGACGTTTTATTTGCGTGCTCTTCCTTATAAGCATTAATCTCGCGATAGTATTGCCACACCTCAGAAATTCCTGCATCAATATATCTGCAGTTTTTCATATATGCAGCGAATGCCTCGTTCAAATCCTTTAATAAATTCTCGTATCGCTCACCATATTTTTCAACAGTAGCTGTTTCAAAAGCATCGCTTTCCCCCTGCATCCAACAAAAGGCGCAAATTTCAGGCTCATATCCTTGATTTTCCAAAATAGAGATGCTTTCACCAAGAACTTTTACAAGTTCATTAAAACACCAACCGCCTTTGCGATAAAATTCGCTTTGGGTGTCACCCATTCCAAAAGATTTTTTCTGATATTCTCCTTTGCAAGATGGCGGTAACCAGTCGTAGAAAAGATTTGTTCCGCCAACGGCAGATTTTACAACAAAAAATTTCTCATCAGGGTATTTTTCGCTTAAGAAATCTGCAATTCCCACCTCGGGACCAAATGTATCCTTTCCCTTTTCAGCACAACCGAGAGTAGTTTTAACAAAACCGTTACTCTTCATATCATGGGAATAATAATTCATTAAAATCCCGTCATAACCCTCTTTGAATTCTTCTATCTTTTCACCACTGAAATGGAGTGATAAATATTCTGTATGAGCAACTCCAACCGCATTTGATTGCCCTGCCAAAATGACTATTTTTGCTTTATTCATAAAATCACCCACTTATAAAGTTATATTAACATACGAATTTCATATTTTCAATAATTTATGGGGGAAATAGAAAAAGCACACCGACGAACGGTGTACTTCCTGTTTTTATTAAATGTCAAGATTTTCTAAAATATTTTAAAAGAATTCCACTTTTTGTTATCAAAAACAAAAACGCAACTACAACTGCATAGACCTCTCTTGTTAAAGTTAGGAATATCACAACAAAAATATTTAAAGCAATTGAAAGTGTCAATAAAATTTTATTGCCTTTTTCCGCCTTTGTTTTAGTCAGTATAATTTTTATAACTCCAACTGCAAAAAGAGAAATAAACATAACCCAATAAACTATTAAATTTCTTGAGGATGTTTCAGTATAATTTAATAAGCTTACTGAATAAATAAAGCCATCAATAGTATTTGGGTAAAGGGGCAAAACAACAAGAATAAATGAACATAAATCCACAATACCAAATAATACATCACACATATTCCTTATGGTAGATTTATTCTCTTTTTCTGCTATTGAAAGCAGTTTTTCTCCCGATAATAAATCATCAATGGTAACCTCAAAGAATTTTGATATTTCCTTTAAGGAATCAATATTCGGGTAGCCTCTTCCTGACTCCCATTTTGAAACTGCAGTTCTCGAAACATACAAAATTTCTGCTAATTCCTCCTGAGTCAAGCCCTTATTCTTCCTTAATTCCTGCAATTTTTCGCTGAATTCCATAATACTGTTCCTTTATAAATATAAAATAATCCCATACTTAAAAATATTGACCCTATAATATCTGTTAACCAATGAACACCTGAAACTAATCTTCCGACCACCATAAATATAGTAAATATTGCAGCAATAATTGTGATTATTCTTTTGATAGCAATATTTTTTAATCTGTGCTTTGCCTGAAAAACAAGGGTTGGCATAACCGATAAAACAAGTAATGTCGTTGATGATGGATAAGAGGCTTCTAAAAAACCATTAATAAGAAGCGGTCTGTAATTTATAGGTACCATTTCAAAAATAAGATACCCACTTATTACTATAACATAATATATGCCTAAAGCTATAATGTCAAAATCAACTTTAAATAGACTTTTTCTTTTTATTAGCTGAAAAAAACCCACGCCACCAAAAAACATACACACAAACACAGGCACAAGCCCCAACCAATCGGTAATATTGTAAAGCGTCATATTCACTTGTGTTACCGAATGAAACCAGGTATTTATCGTTGCAAAGCCAATTTCTGTTCCGTTCACTCCTTCAGGTCTCACATCTATTATCTGAATAAGCCAGGTCCATAAAGCAAATGCAATAATAAAACCAACACCAAAAATCAGTAATTTTCTTTCCTTCGTTCTCATATTCTTTTTTCCTTTCTATTTTCAATTTAATAACTAAAAAGTAACAAAAAAAAGAATAAATATAAAGGATTTCTACGAAACAATTATGATACTTATCGTGTCAAAAGTAAAAAAACAACAGAACCCTTCAGTTATCCAAGGTTTTCTGTTATTTTATTTTATCTATTATTCCTATAAAACTTCATTCAAATCATTAACTGGCGGTTTGCAGATATGCCCTTTGCAAACATAATAGGTTATTCGGTTATTTTTCATAAGAAATTCTGCTGTTGGTTTCGATAAAATCTTTACTATCGAATTTAATGGAAATGAGGTCGGTAATGAAGATGTGTCTGTATTTTCATCAGCTACAACAGTTATTTTCATAGGCGGTTCGGTATAATCTAAAAGTGCGACTAAAAACATAGCGTGACTTATTGGATTTTGTGACGCATCTGCTGAAACAAAGTCTAATTGCCTTTCTGCTAAAGATTTATATTTTTCATCGGACTCTGAAAGCCACAATCTTACAAGGTTATATGCCATAAAAGAATTTCCGCTTGGAATTGCACCGTCATAGGTATCCTTCGGGCGCAATATCAGTTCTTCACTATCATCACTATATAAATAAAATCCGCCGTAATTATCACTGAAATCATTTAAAACTTTTTCCGTCAGTTTTTTTGCGATATTCAGATATTCTTCATCCAATGTTGCTGAGTACAAACTAAGCTGGGCAAAAATATACGATGAATAATCATCCAAAAAGCCTTTTACCCCTCGTCTTCCATCTCGAAAACTTACATATAATGTTTCATTTTCATAAAGATGCTTTTTAATAAAGCCATCTGCCCGTTTTGCCGCATCAAGATAAATAGATTTTTTGCTTACAAGATACAATTCACACATTGCCGAAATCATCAATGAGTTCCACGAAGTTAATATTTTATCATCAAGATGTAATGAATATCTATTTTTCCTGTAGCTTAACAGTTGCGGTAAAAACTGTTCAAACCTTTTATTTAACGGGTCGCTCTTCAGTAAATTTGGTATATTTTCACCCTCAAAATTACCACTATTACTTATATCATAATGGCGATTAAAGGCTTCTGCATCCTTTTCGCCAAAAACCTTAACAATTTCATCAGGTGTGAATAAATAGAATTTTCCCTCTTCACCCTCACTATCCGCATCTTGTGCGCTGAAAAATGCACCTTGCTCGGATATCATTTCACGCAGAATATAAGCTGCTGTTTTTTCTGCAATTTCAAGATACAATTCATTTTTTGTTATGTCATAAGCTCTGCAATAAACAAGTATCAGCAAAGCGTTGTCATACAACATCTTTTCAAAATGGGGAACAAGAAACTTCTTATCGGTAGAATAACGGCAAAAACCAAATCCGATGTGGTCAAAAATACCTCCCCGATACATCTGCAAAAGAGTATTCTCTGCCATTTCCAGACATTTCTTTTCTTTAAATCGTTCATAGTAAGAAAGCAAAAATAAAATATTATGGGGTGTGGGGAATTTCGGTGTTCTACCAAACCCCCCGTTTTTTTCATCGTAAATGCGCTCAAATATTGTTACTGCTAAATGAGCAAGGCTCAAATCCGCAGTTTCAGAACTGCTTTGTTCATTATTAAGATAAGAGACAATTTTATCTGACTGTTCCATTAAAGAATTTCTGTCCTTTTTCCAGACTTCGTTGATAGCAAGTAGAAGTTCTTTAAACCCTATCATTCCACCACGAGATGTTTTCGGGAAATAAGTTCCTGCATAAAAAGGTTTTCTATCTGCAGTCATAAATATACTTGTAGGCCAACCGCCACTTCCCGTAAACGCCTGACATACCGCCATATAAACGCTGTCAATATCAGGTCGTTCTTCCTTATCTACTTTTATTGATATAAAATATCGATTTAAAATCTCTGCAATTTCATCATCTTCAAAGCTTTCGTGAGCTAAAACATGGCACCAATGACAAGAACTGTAGCCAATACTCAAAAATATTGGTTTATCTTCCTCTTTTGCTCTAATAAATGCTTCTTCACACCAAGGATACCAGTCAACTGGATTTTCCTTGTGTTGAAGCAGATACGGGCTTGTTTCATTTTGCAAACGGTTACTCAATTCATTACCTCCGTCATAAAACTCTGTTTATTTTAGAATTCACACATAAACTATTATTATACAATGCAAATGAACTCATAATATAAAATCAAAATAATAATGTACAGATATGTAAATGAGCCGACAAAAAATAAAGGATACCGGGTGGTATCCTTTGGGGTTTAATTTGTAATAGTCTTATATTTTAAAAACTTTTTCTTTTAAAATTCTAATAAAATTATTCTTTGGTTCTTTTTTAACTTTTAATTGAATAGGAGTGGGAAATGGTACATCTAAAACCCATGGTAATCTGATATTTGTAACAGAAAGTGTAAAATACTCATCTGTTTGCTCGTTTGGTGAAGCAAAACCTTCGGTAACTATGACATTTATAAATAATTTATCGTAAATATCAATTTCATACTCCGACATATTAATTACATTACCGCAAACCGTATAATCTACATTCAAATAATCAATAAAACCTTCGTTTTCAACACTCATTATTTCATCAGGCTTTGAAATGTCAACACCAAAACTATCTAAAAATTCTTTTAATTTAGGGAGTTCTTGTTCTATCTGTTTATAATAATTACGACAACATACACAATCACATAAGGAATGGGTATTATAATATTCTTTCGTTTTTTCTATATCAACAGAAAATTTGTAATTGTCTTTTTCAATTTGTATCATAATATCACTTCCCTTTTAATGAATTATACTTTATATCAAAATTAAAATCAACCAACTTATAAATCAACAAAACCTACGACAACGACGGTCAGAAACATAGTCGTCTCACTCGCTATTCGCTTCGTGATACTCCTTGTTTCTTCCCATTTCGCCCTCCCTGCCTCGTCCACCGGACGCGGTCGGGCTCAATGCAGTTAACAGCCATCGGTTGTTAACTCTGAATTATCTTAGTTAAAGTTCTTCTGAAGAGTAAAAAAATAAAGGATACCGGATGGTATCCTTTATTTTTGGCGCCTCAAGTAGGACTCGAACCTACGACAACTCGGTTAACAGCCGAGTGCTCTACCGACTGAGCTATTAAGGCAGTTTTGTGTCGGCATCGCCCTATTTTCCCAAGCGGCTTCCCACTAAGTATCTTCGGCGCTGTTGAGCTTAACTACCGTGTTCGGGATGGGAACGGGGGGACCCTCAACGCCATCAACACCGACTGCGAAGAACTGTTCGTCCTCCGAAGAACATTGACTATTATATCATTGTTTTTGGAAAAGTCAAGCATTTTTTTAAATTTTTTTCAAAAAAATTTTCTGTTTGAAAAATACATACGAAGTGAATAAAATTTGTGCAATATTCCTATGTAATTACTGTTGATTATTCACATAAAATGGTGCATAATATAAGATGTATAGTTCCGTAATATGGAGGAATATGGATATGGGTAAATATGCTATTAGTTATGATATTGGTACAACGGGTGTTAAAACCTGTATTTTTGAGCTTGGCGATACTATTAAATTAGTGTCTGCCGCATCCGAGGGGTATAATCTTTACGTTCTCCCTGATGGCGGTGCCGAGCAGGAGCCCCAGGAATGGTGGGATGCAATGTGCTCCACCACAAGAAAGGTTCTCGATAAATGTGATGTGGATGTAAATGATATTTGCGGTATTTCATT
>JAZRDP010000032.1:0-1033 GCA_045660345.1 Acutalibacteraceae bacterium
GTGTTTGGCGGTTGAAATATTAGAGGATAAAAACATAACCGGAGAAGCAAGAAAGCAAATGATAGATAATCTGTCAGCTCTTAAAGAAAAAGGCATATCTATCTTGCTTGATGATTTCGGAAGCGGATATACAACCTTTGGCGATTTACAAAACCTTGATATTTCTGTTGTGAAAATTGATAAGGCGATAACACAGAATTCAGTTACGGATACAGGATTTATTATTTTAAAAAATATTATTCGTACTGCACATGATATAGGTTTTAAGGCGCTATGCGAAGGAATTGAAACGAAAGAGCAAGAAGAAGCGGCGATAAAAGCAGGGTGTGATCTCCTTCAGGGATTCTACTATTACAAACCCATGCCGGTAGCGCAGCTTGAAAAAGTATTTAATGAAAATTCAGGAGGTGTTTAAATGCTGTCCGTAATTATTCCTGCATATAATGAGGAATTGTCCGTAGAAAGAGCTTACTATACAATATCAAAGATTTTAAGAGAAGCTGAAATTGACAATGAAATTATTTTTATTGATGATGGCTCAACGGATACTACATATGAAAAAATAAAAAATTTAGCCGATAAAGAAAAAAATATATATGGACTGCATTTTTCAAGAAACTTTGGAAAAGAGGCAGCCATCTCAGCAGGCCTTGCAAGTGCCAAAGGAGATGCGGTTGTAGTAATTGATTGCGATCTTCAACATCCTCCTGAGAAAATTGTCGAGATGTACCGTTTGTGGCAAGACGGATATGAAATTGTTGAGGGCATTAAAAAAACAAGAGGCAAAGAAAGCAAAATGCATGGTTTTGCTGCAAGAAAGTTTTATTCAATTATCAGTTCGGTAGTAGGGTTTGATATGTCAAACGCTTCTGATTTTAAACTGCTTGACCGTAAGGTTGTAGATATACTCAATAGAATTCCTGAAAGAAAAGGGTTCTTCAGAGCGATTTCTTTTTGGGTTGGATATCACAAAACAACGGTTGAATTTGAGGTTAATGAAAGACTTGAAGGCGAATCAAAATGGTCTGCCATA
>JAZRDP010000033.1:0-1604 GCA_045660345.1 Acutalibacteraceae bacterium
AAGAAATGATTGCTGCGGGTGTTCTGTTTTTACTAGCCATATTTGCTATCGTATTAAGCATTCGTTCCTTTTGCGAAAAAGGTTTTCTTTTGAATAATTCCTATCTGTATGCATCCAAACAAGAACGAGAAGCGATGGACAAAAAGCCCTATTATCGGCAATCTGCGATAGTATTTTTGTTAATCGGTTGTATCTTTACTTTGAACGGATTTGCAATTTTGCTCCGTATCGATTGGCTTTCCTATATTACGATTGCTGTTATTTTCGGTGCAATTGTTTATGCAATTGCTTCCAGTATAGCTATTGAAAGGAACAAAAAACAGCAATAAGAGAACGACAAATTCCAATAGGTCGAACGGTTAGGAAAATAAGAATTTGTAGGTGCGTGCAATGAACCTAATAGAATTAACTCACAAGAACGATATTTTACAAACATATGAGATTTACAAACACTGTATGTTTATGCCTACCGAAGAAAAGTTTAATAAGAAAGTAGAACAATTTCTGAATAATGACTCTGTAAAAATCTTTGCTTGTTTTAGTCACGGAAAGATTGTGGGTGTTATGGCTGTTTCTTTTATTGAACAGAAGAAAGTTGAGATATTAGGAATTGCGGTTGATTTATCTGCTCGTGGCAAAGGCATTGGTTCTTATATGATAAAACAAGTGATAAATAATTATGATTCATTGTCTGTATATGCTGAAACGGATAATGATGCCGTCGGATTTTATCAGAAGAATGGTTTTAACATTACTGCGTTTTCCGAAATCTATGATGGCGAAACCGTTGTCCGCTATAGATGCAAATTAATCAAATAATCAAATTTCAATGTGACGGAGATCGAAAATGAACATCGAAGAATACAGAAAATATATGACCGCTGAAATGCTGATGGGGCCGAATAGCCTTAGAATTTTAGAGGAGTTGCTTGCAAGGCATCCACTCACGCTTTCGGCTGAAAGCACGGTTCTTGATTTGGGATGCGGCAAGGGACTGACGAGCTTTACTCTCGCCAAAGAAACCGGAGCAAAGGTGTATGCAAACGATCTTTGGATCTCGGCTGAGGATAACGCGAAGCGCTTTAGCGAGTGGGGCGTTGACGATAGAATCATTCCCGTGCACGAGGATGCGAACGACCTGCATTTTGAAAAAGGGAAGTTCGGCGTGTTGATTAGCATAGATTCCTACCACTATTTTGCAACGAAAAAGGGCTTCTTTGAAGAAAAAATACTACCGTTTTTAAGCGATGGAGCAGTGGCTTTGATTGGTGTTCCCGGTATCAAGGACGAGTTTTTGGGACGTGCCGAGGAGCTGCTTTCTGATTGGCTCGGCGACGAATCTTATATGTTCCAAAGCCCGTCCGTTTGGAAAGAGATTATCGGAACAAGCGATAGAATCGATTGCGTCGAAGTTTGGGAAATGGAGTGCTTTGATGCGGCGTGGGAGGAATGGTTTGCGACAGAGCATAAGTACGCCTTGGGTGATAAGCAATTCTACGATGCGCTCATCAAGCCGTACACTGGCTTTGTCGGCATCTATATAAAGCTTAAATAAGCTGACAAATAAGAATTTGCAGGTGCGAATGATGAAAACTTTATATATG
>JAZRDP010000034.1:0-1730 GCA_045660345.1 Acutalibacteraceae bacterium
ATTTTACACCAACCGCGTACCTGTTGTCAATCAAGGTCGATTCAACAAACAGGACTTGCATAAAATTTTTCAAAAAGGAAGCCACCGGGATGTTTTTTCTGTAAGCAATTTTGCAAGAACCGTTGTATCGACAGTATCCACAGAACCGGTGTTTTTTTAATTCGCGCTCATCCATAGCTGCTTCGGCTTCCTCAATTGTGTAAAAAAGTGGTTATCTTTATTGAACTGCTGATATATTTGTGTTACAATATTTACTGTAATATGTCTGAATGATACACGGAAATGTTTATAAGCATTAAGGAGGAAAATAATGAAGCCTAATATTATCTTTTATTTTTCTGATCAACAGCGCTGGGACACGCTGAACAGCAGTCTTATGCCAAATGTCTGGGAATTGGGCGAAGAAGGCGTGCTGTTTGATAATTCTTATACTTGCCAGCCTGTTTGCGGACCCGCTCGTGCCTGTTTGCAAACAGGTCAGTTCGCAACTGAAAACCGTTGCTATTGGAACGGGATTGCTTTGAAAGAAGATACAAAAACTTTAGCTGATTATTTTAATGAAAACGGATATGATACAGCGTATATCGGAAAATGGCATCTTGCTTCAGACCGTTATGCAGGTATCGGTGTTCATTGCGAAAAAACAGCTGTTCCGACTCAAAGACAAGGCGGTTATAAATATTGGCGTGCAGCAGATATTCTGGAGTTTACCTCGCACGGTTATGACGGATATGTTTTTGACGGTGACGGCAATCAGATTGACTTTAAGGGTTACAGAGCGGATTGCATAAATGACTTTGCGGTTGAATATGTAAATAACCATAGCGGTGAAAAGCCTTTTTTTATGTTTGTTTCACAGCTTGAACCGCACCACCAGAATGACAGCGGTCATTTTGAGGGTCCGACAGATAAAGTTGATGATTTCCGTGAATATCCTTTGCCGGAGGATTTAACTTTTCTTAAGGGTAATTACAAAGAAGAATATCCCGACTATCTTGCCGCTATTCATTCTCTTGATGAAAATGTCGGACGGCTTGTTAAAGCCTTGAAGGATAAAGGTCTGTATGATAATACGGTTATAGTTTACACAAGTGACCACGGGTGTCATTTTAAAACACGAAATGCCGAGTATAAACGCAGCTGTCATGATTCGAGTATACACACTCCTCTTGTATTTGGCGGCGGAGCAGTAAATAAAGACGAGGCTATGGATTGTCTTGTCAGTCTTATTGATATTCCGCCTACACTTCTGAGTCTTGCGGAAATTGAGGTGCCGAAAACCTATTCCGGAAATATTCTCCCTGTTAACAGGAAAGATGTTCCCAAAAGAGATTGTGTTTTTGTTCAAATCAGCGAATCACAGGTCGGCAGGGCAGTACGCACAAAGGATTGGAAGTATTCTGCCAGAGCACTCGGCTCGGGAAATACTAAACACAGCGCACTGGTTTATTATGATGATTTTTTATATGACCTGAAAAACGATCCTAACGAAAGACATAATCTTGTAAATAATAAAAAATACCTTGATGCTCTGCGAAAAATGAGAGGGTTGCTTGCAAGAGAAATGGTTAAAGCCGGTGAGAAAAAAGCGATATTTTTCAAGCCCTTGAAAGTAAGAAGCTTTTGATTTTATGCGATTGCAGATAATAAAAGGTACAACAATATTTTTAGTGTAGTCAAAAAACTTGGATAAAAAAGCACCCCACCTGAATGTCGTTTTCAAGTGGGGT
>JAZRDP010000035.1:0-14996 GCA_045660345.1 Acutalibacteraceae bacterium
CTTCAGCTTGTGGAGAAAACTGAAGAGCTTGTTGCAAAGCTTTTACGCCTTGAAAAGATAAAGAGCGATACATATATTATGGATTTTCAGTTTTATGAAATCAGCGAAATCCTTAAAAGCATCGTTCTCGATATGAAACATATTTTTCCTGAAAAGCAGTTCGGTATTGTCGGCAAAAGCAGAATGAGATGCGATAAGGAATGGTTAACGGAAGCTTTAGGAAATGTTATTAAAAACGCCTGCGAGCATACTGATAACAATGGAGAAATCAATATAACTATTGAAGAAAATGAACGCTCCACAATTGTTACTGTTTCCGATAACGGTGGCGGTGTTGATAAAGATGATGTTGGTAAACTCTTTAAGAGATTCCACAGAGCTAAAAATGCCAAGCCTCAAAGTGCAGGAATCGGTCTTGCTATTACAAAAGCAATTGTTGAAAAGCACCACGGAACAATAAGCGCCGTGAACACCGCAACAGGACTTGATATTATAATGTGTTTTCCTCATATTGACGGGTATCAGTCGATATAAAACATAAACTGTCCTTTTTAAAGGGCAGTTTTTCTTTGTCTTTCTCCCACTCTAATGTACTTAATAAGAAATTTTTATATTTTCTATTGACAAAATATTCCTACAAATGTAAGATAAAATTATACTACAGTTGTAGGAGAAATAAAGGAGGAATTCATATGAAATTATCTGAAGCAGAATGGTCTGTTATGGAGGTTCTTTGGCAAGGAGAAAGCTTTGCTCTTAAAAGTATTGCTTCTGCACTTAACGAACTTAACGGATGGAGCAAAAATACAGTTTTTACATATCTTAACCGAATGGAAGCGAAAGGTCTTGTTGCTATCGACCGTGGCAGCCGTACTCCGTATTCTGCTGCTGTAAGTCGTGAAAAATGCGCAAAAAACGAAAGAGATGAGCTTTTAAGTAAAGTGTATTCCGGTGCTACATCAGACCTGATTGCTGCATTTCTTAAAGAATCACCAATATCACAACAAGAAATTGAAAGGTTGAAAAAACTACTTGACGAAATGGAGGTATAACCATGGTAAATATATGGGAATTTATTCTTCAAACCATTTCTGTAAGTCTTGTAGCAGGACTCCTGCTTATTACAAAAAGTATTTTCAAGGATAAACTTACACCACGTTGGCAATACGGAATATGGATTTTGTTAGTGCTCAGAATTTTTTTGCCCGTAAAAGCAAATAAATTAGTGTTGTTGCCTTTTGGTATTTACCTTGAAATGCTAAAAACCTATGTTGAAAGCAATCTTAGCTCTTCTTATACATATCCGCTTACTGCAACCGAACCCTCAAGCGTTATACCCCACATTACAGCTGTCCCTAAAAGCATCACTGACATTTTGTTTGTAATTTATATCATCGGAATTATTGTGTTTTTGTGCTTTTATCTGGTGTCCTACATAAAGCTTCGCTTAATTTTGAAAAAAGGTAATGAAATTTCTTTAGATAACAACGGTGAGTTACAGTATTTTCTTTCCGAAAACAAGATAAAAAATATTAAAGTAATTTCTGTTGAAGGGATTAACAGTGCTTTTATCTGCGGTATTATATCTCCTGTTCTTGTTCTGCCTTTTGGAAGAGAAACCGATGAAAAAGTTCTGATTCACGAAATTATGCATCTTAAAGACCTCGATTCTCTTCAAAACGTATTTTGGTGCTTTCTTCGTTGCTTACATTGGTGTAACCCATTTATGCATTATGTATTTAACATTATCGGCAACGATATGGAAATGCTCTGCGACCAAAAAGTTCTTGAAACCTTGAATGGAGAAGAAAGAAGAGAATACGGCGTTCTTCTGCTAAATGAAGTTAACAAAAAATATGGCCGTATGCCCGGAACAACATCTGTTTCAAATGGTGGTAAAAACATTTCAAAAAGAATTGAAGCTATTGTAAGATTCAAGAAATATCCTAAAGGTATGGCGCTTGTCAGCATTTGTATTGCAATTATATTATCTTTACCTTGCCTGTTTGTAAGTGCTGGCTTTTCTGCGGATAACGATATATATTTTCCAAATACAGAATATGAATATCAGAAAGCTATTGTTTATTCAAGGATAAATCGTTGTACTACCGTTGCAGGTGCAATTGACACCTATGCAAAGGCACTAATGGATAATAGCAGTATAATGCTTCTTACAGCTTCGCCAACGGAAAAGCACGAAGAAATAATCAAAAATCTTTACGATTATTATAAAACGAATGAAGAAATAGATATAATTAACCCTTCAGGTGGACGTCCTTTTTCTGTGTTCAACCTTATAAAAACCGGTGAAGATAAATATTCTGCAGTTCTTATTTTCAGTATCTACGAAGAAGATAAAAATGAAGGTGCCAATGATGAATACCACGTTTACGGTGATACGCTGCTTGTTCCGATTGAAGTATTCAAGGAAAATAACAGTTGGGTAGTAAAGGAATCGGGTGAACGAAAAAAGTCAAAGAATCATCTTGAGGATTCAGTTTTGATGCAGGTTCATAGTTTAAAGAACGATGCTCCTATACTTTTTGAGACTGTTCAGCAAGGTGAAAAAGGCTCTCTTACAGTTAAAGCCACAACCGTCTATCAAACAGATTACAACGTTATATCTTCAGAAAATACGTCATTTTTTACAGACAAGATAGGTTATGACAGCAAAGTTTATCTCAACGCAGACTTCAGTGGTTGTTTTATTGAGACAAACTACACCTACAACTATGAAGGTGAAGATTACGACAAAGTTGAGCATGTGTCTATGGAGTACACGGCCGACCTTGAGGCTGAGTTTTCCCCTGAAAAAACCTTTATTTCAAAAGATTATGGCAGTAGTTCTACTGATGGTAGCGGCAAGAGAGCTTACAGTGTAAATGATGGTGAGAAATGGGATAGGACTGTAATTGACAGTGATATGAACAGTAATCTTGATTATAAAAAACTTATGGAAGGCTATAAATCAACTCGTAAGTTAGCAATTTATGTTGATGGTAAACTTGTAGATGTGTTTACAGTGGAGGTGAATATAAATGGAAACTAAAACTCTATCATCCGCTATAAAGAAGGTAGCCATAAGTTATATATTTATATACTTTCATATAAATATTTCAGTAATAGATATACTTCCCGATTGGCTTGGATATTTTATGATTGTTTCAGTCTTGCCTATCCTTTCTGAGAAAGAGCAATCAGCACAATTACTAAGACCATTCGGTATTGCAATAGGAATATGGAATATAATAAGTTTGGTACTGAAAATCGCAGATGCTCAGTGGAATTTAACACTTATAAGCCTTTTGTTCAGTATTGTTACGATATATTTCCATTTTCAACTTATCACAAACATTGCTAATCTTGATATCGAACAGTCAAAAAGGAAACGATTGCTTTCTTTGAGAACCACAACCGTTTTACTTCATACGATATTAACATTGTCACTTTTCATACCGACTACTATTGATAATGAAGTTTATTCCTATATTCTCATATTTTTGGCAATTCCTCAGATTGTAATTTGTTTCTGGATAGCAGGTGAGCTTTTCGGACTTTCAAAAACTATGAGAGAGAAAGAAATTGAAATATCTGAAGCTGCCACATCAATAGAAGAATTAAGTGAACCAAAAATTGATACGTAATAATTAAGACAACACTCTTAACTGCTCTCCTTGTGAGGGCAGTTTTTATTTTTTTCTTGCTTTTCTTACGAAATCTTAAGATAAAAGTCACTTAAAATTAAGATTGATGTTTTACAATGTAATCAAGATAGAGAAATAGTGTTCTCAAAAATTAAATTCAAAGGAGAGTTTTCTATGAATATTATTGAATGCAAAAATCTCACAAAGGAATATTTAAGTGGTGAAAATACAGTTGTGGCACTTAACGATGTGTCACTTGAATTTGAAAAAGGGGAGTTCTGTGCAATAACAGGACCTTCAGGTTCAGGTAAGTCAACATTTTTGCACGTTTTAAGCAGCCTTGAAAACGCAACCTCAGGCGAGGTTATTTATAACAACGAAAGCCTTAAAAACTATAACGATAATCAACTTTCAATCCTCAGAAGAAGACGCTTCGGTTTCATTTTTCAGGCATATAACCTTGTTGAAGAACTGACAGGTTATGAAAATATTTTGCTTCCCATTATGCTTGATAAAAAGAAACCTGATGAAGAGTATTTGAAGAAAATTATAGATATTCTCGGCATTGAAGACAGACTTTCTCATTTGCCATCTGCTCTTTCGGGTGGTCAGCAACAGCGAATTGCTATTGCAAGAGCTTTGGCAAATAAACCTTCAATCCTTTTTGCTGATGAACCTACAGGTAACCTTGATGGTAAAAGCGGTAGAGAGGTGCTTTCACTTCTTAAATATGTAAGTAAAGAATTAGGAGTAACTCTTATTCTTGTTACTCACGATTTGCACGTTGCCGAGCAGGCAGACCGAGTTATAAGAATCGAAGACGGCGCTGTTGTTGAAGACAGTAAATTTAATCAATAAAAGAAGGTGATTTTATGAAAAAGAAAAAATTAACCTTTAATTCCCTTGCTTTAGGAAACCTGAAGCACAGGAAGAAAAGATATACCTTGATGATTTTAGGTATCGTTCTTTCGATGGTGTTTTCTTCAAGTATTATTTATTTTGGATTTAGTATTTACACCACATCTCAGGAACAACGCAAAGCAGAGTTAGGTTTATATGACAAGTTTTTCGGTGTTTTTAATGAAGAAATGTATGAAGCCGGAAAAAGCAGAGGTGCTTTTGAAGAAACAGGCTTCGGTGAAACATTGGGTTCGATTTTTACTGATAAAGAAGAAAAAATCAACGGAACACCAATTGCCAAGCTTGATGAAACTGCAAAGAAGCTTGTTAACCCGATTTTAATTGATGGTACATACCCTGAAAAGCAGGGCGAAATTGCTATTGAACAAACAACACTTTTGCAGTTAGGAATTACCGCAAAGCCGGGTGATAAAATCAAATTAAAAATGCAGGTTCAGAATGGTGAAGAATTATCATCTGAAATCAAAGAGAAAACCTACATTTTATCTGGTATTTTAAAAGATAAAAGAACTAATATTCTTTACAGCGTTGATAATAAAGATGTTCTTCCATCAGCTTTTGTTAGCGAGTATGAAAAAGTTGATTTAGGCGGAAAAGCAAATAAGATTGTTTATTATAAGCTTACTGATGACGGTTGGGAAATAATATATGATATTATGGCAGCATACGGTGGCTTTACTAAAGAAGTTGATGTGTTTAGTGATACGGGAGAATTATTGTCAGACCAATTCTCTTCCTTGATGTTCATCGGAATTATTATTGTAATTTTGCTTATTGCATCTTCTGTTGGTATTGTTAATGCTTTTACTAGTAATTTAAAAGAACGAAAAAAGCAAATCGGTATGTATCGTGCAGTTGGTTCAACCAAAAGGCAAATACGAAAAGTTTTCGGCAGAGAAGCGGTCTTGTTAAGCGTTATCTGCACACCCATAAGTCTTTTAATATCTTATGGTGCGGTAAAAATTATTGTAAACAGAATTTTTGAAAATGCTTATTTTAAGCCGAATATATGGGTGCTTTTAGCTTGCGGTGCTTTCAGTATTATTTGTGTTATGGCAGCATCCTTTATTCCTTTGGTTTCCGCTTCTAAAATTTCACCTATGCAGGCAATCAGGAATATTGAAGCCACAAGAAAATTGAAAAATAAAAAAATAAAGAGTCAAAAGGATTTTAATGTTTCTAAGCTTATTGCAAAAAGAAATCTCGTTATTTCAAAAGGTAAGTTAGTTGTTGTAAGTGTATTTCTTGTTATCACAATTATCTTTTCGTCTTATACACTTTCATATCTTTCATTTGCAAAGGATGATTTATACGACCGGGATTCTGACTATAAATTGAATTTGGGCAGAGATACGGGTTATTATGCAATTAACTACCCGAAAGGCAACAATGGTTTCAGTGAAAATCACAAGCAATCAGTTTTGATGAATGAAAATATAAAAAGTGCTTATGGAATTAAAACCGCCAATGTTAATATACTTGTTGAAAAAATGACTGAGTATCAGCGAATTGCAGATGGTGATTTCAGGGAACCTGAAAAGGATGGGTATTTGCAAAATCTTGATGAAACAAATTATCAAGAGGTTTTTAATCAAGGTCTTAGTCAGGAAAAGCTTGGTATAATTAATCTTGCAGAATATGATGGTGATTTTATCAACTCTGAAATTGTGGCTTTGGATGAAGAGTTGATAAATCAGGTTGATAGTGTGCGCGATGGCGAAATAGATATAGCAAAGCTGAATAGTGGGGAACAGGTTATTCTTCTTGCACCTAAAAAGGTATATTTAGCGGTTCAAACAGAAGAATACGGTACATTTTTAGACACCTATCAACATTTAAGCCATATAGAAGAAGCAAAAAAGAGGTACGGAGAAAATATAAGAATACTAGCCGAAAAAGAATGTGATTTTAAAGCTGGCGATTTGCTTGATTTGAGTATTCTTTACAGTGAAAAATCCAATGAAGATTACGATATAACAGGAGAACTGGTTGTTGATAAAAAGGATTTGGAAATTACCAATAAGCAGGTGGAAATTTGTGCAGTTGCCAATCATACGATTCCGATGTTTCATATGGGAGCTTATGAATTCACAATAGTAACAACAGTTGAAGGAATGGAGCATTTCTTCCCGAGAGCAAAATATAAAAATATAATGTTCGATTTAAAAGGCAACTGCGATGATGAAATTGATGCAGAGATAACTGATTTACTTAAAGGTATTGTTAATTGCGTTGATGAATCTGATTATATGTCCAATTACGAATATAATCAGGAACAAAAAGAAACTGTTAAAGAGTTGATGTTCCTTGTTTACGCTATTGTAATTCTCATGTTTACAATCTGCGGAAGTATTATCAACAATACAATTTCAGCCAACATTAAGGAAGATAAAAAGAAAATCGGTACTCTTCGTGCAGTTGGTGCAAATGAAAAGGAGATTTCAAAATCATATATTCTCCAGCTTCTATCAATGTTCAAATGGGGCTTTGGTATAGGCTTTGGCGGATTCGCTTTATCATACTTAATAATAGTGCTTACAAATAAATATACAAGCCTTGCAGATGCTCTTGTGTTCAATCCGTGGATTACACTTTTATTAGGTCTTATTCTTTTTGCAATCTGTTCATTGAGTGTGTATTCAAAGATAAGAAAAGAAACAAGAAACAGTATTGTTGAGAATATAAGAGAGCTGTAAAAGTGCAAAATGCAAAGCGCAAAGTGACAGGTGATATTATGAAAAAATTATTTATATTTATTCTCTGCTTAATGGTGTGCATAATGCCTTGCTTGGCAGCGGAAGAGGGTGCAGAGAATGTGACAGAAACCACAGAAGTCACAACTGAAGCAACTACTGAAGCCACAACAAAAAAGGTGGAAGAAACCACAAAAAAAGCAGAGCCAACAACCAAAAGAGAAAAAACAACAAAGAAACCCGAAAAGGAAGAGGAGAGGGAAGAGGCTCCTGAAGTTGAACCAGTGCAAGAGGACAATTCTCAACCACGCCTTATGGTGACAAGCTATGTTGTTGAGAATGATTATTTAACTCCCGAAAAAGAAGGGAAGATAACTGTAACGCTTCAGAATATGCACCCATCAAAAGCTGTGAAAAATATCAAGCTTTCCATTGAAGATGGTGCTGATGAAATCCGTCCTGACGGTATGGGAACAAAATATGTTTCATCAATTGGAGCAGGTAAAGTTTACAGTTGGGAAATCGGAGTTTCAGTAACTCATTCTGCAACTGTTGGCGAGCATAAGCTCAGCTTCACTTGTGAATACGAGGATAATATGGGTTCGGGTTATTCTGCCAACGATACATTAAGAGTTCAGGTTCGCCAGCCTGCTAAACTTGATTATGACGGAGCAAAGCTTCCCGTTAAGGTTGTTCAGGAAGACACGGTTACACTTAACATTAACCTTATGAATACAGGTAAATCCACTCTTTATAACTGCAAGGTTGAATATGATATTGAAGGACTTGAATCAGGTGGCAGTAGCTTTGCAGGAGAAATTCCTGTTGGCGAAAGCAAAACTGCAACAGCAAATCTTCGTGTTGACAGTGAAAAAACAGGTAATGTAAAAGGCACAATCAAAATTACTTATGAAGATGCTTTCGGAAAGACTTACGAAAAAGAACAAGAGGTAAAAACTCTTATTGAGAAGAAGGTTATCAAGGCAGAGAAAAAGGAAGAGGAAGAAAAGAAAAATCCTCTTTGGTGGCTTTTCCTTCTTGGCGGTCTTGTAGTTGGCGGCGGTCTCGGCTTCGGCATTCCCTTTGCAATTAACTCCAAAAAGCAAAGAGAAGAGGATGAAAAAAGACTGTAATCTACCGTTCATTCGCCACTAAAAGCCGAATAAGACGAGTTATAGTGAGAGCAGGGAAACTAATCCCTGCTCTCATTTTTCCTTTCCTTGCCCATGTGTCAAAAACTTTACTGCAATAAACAAAGAAGAACACTTCAATACGGTTATTAGCTTAATTCTATTTTTGCGAGAGTGACTTTTTTTAGAAATTATTATATAATTACAGTGGCGAAGGGAGTTGGTTCAATGAATATTCACGAGTTTGGAAAATTCTTGTCTCAATTAAGAAAAGAAAAAGGATTAACTCAACTGCAATTAGCAGAAAAGCTAAATGTTACTGATAAAGCGATAAGCCGTTGGGAAACAGGAAAAAATTATCCTGATATTGAAATATTTGAGGATTTATCAAAAATATTGGATATTTCAATCAGCGAATTGTTGGAAGGGAAAAGAATAGAAAAAGAAAATCTCCTTTCTGTCAGCCAAGAGCATGTTGTGGAACAAATCAAAAAAAATAAAAAGTCAGGAAAAAGCTATAAGATAATAATTTGTATAGTTTTGATTATTTCAATAGTTTTAGGTTACATTGCTTTGAAACAAAACGGTGTTTTTGATGGCGTAATTTACAATGAAATCCCATGCTATAGCAATGATATATTAACAATTATGAATAATCTGGATGGTTATATAGCTCAAAGACCTAAATCGGATGGAGACTTCATCATAGATAACTGCTTCTTTTTCATAGAACATGACAAAACAACCAACGATATTTTTTATTTATCAGGAACATGTGAAAATGGCAGAGCATTTTATGCCAACACAATGTATGAACAATTAGATCCCGAAAATAACAATTGTTTTATCGGAGAATTTCGTGAAAATCAAGAATGTGCGATTGGTATTCCTTTCGAGGATTTAAAACATATTGTTGCGCAATTGGATTTGAGCTTGTTGCCTGAACACGAAAAATATGAATTGAATATACATGGTGTTTCAGTCTATAACAAACAGAATATTAATCCTAATGATTATCAGAAAACAATTATAAAATTTATTTTCTCAAATGGTGTTTTAAGTAATTACACGAAAAACACACTTTCGGGAGAATACTTATTAATAACAATAACCGGCTTTGATGCCGGTGAAGGACACACTGTTGCGTATATATACTACGAAAAGTAAATCAGGGAGTTTTTTTCAACTCTACTAATCATAGGTTGATTATTTTAACAATACATACTACAATAAATTCAAAGGAAGTGGTAAAATGACTACTCAAAAATGTGGTGAATTTATTGCTAGTTTAAGAAAAGAGAAAAAACTTACTCAAAAAGAATTAGCAGATAAACTAAACGTTACTGATAAAGCGATAAGCCGTTGGGAAACAGGCAAAGGTTACCCAGATGTTGAGTCTTTACAAAATTTAAGTGCGTTTTTCTGTGTTTCGATAAATGAACTTTTAGCTGGCGAAAAAGCTGAGATAAAATCAATAGAAGAAATTGCAGAAGAGAACATTCTGAATGCGATTACAGAATGTAAAAAAAACCAAAAAACAAAAAAGACTACTATCATACTTTCAATAATAGTTGCCCTGATACTTATAATACCACTATTAAAAGGTAGTATTGAAAGTATTATTGATTTGTTGGGGAAATATACGCTTGTTAAAGAACCATGGCTTGTAATCTTCAATTTATTTATATGCTTGTGTATTTTCTTAGCCGGATTAGCTGTTTACAAAGGATACTATCAAATTTTACACAAATACCACTACCGTAATGTGACTGATTTAAACGGATATTGTCATGATATAGGCAAAGAACTTATGTGTATGAGTCTTCCTCTGCTAATTGCAACTATATTGGAACTATGGGTTTCTATTGAAATAATAGCAATATTATCTAAATTAGTTTTAAGTATAGGTTTTATAATTTGTTTTATATTTATTTTCAAAACACAAATTAAATATAACAATGGGTTGTTTTAAAACTCACAGATACTTTAAATATAGAGCGTTTACAATAACGATTATAAATTACTGAATAATTACGAAGTTGATGAAAATAATTTGTCTGATGATTTGATTAACAGAGCATAAATTTCTCGTCTGTTAGCCAGTAAAAGCCGAATAAGACGAATTATAGTGAGAGCAGGGGAATTACTCCCTGCTCTCATTTTTTCGTTCCTTTGACCATGTGTCAAAAAGTTTACTGCAAACAAAGAAAAACGGAGCTGACAAAAAGTCAACTCCTTAAAGTATATCACCAAGGTCCACCGACATATTCAATTACTCGCTCTCCCTCAGGAGTGAAGTAATCTACAAAAGCTGTTGTTTGAGGTGGGGAAACTTCGGAACTCTTGTTATTCTGAGTTTTTTCTGAGTATGGCTCGGTTGCAGCTTCTCTACTTACAAAGAAGCTTTCAGCATTTTCTGAACTTAAAATATAATACTCGGTTTCATCATTTTTATCAATTTTTTTCAAATTCTGCAGAATGGATTCCTCAGCACTATCCATAACCTCATATAGTGAAAGCGTTGGTTCACTGCTTTCAGCACAAAAATCGTTTAATGAAACCCCTTCATCTATAACATTGAAAGATGCATTGTAATCATAAGTAACCAAAATATTTCCCACCGTACCCAGCTTATCTCTATCATGTTCGTCATTTGGTATCCATGCATTCAATATTGCACTGTCTACTTTACCTGATTTTGTGTACCGCACTCTGTAGCTTCTGACATATATGTTATGGTAATCAACACCAACAGTAGTTTTTATATTATCTAATATATGATCAAACTGATATTCACTGACAGGAACATCTGATACGGAAATTTTTGAAAAATCTTCTGTTTTTCTGTGTATTCTAAGACAAACTAAATCCCAATCAGGATATTCTTCCCTTACGCCATAGAGCTTTGCTTGACAATAAATGTATTTTTCATCTGTTGATATAATTTTTTCGATACTGTAGGTGTTTTCTTGTTGGTAAAGCTTTTCTGCAACAAGATGTGGCTGTGTATCTTCTCTCAAATCAACCGAATAAAGTTTATAGTCGTTCTGCACATAATAAAAAGTATTATCCACTACAACAGAATTAGCAAGTGAACCACCAAGAACACAAACTAATCTTTTATCTGCATCGTACTCAGAAAAATACAATCCTGTTTCCAGATATTCTGATTTTTTATTTATAATTGCATAATAGTAGTTATCCTTTATTCTATAAAAAGCACCTGTGTTACTTGTTGCATAAGTATAATTTTTGTCTTCGGCTTCATCCTTATAGCCTGATTCTTTGAACTCAATCGCATACCCATCAAAACTAACCACAATTTTATTGTCTCGTCTGTTTTCAAACCACTTTTTCGGCACTTGGAACGAAAATTCTCTTTTGGGACCTTGTGATGTGCAATATGATTCATATACACTATCGTCGCTTGTTTCACCGAAAGGGTCTGATACTCTTATTTCGTCACCCAATTCAAGTCCGCCATCAAACTGGTTGGCATTTACAACATAAACTGTACCTTTTTCGGGTATATCCTTATAGCTCACAGTGTAATTAAAAACAAAAACATCATCAGAGCTGATAACCTTTTTCAGTTTTATCTCAGTACAATCTCCGACAGTATCACGATAACGAAAACGATATGTTCCATTTTTTTCAAACATTTTGTCTGTTAACATATTTGAAGTGAAATCCACAGATAGTATCTTTTCTTCTGCAGAAATTATTTCGTAACCGTCTTCGCTTAAAATCTTATCGACCACATCTTTTTTACGGGAAACGAGGATTGAAGTCGGTCCGTCTGCTCCACCGATTATTCCTATAGACGAACTATTTCTATCGGGATTGGTTAAAAAGCAAGCTACAACAACAGCAACTAATAATACTGCAAAAATAATCATCCAGAATGCAGGCTTCTTATAATTAAGAACGGATTTGATTCTCTGTTTTACTCCAACCTCACCGAACGCCAGAGGACAAGCCATCACCATTCTTCGTTGAACACTGCAAGAAACCAAGGTTTCGGAATAGCCTTTCTTTTCATCATTAGGCATATTTTTAATTACCTTTTCATCGCAGGCAGTTTCAATATCTCTGCAAAGCAAAATATATGCAATCCACATTACAGGGTTAAACCAATAAACTGACAGAAGAATAAATCCTAAAGGCTTCCACCAATGGTCTTTACGCTTCAAATGTGCTTTTTCGTGCAAAGCAATATAGCTTATCTGTTCATCAGCAATTCCTGACGGAACATAAATTTTAGGTTTGAAAAAACCGAGAATAAAAGGAGTATCAATGTTATCGCAATAATAAATGTTATTGTTTAAGAGAATAGATGCGCCTACCTTTTTATGCAATCTCAGATAAGAGATTGAACCGTAGAGAAGCATAGCAAATAAACCAACTATCCATACTATTGCTAAAACATTTGTCATATCTGCAAAGGTGTTTGCAGGTACGGTTACACCTTCATAATACTTGTCACCAAGGAATTCATTAATATTGGTGTCTACTGAAGGAACACCGGATTGAACTGTAAAAGGGCGACCTGTTGAGGTGTTGTTTACAGAAATAGTCTGAGAGCTGGGGATAAGGCTTAATGCACTTTCAATTGAAAAAGGGCAAATCAATCTTATGCCTACCAACGCCCACAAAAGGCAATTTATCCATTTAGGAGCTTTCTTTAAAAGTAACCGTGCAACCACAACAGCTAAAACAAGGTAGCTTGCAGTTATACTCATATTGAATAAATCAATAAAGACATTTGCCACTTTTTACACCTCCTCAAAGGAGTCTATCATTTTCTTAATTTCTTCAAGTTCTTTTGCTGTTGGTTTTTTTCTGCTTGAAAAGGCTGCAATGAAAGCAGGTAATGACCCTGCAAATGTTTCGTCAACAAAATTCTCGCTCTGGATTGCATAAAACTCATTTCTTGAAATCAGAGAGGTAACAACACTATTCTCAGTTTTGAAAATTCCTCTTTCGCAAAGCTTTTTCAGAACAGTATAAGTTGTTGTTCGTTTCCAGTTGAGTTCCTTTTCGCAAAAAGCAACAAGCTCTTTTGTAGTTAAAGGTTCATTCTCCCAAACAATGTCCGCAAAACGAGCCTCAACCATTCCCAATTTAATATCTGCCATAAAAGAACCTCCTTTGTGATGTCTATTGGTGATAGACTACGCTATCAGTCTATCACCAATAGACTGCGTTGTCAATAGTTTTCCGCAAATTTTCATAAGCATAAAAAGAGCAGAAGTTTAAAGAGCAAGAATTTTTATTCTTTTCATTTTTCATATGTTCAAAAACTTTACTGCATTAATCAAAGATAAGACAAAACAAATTTACAACCTGACTTATTGTTTTTTGAGCAAGTAAGTCGGGTTGTTTTCTTTTTGGGGTTTGAAAATTTTTTGTTGGATACCCGCTCAAAAGGTGAAAAATTGTCCGTTGTCAAGTGAGGGGTGGTGATAAATTAATTGTAAATGTTTTGTAAAAAGTGGAGAGGGGAGCTTCCTTTTTCACACCCGAAATGTCCGTTGTAAAGTAGAGGGGTATAAAAACAAGGTAAGCCAAAAATAAAAATCTTAGGAGATGATTGCAGTATTTATTAAAGGTATTAAAAACTTTTTCCCTATGCCAAATCTCATATTTAGCCTGGGTTTAAATGGTGCGGAAATGGCGTTGTATATGTATCTGATGTACATAGAAGACCGAGAAAAGCATACTTGTCACCCAAGCTTTAAAACAATAGGTAAGGCATTGAAAATGAGCAGAGGAACAGTTAAAAAGTATGTTGATTCATTAGTTGAAAAGCAGATAATATCTGTTGAGCAGACAAGCATTGTAACTAAGTCAGGTATTAAGCGTAACGGTACATTGCTCTACACGATACTACCGATACAAAATGCGCTTGATTATTACAATGAACAACAGGCTGTTATTGCTCAAAACCAGAATAAAAATCCGTCCGATTTTTATTGCAGGAATAAGCACAGGGGTTGCTAATACCCCTTGTGCGATTCACATCAGACGGCGATGCCGACTGTGTAAGGGATTGCAGGACTCAGAAAAAGTGGACTCCTAAAAACAGCCAATTGACTCCTCTTTGAACAAAATACGGTTAAATGCCCATGCTTCAAGGTTTGTTAAAGGGTTCCTACTTTAGTTTGGAGGTGATATCGTTTTGAAATGCAAAAAATCAAGTATTAACGCTAATAGAATTTAAAAAGAAAGGAAAGTGATATGAAACCAAGGGTGTGGCATTATGCCACGCCGGTTAACAAAAAAGAATATAAAGCCTTGTCCCTATAATATAAATAAGTTTAGGGGGTGGCACTATGAATAAACCGATTATAATCGAGAAGCTTGTTAAGACTTCGGAATTGAAATTAGGAAATTGTTTAATCATAGTTAATGAGTACGCTCCCAACCTCACCAAAGACCAAAAAGAAATCGCTGAAATAAAAATCAAAAATTCATTGGTAAAGGCGTTCGGAAATAATGAAGAATAGTCTGGACTTTGAAAACCGATTGGAGTATTGTGTGTTTGGCTTAGTGTGTCATAGAAAGGTGATAGTTCTATGATCGCAATTTATGCCCGTCAATCGGTA
>JAZRDP010000036.1:0-55439 GCA_045660345.1 Acutalibacteraceae bacterium
GATTACGCTGCAATCCAGAGCGGTATCATGAGCACAATCCACGCTTACACTGGTGACCAGATGATCCTTGACGGTCCTCACAGAAAAGGCGATATGAGAAGAGCACGTGCTGGCGCTGCTAACATCGTTCCCAACTCAACAGGTGCTGCAAAGGCTATCGGTCTTGTTATCCCCGAGCTTAACGGCAAGCTCATCGGTTCTGCACAGCGTGTTCCCGTTGCTACAGGTTCAACAACAATCCTTACAGCTGTTGTTAAAGGTGCTGACGTTACAGTTGACGGCATCAACGCTGCTATGAAGGCTGCTGCTTCTGATTCATTCGGCTACAACGAAGATCCCATCGTTTCTTCTGATGTTATCGGTATGAGATATGGTTCTCTCTTCGATGCAACTCAGACAATGGTTGCTAAGATTGCTGATGATCTTTATGAAGTTCAGGTTGTTTCTTGGTACGACAACGAAAACAGCTACACAAGCCAGATGGTTAGAACAATCAAATACTTTGCAGAGCTTGCATAAGTTTGATTTAGTTTAAACTAAAAACCTCACACAGAAATGTGTGAGGTTTATTTTTTATTCTTTTTCAATTAAATAGAAATCAAGAGTAAAATAGCTTTCACTTAACAAATAATACTCTTCTCGTTCCTCGTTGACTTCGCAGGCTGACATAATAAAATCACCCTCGCCGTCTTCTAGCTTTAAAAATAGTTCATCAAAATCTGTTGTAATGATTTCTAAACCATAGCCAAGATAATTGCATATTTCACGGGCTATATCAACATCCAAGCCGACTATTTCCTCGTTGTTGTTTAAATATACTCTGTTTTTGAAATGAGGGTCACACAACATTGTTAATGTTCCCTTCTCATTATCATTTTCATCAGAAATATAAGTTAAACCATTAAAATTCGCGTTTTTTATTTTCTCCAATGTACCATTACCACTAATCTCTCTTATTGCTTTATTAAATGATTCCTGAAGTGCTTCATTATCTCTACTGAAATAAGCGCAATATTCAATGCTAAAGCCACATTTTTCCTTTTCCACAATATTACGCCCTGCATTGATAAAGCTGGCTAATTCCAACTCATCAACAATACCGCAATCAGCCTTTTTATTTTCCACAGCAAGAACAATATCAGAAGCAGAGTTATATGTAACCTTTGTAAAGCCTTCGGAAACATAGACCTCACAAGCTTCTTCATCAGGCGAGCCATATTCAACAGCAATTATTTGCTCAATTGGCGATGTCAATGCACCTTCGTCGCAGGAAGTCAAACCAAAAAGAAAACCAAAGCATAAAACAAAAGAAATAAATCTTTTCATTTTCTTACACCCTTTTTACGATAGGAAAAACCGATTTGTGCATTTCTGCATAAATCGGTTTACTTCTATCTTATTTCTGGTCAACATCAATTTTAACAATTTTAAAATTGATAATTCCACGAGGTGCTTCAACAACAACCTTGTCGCCAACCTTATGACCCATAAGAGCTTTACCAACGGGAGATTCATCAGAAATCTTACCCTCAGCAGGATTAGCCTGGGCAAAGCCTGTAATGGTATATGTTCTTTCTGCAGCGCCTCTTGTTGTTTCCTTGATTGTTACAACAGAACCAAGGTGAACAACCTCTGTATTTGAGTTTTCTTCTTCATCAATAATTGTTGCTCTTGAAAGCATTGTTTCAATATCATTGATTTCTGCTTCAAGTTTTGCCTGTTCGGACTTAGCCTCATCATACTCACTATTTTCGGAAAGGTCGCCGAAAGAACGAGCAACCTTGAGTTTTTCTGCTATTTCGGAACGGCCTTCGGATTTGAGTACGCGAAGTTTTGCGGAAAGCTCCTCATAGCCTTCTTTGGTTAAAACAATATCCTGTGCCATTATGAATTACATCCTCTCAAAAATTAATTGCGCAAGCAAGTACGCAAATTCAATAAATAGTATTATATAGAAATCAAACCCAAAAGTCAAGTCAATTTATTTATCTGAAAAAACGGCGCAAATCTCGTTAAAAGCCAAGTCAAATGGCATCAACTTTTGATACTCCTGACAGCTTTCAAAAAATCTTGCATCAGAATACAAAACGAACTCCTTTGAGCAAACCTTTATCAGAAGCTTTTTGCTATCATCAATCTCATCCAAATCAACAACGATGCACTTTCCCATATCGAAGCAATCATTTCTCACTGAAACGATTGCTCCATACTCATAAAAGCAATCCTTTATAAATTTATCAGTATAATTATTTCGTTCACCTATTATTACAACATTTTTTGTTATTCTCACCAGCTCATAAAGCTCCTTAAAGGAGTAAAAGTCATCTGTTTTTATACATATATTTCCCCATTCCTTATTAATGTTTCTTATTTGATTAACGAGGGATGAAAGCAAGGCTCTTTGATAATATGCCTTCGGAGAATAAAGGTAAGCTCTTAGCTCATCGTGATTCTTATATTTCTCTGAAACCAGCACCCTACCCTTATACATTTTTAAAAGCATCTGAACATCTTCACTTTTCAGCCCGGGCTCATTAAGCTCTAATACTAATACGCTTTTACCTTTAACTATCATCGAATACCTGTTCAACAGCTCATTTTTCCTAACTCGTTTTTTTCTGAGAATATATCTCTTTTTTTTAACATCATTCTCTCTTTCACCAACAAAACTTAAAATCAACATAAAAAGCGCCCCTTTTCATTCTATGAAAAAGAGACGCTTTTATTATTAATATTTAATTAACCGCAAATCTGCAAGCCTGCAGGCTTGGAAAGATAGTTCATTGGATTTACCCATCCGCCGTTAATCATAAGACCAAAATGAAGATGAGCACCAAAGGAATAGCCTGTGTTACCTGCAAGACCGATAACTGTACCCTGAGTTACATAGTCACCAACATTTACATGAACGGAAGAAAGATGAGCGTAATATGTTTTTACGCCTTCGCCGTGGTTTACAACAACATAAAGTCCGTAACCGCCGCCATAGCCACTGTGGTTAGCTACCTCAATTGTACCCTCTTTTACTGCAACAATCTGCGCGCCATGAGTACCGCCCCAACGGCAGATATCAATACCGTTATGCTGTCTTGTAACACCATTAAGAGTTCTCATTTTAAATGAGGATGAAACGTAAGAATCGCTATAAGGCAAGGGCCAAATCATATCGCCACTTACCTGACCTGAACCGAAGGATGTATTCTGCTGAGAAAGCTTCTGTTCATAATCAAGAATTGTAGCCTCGCCTTTTTCCATAGCAGCTTCATATTCTTTACTCTTTGAATTAAGACCATTAACAATGCTCATAACCTTATCGAGATCTTTCTGAATCAAAGCTTCCTTATCTTCGATAATCTTACGGGCATCAACCTGTTCCTTCTTCTTAGCTTCGTGCTCTTTCTTTGCCTCATCAAGCTCTTCAACCTTGGAATTAAGACGAGTCTTCATATCCTCAATTTCAAGAACCTTTGCTTTAAGAGATTCAATATCATCCTCGAGGTCTGTTATAAGCTTATCGTCATGCTGGGCAATTCTTTCAATAAGCTCTGTTCTTTCAAGATATTCCTGGAATTTAAAGTTATCAGATGTTAAGAGATATTCGAGTGTGCTGTTAGCACCTGTCATATAGCTTACACGGATTCTTTCACCAAGAAGAGTGTAGGTATCAGCTATCTGCTGCTGAATATCCATCACCTGATCGTCCAGCTTTTTGATTTGCTTATTCAAATCCTCGATTTCGTTTTCGATACCTTTAATCTGATTATCAATAACCTGAATATCGGCATCAATAAGAGCGATTTCATCATTATATAAATCTATCTGCTCTGAAAGAACATCGATTTTTTCTTGCAAAGCACTGATTTCATCGTCATAGGTTGCTGCCTCTGCTTCAAGCTCTGCAATTTTCTTTTCGTTTTCTTTAATCTGATTTTTGATTTCCTCGATTTTATTTTTGTATTCCTGCTTTTCAGCATCTGTAAGAGCGAAGGCAGATACAGACATAACACCGAAAACAATAACCAAAGAAAGAATCAGACTTAATATCTTTCTGGATTTATCAGTCGTTTTCAACAACATTACTGTGCTCCTTTAAATATTTGTTAAGAGAAATAATACTACCGAATGCACCGATTACAACGCCAATGAAAGCAAATATTCCGAAGATTACCCAAACATAATCGAGGAAGTTGACTGCTTCGCCACCCAGCATTGAAAGCATATTGGTAAGCCAGATTGACGCTATACTATAAACACCGTACTGAATACCTAAGCCAAGGATTGCAGAGAACAGTCCTAAAAGTATACCTTCAACCATAAATGGCCAACGAATGAAAGCATTTGTAGCACCAACCGCCTTCATAATGCTGATTTCAAGGCGACGGTTGTAAATTGTAATACGGATTGTATTTGAAACGATGAACAAGGAAACGAAGAAAAGAATTGCAACAATACCGATACTGATATATGTAACTGCATTTCTTATACTTGCCAATTTTCCTGCTAAATCGCTGTTCTCCTTGATTTGCAACACATTTTCATAGCCCTTGATTTCTGCTACTGTTGCATCAAAAAGCTCCAAATCCTTAACTGTTACCTTATAAGCATCAGGAAGGATTTCTGGTGAAAGACCTTCAAGAAGACTTGCTTTATCGCCATAAGCTTCAAGCTGGCGTTCAAAAGCCTCTTCTCTCGGAACAAATTCAACCTCTAAAACATTGGTATGAGCCTGAAGCTGAACCCCCAATGTCTGTGTCATATAATCGTCAGCATCGTCATTAACATAAACCATAACAACATTCTGACCCTCAATCAAATCAAGAACTGCGTTGATGTTAAGGAAAACAAGAGAACCGCTACCAACAATGATAAGACAGGAAATAAGAACAACTATTGTTGCTAAAGAAAGCATTCTGTTGACCCATATATTTCTGAAGCCTTCACGGGTCAGATAACCTAAGCTTGCGCCTTTCACTGAGCATCAACCTCCTCTTCTTCAGAAACAGCTTCTACTGTTTCGATTATGTCTTTAGAAGGGTCGATACCATAGGTTTCCATAAGATATTCAAAATCAGAGGTATCTTCATTAAGGAAATATGAACCGATTTCATCCTCGGGAGACTCAAATGTATAAGGCTCTGCTTCAATATGAGAAGCATCGGGATAATCCGACTCAATTATACCATTTTTGATTGTAATAACGCGATGGTTAAAGGTTTTTACAAGGTGTAAATCATGAGTAACCATAATAACTGTTGTACCATCGGAGTTAATATGATTAAGAAGGTCAACAATTTCGTAGCTCATTTTAGGGTCAATATTACCGGTGGGCTCGTCCGCAATAATCATATTGGCATTGTTTGCCAATGCTCTTGCGAGAGCAACTCTCTGCTGCTCACCGCCTGAAAGCTGATTCGGCTTTGAACGAGCTTTTGAATTAAGACCAACAAGACCAAGAAGATAAGGCACTCTTTTTCTGATTGCACCCTCTCTTGCACCGATAACTCTCATAGCATAAGCAACATTATCATAAACATTCATTGTCTGAATCAAACGGAAATCCTGAAAAACAATACCGAGAGATCTTCTGAAATAAGGAATGTCCTTTTTCTTCATATTGTTAAGGTCATAACCGTTTATATTAATA
Organism: Acutalibacteraceae bacterium; assembly: GCA_045660345.1. Taxonomy (GTDB): domain Bacteria; phylum Bacillota; class Clostridia; order Oscillospirales; family Acutalibacteraceae; genus DTU089. The sequence continues at coordinate 5,645 of JAZRDP010000036.1, forward strand.
GAGCCCGAAGTTGGAACCTCTTCACGCATCATAAGCTTTAACAAAGTACTCTTACCAGCACCTGAAGAACCGACAATGAAAACAAACTCCCCGTTTTCAATCTTTATATCAAGATTATTGAGGGCTTTTGTTTTGGTGTCTTCATATACCTTGGAGACGCCTTTAAATTCTATCAATTTCAACACCCAATCTTAGTATTTTTTTACGGACATAATTATAGCACATCTTATTACAAAATGTAACCCTTTTGCAATAAAAATGTGCTAAATTTAATTATTTATTAATATTTAATAGGATTTGCATCAAGATACTTTTTAACCATTAATGCTACCTTGAAAACAATAGCATCATCAAATTCTCTTAAATCAAGACCTGTAAGCTTTTTAATCTTTTCAAGTCTGTAAACAAGAGTATTACGATGAACGAAAAGCTTTCTTGATGTTTCAGAAACATTAAGGTTATTTTCAAAGAATCTCTGAATTGTGAAGAGTGTTTCCTGATCAAGAGTATCAATTGAGCCTACCTTGAAAATCTCTTTAAGGAACATTTCGCAAAGAGTTGTGGGAAGCTGATAAATAAGACGAGCAATACCGAGATGGTCATAGCTGACAATATTTCTCTCTGTATCGAAAACCTTACCAACCTCAAGAGCTACCTGAGCTTCCTTGAATGAACGAGCTAAATCCTTAACGCCTACAACAGGAGTACCGATACCAACAAGAGAATGAGTAAAGAACTCAGAAGAAAGCGCATCAGAAATTGAACGGGCAAGCTTTTCCAAATCCTTGCCATCAATATCACTCTTAACCTCTTTAACAAGAGCAATATCGTTTTCGCTGATATTGATAACAAAATCCTTTGCTTTATCAGGGAAGAGGTTCTGAACAACATCATAAACAGAAACATCGCTCTTATCGAGAAGTCTGATAAGAAGAACTACTCTTGATGCTTCGTTATTGAAATGAAGCTCTCTTGCTTTAAGATAAATATCACCAGGAAGAATATTATCAAGGATTATATTCTTAATAAAATTGCTTCTGTCATACTTTTCATCATAGAACTGCTTAATGCTTGAAAGAGATACGGCGAGAACGCCTATGTAATTCTGTGCAACAGAATCTTCGCCCTCAACGAAAACTGCATATTCGGGGCGCATATGAGTACCGAACGCCTGATAGAGAGAACCATCGCAAGCAACTGGAGCTACAGAGGAGAAAACTGCAGGAGTATTAACATTGCGAACCTCTCCGATTCTGCCAAGGTCACTACAGGAAATAACTGCACCGCTTTCATCAACTATACCGATTGTTCTGTCAACAACATCACGCATCTGGTGAATAACACCTTGAAATAATCTATTGGACATTAATATAACCTCCAAATAATTTTGGACAAAATAGTATTTTGACTGTTATACATAATACACAACTTTGCACAAATTTGCAAGTGTTTTTTTGATATTTTTCAAATTCTTTTATGCAATTTGTTATAATTTTGATAAAAAACTTGTTTTATTTGCAAAAAAACTCAAAAGATTACTTGAAATCAAAAAAATACAATTTTATTAATTTTCAATCATTTTCAATTCTTCTTCCGTGATAATTCGGGCTTCGCCCTCTTTCAGTTCAGGATCTAATGCAAGTCCACCTATGGCAACCCTTTTCAGCTCAATTACGCTTGTTCCCAAAGAAGCAAACATTCTTTTTATCTGATGATATTTCCCCACTTTGATTATAACCTTAAAAACTTGATTCTCGTTATCTTCAAGCAATTCAAGTTGGGCAGAAAGAAGAACTGTTCCGTCTCCTAAAACAACACCATCAGCAAAAGCTTTTTTGGCGTTTTCAAAATCAATTTTTTCCGAAACAGTTGCTATATAGGTTTTATCAACATGCCTTGCAGGTGATAAAATTCTGTGTGCAAAATCACCATTATCGGTAATAAGTGAAAAGCCTGTTGTATCTTTATCAAGTCTGCCTGCAGGAAAAAGATTCTTCCTTTTCAGCTCGTCCGGCAAAATATCGACAACTGTTTTATCGCGCTTGTCCTCTGAAGCACTGACAACCCCCTTGGGCTTATTGAGCATTATATAAACATATTTAGTCTGGGAAAGGCGCTCTCCCTTGATTCTGATATCATCTTCATAAGAAACCTTAACAGAACTATCCTTCACTACCGCACCATTTACGGTTACCTCCCCTCTTTTGAGCATACTTTTAACATCATTTCTGGACAAAAGACCTTGTGAAGCGATTAATTTATCAAGTCTTTCTTTTTTCACTTCATTCACCTACTCATTATCACTTGGAATATAAAATCCGTGCATAAATCCATCAAGCTTAACAGAACAGACATCGCCACCGATAACAACGCCATCGCTTACAAGAATATTGATTCTTATAAAGTCATCCGTTGGTAAAGCATCAGGGTAATTTCTGATAATATAAGTCCATCTTTTAACCCGTTTACCTGCATATTTTTCAAGGTTAAAGCCTTGCTCCAATTGAATCTGATTATAGTTACTGTACACCTCGTCAAAGCTTTCGGGTATAATAACATCCCGAACCTCAACAGGCTCCTCGTCAACCTGCCAACCGCAGCTTGAAATAAAGCTTAATATATCGCTTTCAGTAGCTGCAGTCAAGGTCTGTTCTCTTCCTGCATTCAGGTATTGAGAATCCTTAAGGCACTTTAAAACCAATACAAGACAGACGCTTAACACAATTACAACAACGCCGATTAAAACAGATTTTTTTATTTTGTTTTTTGAAACAGAAACCACAAACATAAACACAACTCCTTTATCACATCACAATTATATGAGTGATAAGGGAGTTTAATGAAAGTTTTTATTTAAAACAAGCCTAAATAAGCATCAAAAATCGATTCACCTACAAAAGCACAAATTGCTGATGCCATAGCCAAAAACGGACCAAAGGGAATAACACCCTTCATTTCTTTTTTGCTTATTAATTTTCTGCCGATTGAGAAAAGCACACCTAACAAAGCACTCATAAACAATGCAATCAATACCGCTTTCCAACCAAGGACAAAACCAACGGCAGCCATAAGCTTTATATCTCCGCCACCCATTGCTCTACCGCCTGTTACAAGAGCAATCAGGAAGAACAAGCCTGAAACAGCAAAAAGACCGATAACCTTTGAAATAATCCACTCTTTTGTGAATGTACCATTAAGAAGTGCATCACCCACAATGAAAGCTCCACCGACAAAAATAGAAACCCACATTGAATCGGGAATAATCTGATGTTCAAAATCCACCCATGATACAACAATAAGCGCAGACATCATTATCATATAGCCCACAAGCTTAAGGCTTAAGCCTTCGATAGCATATCCGCCACAAAGGAAGAGATAAACAAGCACATAAGCGGTACCGTTCAAGGCTTCAACTATAGGATATCTGGGAGAAATGGGAGCTTTGCAATATCTGCATTTACCACCAAGGAAAATCCAACTGAATAGAGGAAAAAGGTCCTTCCAATTTAGCTGATGTTTACAAGAAGTACATATTGAATTTCCTTTTTTAAAATCCATTCCGATAGGCAATCTGTAAATCAGAACATTAAGAAAGCTACCGATTACAGTACCGAAAACAAAAATAATTGTTGCTATGTAAGCTGTGAGAAAATGTATCATAACTGCCCCTTTCCACGAACAACGATACGCTTTGTTTATGTTTGTCTTTGATTATATATGTTTTTAAAGTTAAAGTCAACAAATAATGCGAATGTAATTTGTTGAAAATTAATATCGATAGAATATTGTTTTTTATATTTAATTATGTTATATTATATAGCGTATAAAACCTAAGGAGGTACTTTTTCCATGAAAAAGACATGCAAACGTGTACTTGCCGTTGCTTTATCACTTGTAATGGTATTTTCAGTGATTAGCGTAGGCGCAGTTGCTATTACCTTTATGGCATTAGCAAATTCAGTTACTGTCGGTTCAGACGGTTCAGCTGTTGTCAACGCAAACAGCGTTGAAGAAGCAATCGAATATATGGAGGCAAATCCTGATATGTTCTATGCTGAAGCTCCCGCAGCATTAGCTGCCGACGAAACAACTAAAGATGACGTGATTTATCCCACAGTTATCATCCCCGGTATCAGCCAGTCAGTTTCTTATCTTGCTGACGAAAACGGTGATCCCGCTGTCAACTCAAATGGCGAAGAGCTTTCCGGTGGTCTTCTTATTCTTGACTCCACCCAAATTCTTCCCGCAGTTGTAAACAACCTTGCTGCTCCCCTTGCAACAGCTCTTATCACTCAGAGTGATGCTGACGGCAAATTCCAGGATGCAGTTTACAACACTGTAAAACAGCTTTTCGCAATTCAGTCAAGCGACAAAAACGGTAATCCCATCAACAACCTCAAAACAATTGAGTATTCAGTTGACGGCGTTCCCACATCTGTTGCAGCAATGACTCAGGATGACAGAGATTATTTCTACAGAATGATCCCCATGAAATCCATTAAAGACGATGTTGGCGAAGACAACCTTTATCTCTACGCATTCCCGCTTATCGGCGATCCTATGGAATCTGCAAGAGGTCTTAACGATTACATTCAGAGAATCAAGGCAGACAAGGGCGTTGACAAAGTAAACGTTGTCACTATCTCTCTCGGTGGTACAATCCTTACTGCTTACCTTGAGCTCTTCAAGGACACAGGCTATCCCGACATCAACCGCGTTGTAAACGTTGTTGCTTGTCTCCAGGGTACAGACGTTATGGGTGACTTCTATCTCAGAAGCTGGAACCTCGAAGACGAGTTCTTCTTCCACGAATTCCTTCCCTTGGTTATGGAAGAAACTGCAGGTAGCCCTGCTCTTGGTTATCTCATTAATATCGCTATCAAGATTTTCCCCAAACAGGTTGTTTACTCTCTCCTTTCAGGTGCAGTAGAAGGTATTCTTGATTCATTAATGCTCAACTGTCCTCAGTTCTGGGCTATGATTCCCGAGGATCGTTTTGATGATGCAAAGGCTAAATACAGCTACATCTGGGAAGATGCTGAATATGCACAGCTCGCAACAAAGCTTGACGCATTCCATGCAGCAGCTTCCAACCTTACAGAAAACTTCGGTACTCTTATGGATGACGGTGTTCTTGTTCACAGCGTTGCAGGTTATGGCCTTGATTACAGCGCACAGGACTACTGCTTCTTCGCAGCAATGAAATCCTCACTTACAACAAACAGTGACGCTATCATTGACATCGACTCAACAACTCTCGGCGCGACTTACGCTCCCGCAGGCGAAATCCTTCCCGATGATATTCTCTTCTCTGATGACGCTATCATTTCTCCCGACGGAAGCCTTGATATTTCAACTTGTGCATTCCCCGAAAATGTATGGCTCTTCGAAGGTCAGCATCACGAGGTTGGTAGAAACGATGTTGTTATCTCTCTTATCGGTAAGCTTATCACAGGTGAAATCAAATCTGTAAACGATATGGCTGACCAGTATCCTCAGTTCAACGGCAACCGTAACACAAGAAATATCACTCGTTGGTATCTTGAAGAGGCTGAAGAGGTACTCTTCGCTGAAGATCAGTCAATGTACGCAGCAGAAGACCTTGTTGAACTTCAGTCTGCATACGACGAGGCTAAGGCTCTCCTTGCAAACACAATATGTGATTCTGCAGAAGCTGAAGCTGTTACAGACAGACTTCTCAATGCTCTTCGCAGAGTAGGTCAGGAAGGCGAAGCTTCTGACGATTCCGCAATGGATCTTCTTGCAGTTGTTGCAAAATTCGTTGACGATACAATCTATCAGGTATTCGGTGGTAACGGCTTCTCTGACATCGCTCAGACAGGTCCCTTCCCCGGCAAATAATACATAAGTACACTTGCACTTATTTCATATCTATGATATAATTTCACTCCCGAAGAATTTCGGGAGTGATTTATTTTTTGGAGTTATACAATGAAGGTTTATTTTTACACTTTAGGCTGCAAGGTCAACCAATACGAAACTCAGGAAATGAGCGAGCTTTTGGAAAAAAACGGCCATACTATTATATATAATGCAACTGAAGCTGATGTTGCAGTTGTCAACTCCTGCACTGTTACTGCCGAAAGTGTAAGAAAAACAAGACAGACTATAAGAAAGCTCAAGAAGCAGAACCCCGATAATATAATTATTCTTACAGGTTGCGCTTCTCAGGCAGAGCCTCATATTATAAACGATTTACCCGAAGTTGACATTTTTATGGGTAACAGAAGCAACACTAAAATTGTTGATGCTTTGAATGAGTTTCTTGCAAATAAGGAAAAGCTCACAAAAAGAATCGAGCATTTAACAGGCGATGAATTTGTTGGTGTGGGTATTTCTAAATTCGATGGTCACACAAGAGCCTTTCTGAAAATTCAGGATGGCTGCGACAGATTCTGTTCATACTGCCTTATTCCCATTGCAAGAGGTCGCTCCCGTTCAAAAAGCCTTGAAGATATTGACAATGAATTAAAACAACTTTCCGAAAACGGCTATTCAGAGATAGTTTTTGTTGGAATAAATCTTTCCGATTACGGCAAAAACACACCCTATGCTCTTCCTGACGCCTTGCGCCTTGCAGAGAAATACGAGGGAATAAAACGAGTTCGTCTCGGTTCACTTGAGCCTGACCACATTACTGACGAAATGATTGAGCAGTTAAAAGCAATTACCAAACTCTGTCCTCAGTTTCATATCTCTGTACAAAGTGGCTGTGACAGAGTTTTGAAGGCTATGAACAGACATTATACCGCCGAAGAATACGAGCATCTTGCAAAAAAAATAAGAGAAACCTTTTCTGATGCTACAATTACAACCGATGTGCTTGTAGGCTTCCCCTCTGAAACAGAAGATGATTTCAACACAACAGTTGAATTTGTTAAAAGAGTCGGCTTTGAAAAAGCTCATGTATTCCCCTATTCAGTCCGCGAAGGTACAAGAGCGGCAAAAATGGAGCAATTGACAAAAGCGGTTAAAGAAGATAGAGCCTCTCGCCTTTCTATTATCACCGATAAAATCCGCGAAGAGTTTTTAAAGAAACAAATCGGCAAGACTGTTGAAGTGCTTTTCGAGACAGAAAAGGATGGCTTCTGCGAGGGTTACACAGAAAATTACACCCCCGTAAGAATAAATTCAACTAAGTCCTGCAAGGGCAAATTTTTTAATGTGGAAATAATTGATTCTGAAAAAGATTGTTGTATAGGAAAATTTATATAAAAAAATACCTATATTTTCAAAAAATTATCTTGACAAGAATATAGTGTTGTGATAAAATATCGGTTGTTGTGACAGCACGCGGGTGTAGTTCAATGGTAGAATCCCAGCCTTCCAAGCTGGTCGTGTGGGTTCGATTCCCATCACCCGCTCCACAATGCGCGGTTGTAGCTCAGTTGGATAGAGCAACTGCCTTCTAAGCAGTAGGTCGGGGGTTCGAATCCCTCCAACCGTGCCAATATTATAAATTATGGTGGATGTAGCTCAGTTGGTTAGAGTGCCAGGTTGTGGCCCTGGAGGTCGTCGGTTCGATTCCGATCATCCACCCCATTTTTATACCTAAATATAGGGATGTAGCCAAGCGGTAAGGCAACGGACTTTGACTCCGTCATCCGTGAGTTCGAACCTCGCCATCCCTGCCAAAAAAGAACGAAGCAAAAGCATGGTTCTTTTTTTATCCAAGCCGCAAGGCTTGGTATATCATCACGCTTTAGCGTGTATATCACCACTGAAGGTGCATTATTTGCAGCTTGATGAGATGCAACACGATGTGTTGATGATATACACGCCTTCGGCGTGATTTTCATTTAAAAAACAATCTATGTAAAACTCACTCATTTTTCTCCAATAATATATTTATTTTTAATTTATAATATGTTACAATAATAGTTGTGAAATCATAACTAACATATATTCAGGAGGAAGACCTTATGAAATATGATGTAATTATAATTGGTGCGGGGCCCGGCGGTATTTTTGCTGCATATGAGCTTATGCAACAGAAGCCTGATATGAAGGTTGCTGTATTTGAGGCAGGGCACCCTTTAAGCAAACGACATTGCCCTATTGACGGCGATAAAATCAAATCCTGTATCGGATGCAAAAGCTGTTCTATTATGAGTGGCTTCGGTGGTGCAGGTGCATTCTCCGATGGTAAATATAATATCACCAATGATTTCGGCGGTACACTTTTCGAATACATCGGTAAAAAACAAGCATTAGATTTAATGCACTATGTCGACGAAATCAACTTGAAATACGGTGGTGAAGGAACCAAATTATATACAACAGCAGGTACTCGTTTCAAAACCATCTGCGTTCAGAATGATTTACACTTATTGGATGCTTCTGTTCGTCATCTTGGAACAGATATCAACTATATCGTTCTTGAAAACATTTATGCATATTTAGAAAACAAGGTTGAATTCTTCTTCAACACACCTGTTCAGACCATTGAGGTTATTGATAGTGGTTATATTGTAAAATGCAAGGACAATTCCTACGAATGTAAAAAATGCGTTGTTTCTGTTGGCAGAAGCGGTAGCAAATGGATGGAGCAGGTTTGCAAGGAGCTTGAAATTCCTACCAAATCAAACCGAGTTGATATTGGTGTCCGCGTAGAATTACCTGCAAATGTTTTTGCACATCTCACCGATGAATTATACGAAAGCAAAATCGTTTACCGCACAAAGCAATACGAGGACAAGGTTCGTACCTTCTGTATGAATCCCAAGGGTGCAGTTGTTAATGAAAATACCAATGGTATTATCACAGTAAACGGACACAGCTACGAAGATCCTGCTATGCAGACTGAAAACACAAACTTTGCGCTCCTTGTTGCAAAGCATTTCTCCGAGCCCTTCAAGGATTCAAACGGCTACGGCGAATCAATTGCAAGACTCAGCAATATGTTGGGTGGCGGTGTTATCGTTCAGCGTTTCGGCGATTTAATCCGCGGTCATCGCTCTACACCGAGCAGAATTGAGGAAGCATTTATTACACCCACTCTTCAGGCAACACCCGGTGATTTAAGCCTCGTTCTTCCCAAGCGTATTCTTGACGGCATCATTGAAATGATTTATGCCTTGGACAAGGTTGCTCCCGGTACTGCAAATGACGATACCTTGTTATATGGCGTTGAGGTTAAGTTCTACAATATGGAGGTTGAGGTCAACGAAAGATTAGAAGCCTGCTATGACGGTCTTTACATCATCGGTGACGGAAGCGGCATTACTCATTCTCTTTCCCATGCATCTGCAAGTGGTGTTCATGTAGCAAGAGATATCACAAAATAAATATATTTCTCAAAAAGGAGCTGTAAAAACCACAAGTTTTTTACAACTCCTTTGCTTATCCAAATATTGAAAAAAAGCAAACTATATGTTAATATAATTTTGTTAAGGATGTGATAAAATGAAATGCGCTAACTCTCCCGACAAATATGGGAAGCTTATCAAAGCCTTGCAGATTCTTTCCTTTGTAATAATGCTTGCGATGGTTGTTTTATGTGTAATTTTTTTAAAGAAAAATAACATCTCTGTTAAGAACGTTGATGCACTTACAGGCTACCTTGTTGGCGGCACTCTTACTATTACTCTGATTATGGTAGGCTTCAGCATTATAAAATCCTTTGCGCTTATATTCCCACCTGCAGTTTTATTTGTGCTTTCGGGAATCGTATTCAGCGATATGGTAACAGCGGTGCTTGTTAATGCAATTGCAACTGCATGCAGTCTTGTTCTCCCCTATTTCCTTGGAAAATTTATGGGTATGGACTTGGTCAATTCTTTAAAAATCCGCTTCAAGGCAATTAAGAAGCTTGATGATTTCGCAGACGAAAACTCATTTTCCCTTGTTCTTATTTTCAAGGCAGGCGGTCTTATGCCCTCGGATTTAAGCAGTCTTATTTTCGGCGCTATGAATATTCCCTTCGGTAAATATTTCATCGCATCAAACATAGGTCTTCTTTTCCTTAATGTTCTCTGGACACTAGTTGGCGTTAAAGGAGATTTATCAAATCCCCTTTCATTCGTATATGCTCTTCCTGCATTGATTTTTGCAATCTGCGGAGCGGTATTTATTTCTGTAAGACAGAAGAAAAGAAACAAAGAAAAAACATCCAAAATGGAGGTTAAATAAATGAAAACTTATGATGTAGTTGTTATCGGTGCAGGTAACGGCGGTCTTGCGGCAGCTGCAACCTGTGCTAAAGCAGGTCTTTCAACTCTTTTACTTGAAAGACACAACATCCCCGGTGGTTCTGCATCCTCTTTTGTAAGAGGTCGCTTCGAGTTCGAACCATCTCTCCACGAGCTTTGCGGTGTTGGTGCACCTGACAAAACCGGTTCGGTTGAAGATATGTTCAATCGTATGGGTGGCGATGTTGATTGGTACATCCATAATTCCACATTCCGCCTTGTTGTTCCCGCAAATGAAGGTGACAAAGGTGCATTCCTCAACGAAGACGGCAAATGGGTAACTGTTGATGCTCGTATGCCCGTTGGCTTTGAAGCTTTTGCTAAAAAGCTCGATGAACTTGTTCCCGGCTCTTATGAAAGCTGTATGGAGGCATTCAGACTCGGCGAAAGACTTTTTGTAGCATACGATGCACTTGATAATCCAAAAAAATTACCCGGAAGCCTCAGGGATTTCCCTAACATTATGAGAATGGTTTCTCATACAATAAAGGAAGGTCTTGATGCACTTGGAATGCCCAAAAAGGCTCAGGACATTTTCAATACATATTGGTGCTATATGGGCTCACCTGCTTCACAGTTTGATTTCCTTTATTATCTTACCGTTCTTTACTCCTATGTTCAAAACGGAACAGGTGTTCCCAAGCTTCGAAGCCACGAGATGAGCCTTGCTCTTGACAAGGTTATCCGTGATGCAGGCGGAGATATCTGGTATAATTCTGAGGTTACCAAGCTTATTATGAAGGATGGTAAACCTGCTGGTGTTGTTATCAACGGCAACAAAGAGGTTTACGGTAAATACTTCATTTGCAACTCCTCACCCAACAAGGTTTGGAGTGACCTTCTTGAAATTAAAGATATTCCTGAAAAGCAGTTAAAAATGGTCAACACAAGAAAAACTGCTTGCGCTCTTACAACAGTTTACCTTGGTATGAATAAAACCAAAGAAGAATTGGGCATCAAGGACTATTCAATATTTATTGCTCCTGATTCTGATTCCGATAAGCAGTATGATGCTGTTCAGGATTTTTTCAATGGTTACTGTATTATCAACTGTCTTAACGAAATCATTCCCGATTGCACACCCGAGGGAACAAGCCAGTTATTCCTTACAACAATGACCTTCGGCGATGTTATGAAGGATGTTAAGCCTGAAGATTATAAGAAATTCAAAACAAAGGTTGCAAAGGATATGATTGAAACCTGCGAAAAGGCTCTCGGAATTTCCATTACACCTTATATCGAAGAGATTGAAATCGCTCTTCCCCCAACCTTCTGCCGTTATCTTAACACACCTCAGGGTACACCCTACGGCTATATGCTCGAGAAATGGGATAGTATGATTCCAAGAACAGTACAATATCTCAATGACCAACCCTTTGACAATTTCTTCTTCTGCGGTGCTTCTCAGGAGCGAGGCGACGGCTATGGTTGCGCATATTACACAGGCGAAAAAGCAGGCGGACTTGTTGTTAAAGCATTAAGCAAGGAGGGCAAATAAAATGGCAAATCTTAAAAAATTAAGTGCAAAGAAATTCTTACCTATGCTTTCCGAGCGTCAGAAAAGATTTGAAGCAGGCGAAGCAAAGCTCCCTGACATTCCCGATAACGCTACAGCTATTGCAAAGGCACTCCATCCCAAAAGGCAGTACCTTAAAATTGCGGAAATCAAGGAGCGTGGTGCAGACTGCAAGAGCTTTACGCTTGTTCCCGATACAGACAAGGGCACAACTGCTCTCGCTTGGTTCGGTGCAGGTAAATACCTTACAGTTTTTGAAACAATTGAGGGTATGCCTGTAACAAGAGGTTATTCAATATCATCCTCTCCAAAGGAGTCACTTGAGGGTAAATATGTTCTCACAATCAAGCTTGTTGAAGGCGGTTTAATGTCACAGTACATTTTCGATAACTGGGCAGTCGGCACAAGCGTTGAGGTTTCAGCACCCTCAGGCAACTTTGAATATCAGCCCTTAAGAGATGCAGGAAAAGTTATCTGCCTTGCAGGTGGTAGCGGTATTACTCCCTTTATTTCAATGGCAAACGCTATCTGCGACGGTGACGAGGACTTCGAAATGACGCTCCTTTACGGTAGCAGAAGCTATGACAGCATTCTTTTCCGTGAGGAATTGGATGAGCTTGCAAAGAACGACAAAATCAAGGTTGTTCATGTATTGAGCGCTGACGACAATGCTCCCGAGGGTACAGAAAAAGGCTTCATTACAGCAGATTTAATAAAGAAATATGCTCCCGAAAACGAAGCATACTCAGTTTTCCTTTGCGGTCCTCAGCAGATGTATGAATTTGTTGACAAGGAACTTGAGAAATTAAATCTTCCAAAAAAATATATTCGTCACGAAATGTTCGGCGAATTCCACAATCCTCAGACCCAGGAAGACTACCCCACAGGTATTCCCGAAACAGTTAAAATCAAGGTTACAATTCAGGATACGACATATACAGTTGAAGGCAAATCCACCGATTCTGTTGTTCAGATTCTTGAAAAGAACGGCATCGCAGCACCCACTCGTTGCCGTAGCGGTGAATGCGGCTTCTGCCATTCTCACCTTATTTCAGGTAAGATTTATGTTCCTAAGCATCTTGAATATCGCAGACTTGCAGACTACAAGTTCGATTGCTTCCACCCCTGCTGTTCATTCCCCTTAACTGATTTGGAAATCAATGTTCCTGCGGCTAAATAAAAACAAAATGGTTCCCGTTGTTTCAGTACAATGGGAACCATTTTTCATTCTATAAAATCCGCTAAATCATAAAACTTGCTTTCATATCTTCCGTTGAAGTCCTTTTCACTCCATTGGTTTACAACGAAAACCTTTTTGGTTTTATAGAGAATTGCGATTTTATTCAATTTACTTTTATCTTCTGTAAAATGCTTTTTGACCTTCTTATAAAGAGGGTCATTTTTTATTTTGAAAAGCTCGGGAATCTGCAAGGCTGAGGAGCTTGAAAGCAAGTCGCAGATAAGAGTTTCACGAAGTCTTTCAGGGTCTGCGAATTCTTTAAAATAGTAATAAATATGCACCGCATAATCTGAAAGGCTCATTTTATTGCCATCAATTTCGTTACCGAAAGCCATAAAGAGTTTAAATGGTGTAAAATCACATTCAGTCAACAGATAATCGAGAGTAAAAAGGAAGCGACCACTATTATACATTCTCTCAAGAGCGTCCTCGCATTTTTTCAACATTCCTATTTCTTCATTTGAAAGCCACGGAGTTGAGGTTACCTCGTAGGGTGGATTCGGGTTAAACTCGCAAGGGTATTTTTCACTATCCTCTCGCATTTCGGCACCATAAAGAAGCTTTAAAAAGCCCATCTGGAGCATATTTGCTTTTAAGGCGAAACCTATATCAAAGCTTCTTTCAAAGCTCTCTATAGCCTCGCCTGTAAGCCCTGCTATAAGGTCAATATGAATATGCATATTGCCGAATGAGATAAGCTTTTTAATATTCTCAATAAGCTTTTTAGTATCTGTTTTTCGGTTAATTGTTTTAAGAGTTTCCTCATTAAAGGACTGCATACCGATTTCAAGCTGAAAAACACCTTTGGGAGCTTTAGAAAGAATTTGCATTGTACTTTCTTTTAGTATATCCCCCGCTATTTCAAAATGGAAGCAAGTGCCTTCGGGAATTTTTGCGCCATAATTTGAGAGTATGAATTCTAAAATTTCGTTTGCTCTGTCTGCTTTGGCATTGAAGGTACGGTCAACAAATTTAATTGTTTTAGTACCACTTACGGCAAGTTTTAATATATCTGCTTTAACCTGTTCAATATCAAAAAATCTTAAGGGTGAGCATCTTCCTGAAAGACAGAAGGCACATCTATACGGACATCCGCGACTTGTTTCGATATATGAAATTCTGCCTTTGAGATTATCAAAAAACTCTTCATTATATGGTGATGGTGGTGTCCCCGCACACTCTTCCTCGGGTACTGAAATTATATTTCCGTTTTCTCTATATGAAAGTCCGCTGACCTTATTAAAATCGCCATCAGTCATATATTTATCAACAAAAATCGGAAAGCTCTTTTCGCCCTCACCTGAAAGAACAAAATCAACAAATGAATAATTCTCCAAAACATTTTTTGCTCTGTAAGAAATCTCAGGTCCACCGAGAATTATAGTACAGCCTATTTTTTCTTTTAAAATCCTGCAAATCTCAAGAGTTTTTTCTATATTCCAGATGTATGATGAAAAAGAAACCACATCGGGTTTTTCATCTATAATCTGCTCTGCAAAGGAATTTATATCGCTGTTTATTGTGGCTTCCATTACCTTAGCCTTAACAGAGGCATCGCAAAAAGCCCTGACACCTGATAACAAACACCAAGGCGCAAGGGATGCGTGAATATATTTTGAATTAAGACAAGCGATTATAAGCCTCAAAATGATACCTCCGTCGATTACTGAAAATCATTTTAACACACATAATCAAAAAATCAAACAAAAACTGCATTTACAGTTGTAATTTTTTACTGATGTGATAAAATGGGTACATATATTAACCTTGGAGGTCTTGTTATGTTAAAAGTTGGTCTTGTTGGCGTTGGCGGTATCAGTGGCGCTCATATTCCTGCTTGGGAAGAAATGGCAGATGCAGAGCTTGTTGCTCTTTGTGACATCCGTCCTGAAAGAATGGAGAAATTCTCCGACAAGAGATGCTATACAGATTTTGATGAAATGCTCGCAAATGAAGAATTAGATATTCTCGACATTTGCCTTCCTACATATCTTCACGCAGATTTTGCAGTTAAGGCAATGGAAAAGGGTATCAATGTTATTACCGAAAAGCCCATTTCATTAAAGGAAGAGGACATCGACAGAGTTTATAAAACTGCAGAAAAGAATAATGTTAAATTTATGGTTGCTCAGGTTCTTCGCTTCTGGCCCGAATATGAGCTTCTTAAGGAAATTTACGAAACCAAGAAATACGGCAAGCTTCTTTCAGGTACAATGACAAGACTTGGCTGCTACCCCAAATGGAGCTGGGACGGTTGGATGATGGACGAAAAGAGAAGCGGTCTTGTGCCCTTTGATTTACATATTCACGACCTTGATTTTATGGTTTACGCTTTCGGTATGCCCAAGGTTGCTCATCAGTTCCGTTCAAAGCTTCCTGACCAGGATTTCATCAGCCTCAGCTATGATTTCGGTGATTTCCAGATCAACTCCGAGGCATCCTGGTATGCAACCTGCTACCCATTCACTGCTGAATTCCGCTTCCAGTTTGAAAATGCGGTTGTAGCAAACGAAAACGGCAAAATGCTCATTCATTTAAGAGATGACCAGAGAATCGACCTTTCAGAAGATGCAGAGGGCGACACAGGTGACATCAATCTTCCCAAGAGCAACGCTTATGCAAACGAAATCAACTATTTTGCAGACTGCGTACGCAACAATAAGCCTGTTGAAAAGGTTCAGCCCGAAGAGCTTCGTTGCGTATTGAACATTCTTAATAATTTATAACGATTATAGTTAGTCGAAACAGTGTAATTTTACACTGTTTCGATACCAAATATATGATTTGGTATCGAATTTTCTTTGAAAATTCGACTATAATCCTTTCAATGAATGTAACACAAAATTGTATTTTAAAAAACAATTTTGCAAAAAGCCGATAAAATCGGTTTTCGCGAAACGCGACTGCGTTTCGACAAATTACAATCATTATAATTGAGGTTACTGAATGTTGAGTAAAATAAAAACCAAGCTCAAAAAGAGCCTGGTTAAAGCAAGGGTTATTGAAACCTACGAGATAGATAATGAAATTTACAAGGTAATTGACTATACAAGTCCTCTGCCCTTTATTAAAGACAGACGAAATCTTTCTTTCAAGGCTAATGGCGCAATACATTCTCACTCGGCTATTTATCTGAATCCTAAATACCATTTTCAACCGATTTTCCATATTCCCCAAAGGCTCATTGCATTATGGAGTAAAGAAAACGAGGTAAAAAACACCTTGATGCTCGGTTGTGCCGGATGCTCTGTTCCCCGATACATTGCGCTCGAGTACCCTGAAAGCAAGACAATCGGCGTTGAATTGTCTGAGGATTTTATTGCTATTGCTAAAAAACATTTTCTTATTGAACAAATTGAAAAACAATTCACTTTAATTAAAGGCGATGCAATCGAATTTGTGAAGAATTATGACAAGCCCGAAAAGCAGAATGTTGTCTACATCGATATTTTTGATAAAGACAAAATCATTGACGCTATCTTTACAAAAGAATTCATAAACGGATTATATAATTGCACTGACGAAAATGCGATAATTATCATTAACATATTAGGAAAAGATGTTTGTGATGCGCTTCCATTTTTCAATAGTCTGAATTTATCATTTACTGAAAGATTTATTATTAAAAATGATACTGTTCAATTTGCAGTTCTTACTAAAAATAACAACTCTGATGAAAGTGATATAATAACAGCTATCAAAGAAAATATTGATAACATAACAATTATCAAATAATACAAAAACACTGCAGAATCTTGGGAAATCTGCAGTGTTTTTTTTATTTTTCGGTCAATAATTCAATTGCATATTTGGCATATTCGGAAATATACTGACCTCTTCTAGTTACAATCGCAGGCTGACGGGATTGCTGACAATTTTTCAATTTATATAAAGCGATGCTATTATCAAAATCAAAGTTATTTACAAACTGCAAGGGCAAAAGAGTTGCGCCCACACCTGCTCTTGCCATAGACCAAGCGGTACTTACACCTACAACCTCAGTTGCAACAACAGGGCTGAAATCAACCTCTGCGCACATTTTATCAAAAAGCTGTCGCATTTCCTGCTGAGGACTGACAACAACAAAAGGAAGCTTTTTGCAATCCTTTAAATTAATTTCGGGAATATCTGTCTTTGATGACTTAGGAAGAGCTTCAGCCAATTTTTCAGGAACTGCGAGAACAAGGGTGTCTGCTTCTATGAGCCTTACATCTAAAACTGATTCGTCAACGGGAAGATTTACTACCGCAAAATCAAATTTTCCTTCAGCAGCATTTTTACGGAGCTGGTCACTTCCCTCTTCGTGAAGAACAACAGTAACACCGGGAAATATCTCCTTAACCTTATTAACTATATAAGGTATGAGATAAAGACTTCTGAAGGGTGAAATACCAATTTCAAGCTTACCCGACTTTCCTGATTTGTAATCCTCCATTGAGCGAATAAGCTGATCCTCTCTGTATATAAGCTTTTTAGCCTCTACAACGAAATGCTCGCCCGCTGCAGTCATAGTCATGGGAATATTATTTCTGTCAAAAAGCTTAACATCAAGCTCCTTTTCCAATGCTAATATCTGCTTACTTAATGCAGGCTGAGTAACCCCATGCTTTTCTGCAACAACAGAGAAATTCAAATCCTCTGAAAGCTCTATTACATATTGTAATTGTTTTCTGTTCATTATTTTACTCCCTGATAATAAGGATTTTTCACCTACATAATACTCGCAGTTTTCCCATTTTTCAAGTAAAATCTTGAAAAAACAAAAATATTTTCGTATTTCCTTAAAACTGTTGACAAAATCAGAAAAGCAAGTATAATATAACCATTAAGCAATAACACCTATAACTAAAAAGTTTTAAGTGTTAAAACCAATTGACTTTCACGACGAACAAAAGAAAGGAGAAAACAAAATGCCCTCATGCTTAATTTATCTCGGCATTATGCTCGCAGTTATTATCGTATGGTTTATGTTTGTAAAGCGCCCTGTTTACGAAGCAGTTTTATTAAGCTTCCTTGTTTTACTTACAGTCACAGGTACTTGGGGTAATGTTTGGGGTTATATTAACGACGCATTGTCTACCTCGCTTTTATATTCAATGGTAGCCTTCGTTTCAATGTCCATTTTGTTGACCAAAACAAAAATCATTGATAGCTGTATAGCTGTTATTCTTTCTGTTGTAGGCAGATTGACGGGCGGTGCAGGTTATGCCGCAGTTGTTGCAAGTTCATTCATGGGTGCGCTCTCAGGCTCCGGTCCCGGTAATGTTATGGCAACAGGTGCGATTACAATCCCTGCTATGAAGAAATCTGGATTCCCTGCTGAGCTTGCTGCCAACATCGAAAGCAACTCAAGCTATATGGGTAATATGATTCCTCCTTCATCAAACATTGTTGCCGCTTTAGGTGCTTTTACTGCTCTTTATCCCTCTCTTAACATCACTACAGGTCAGTTCTGGATTGTTCTTTGGGGTATTTCTATCTGGTTCATTATTCAGAGAGTTGCTATGGTATTTGGCTTCTGCAAATATTATAAGGTTAAGCCCATGGCAAAGGAAGACCTCCCCAACCTCAAGGAAACTCTCAAAAGTGGCTGGCAGGGCTTATTGATTCCCGTTATCATTCTCCTTCCCTTTATTCTCGATTATATGTTTAAAGACACCTTCTTCACAGAGCGTCTTGGTGCAGATGGTGCAAAAGCACTTTCAAGCTCAATTCTTCTCTTTATCGGTGGTCTTTCCTGTATTTACACCTGCTTTATCACTAAAGATAAATCAGTTGTTAAAATCAACAATATTGCAAAAATGTTTGCAGATGGCGTAAAAACTATCGCTCCCTCAATTGGCGTTTGCGTATTCGGTTATATGGTTGGTTCATTGTTCGGCGACCTTGATGTTGCCGGTGAAATGGGCGCAATCATCACCGCTTGGAACTTTGGTAAATTAGGTACTGTTGTTGCAGTTTGCTTAATCACCTGCTTTATGGGTATGCTTATTCCTGGTTCCTCACTTGTTGTTATTTTCGGACCTATGTTTATTACCGTTCTTGCTCAGGTTGGCTGCGAGCCCTTACTCGTTGCAGCAATGCTTCCTTGCATCTGCGGTGTTATGTGCGGTATTACTCCACCGCTTGGTCTTGGTATGTACGCGGGTATGACTCTTGCAGAATCTGATTTCAGTAAAACCTTTAAGAATAATATGTTCTGGGTAGCTGCTCAGTTCATTCTCGAGGTTGTAGTGCTTATGGGATGGCTTCCCGTATTAGGAATGTAAGGAGGTAGCAAAATGAAAAAAGCATGTAAAAAAATTGCATCTGTTCTCAGAACTATCTTCGGCTACGGAATTATGATTTCTCTTTTTGGTGGCGGTCTTACCTTCTTCGGCTTCGTTGCTGCTCTTATTATCGGTGGCGACACCGCAGCAGAAATCTGCGCCTTTATCAAGGACAAAATCTTCCCCGTAATCATTTACATTTCTACAACAATGGTTATTTTAGGCTTAATTGCTATGTACCTTAACGGTGAAACAGCATTAACTCCTGACAAGAAAAAGTCCTCAAAGCACGAAGGCGAAATGTAATAAAAGCTTAATGCCCCGATTGATAAAGCTGTGATTTATCAATCGGGGCAATTTTTTATATTTCCTTTAAATAGTCTTTAAGAACATTCCAGTTATTGACAGTCATATATTTACCTTTGATGCCATCCTCCCTGAATTCAAGGGCAATATCGGATTTTTCATCAATAAGAACAGGCTTCATTCCTGCACTCTGTCCTCCGTCAACATCGGGAATTTTACCATCTCCGCAGTACCAGCAGTCCTCTAAGCTAAGATGAGCATATTTAGCGGCTGCAATAAAGATTTTTTCTGAAGGCTTTGTAAACATCAAATCTGCGCTTGTAAGACAAAATTCAGGATTTGCTGATGGTATCCACTGCTTGATAGCAAGGTTAAGGCTTTCGCCACTCATAGCGTTATTGCTTATAATTGCATATCTTATACCCATTTTTCCGAGAGCTTCAAACAGCTCAGGCACACCGTCAATTACCGTTCTGTCAGAATTGAATCTATCGAAAAGTTCTTCCTGCTCTGCTATCGGCAAAGCAATATGTAAGCCTGCATTCATTGTGACATATTTTATAATTGCAGATAAAGCTACATCAAGGTGAATTCCCGACTCGGAATATAATGAGCCTATTTCAGCAATATATTCATCCCAGAAGCCTGTAAGCTCCTTAGCATTAGTTATTTCAGGATTTTCAGAACTCTCCAGAAGAGCAGAAAAGCCTTTTTCTGCAGAAAAATTTCCGCCTCTGAAAAGTGTTCCGCCTACATCGAAGAGTATCATTTCAGGTTTTTTGGTATACATTCTACTCACCTTTTATGCTTTTTTAATTATTCTAGCAGAAGATTGTTGAAAAGTAAATTATATATGATATAATTAAATGTAAATTTTGTTGTTTCGGGAGGTACAATTATGGCAACAAAAAATAATATAAATAAGCGTTGGCTTTATTTGGTCGCAGGCGTTTTCACAATGCTCTTCTCAGGTGTTTTATATGCCTGGTCCATTTTGAAAATCCCTTTTAAAAGCGATTTCAACTGGTCTGATTCAGTTTTAGCCTTTAACTTTACATTGACAATGTGCTTCTTCTGCTTAGGAGCATTTTTCGGCAGTCTTATCTGCAAAAAGCTCGGTACAAAAATCACCTTGATTATTGCAGGCGCACTTGTTGCAATCGGCTTTTCAACCACAGGACTTTTAAGCGTTGAAATCCCCTATCTTTTATATCTTACATACGCTATTCTTGCAGGTACAGGAATTGGTATTTCATACAATGTTGTTGTTTCAACTGTAAACGCATGGTTCCCTGACAAAAAAGGTCTTTCATCAGGCTGTCTTATGATGGGCTTTGGTATCAGCACCCTTCTTTTAGGTAATGTTATCAGCGCATTATTCGAAAATGAAAGCGTTGGCTGGAGCAAGGCATACATTATCTTAGGTGCGGTTATCGGTATTGTGCTTGTAATTGCAGGTATCGTTCTTCGCAAGCCCTCTGCAGAGATGGTATTCCCTGCACCCAAGGCAAAAAAGTCCGTTCAGAAGGAAAGCTTTGAAGCAAGAGATTTCACAACAAAGGAAATGCTTAAGAGCTTCACATTCTGGCGTGCATTCGTATTTATGGCTCTTATTACCGCAGTTGGCAACTCTGTTATCAGCTTTGCCCGTGACCTTGTTATTTCCGTTGATGCAGCACCTGCTCTTGCAACAACTCTTGTTGGTGTGCTTTCAATATTCAACGGTCTCGGAAGAATTATTACAGGCGCAGTTTACGATGCCCTAGGTAGAAGAACAACAATGATTGCAGCAAATATTCTCACAATTTTTGCTGCTGGTCTTACTCTTGTTGCAGTTATGACTCACTCTCTTCCCCTTTGCATTGTTGGTCTTTGCCTTACAGGTCTTTCATACGGCTCAAGCCCCACAATGACCGCTTCATTCTCCGCTTCATTCTATGGAGCAAAATATTTCCCCACAAACTACAGTATTACAAACTTCAACTTAATCGTTGCATCATTTATCGCAACCTTCAGTAACTCTCTTCTTATTTCAACAGGCTCCTACACTGCACCCTTTGTTATGCTTCTCATTTTAGCAGTTGGTGCATTAGGTCTTAACTTTACAATTAAAAAGCCTTAATAATATATAAAGCAGGACTTCCTCGTGCAATTGTCAGTAGGCACCGAGTACTTTGCAAGGCGCCAATGGAAATGATTAACGACATAATCGGAAGCTACGCAAAGGACAAATATACTGTTCTTTGTATTAACTATGATTTTTAGAAAAATGCGATATTATACAAAAACAAGCGGAGCAAATCAATCCGCTTGTTTTTTATTTTTTTCTTTTATTTTGTCACTTAAAGTCTGAAGTATTAACACCAATACTGCAGTGCATATACATACTAAGATTGGAAAAACGATTCCGTAGGCAATAGAAGTGTCTGATACATTTATAATTGATAAAAACATCTTTAAACCCGTTGTAACAGGTCTATGGAAAATATAAATACCCAAGCTACATTTACATACATTCAACACCCATACAGGATAAGACACCTCAGATTTCTGAAGAGCTAAAGTGAAAATAACAAAAACCAAAAGCAATGTGCCAATGCTGAATTGAGAAACAGAATTATATAATAAAGGCAATAATGTCAAGCCACAACCCAACAATGAACAAATTATAAGTGTACTGATTCTCACATTAATAATTCTTTCTTCCTGATGTCTGAAAATCAGACCGAAACCAAAAAACGGATAGCCTAAAAACAGAAAGTTTCTGCCAAAATAATCAGGAACCTCAACGCCAAAGTATGGCATAACACTACCAAGCAACAGATGGATTATAATACCAAAGACAGACAGAATAAAAACCGTTTTGTATTTCAATCCTAATTTATTAAATACCATCTGTAATATGTACACATATATTAACGAAAACAAAAACCAAAGTCTTGTTGCTGAAAAAGGTAAATTGAAAATCAGCAGATTTAACCAACTCTCAAAATCTGCAAAACTGGAAAAATAATCTACAACTCCGCCAACACCATCTGAAACGAATTGAGTAAATATATTTGTCAAGTTATATAAGCAAGATGTAAAAATCAGAATTGTCGCTATTTTTTTAGTCTTGCGTAAAATGGTTTTCGAATCGTTATTATAGCAAAAATAGCCCGATGTCATAAAGAACAGCGGTACTGCAACTCGCGAGAATAGTTTAACTATTTCACCTACAACACCATAAAAAGGCACATGAATAAAAACCACAAGAAAAGATGCCAACAGCTTGACAAAATCCAATGTATTATTTCGCAAAACATTTGCTTTCATAAAAATCTCCTTTTGGTTAGTTTAACTGCTTATCATTCATTCAAAATAAAAGACTCAACCATTTGTCTTTTAGTATATCACAACGGGAAAAATTAGTAAATACACCTATTACAACATCTCTTTAATCGCTAATACCTACGGTACAATCGAAAGTGAAATCGAATCTAATTTGCTTTAGATTTAAAAATATTTATTTTTTCCTTTTTCAAAAAATATTTATAAACCAAAAACGATACCAAGCTATCAAAAGCGTTACCTATACCAAACAATAATGCTATACCTGTTAATGTGGGAGTCCAAATGTTTGTTATATAAATAATGAAAGCAAAACCATAGTAAATAACATTTGTTACAATGGATTCTATCAGCATATAGTTCGTTTTGCCGACACCATAAAAGGTAGAATCAAAAACATTCTGAAAAGCATATACAACATAAAATCCAACAAGCAACAATACCAGTTCAAATAATTTGTCTGCATCGTCAAAGCCCAATACATTTACCATAAACGGTTTCCAGAGTGGCATACTAACAAACCACAAAGCACAAATAATAGCGGTAATATAAAAATACCCTGTTGTTTTTTTAGCGATATTATCTCTGTTGCCGGAAACCTCTTGCTTTATAAGCTCTCCAAGCTGTAACACGGGTAAAAGTAACCATCCCCATATAAAGTTATTGGCAACCCAATATGTTCCCTGTTCACCTACTATATTTACCATTCGCGAAATCATCACCATATACGCAAGATTTCGCACAAAGCTTTCCAAACCCGATATACCACCAACCTTAAACAGCTCTTTAGCCCATAAAAAATCAAGCTTCAATTTCTTGAAAATATGTATTTTTTCTTTTGACAGAATATATATCGAAACAACAAAAAGAATCAAATTAACAATAATATTAGAATAGCCGATACCATTCACACCTAAATCCAACGAAATTGGTAAGCTTGAAACAAGAAAAGCATCAAAAATCAAACAGAGAAGCAATTTGCTTGCAGTAAATGTATATAGGTACTTTCTTTTATTAACGCTTATCAATACTATAAGCACAAATTGAGAAAGTACAGAAAAAACATTTGCAACCCCTTCTATTCTTATATAAGAAGCCGACAAACCAATAATGCTTGTATCTGTCGCCATTAAGGAAAGAAAAGGTTCAGTGAATAAAAGCAGAATAACAGACAGAAATCCGAACACTAATAATAAAACAACCAATCCTGTACGAATAAGATTAGTTAATGCTTTTTTATCAGCCTTTACTTTTCCTATAAAATAGAAAAGTGGCAAAATAATTGCTTCGTTCAAAATTTCATAAAGCAAATTCACCCACGAAAGCTGACCTGCAATAGAGTAAGACCACTCATTCGGTAATTGCCCCACAAAGAATACACGAACAGTAGTATAGATTGTAGGAGCAAAGCCAAGAACAAGTAGCGCAAAATAAAGTTTGTAGTTAAATTTTTTCAGTGATAATTTGATTATATCAAACACAACTACATCCCCTTTAAAGCAATTATATCAAACTAAATTTCAAATGTAAATTCACACAGTATAAATTCCCTTTAATCACAAATACTAACAACATAATTTGAGTTTAAGTAGAAATTGATATATGAAAGCGACAGGGATTGTGAGAAGGATTGACGATTTATGTAGGGTTATTATTCCGAAGGAAATTCGCAGGACTTTAAGGATTCGTGAGGGTGACCCGTCACATATAACATTGACACCATTTGACAAGTTTTGTATTGGGGTACATAGTTTTATAAAAAGAACAACATCGGAATGAGATTCACTCCGATGTTAGTTATTTATATTGTCTATACGGCGATTAACCAGCTGTACTTTTTCAATATTTTTCTACCAATAAAGCACAGTACAAGAGAAACTATAATTACAAAAATGGCATTACACGGATAAATTACATATTTTGAATAATATGGTACAAAAGATAGCACAAACATAACTGCTAAATGTGAAAAATAAATACCAAATGAATAATCCCCCAAAATATGTAATGGTTTATAATTGTATAGTTTTTCTGAATTAATATAATTACAACCCAAAAGAACAAAAATAGTTCCACTAAAAAGCGCGCTAATTTTTAATTGGGTACCGCAATTCACTTCACCTAAAGAGTAATAGTAATACCCCTCGAGAAATTGAGCCAATATTGTTAATATCAGCAAAGATATTAATACGGATTTTCTATAGTTTACAATTATTTTTTTGTTACCAATAAGATAACCTAAATAAAAATATGTAAACCAGCCCAAACAAGATAGCCCTATTATTTTCCCTAAATAAATATTGATTTCGTATCCGAGTATCAACGGAAGTGAACGCATAAGGATTATTTCTATTGGAGAAATTATAAAACCAAGATATTTATATTTTGAATTTGCAAGTTTTTCGATAATTGGTATGAGCAATGTAAATTGGCAGTAAATAAAAATATAATACATTATTGCTGCTGAGTCACCAAGAAAAAACGATTTTAAGTAATCAAGTGGTATTTCAGATAAAGACCACAAATTGCTTGCACACACATAAATAAATGTCCATATAGCATAAGGGACTAAAACTTTTAAAAGTCTCTTTTTAGGCTTCCAAGATTTGTTACTTGACAGAAATCCACTCAAAAAAAGAAACATACCAACACAGAAATTCAAAAATGGCCTAATAAAAACTTGAGGCAAACCGATAGGCGTATTATGAATAAACACAACCGCAATAATGGCTATTCCTCGCAAAACTTGAATATGTTTACTTTGTATATCTGTTAAACTCATCCTATTTCTCTTCTTTAAAACTCAATATTATGAAAATACAAAACTATTCATTATTTTATATGAAAAGCATTAAAAAGTAAACCCCATACAGTATAAATTCCCTTTAATCACAAATACTAACATCATAATTTGAGTTTAAGGAGAAATTGATATATGAAAGCAACTGGGATTGTGAGAAGGATTGATGATTTAGGCAGGGTTGTTATACCTAAAGAGATAAGAAGAACTTTAAGGATTCGTGAGGGTGAGCCTTCACATAACACATTGACACATTTCGACAAGTTTTGTGTTGGGGTACATAGTTTGATAAAAAGAGTAATAGCAGAGTGATTTTACTCCGTTGTTGCTCAAAAATAACTATTGAAACATAAAAATTAATTTGTTATACTTTTCTCATAGATTCTCAACACATAAATTATTGGGGGTTGTATTATGAGTGAAGGTACATTTGAACTTATTATCGAAAATGGTGTTGTAACCAGTTGTAAAGGACAATCAAAAGTGATTGATATTCCTGAAAGTGTTACAGAAATCGGAGCAAATGCTTTCAAAGATTGTAAATTCATTGAAGAAATTACTATAAAAAGCACAGTTCTTAAAACCATTGGTGAAAGTGCGTTTGAAGGTTGTACAAACATGAAGAATTGTACGCTTTCTTCACTTAAAGGTTCTATAGAAAACTGTGCATTTAAAGGTTGTAAAACTCTTAGTAACATAGAAATTCCCGATGGTGCTATAAAAATCGGTAAAGATGTTTTTACTTCTTGTAAAAACTTACTTTATGTTGCAATCCCCTCAACCATTTTTATTGTTGAGGGAAAAATGTTTGATGCTGACAACAAGAAAACCGTTATCCTTGGTGAGATAGGTTCAGAAGCAGAAGAATATGCAAAAAGCAATAAAATGCCCTTTAAAGAAAATACTCCCGCAATCCGCAAGGAGTTTGTTGTTTTAAGCAACAAAAAAGACACTGCTGGTTACAAAGATTTTAATATTTTTGGTGAAACTATAAGATATTATAAATCTATTATTGTTTATGAAGAGATGTTATCTTTCTTTAAAAGTCTAAGTCACGATTTTTTTGAAGATGTTTTAAGGAACGTCCCTAAAGAATTATTTAATGGTGAAGATATAGATGTTAGAAAATTACCAAAATTATCTAACTTCTATATTAAGAAAACAAGAAATTTTCTTGAAAAACACGGTATATTCGTGAATGATTCAACCTTTACAAATTCAATAAAAAAATATAAAGCCAATTACATTAAGACGTGTGAGATTTTCGTTAATACTTATAGTGATATTTTATCCAATATGCTTAATAAGTCAGCAGAATTAGACAATAAACTTATTGCAGAAGCAGAAAGTAAAATTACCGGTCTTGGTTATGGAGTTATTGGAGATTCTTTTGACTTGTTAGCACATAGTTTAGACGAATACAGAGTAGAAAAACGTCAAAGGAAAGAGGCTTATAAAGTTGCCCATGCAAAAATGGCGGAAGGCGCTACTCGTATTCAAATAGAAACTCAAGCCACTTATGCTAAATTTGTCAATGGTACAATTCTTCCTGAATTAGCAAAGTCTGTTGATTACATCGTAGAAGGGTTAATGAAATATACAATCAAAGAAACAATGGATTCAAAAGTAATTGATTCAAAAGTCTTTGATATTTACGATTCTGCAAAAGCAGATAAAATTATTAAGCAGGCACAGAAGAATGCTAATATTGATAAAAAATATGCAATTGCTACCACACTTAAATTATACCCTTTAAATGTTGATGCTGTTGTTTTAGCAATCAATGAATCTCTTATCGAAAAAGATTTTTTACGTTTTATAGATTACTTTGATTTCTATAAAAATGATATGGTTATCCTTGCATTTGAAAACAAGTTTTCTTATTTAGAACTCCAGTCTTTTTTAGAAAAAAATGAAGATATTTTAGGTGATGGTTTTAAGAAAACTATCGAGGCAAGTATTAAGCATAAGGCAAAAATCCTTATAGAAAGAATTAACAATGATGGCGACCCGATGGAAATTGACATCGATACTTGGAATGATTTGGTTCAAAACTATACGATTATTGATTCAAAAAACGCAAAACGATATAAGATTTCTGAAGATGAAATTAAAAGTTTAAATGGACGCGAACTTTTATCAAAGGCAATTGAGATAGCGAAAGAAGAAAAATATAAAGCAGACTTAGTAAAGAAACAAAAGGCTGCTGAAAAACAAGAGAAAAACAATCAGAAGAACAAAATAAAAGAAATAGAAAACCAAATTTTAGAAGCTGAAAAAGAGATTGAAAAATCAAAAGGTTTTGGTCATATTTTATTTAGTGCTGTTTTAGCATTAGCTTTTCTCATAATGTTTATTGTTTTAATTAATGGTGTTATTGACTACCAATTAGACATAGAAGAAATTAGTACAGTTCTTCTTATTTTATTTTCCATAATTATGTTTATTGTTATGTCTTGTATAACCCGCAGCAATTTAAAAGATTATAGACGGGGTAAAACAAAAGCAAAAAAATTAAGAAAACAAATTAAAGAATGGGAAGAAAAGTTACAATTATTAAATAATGGGAACCATTGATAAACACAGAACAATTATATACTTTTAAAATAGAATATGCATAAAGGCAAAAACTTGTTGATAAATTTCACAAAACTCTTACACATTTAAAATTCTCCTGATATAATGATATTGTTGCAGAGTACCACCCGTATAACGCTTATATTCATTGTGTATAAATAAGCGTTAAGTTTCTATAAAAAACACCTTTTATCATAAAAATACAACAAATATTACACAAAATCAAAGAATATAATGCAAGACAAACAGGAGTGTATAAATCCACTCCTGTTTGTCTTGCATTTATTATAGTATCGCATAAATGAGAACACTTGTTGTAAGTTAACAGGTTGCATCTAATCATTCTTTATAATATAGTTTAAAACCTCTCTTCTTCGCTTCCTGATACCATAAAGGATCTGTTTCTGCTATATCTTCACAACTGAACTTTTTTGATTCCATATCTATAATAAGTTTATAGGAATCGAATAGCAAATGATGATTAGCACACAAACAATATCCATTATCTTCGCTATCATCGCCTCCATCTGCAACTGATTTTATGTGTGCTGCCTGCAAAACAGTCACGTCTTTACAACCGCAAACTATACAAGTGTTATTAAATTTTCTTAGTATTTTTTTCCTGAATTTAGGGTCTCGCTTTTTCTTTTCATATGAAATGCATTCACGAAAAAACTTTTCTGTTTTGTTATCAACTTTTAACCTAGACTCTAAATCATCAAAAAACCTCTCCTCAAATAAATAATATATGTAACTACTGCAAAATTCATAAAATGCTTTTTCACCAACAAGTAATACTCGTTCATTCCTTTTATCAAAATGACGTATAGTAAATGCCAATTGTTCAGCACCAATATTTTTAACATAAGCTTCCCCATTTTTTCCAAATGATAAAGTTTTACTATCGCCTGTGAATTTTGAATTTATAACATTCCAGACCACAAAAACTTTATAACGTGGGTTATAGCTAATAACTAACTTTTGAGATACAAAAGGATTTTTGGTTTGGTATTTAAAATCATTAGAATTTCCTAATGAACAATACTCGCTCGGGAAAAATCTTTTAACAATTGCTTTAGCGGTTTCCGGCCACAAATCACATCTATCATTATACATATTCTTATTATCCACTCCTCGTCAGTACTTTTTCCTTAAATATAGTTATTGATAAAAAATAAAATACAACTCATTTTATATAAATCATTAAACCCTTTTATATTATATTTGATTAATTTAATGTAATTGAGTTTTGGTAAAACACACAATTCATTACTTAATTTACTCGTTTATTTTTCACCTATCTATATTTGTTATATTTATTATAACATATACAATGCACCATAAAACGGACTTTTAACTAATAAACATCACAAATTTCAAAAGTAAATTCGTACAGTATAAATTCCCTTTAATCACAAATACTAACAACATAATTTGAGTTTAAGGAGAAATGAATATATGAAAGCAACAGGCATAGTCCGTCGTATAGATGATTTAGGCAGGGTTGTTATTCCGAAAGAGATACGAAGAACTTTGAGGATTCGTGAAGGTGACCCATTGGAAATTTTTACTGCAAGTGATGGTGAGGTTATTTTTAAGAAATACTCGCCTATGGGTGAGATTTCGCAGTTTTCGGGGCAATATTCAGAGGTGCTCAGCAGAACCTCGGGGATGCCCGTTCTTATTACCGACCGTGACCATGTGGTTTCCGCCTCAGGAATTGCCAAAAAGGATGTACTTGAAAAACACATTTCACACGAAATGGAAGAATTAATGGAAAACAGAGAAAACTACATCAGGCAAAAAGGCCTTCCCACCTTTTACCCTATCGATAATACTGAGCTTACAGCCTCATTGGCGTTTCCCATTATTGCATCGGGTGACATTGGCGGAGCGGTTATTTTCCTTGAAAATGAAAATGGTGACTACCCTACTGATACAGAAATTAAGCTTGCTCAGGTAGCGGCGGCGTTCCTTGGGAAGCAGATGGAGGAGTAAGCAATTCGTAATGCGTAATTCGTAATGCGTAATTCGTAATGCGTAATTCGTAATGCGTAATTAAGCTTTAAATGAACAAGTATACAAAAGATTTTTCTTTGATTTGTGCATTGTTCCAAAACCTTCCTTCAAACAAATTTTCACATTGTAAAATAACACTTCTTATGTTAAAATGTATTTGTATATTTATACGCAGGCTTTAACATAAGAGGTGATTTTTTGGCATCAAGAGAAGAACGAACAGAAGCTCTTTCCAAGGATATGAAAATATATGTCAGCGATGCTCATATTTTCACCTCTGATGCAATCGTTTTAGCTTCATTCTGCGCGCCTCGTCATAAGGACAAATGCTGCGATTTAGGAACAGGCAACGGCATTATTCCTATGCTTTGGCTCAGGGATTTTCAGCCTAAGGAAATCACAGGCGTTGAGCTTTCTGAAACCGCTGTTACCCTTTTCAATAAAACTCTTGAAGAGAATAATCTGACTGACAAGGTCAACATCGTTCATTGTGATTTAAGAAAGCTGAAGGGCGTTTTACCTAATGAATACTATGACTTGGTAAGCATTAACCCGCCATATAAAAAGCTTGGTACAGGTATTGTAAACGAGGGCGAGGATTACAAAAATGCCCGACACGAATTCAACTGCACTCTCGAGGATGCTTCAAAAGCTGCGGCACTTCTTCTTAAATTCGGAGGCAGATTCTGTATCTGTCAGCGCCCTGAAAGGCTTCCTGATATTTTTGCGGCTATGAGAAAATTCAAAATCGAGCCAAAATCTATGCGCGAGGTTATTCAAAGAGCGGGAAAAGAGCCAAGCCTTGTAATAGTTGAGGGTAAAAAGGGCTCTGCTCCCGGATTCAGAATTCAGCCGCCCCTCATCCTTGAAAAAGAAAACGGTGAATATACAGAAGAAGCCGCAGATTTATTTTATGCATATAAATTCAAATAATTGAATTTCATATATATTCCAAAAACGGAGGAATGAAAATGTCTAAAGAAAAAGTTAAAGAAAAGATGCAGGACACATTCTTAAGCAAAAAAGAATTGTGGGCATTTGCTATCGGTGGCGCAGGTCAGGGTATGATTTACGCTATGATGTCAAGCTACATAAGTGACTACTATGTTAATGTTCTTCAATTGCCCCTTATGTTTGTGTTACTGCTTATGCTTTTAGCAAGAGTTTGGGATGCTATCAATGACCCGCTTATGGGTATCATTGTTGACAAGCGTCAGACAAAGCGTGGCAAAATGAAGCCCTACATACTTTATGCAACAATGCCTATTGCAATCTTCACAGTGCTTATGTATTTAAGCCCCGATTTACCCAAAACATATCTTATCATTTATTCTGCAATAGTTTATGTTGGTTGGGGTATGCTTTACACAATGGCGGATGTTCCTTTCTGGGGTCTTCCAAACATTCTTACACCTAACAGCGAGGAAAGAAGTCAGGTTCTTTCAATCGGTAAAACAGTCAACGGCGTAGGTTCTGCTATTCCCGAGGTACTTTTCCTCGTTTGTGGTCTTACTCTTCCCAAATTCCTTGACACATCCGACCCTCTCGCCTTCAACAAGCAGAAATATCTCATTATTGCAATTATAACCGTTGTTATTGGTTCAATTCTTTACATTAGAACCTTCTTCAAGGTTAAAGAAAGAGTCATCATTCCACCAAAAAAACGCGAGCCCGGTCAACCTCTTACTATCAAGAGAATTTTCACCTGCAAGCCATTGATGCTCGTTATTGCTATGGGTGTGCTTTCAAGCGGTCGTTATATGGTTCAGGCTGCAGCGCTCCATGTTGCAAGATATGCCTTCTATATCGGACCTGAGCTTACTGCAGATATGTCTCTTGCAGAAAGAACTGCTCTTATTGACGCAAGCGTTTCATCTATCAAAACAATTTTCCAGGTATGTGCAATTGTTGGTATGTTCGGAGCAATGCTCTTTATGCCCGCTCTTATGAAGAAATTCAAATACAGCAAAATTGTTATCTTCACCTGCCTTTTAGGCTTTGGCGCAAGTATTTTCACAACTCTTATCGGTTGGTTTACAAATAACCTTTACGCTTGTATCCCCTTCATTATCATTTCCTGCATCCCTCTTGGTGTAATCAATGTTATTTCAATTGCTATGATTTGCGACTGTCTTGACTTTATGGAGCTTAAAACAGGCTTCCGTGATAATGCTCTCGGTGCTGCTTGTCAGGGCTTTGTAAACAAGCTTGGTAATGCTTTCGCAACCTGCGGTATCGTTTTAATGTATATGTTCATTGACATTGACCCTGCTCAGATGCTTTCATCCACTGCAGTTATGGCGGCAACTGACCTTACAAGAACACAGAACTTTGCAATGTTCTCTCTTGTTTCAATTGTTCCCGGTGTGAGTATGCTTCTTTGTGCGCTTCCTATGTTCTTCTATAAGATTGACGATATGAAGCCTCAGATTCAGAAGGAGCTTGCAGAAAAAAGAAAAACATCAGGCGTAAAAATTGAAAATTGATTTAATCACATAAAAGAAGCATCGAACCTTCAAAACGAATGGTTCGATGCTTTTATGTTTTATTAAGTGTTTTATCAGTTAAGTACCAACAACTCAGTTTCTGTATCGTAATCAGAGGTCCAGATTTTCATTTGATAATCCTTGAAAAGTGACGGAATTGTTATTGACTTATCGCCGATTTCGACTGCAAGCTCATTGAGAGAATATGCATCAAACTTACAACGAATCATACATAAATCATCATATTCTGTTGAAATAAATTTCCAATCGAATTTCTTTCCGCCCTTTTCAAAGCCGAAGCAAACAAAATTGTTTTCAAAGTTATGATTCAAGCTGTTATAGCTTTCTTCATCACTGAAATAAATATCAACCCATACAAACTTGTCTGCAGAGGTTACCTTAACCTTTTCAACCCCCTCTGAAAGATTTGAAACAACAGCGGGTGCAGCAGCATAATCCTTGTTGAAAGCTTCTGTTGTTTTACCATAAGTCCCAACAACGGTTCTGCCTACGCCATCATTTGACTGATGCTCAAGGTACACATTGAATTTAAGAGCTTCAAAAACATTCTCGTAGTTGATTGTAAGTTCCTCTGTCAACGCTACTACATTAGCAAGGTCATTAATCTCTGTTAATTTATACTCTGCGCTTTTGCCGTCTGAAAGGAATCTGAATTCACCGGGACAAGCTACCTGAGTGCCGTTACCGATATAGAAGCAGAAAACAGGGACAATATCAATTGTGAAATCATTTGTTGCAAAATGAGCATCAAGAAGAGCTTCCTTATCTTTGAACTCAACTATGATTTTTGCACTTTCGTTGTCAAAATCTGCAGAAACATTCTGAATTGTATCAACACGCTTTTTCAAGCCCTCCAAGGAAACTGTCTTTTCCTCTTCATATACGGGCTTTGCAGTTGTTGCAACAGTTGTTTTTTCAGTTGTTGTTTCAAATTCCTTTGCCTTCTTGCTGATAGCAGATGAAAGGCTGAAAATTGCAACAAGAGCAATTGCAATAACAATTACAAACAATCCTAAAAGAAAGGGATTCTTCTGTATCTTATAGGACAGGCTGTTTTTATTCATTTCGTCCATCTTTTACCTCCGCGGAAGCCTTGCTTTCTTTTGCTTTTTCTGCGGCTTCTCGTTCTTCTTTTTCTTGCTTTTCTGCTTCCCTTCCTGCTTTTTCGGCTGCTTTTTCAATTTCGCGCTTTGCTTTACGCTCCTCGCGGATTTCCTTTCTTGTAGCCTGAGGTGCAGGTGGCATATCAGTAAGCTTCATAAAGTCGATTTTTGCCATTCGTGTTTTTGGAAGCGCATCAAGAATTGTAACAGAGCTTGGTCTTGAGAAACGTTCAAGCTTACTATCGCAATATTCCTTGATAAGCTTGCAAACCTCGTCAGGATTATCAGTAGGCTGATAAAGAGAAACAAAGAGCTTGATAACAGGCTTTGTATCAATATAGCCCTGAACAGCGCATGCTTCGTTAATATAATCGAGCTTAAGAACCTCTTGCTCAATATCGTTAGGATAAACATTGTAGCCTGAAATAATAATCATTCTTTTCTTTCTTCCTGTGAAGAAAACGAAGCCATCCTCGTCCATATAACCAAGGTCACCTGTCATAATCCAACGATTGCCTTTTTTATCGGTGTAAACGCCACTTTCCTCGCTACCGAGATAACCTACCATAACAGTTGAGCCTGTTACAACGATTTCACCTATAGTATTCGGAGGAAGCTTTTTACCCTTATCGCTCCAGATTTCAACAGTCATACCATCAAGAGGCTTACCGATTGAATTTTCTTTATAAGAACCCTTGATATTGGCAGTACAAACAGAGCTTACCTCTGTAAGACCGTAGCCACGATAAAGCTTACCCTTAGCGTGATATTTTTCAAGCTTTGAGTTAAAGGAATTAAGGAAGGTATCGCTTATAATATCTCCACCTGCCCACAAAAGACGAAGCTTTGAAAGATGAGTTCCTTCAAAATTATTGGCTTCATACATTTTCTTGAACATATTGGGAACGCCGACAATGTATGTGATATTATACTTTTTAATGAGCTTGTTTGCCTTGTCTGCAGAGAAATTCATCATAGGAATACAGGTAAAGCCTGCGCACATACTGAAATGCATCACAACCCCAAGACCAAAGGCATGGAAAAGAGGAAGAACCGCAAGAGAGCACTCTGCACCGGGTGCATGAGGCGCATCAAAGAAGCTTAATTTATAAGCGAGTTCGTTAAGATTTTTTGATGTAAGCTGAATTGTTTTGCTTTTACCTGTTGTTCCGCCGCCGTGAAGAAGTACTGCGATTTCATCACCGTTATTTTCAATCTTTGGTGCAGTTTTATTCAAATGACAGATTGTATGATAAGACGCTGTATTTGAAGATGGTGTTGCCTTACTCTTAATCTTTGAATAAACCTTAAGAGCAGGTCGAACAAGAGTAGTAGCATAATCTGCAGGAGAACAAACTACAACAAGCTTATTTCTCTTTCTGAGCATACTTACATATTTTTCCATTAACACGTCAAGAATGAAAATCGCCTTTGAATGAGATGTTTTGAGAATTTCCTCAAGAACATCAGGCGGTGTTAAGGGATGAACGATATTAGCAATTACACCAATGCGGTTTGCCGCATAAAAAGCTACAAAGCTCTGAACTGTATTAGGGAGAAAAATTGTGATAACATCTCCCCTTTTGATATTTTTACTGTCAAGGAAGCCTGCAACAGCTTCAATATCTCTCATAAACTTTTTGCGGCTTATAAGATTACCAAAGCTTTCAGACACATCATACACCCCAAAATCCTTGGTGCAATCTCTGAAAAACTCAAAACAGTTTCTGTTTTCGGGTTTAATCATAGCATCTTTTTCCTTTCAGAATATTTTATTAAACAATCTTATTCATTTTAATATTTTACTTTAGTATTGTCAAGTTTTTGGCGGTACATATACTCATTTTCACCATTTAAAAGGTATCGAATATAATATAAACAGAGCTTAAAAAACTTGGTTTTGGACTGTATCATTGTTATTTTATACCAAAAAGTGAATTAAAATTCACTATTTTATTGCTTTTTGAGGTAGTTTTTTGTTAAAAATTGTAGAAAAATAACTACTAAATGCAATAAAAATCGAATTGTAAAAGTAGCATTTTTATTTAATCTTACAATAATAAAAAAACTGGTAAAATTTTATTGAATTTTAAAATACATTGGTATAAAATAACATTCGTTAAAATAGTATATTTATTCAGTTCTATATAGGAACTATTAAGGAGTTGTCCACAATGAGTTACATCCAGAATGTTATTGATGATGTTGCAAAGAAACACGCAAATGAGCCTGAGTTCGTTCAGACTGTTACTGAAGTTCTCGCTTCTCTTGCTCCTGTTATCGACCAGCATCCCGAATACGAAAAATATTCTCTTCTTGAGAGAATTGTTGAGCCTGAAAGACAGATTACTTTCAGAGTTACATGGACAGATGACGCTGGTAAGGTTCATGTAAACACAGGTTATCGTGTTCAGTTCAATGGCGCTATCGGACCTTACAAGGGGGGACTTCGTTTCCATCCCTCAGTTTACTCCGGTATTATGAAATTCCTTGCTTTTGAGCAGACCTTCAAAAACAGCCTTACTGGTCTTCCCATCGGTGGCGGTAAGGGTGGTTCTGACTTTGACCCTCGTGGTAAGAGCGATATGGAAATTCTCCGCTTCTGCCAGTCATTTATGACAGAGCTTTACAGACACATCGGTCCTGACGTTGACGTTCCCGCAGGTGATATCGGCGTTGGCGGTAGAGAAATCGGTTACCTTTATGGTCAGTACAGAAGAATCAAGGGCGCTTTCAAAAACGGTGTTCTTACAGGTAAGGGCCTCTCCTATGGTGGTTCTCTTATCCGTCCTGAAGCAACAGGCTTCGGTGCTACATATTATGCAGTTGAAGTATTCAAGCATTTCGGCGAAGACATCAAAGGCAAAACCTTCGCGCTCTCCGGCTTCGGTAACGTTGCTTGGGGTGCAGCAAAGAAAATTGCTGAGCTTGGTGGTAAAGCTGTTACAATTTCCGGTCCTGACGGCTATGTTTACGATAAAGACGGTATCGTTACAGAAGAAAAAATCAACTATCTTCTTGAAATGCGCGCTTCAGGTCGTGACAAGGCTCAGGATTACGCTGACAAATTCGGTGTTGAATTCTTCCCCGGTCAGAAGCCTTGGGGCGTAAAGGTTGACGTAGCTATGCCTTGTGCAACTCAGAACGAAATCAATATGGACGAAGCTAAGAAGCTCGTTGAAAACGGCGTTGAATATTACATTGAGGTTGCTAATATGCCCACAACAAACGACGCTCTTGAATACCTCAAGGAAAATGTTAAGGTTGTTGCTCCTTCTAAGGCAGTTAATGCAGGTGGTGTTGCGGTTTCTGCTCTTGAAATGGGTCAGAACTCAATGAGATATAACTGGACTGCAGAAGAGGTTGACGCAAGACTTCAGCAGATTATGAAGGAAATTCACGACAACTCTGCGAACGCTGCAGAAGCTTATGGTCTCGGCTATGACCTTGTTGCAGGTGCAAACATTGCAGGCTTCATCAAGGTTGCTGACGCTATGATGGCTCAGGGTATTATCTGATTTTGATAAATTAAACGATCAGGACGATAACTTATTAAAAGTTATCGTCCTTTTCTTTGGTAAATTTTACTAACGCATAACACTTTTCATTGTAATATCATACATAATTTTAAAAATAATAGCAAAAGCATTTACTTTTTGTTAAAAAAATGTTACATTAGTTTCGTAAAAGTTACGGAACTTTCGCAAATTGTTTCGGTGTTTGGAGGTTACATTATGCTTAGTTTCTTTAAAACAAAAAAAGGGTTCACAATAGTAGAATTACTGGTTGTTGTGCTTATAATAGGAATAATCGCCGCAGTTGGTATCCCCGCTTATCGTAATGTACGAAAATCAGCTAATATAAAGGTATGTCTTGTTAACCAACGCGAAATTGCTAAGCAAGCTAAAGAATATTGCATTGACACTGAATTCAACGGAGATTTCAATTATAAAATCACTTCCAACGGTGGAGAATTCGGAACCATCGAAGAAAATACAATGGACTTGAATCAAGACCAGATTAACACTCTTAGAGATGTTACACATCATAAAAAGGTTCTTTGTTGCCCTGCCGGTGGCGATATAATTATAACAGTTATACCAAAGGGTAACGGAATACCTAGTATTGAGGTTACTTGCAGTGGTGGCACCGACGGAGATTGCCATAAAGAAGAATAATACAAATTAAATAATAAAAATCGTGTATGACGCTAACAACATCATACACGATTTATTTTTTATTACAAATATAATAAGCTTATATCTTTAACGCTGTACAAAGGTACTGCGAGGTAAGTAAAGCCGTAAATCCGCAAAATTAGTCACAAATTTTTAATTCTTTAAAGAAATTTGATGAAATCGGGTGAATTGCGAACCGAAGCTGTGCAAAAGTACTGCGAGGTGAGTAAACGCCCGATTTCGCAAATTTATTAAAGAATTTCTACTGTGCCATCCTCATACACTTTGATTTTATCGCCTGTTTTAACTGTATTAAGGAATTCTTCACCAAGACAGTCGATTGTAGGCATAGGAGTATCTGTCCAAACAGAGCCAAGAATTGCGCCTGCAGCTGCGAGAGAGTCAATATGCTCAGAGAAAAGCATACAAGCAGGACACTTGCCTAAAACCTTTGCACAGTAAAGAACCATACCACCTGTTGTAGAACCGATTGTCTGAGGAAGGCAAAGTGCTGAACCACCCATGGGTTTTTCAAAAATATCAGCATTGTTCTGGTCACCGCATTTTGCAGTTTTGTCTTCAGGCTTATCGAACTGAAGAGCATTCTGGAAGGATGCGAGTGTATTAAAACCGCCGTGAGAAACGAGGGCTACTGCCTCTGCTGTGCCCGGTACTACGGGACGACCTTTAAATGTTTTCATCTTATTTTGCCCCCTTTGTGATTATGTCAAGAATCTCTTCACTTGTGTAGTAACGAGATGTTGTGTATGTACGGAGTTTGTTTGAGTTAGTAATAACTCTGCCCTTCTTTGCAAGAGGGTTATTCATATACATAAGAGGACAAATATAGCTGAGAGTTACGCCTGTTTTAGCGAGTCTTGCAGCATATTCAGTTTTGTTGAACTCGTCGCAAACTGCGGGAGCTGCAGTAAATACTGTGGGGATTGTAACCTTCTTCTTACCGCTCTTTTTAAGGCCTTCGCAAACATTGTCTGTCCACTCTTTAAGCTGCTGAAGAGAAAGGTGAGGACAACCGATAAAGCAAAGCTGAGGAGCCTTGTCTGCCTTTTTCCACATAACAGGATATGACTTGTAAACTCTTTCAAGCTCAGCGTCGTCAATAACATAAACCTGTGCATTTTCTGCAATAAGGCTATCGCCCATTTCTACTGCTTCAGGTGTAAGACCTTCGATGTGATAAAGACCAACTGCACCATTTGAAGCTGTTGCAGCACCGAAGTCCTTAAGGTATGCCTTTGCAGCATCGTCAAGCTCTGTACCAATCCAATCAGTAAGACCTTTAACATAAGGAACATCTTCCATAACCTTCATACCGATTGCAGAACCGAGAATCTGAGCTTCGGGTTTCTTCTTACATTTAACTTCAACAACCCATGTTGCTTTTCTGCCTTCATCAGTAACAAGACCGAAGTAAGGAACGCAGCCAACGATTGAACCGAAGAGCTCAATAATACCTGAGTTACGGTTACAACGAGCACCGAGAACAGAGTTAGCATAAACAACCGCACTTGATTCTGCCCATGAAAGGATATCGCCTTTCTTGGGAACGTTGCCAACCTGATCCATATAGCAGGTACATGTATAAGCATCATCGCTTAAAAGACCAAGCTTTCTGAGCTGCTCATCATAGCTGTCCTGCTTTGTGTACATAAACTTGTTGAAAACAAGATTTTTTGCAAAGTTTGAGGGAACCTTGGGGTCAACAGGCTTGGGGTCAACAGAAAATTTCTGTGTTGATTTGATACCTGCATCAATAAGCTGATCCATAAGATCATAAACAGGGCTCATAACCTTAAGACCGAAGCTTGTAACAAGGTGACCTTTTTCGCTTGTAACGGGAATCATTTTAGTTGCGCCAAATGCTTCACCGTACATAACAAGGGTCTTCATAACCTTTGCCATTACTTCCCCTTTTTCGCCATTGAGAATGGCGGACTGTTCGGGGGTTAATTCCATTTTGTAGTCCATTATTTTCATCCTTTCTTGAATTACACTTAGACGCTTTCATTTTATCACAAATAATAAAAAATGCAAACACTTTTTTGTTAAATTAATAACTATTTCGTCAAAATATATAGAAAAGGCTCTCAACCTAAATTGAAAGCCTTTACAAGTCGTTAAATTATAACAAAATCCTTTGCTGAAACAAGAATTCCGTTTACCTCTACAACAGATGGATTGTAGTTCACATAAACCACCTTATTGAAATCATAAGTGATTTTATACACCCCTGATAAAACCTTTTCGTGAGAAGTGATTTTCATATCCATCAAGGGTAACATTTTCTTCGCAGAGGAATAGAACTTGGCGGTCTGGGTTGCATAAACACCATAATCGAGAATATTACAGTTATCATAGGTGAAAACAAATGACGGACAAGCACCATATTCCACCGCTTTTAAAACTGCATCCTGACTGTTCTCAAAGAGATTTATAGGCTCGGAGCCGTAGCAAATGCTTCCGTGAAGAACCATCTGCAAAAGAGGAACAACAGTTGTTCCTGCATATTCATCGAGAACTGCACTTGAACTGACTGTGAAAACTGCATCAGCCTGATTCATAAGATAGACCGCAGGATTTGACAGCATAACATTTCCGTTAACCCCGAATGCCTGAAGCTTTTCACCCAGATTCTCGAGGGCTTCCTGTCTGTTTACTTTTCCTGTAACATCAGTATAAAGAACCTGTGACATATCGTTTATACATACATTTGCAGATTCAAGCCTTGAAACAGCTTTATAATTCTTTGAAATGTTAGAATAAACAGAATTATATGTGACAATATCGGATTTCACGCTGTCCTTTGAAAGATATTCTCTGAATTCCTCATAAGCATCAACGGACTTTTTACCATTCGCAGAGGGATTGAGGGCAATATCAACATCCATCCACACAGAGCTGTTATTAGCACCTGCAACCTGACAGAGCTTATTGTATGCCTTTTCTCCACCGAGGACAGTGCTGATTTTGTCACTGCCTTTAGCACCTGAATCAAGACCCTTATCGCCTGCTCCTGCAAAGCGCAAGGCTATGCTTCTTACGCCTCTTGCTTTAAGAAGTGCTATAATTTCAGATGCATTTTCAAAGCTTGTGTAAACATCGTTCTTCTTACCATTTCCGCTACCTATTGCAGTAATAAAGAATGGGTAGTCAACAAAGGCATCGCTCATTTCTGAAGGCAAATAACCTCTTCTGATAAGATTGTCTCTTAAAAGTGAGGCAACTGTGTTATAGTCATTATTTCCCGAAGAAGTGAGATAATAGGTCTGAGATAAAATGCCCTCGAATGAAGCACCCTTAACAAGTCTTCCGTTAATCTTTCCATAGGGTGTTACGGTAAAGCTATTGTGAAGATTTCCGCCTGTTTTCTTATTATGGCTTACATAAACAGAGGAAAGTGCGTCACCATTTTCAATAATAGCAGTAAGCATAGTCTTTCCTTTTGACATTGAAAAGCAAGGAAGACTTGCGCCCTGAGAATACTTTGAGAAGGTTATGTCACTACCGTAAACATCGAATGTTTTTGAGTAAGCCTTAGGAGAAGCTACTGTTAAATCCACCTCTGCTCCGCAACCGTCGGGCACAGTATAAAAGCAATCACCTTTAGGCTTATTTTCAGAGAACAAGCCGGGTAAAACACTTATTTTTTCAATACAGAAGCCATCTTTTAATATAATTTTTCTTGTATCAATTTCGACCTTGATACCGCCATTTTCTTCGTAGAATTTTACGGGAAGCGACTGCGCTATTGCATCGCCCTTATCGTCGTTAAATTCAAAGGTTATTGTAACATCATTCTGCTTTTCGCTGGACACCTTAAAATTATTTTCAACAACACTATTAGACGAGCTGTTCATAATATAAGAATTGCCTTTTTCATCACGGAAAACAACACCGAGAATATATGCAAGCTTATTCTTGGCAGCACTTTCAGAATGAGAATTGAAAACAACATTTTCGGACTCATCTGTTATTACAACCGCAGAGTTCTTTTCATTTACATACAATATACTTTCCCCTGCTAAAACAAAGGCTTTAAAGCCATTGTCGAAGTCAACCTTACTGAGTTTTTCTGAAGTATAGTCATACTCGGCAACTTCTTTTTCAGGCAAACGAGGTACTATAACAGCACAAATCACACCTAATATTAAAATTATACAAGCAGGAATTGTTATATATTTTTTCGATTTCATTTTATTCATAAAATACCGTTCCAAAAAAATTTTTCAATATATAATAACATAAAACACTACAATATGCAACCGAAAGAGTTGCCCGAAAACTCATAAAAAAGCAAATTAAATCTTAACATTTTGTAAATTATATAGTATTAATAAATAAATATATAAAATACACTTGTAAATTTTTGAAATTTGGTATAAAATAGACCTATTATTGTGCGACAATATTGCCGTACTATTAAAAGAAAGCAAAGGATGAAAATTATGGCAAACAACGAAATCAAAACCAATGCCGAAATTTACCGCGAGCAGCGCAAGGAACGCCTTGCAAAGGCTCAAAAGAAGAAAAACGGTAAGGGTGACAAGATTATCAGAATTCTTGTAAAGACAATTTGTATTTTACTTATTGCAGGTGTTGTTCTCTACGGTGCAGGAAGCATTCTCACAAAGGTTTTCTGCCTCCCCCAGAAGGTGCTTACAGTAGCAGAATATGAGGGTGAAAAAATCGATGTAGCAGAATACAACTACTACTATATGAGCCTTTACAACCAGATTGCATCAACAACCCAGCAGATTGACTCTTACTACGGTTCAGGCTACGGTGCATATTACACAGGCTTCGACATTACTAAAGACCCTGCTGATCAGGAATACATCGGCGAGGATGCTCCCGAAGGCGTTGAAACATGGGCTGATTATTTCAGACTTATGGCTCCCGAGAAAGCATTCATTCAGAAGGCAATCTACGAAATCGCTATAAGCGATGATGCTAAAAATGCAGGCTTTGAGCTTACAAAAGAGCAGAAGAAAGAAATGACAACATCTATCGATGAAGCAATCGATGCTCTTGCTAAAAAAGCTGAAGAAAACGACTTTTCTCTCAACAATTACATTTCTAAAGCTTGCGGCGAAGGTCTTACAGAAAAGTCCTACAGAGCACTTCTTGAAAGAGATACTATTGCTCAGTATTACCTCGAATGGTATGAAGCTGATGTTACAGAAAAAACATCTGAAAAAGATGTTAAGGCTTACTATGAGAAAAACAGATTAGACTTCGATTTAGTTGATGCAAGACTTTTCGC
Organism: Acutalibacteraceae bacterium; assembly: GCA_045660345.1. GTDB lineage: Bacteria > Bacillota > Clostridia > Oscillospirales > Acutalibacteraceae > DTU089. The sequence goes on from JAZRDP010000036.1 coordinate 48,985, forward strand.
ATTCTCATACGCAAAGGTTGAAGAAAAAGCTAACAAGGATGACCCCGAATATACAGAAGCTGATGCTAAGAAGCTCGCTAACGAATTCAAGGGTAAGGTTACTGACGAAGCAAGCTTCATTGAGCTCGCTAAGGAATATGCTATTCCCTCTCAGAAGGCTTCCTTCGCAAAGGACAGCTCAACTCTTGCTGAAAACCTTACAAGCGCATCTATCAGCTCCGAAGCTATTACAAAATGGCTCTTCGATACAGCTCGCAAAACAGGCGATGTTACTGCAATCAATGACGAAGCTTCAGAAACATTCTATGTTGCTTATATCGTTAATCCCGCTGCTCCTGACAAGCAGACTGCAGGCGCAGATGTAAGACACATTCTTGTTCAGGCTGAAACAACAAAAGAAAATTCCAAGGGCGAAGCAGTTGATCTTTCACAGGCTGAAATCGACAAGAACTTTGCAGATGCTAAGGTTGAAGCTGAAAAGATTCTCCAAGAGTGGAAGGACGGCAAAGCAACAGAAGCTACCTTCGCAGCTCTTGCAACAGAGAAAACAGACGATACAGGCTCAAAGGAAACAGGCGGTCTTTACGAAGACGTCAACTCAACAAGCAGCTATGTCCCCGAGTTCCTTAACTGGGCTCTTGATTCTCACAAGGTTGGCGACACAGACATAATCAAAACTGATTACGGTTATCACATTATGTACTTTGTTGGCGCAGACAAAACAGAGAAATGGGAAAGCGATGTTCGTACAGCGATTGCAACTGAAAAATTCAACGATTTCTCATCAGAAATGTTTGATAAGGTTTCAGACAAAATTGAAAAGAACGAATTCATCATCAATATGTTTGTTAAAACAATGGAGAAGACACTCACATCTAATGCAGCATACTATGCAGCATCCGCTTCCTCATCTTCTTCAATCACATACTAATTAAAGTATAAACAGACAAAAATCGTGTTTGGAAAAATCCAAACACGATTTTTTATTTGAAGAAAACTTCTGCATTTTTATAAAATGCTTTATCAAGAAAGGATTCCTCGTACCCTCTTCTTTTCAACTCATTATATAGCTCTGAAATTTTCTCAATTCCGTTGAATTTATCATTTACTGTACAGCCATCGAAATCTAAACCAAATGCAACAACATCCTCGCATCCTAAATTCCCGAAATAATCAAGCTGACGGCAAACCGAAGTAATACCCGAGGCGTTTTCATCCTCAATAAAATCCTGACAGAAATTAAGACCTATCAAGCCTTTTTTCTCTTTTATAACTGCAATCTGCTCATCATTAAGATTCCGCTTTCTTGCAAACTGATTATTAACTATATCCGCATTTGAATGACTTGCAACAAATGGCTTTTGAGTAATTTCTGCAAGCTCAAAGAAGGATTGTCTATTAAGATGAGAAACATCAAGGGTTATACCGAGAGCTTCCGCCTCTTTGATAAACTCTTTTCCGAATGGTGTTAAGCCACCCTCAGAAAAAGCTCCGCCACCGATTTCATTGACTGCATTCCATGTGAGAGTTATCAGGCTGACACCTCGTTCATAAAGATGATAAAGCCCATCAATAGTACCACCGCAGGCAGACCCACCCTCAACAGAAAGAATTGCCTTTACGGATGTGCTTTTATTCTCTTTATAAAGAGAAATTAAATCCTTGTTAGCTTCAATTTCCTTATAAAAATAATCAGCAGTTTTATCAAAATACTCTACTGCCTCTTTTCCACGAAGCTCATCGGGAATCCAGATTGCAAACACCTGCGTGTATTCTTCAATGCTTCCTGCTCGGAGTAAATCAATATGCAATCTATTATCTCTTAAAGGCAAATTATTATTACTACATTCTCCTATTGTGTCGCAATGTAAATCAAAGAATTTCATAAGCCACCTCAGAATACATTTTTGATATGGTTGATTTTTTCAAGCTCTTCTCCTTCAAGAAAAACCTCAATAATATCAAAGCGATGGTTTTGGGTTTTTGCCCATCTGTTTAAATATACTGATGCAGCGCTTCTGACATTCTTCTGCTTATGAGCATTAACTGCGTCCGCAGGAGATGTCATACCTCCAATCTGACGGGTTTTTACTTCAATAAAGCACAAAACTCCGTTTTTCTCCGCAATTAAATCGACCTCACCTGTATAGGTTTTAAAGTTCGCAGATTTTATATCATAATGCTCTTCTCGGAGATACTTTGCGGCAAGGTGCTCACCATATACACCGATTAACTCGCTCTTCATTTATTTTCACCTAAAATATTTTTAAGAAATGTTCTTCTATGTATTTCAGAAACACCATATTTTTCAATCATTTCATAATGAAGCTTTGTGCCGTAGCCCTTGTGCTTCTCAAACTGATACTCAGGGTATTTCTCTGCCATCTCAAGCATAAATCTGTCTCGGCTTACCTTAGCAATAATCGATGCCGCCGCAACGGACATACATTTACTGTCGCCCTTTACAATTGTAACTTCCTTTACACCTGTATTCGGGTATCTGTTACCGTCTATGAAAGCAAGGTCAGGCTTTATAGAGAGTCCGTCCACCGCTCTTTTCATAGCGAGAAAGGTTGCATTGAGAATGTTGATTTCGTCAATTTCCTTCTCTGTTGCAATACCAACAGACCAACAAATTGCGTCCTTTATTATATCATCATAAACCAAATCTCTTTTCTTCTCTGAAAGCTTCTTTGAGTCATTGAGAATTTCGTGAGAATAGTTTTCAGGTAAAATCACCGCACCTGCAAAAACAGGTCCTGCAAGAGGTCCGCGACCTGCTTCATCCACACCGCAAACCACAGTAAAGCCGTCGTTATGAGCTTGTATTTCATAAGAATAATCTAACATAATAAAAACCTCAAAAAAACAAAAAGTCAGAACACAATGGTTCCGACTTTTATTTTATAACAATCCATATCTTTTTTCAAGTAACAAACTGTTTATTCAGGCAAATCCAAGGTAAGCCTACCTAATTTTCCGCCCCTGTATTCGTCAAGAAGCATTATTGACGCTCTTTCAGTATCAATCTCGCCACCTGAAATGAGCATACCTCTTTTTCTGCCTATCATTTCAAGAATTTCATAATCCTCTTTATCTTCAAAGCCTGTTATTTTGAAGCGTTCTGTTATTCGGTCACAATAGCCGTTTTTAAGTACGTTAATAAGACGCATAGCTAACATCTCACTATCAAGTATCTCGTCCTTAACAGAGCCTATAAAGGCTAATTTATCACCAACAGCCTTATCTTCAAATTTAGGCCACAATACACCGGGAGTATCAAGAAGCTCAACGCCGTTACCAACTGCAAACCAGCTATTAGAACGGGTTACACCAGGCTTATCTGCAACCTTGGCACGATTGCGCCCTGCCATTTTATTGATAAACGAAGATTTACCTGTATTGGGTATACCAACTACCATAACACGAAGAGGCTTACCAACCATACCCTTTTCGGTATTTCGTTGGATTTTCTCCTTTAAAACCTCTCTTACAAGAGGTAAATATGCATTCAAGCCTTTACCGCTTCGGCAGTCAACAGGAATAGCATACATTCCGTTTTTCTTGTAATATTCAACCCATTTTGCAGTTGCCTTTTCATCAGCAACATCGCATTTATTAAGAAGAACAATTCGGGGCTTATTCCCTATCATCTCTTTAAGCTCGGGGTTTGAGGAGCTCATCGGTATTCTTGCGTCAACGATTTCTGTCACTAAATCTACAAACGGCAGGCTTTCTTTAATAAGCCTGCGCGTTTTAGCCATATGACCCGGAAACCATTGTACTACTTGTTTCTGTGAATCATTCATAATCGTATATATTAAAATCTCCAAAAGGCAAAATTCTTATAACGGCTTTGCCTAATACATATCTTTCGTCTAACGGACCGATAAGGTTTGAACGGCTATCGGTTGAACCGTTTCTGTTATCTCCCATACAGAAGATATGACCCTCGGGAACTGTATAAGGAAACTCAATATCATCAAGCTTCGGGAGAATAAAATCCTCGCGTGTATACGGCTCAACAAGTGCTACACCATTAACATAAACTGTACTTGTAGTATAATCTATATCAACAGTTTCGCCACCCTTAGCAATAACGCGCTTAATAAGGGGCTCATCAAAATAGTTAGGCTCGGTGATTACAACAATATCACCACGCTCGTAGCTTTCTTTATTAACTGTTAAAAGCCAATCGCCATGCTGAAGAGTATCGGTCATAGAAGTACCGCTTACGCCTACAAGACGGAAAACAAATGTAAATACTACTGCTATAATAATAAAAGCAGACATTACAATTGAAACCAAATCATAAACAGAAAGATGGAAGCTATTCTTACCCTTTTTGGTATCCTTCTTTTCAACCTTAACCTCTTCGGTGTTTATATCAATAATTCTCTCATCATTACTCATATTATTCAACCTTCCAATCGCCTAAAGGGAAAAATCTGAATAAAACCTTACCAACAATAAGTCTTTCATCAACGCAACCAACTCTTGTTGAACGGCTATCAAGAGAATTTCCTCTGTTATCACCAAGAACGAAAACAGTACCCTCAGGAACAGTTATGGGGAAAGCAATATCGAACTGCTGAGAGGTTAATTCGTTTGAATAATCCTCTTCTGTTCCGTTGACAGTAACAACGCCTGTTGTGAAATTGATGTCAACAGTATCTCCGCCAACTGCGATAATACGCTTTATGATGGGGTCTTTAAGGCCATCTGTGCTTGAAATAACAACAATATCGCCTCTCTTCGCCTCATAGCCAACAGTCGAAACAACAACCTTGTCCTTATTCTGAAGAGTGGGCTTCATTGAAGTTCCGTCAACATTAACAACTCTGAAAGCAAATGTAAAAAGAATTGTTATAACAACAAGAGCAGAAATTATTGCCTGAAAAACCTCAAATACATTAAGCTTACCATCACCCAAAAAGTTCTTCTTGGCAGAAGCCTTGGGTTCACTTAATGTAATATTATATTCCTCGGTTTTACGCATATTGCTCACCTCTTAATTTAAGTTGGCGAGAATAATCCGAAACAGTTTTTTGAACGCATATTTTCGCCATGCTATTGTTAAAATACTCGTGAATCCGTCAAGGATTCACTGCGTTTTGTGCCTCAGCCTGACAAAAATTTGCACTTCAAAAAATCTTCGACCTGAAAGTGAAGATTTTTCATTGGATTTTTGGATGCTGAGAACGAAGAAAGGCTATTGCCTTTCAAAGGCGAAGCGCCGAAAAGCCTTGAAAAAGATCACTTTCAGGCTATTTCGGATTGTCCTCGCCAACTTATGTATAATACTAGTATAATCTTTTCTAAAAAGAAATCAAGGGCAGATTAAAAATCTGCCCCAATTTTCGACCTTTATTAGCCGATTTTTTCCTTAACCTTAGAAGCTTTACCAACTCTATCACGAAGATAATAAAGTTTTGCACGGCGAACTTTACCGTAACGAACAACTTTAACAGATGCAACGTTGGGTGAGTGAACAGGGAAAACTCTTTCAACACCTACGCCGTAAGCAACACGACGAACTGTGAATGTTTCGCTGATACCGCTACCATTTTTTGCAATAACTGTACCTTCGAAAGCCTGAAGTCTTTCTCTCTGGCCTTCACGAATCTTAACGTCGATTCTTACTGTGTCACCAACGTTAAACTGGGGCTTCTCAGCCTTAAGGCTGTCCTGTGCAATAAGTTTTAATGCGTCCATAATAACCTCCGATTTTTTTCAAGCGTTCGTACCTAAACTATTGCGAGAATAAGCAGCGGACCGCCAGCTTTAATGTTGCCATTAACTGCCGTTGACCCCCCAACAGGAGTAACAACGCACACATAGACCTAAGTATAATATCACATAGCTTTGTAAAATGCAACAATTTTTTTAAAGTTTTTTAATATATTTTCACCAAAGCATTATTTTGATAAATACTCAAAAGCCTCGGTATTGGTGCAATACAAAACGTCCTCTCGTCCTCCGAGAAGCTTACATACGTTTTCAAAATAATCCCAGCTATCGTCAATATCAAGCTCGTAGCTGTGACCCCAGATATAAAACAACTGCGGCGTGTCGGAGTCAGACTCCAAAAATTCGTGACACAATCGTAAAAGCTCGTCCTTATCCTTAGTAAGACTTACAGTGGGTTTAAATAAAAACAGATTATCGGGCAAATCAAAGCTATAGGAATGCACAATGGTACGTGCAAACTTAATACCGGTTTTATATTTTATAATCTCCCCTACTGCTTTATTGGAGTTGATGCCACCGCAGGGATATGCGAAGCCCGTTACCTCGTAGCCCGCAAGACGACTGAGATTGAGCCTGTCCTGTTCAACCTGCTTTACAACCTCACTTGGTGAAAGGGTTGTAAGATTCGGGTGAGTAAGTGTGTGTGCGGCAACCTCGTGCCCTGCATAAACCTCAGCCACTCTTTCGGGAGAAATTTTGTTGTG
>JAZRDP010000037.1:0-1670 GCA_045660345.1 Acutalibacteraceae bacterium
AAACAAGCCACCAACTAATGTAAACTTCCTGATATATGAGCTCTACCACAAAATGCAGACCGGTATTGATGGCACTTACAATTATGGCAACACACATACATCCATAAATAATTTCCTTATCATTGGTGCGTCGGGCAATCCATAAACTGATATTTACAGTTAAAAGATATGGAACAAGAAGGTACATCAGCGTTTGAAGCAGAGAAAAACCATTGCCAACGCGGCACAGGGGCGCAAGAACAGCAATTATAGCGAAATTAACCAGCCCCAGAATGCTCATTCTTGCGAGAACCACACTTTTCAAAGAAAATCGAGTGGATTTTTCAAGTTCACTCATTCCATACATCATTGAGCGATTGCTCTCCGTAACCGCCAAAAGACCTAAAGCCGGAACAAATGCAGATACAAGCCATAAAGTATCCTGGCTGATATTGCAGGAACAAAGCAGCGCAAGTAATAATATCAAGCCGGACAGAACCCATGATAATTTTCTCACGTATGATGCCTGCACCAATATAAAGCGGAACATACCGATCTGCGGCTGGGGCAATGATCTTAAAAATCTCGTCTTTTCCTGTTGATTTGGTTTAGGAGCGGCAAACGCTTTTTGAATATTTCGTTTTAGTTGATTATTCATTCTGAAAAGCCCTCCTTTTTTAATTCTTCTTTGAGCCATTTCAAAGATTTTGATAGCCTGCGATAAACTGCAAAGCGGGATAAGCCGGTGATGCAGCAAATCGTGTTAATCGGAAGGTCATTTACGTATCGCAAAAACAGCAGTTCCTGTTCATCATCTGGAAGTTTTGACACAGCATTTCTCAGCACCAGTGTATCTATCCATTCTTCCGAAGGGTCGGAAGCCGATTCGCTTGCAAATTCCTCAATGCTATCAACAGTCTTTTTCCGAAATTCATCTATGCACAGATTTTTGGCAATTGTATATAAGTAGGGCAGCTCTTTCCCATTATCAAAGCTCAGCCCCTGTCGGCAAAAGCGAAGAAAGGCTTCCTGTGTGATATCCTGTGCTAACTGCTTATCGAATAACTTGAAATAGCAATAGCGGTATATTTTGTCGTATTGTTTTTCAATATCCATGCGCTGCAAAACCTCCCTTCATAATGTTTAACGGATTGAAACTTCAAAATGTGCGGCTTTACCACATTTTAATACTTCTTTATCCTGCAAACAAGTTTGCCCACACAAGACAAGATAAAATTCTAAACAAGAATGACCGCCTAAGGCGTTCTTTCTTATTTTTCTGCTTTACTTGTTGATTTTTTGTTGCATTCCGTGATATTATAAAGAAAATCTAGATATTGGGGAGATATGGCATGAACGAAACTACATACCGTTTTCGTAGTTCTTTAGGTGGCTATCACAAGGGAGATGTCACCGCATATATTGAAAAAACCGCAGCAGAGCACCGCTCCGAACTGCTGACACTCGAACAAAAAATTGCTGAGCTCATGGAAGAAAACCGTTCCCTGCAGCAGCAGCTGAACATTATGATGATGGTCGCGCCCATGGTTACACCCGCGCCCGAGGCAGAGGTTGAGGCTGAGCCCGCTCCCGCGCCTAAGGCCGAACCTATGCAGGAAGAAGCTGCTCCCGCAGAGGCAAGCGAGCTTATGCACAAGGAACTGCAGGCTTATCGCCGCGCAGAAGCTGTT
>JAZRDP010000038.1:0-5131 GCA_045660345.1 Acutalibacteraceae bacterium
TCGATAAATTTCACGTCAGCAGAGTCGGTATCACCTTGAATATGGTCTATTGCAATGCCTTTATATTCAAGTGTCTTCGGCCAGTTTTCGTCTCTGGCATCTGCAAGGGAAAGCCTTGTCTGATTCAATTCACCGTCACGCCACGTGTAGTAAAGATAAAGAGTATCATTCAAAACTACCATTGACGGCTCACCTGCACCGTAAGTCTCGGGATTGCCTGTATATTCAATGATGGGAGCAGGCTTTCCGCCCCAACCCTCACCATTCCATTTCTCATAAGGTCCGTCAAGATTTTTACTTCTTGCAACAAAAACATCGTTATCAACGCCACCCTCAACAACAGTTGACGTATAAGCAAGATAATAGTAGCCGCCGAATCTTACAACGCCGGGATCACAACAGGAATAAAAATCAGTAGAATCGGGAGTTGGTGCCAAAACAGATTTCTCTGTTGTCCATGTTTTACCGCCATCGGGAGAATGTCTGTAAAAAAGATAATCCCACTCATCAAAAATACCGGGAGAAGAGAAAAAAGCATCAATGCTACCGTCGGCATTTCTTATTAAAGACGGTCCGTAGCGATAAACATAGCTCTGCTTTTTAGCAGGAGTATAAATATCGTTGCCTGAATCGAGGGCAACCATTTTCACATATTTTTCTGTATCGGGCTCAACCGAAAGTTCTTTATCTGTATATACTCTGTTTTCAACAGGTGTAAATTCAACGGGCTCATCCTTATTGATAAGCACAAAGGCAGTAGCTACACCACCCACAATAACAAGCACGGCTATAATAATAGAAATTACTTTTTTCATACTCCACCTCAAATTAAAATGCCATCACAATGGTCGATTTCGTGTTGGATTATTTGTGCTGTCCAGCCGGTGAAGGTTTTGATTCGGGTTTGGAATTCGGCTGTCTGCCACTGCACTTTTATACTCTTATAACGCTTACAAGGACGAGGACCACCAAGAAGCGAAAGACATCCTTCTTCCGTCTGATACGGGTCTGATTTTTTGATAATTTCAGGGTTGAACATAGTCATATACTTACCGTTATCATCAAAGCAGATAATGCGCTTATGCACACCAATCATGTTTGCAGCCATACCTACACAGCCAGCCGCATTAGCAACAAGCGTGTCCAACAAATCCTCAGCCACCTGCAAATCTTCAATTGTAGCCTTTTCCGATTTCATTGCCAACAAAATCGGGTCGTGTATTACTTCTTTAATCATATTTTCACCTTAGTTCGAAATCAATTGATTTGATTATACCGCTCATACCAAAATATAAGAAAAGCTTTATTTTTCCTTGATAAGCACCATGCTGTAAAGCTCCAGTTCAAATGAAAGGTTATCTGTAACTGCTACAAGCTCGCCGTTGTGCTCGTTATCAACCTTATATATCTCATACGTTGCATTTTCACCTAAATCCAACGAAATCTCTTTATTGGGCAAAGCGTCATTATCGCTATAATAAGTAAGTATAATTGTTGCTTTCCCGTTTTTATCCACACCACAAAGAGAATAGATATTTTCAACCTCATTTTTTGAAGCTATTTCCTTTTCGCAATCATAAAGGAAGCCATACCAATAAAAAGCATAGTAACCCTTTAATTTTTCATACGTGTAAAAATCAAAAACACCGTTAAAAGCCGAGGGACGAGTGTCATAATACATAAGCATATCAATGGGAGAACGCTGAGAAGCGCACATACAAGCCAATGTGAACGATGCGCCCTTAATTCCGTGGATTGCTTTAAGAGAGTAAACGAACTCTTCTTCCCACCCTTTTACATAGTTCCATTCATTGAGTATGCTTTCTGAATTTTCATAGCCGTATTTGTTTAAAAGAGCTTTTATTCTTTCTGCTTTTTGAGCCATGTGCACAGGCTCTGTGCAATAAATATGCCAAGAAAAGAAATCAAGGGGTATTTTTCTGCTTTCCATTTCCTGAAGGAAATCCTCTGCCCATTTTTCGTTATGCGCAAGTGCAGGACCACCTATTTTTAAATCAGGAAAGCATTCTTTAAGATGCGTTGCGGTAATTTCATATAAATCAAAAAATTCTGCTTTTGTTCCGCCCCACGTGCGCTTGTTGGATGAGTCATCAGGGTCAAGGTCTGCCTCGTTCCAGATTTCCCAATATTTAATATTGAGCTTATATCCATCTGCCCAACCCTCGTTGTAATGGCGGATAATATGTTCGCAGATAACAGCCCACTTTTTGAAATCCTTAGGTGGAATAGTGCCATGTTTTTTTATCTGATGCTCAATTGTCTGACCTAATCTGAAAAATGTTTCGGTTCCTGCATCAAGACAAACTAAAATGCTTTCATCCGTACACGCGAAATCATAGGACTCAGCATCATAAGGGTCAGCATCGAAATCCGGAAAAATATATGTAATATCATGGCTATATGGCCCACCGTAAATACCACAAACTGCAGAATCGTGATTTCTGCTATATGGAATACGAGCAGACTTATAGTCCGCAAAATTACTGCGGAATTGGTCGTTTGCATACCGTCTGTGCCAAGGTCCGCCATTTGTGGCATTAAGAATTTTAAACTTGCTTCCTGAACTATTTAAATCAAATTTTAATATTTCCATTGGAGCCTCCACATCCACCTACACTAACAAGGTCAGGGCATGAATGATATTTTGATTATATTAATTATCCTTACAGAATACAGAAATAGCTTCTGCTACAAAATCGGCTGTTCCTTCACCGTATTTATCAATATTGTTCTTAAATCGCTCGTCGGCAACGTACATTTTTCCAAGACCTGAGAGAATCTCGTCAGTACAAGTGTAGTAATTGTCGTTAATGTGTGCCTGAAGCTTTGCCACAAGCTCCTGTGCTTCGGCAGAATTCGCACTCGCTCCGTTATTCTTACACATAGCAAACTCTGCAAAAATTGCCATCAAGCCATCATTGGCCCCAGCCCAATCTTCTTTTGTGTAATTCTTAGTTTTTTGTTCATGCTCATGATATGTAGCGGTGTTTCCCCATCGCTCACGAGCTTCATTTTCATAGTTTTTCATTTGTGCACCTCACGATGAATTGATTATACACCATTTTTCTGTGCATATCAATCTGTAAAAAACAAACGCCCAAACCCTTGATTTTGTTAGGAATAAGTGAAAATTCAAGAAAATCACCCTCAATAATTTCTCTTTTAAGTGTAGGAATATATTTCTTTATGAAGTATTAATTTCTATTGTAATAAAAACTGAATTTTACTATAATTAAATCACAATACCAACGGAGGTTAATGTTATGATAAGAAAAATCATTAAAATAGATGAAGCAAAATGTAACGGTTGCGGTGCTTGTGCTACTGCTTGTCACGAAGGTGCAATTGAAATGATTAACGGAAAGGCAAAGCTTACCCGTGAGGATTACTGCGACGGTCTTGGTGATTGTCTACCCGCTTGTCCTACAGGTGCCATAACCTTTGAGGAAAGAGAAGCACCTGCTTATGACGAAAAAGCCGTGCTTGAAGCAAAGGAAAAGAAAACAAATCCTCTCCCCTGTGGTTGCCCCGGCACACATTCAAAGGCAATCAACAGAAGTGCTTGTAATGTGGATACACCTGCAATAAGCATTGGCAGTCAGCTTTCACAATGGCCCGTTCAGATAAAGTTAGTTCCCGTAAATGCACCATATTTTGACGGTGCAAATCTTTTAGTGGCAGCAGACTGTACTGCATTTGCTTACGGAAATTTCCACAACGATTTTATCCGTAACCACGTTACGCTTATAGGATGCCCCAAGCTTGACAGCGTAGATTACACCGACAAGCTCTCTGCAATTATTGCCAACAACAATATCAAGAGCGTAACTGTTGTGAGAATGGAGGTTCCTTGCTGTGGTGGTATTGAACACGCAGTAAAAAATGCACTGCAGACAAGTGGCAAATTCCTTCCCTGGCGAGTTGTCACCATTTCAACAGATGGCAGAATTATAGGGTATTAAAATGAGAAGCAGACTTTTTGAAAAGTCTGCTTTTTGTGTTTTATCTCATTCTATTTTCAAAATACATTACCGAAAGTCTGATAAAGTCATTGTTTACAGGCTCGTCCGGTTCTATAGTTTCACAGGCGACCGAACGCTTGTCCCCTTTGCCCGAAAACGCCATTTTCAGGTCAAACAGGGACCCTTTAGTTTCCGATGTAGGTACTGAAGAACTGGGACACCTTGAAATGATTGGTGCAATTGTTTATCAATTGACACGAAATCTCTCACTTGAAGAAATCAAGAAGAGTGGCTTTGATACCTATTTCGTTGACCACACAACAGGCATCTACCCAACTGCTGCAAGTGGATTCCCCTGGACTGCTGCAAGCATGCAATCTAAAGGCGATGTAATCACCGATTTACACGAAGACCTTGCAGCAGAACAAAAAGCTCGCACCACCTATGATAACATTCTCCGTCTTGTTGATGATCCCGATGTACGCGACCCAATCAAATTCCTTCGCGAACGCGAAATCGTACACTATCAGCGTTTTGGGGACCCAAAGCGTTCAAATGGAAAAAATAATCCCTTATATATCGGGCAGAAACGGCATTCTGCCCGATACTTTTGTTATATGTTCCAGATTATTTCGAGTTTGTCTTTTGACACATAAATCTTCTTTATGATGGCGTTTGCAACTGCTCTTTTTTGTTCAAAAGAGAGTTCATTGAACCTCTCAAAGTCACATATAACCTTTTCTTTAATTGCGAAACTTTTCTCGCTTAACCTTTGAATTTCAGCTTCCGTTTGCCTTTTCTCATCTTCTAATCTTTCAACATTTTCGTTTATGTATTTCATAACCGTTGGACTTGCATCTTTAACACCTTTGACTGTTTCAAGAATTTCGTTTTCTATTTCAGTTACTCTTGATTTCAGTTCTTCAACTCTCGGGTCTATGGGTGGTGCAACGCCATGCTCAATCACTTTGTAGTCTGCCAATTTCTCTTTCATTTTTTCGTAAATTGCATTCTCAAAATCATCTGCATGAATCGTTCTTCCTGCACCCGTACACAATCTGTCATTCATTTTCCTTGAGCATAAGAAGTAACTAACATTCTTCGCTTCATAGGTTTTCTTGATGATTGCGTAACCACAATTACCACAT
>JAZRDP010000039.1:0-2759 GCA_045660345.1 Acutalibacteraceae bacterium
TCGTTCTGTTTTGATTAAATATTTTTTTATTTGAGTTTATAAACATATTTGCAGATTTCTCTTTCCTCGTCCTGATATGTACCCATACCCTCAAACACCTTTATGAAACCTGTCTTCTCTAAAACTTTTATCGAAGCAATATTCTCAGCGACACAGATTCCAAGGATTTCTTTTATGTTAAGCTTCTTCATAATCTCAGGCAAGAAGGCTTTTACTGCTTCTGTTGCATAGCCGTTACCTGCATATGCCTTTGCGATATGATAGCCAACTTCACAATTTCCGTCTTCCATAGGCACAATCTGAACATAGCCGATGTTTGTGCCGTCAGTAAGTAAAACAGGGTACACCAAGGGGCCATCACCGTTTTCATAAACATTCATAAGAAACTCAACTGTATCCTGTGCATCTTCCATTGTTTCAAAAACCTCGTCAGGGTTAAACTTTCTGTTATCCTCGTCAAGAGAGTTGAGGTGCACTGCCTCAACCATATCAAGTGTAAATTCTGTAATGTAAAGTCTTTCTGTTTTTATCATTTTTCTCTCCTACAAATTCTTATTTATCTAACTCTATAATTGGAATTTGTTATAAAGACCAATATTACATCAATAAACAATATAAATCGGTGAATTGCTTACGGTTATTTTCTCACTGATTTCAATGGGATTTCCGTACATATCATAAGCTTCGTATTCACCCTCAGGTGAGGTGGTTTTGCTTTTATCACCAAGACTGTAATACACTTCGATTTTCTTACCATCTTTAGTGTATTCATCAATCACAAGATCTTTTTCGTTTGAAATATTCTTCACAAAATATGCATTACCAAGAAAACGGATAACCGTTGCATAGGAAATAACGGCTTCGGTAGGTTGCAGGTATTCGTTGAAAAATGCAAAGTCATTGATATCATTTTCAGGTGTAACAGTTTTTCTGAATGCGAAAGAAACAAAACCCTTTGCACCTGTTGAACGAGTGTAAAGTGCCTTGCAGGCAATTGTTGATGCATCCGCACCACCAACACCGCTTTCGCTATTGAATCCGCCATCTGTAAGACCCGCTTTATTTGTGAGCCCCTGCATCTGCGTCATATAGTCGAAGTAATTATCAAGTCCGTCGTGATTGTGATAACCGAAGCTATCAAGCAAGCCTTTGTTTATAAGCTCTGCAGATTTCTGATAGTATTCTGAATTGGTTTCCTTCTCTGCAACCGCAAGACCACCCGAATAAACATAAGCTGACTCATTTTTTGATTTTAATGTTTTAGATGTGTTTTCTAAAAGTTCAAAATACTCTTCGGATGTTCCTGCAAAGAAATGCCAGTTAGGTTCATTCCATATTTCCCACAGAATATCCTCATTATCAGCATAATGGTCAGCAACTTTATTTGTAAAATCATTCCAGAGCTTAATATCAGGCGGATAAGTCCAACTAATTGATTCATCGTAATTCTTTTTATATTTTTCTGCAGTTGACCACTCCCCTGCATTGTAACCGAGAAGCCAGTTATATTTCATACCGCGGCTGTTAACCTGTTTTACAAGATAATCCTGAACCGAATAATTCAAATTTCCGTAAGGTTCGCTCTGCATAGCGCCCCAACCAACACTGTCTTCACGAACAAGGTTAGCACCTAGATATTCCGCCATATCGAGAATTTTATTAACAGATTCTTCTGCATTATAACCCGGAACACAAAAGCCTTCTCCCCAGGTATATGCACGTGTGATATATGGCTGAATTCCGTAGTAAAAATCATCGCTTGCCTGCTCATTTTTGGGAAGAACGCCAACAGTAAAACTATATTCGTCTTTACCGAATTGTTTAATCTTAATGGTAAAAACACCGTTTTCCTGTGAAGCAAAGCTTAAAATGTTATAAGGTGAATTATAATCAAATGTAATATAACCCCATTTATTGAAGCCTGTTTGCTCACTTGTAATTGAAACTATCGCCTTATTACCACTTAAGCTTTCATCAAGACACTCCAGAACAACATTAATTTTTTCATTGGGTTCAAAAAGATTATCGTCACCCTCTACTCCGAAACGCAAAAACTCGTTTTCACCATTTATGTAATATTCAACGGTTTCTTCAACATTTGAAACATTTATTTTATTGTTGTGAAGAATGATGCCAAAAACTATACCAGCCACGAACAAAACAGCAATTATAATCAATATAATTTTCAAGACAGTTTTTTTCATAATCACACCTCATAAATCCGTATTTATAAGACCAATTATACCATACCTTCCGTCACATTTCCACAGTTATATTTAAGTCAAAAACTTTACTGCATAATGCAAAAATGGAGCTGATCAAAAAATCAGCTCCATGATGTTTTTAGTTCCACAAATTGGAATTTATCTCTTGTTTAGTTTTTTGCACCAAGTCCATTTTCCACATTTAGTACACTTCAACAATCTTCTGGTTGGTGTTTGCATCAACACGGCAATCTCTTTATAGTTAGGAACAAACATATGCTGACAGTTCTTACATTCATAATACCCTGTCTCTACCTTAAATTTAAGAGCAGTAATGCAAGGAATCATAAATAGTATAACAGACATTATTATCAAAAAGTCCTGAAATCCACATTCAGGGATAAGGAGTGATATTAAAGCCATCAGACAAATAAGTGCTGCCAGGCTGGTTGCGACAATCACAAAAGCGGAATGCCGCAGTCGTTTATGGTATCTTTCCTCATTCTTTGCCATCTGAAAAATCAGTTCATTTAATTGTTAAGTCGGAGGCCAAGC
>JAZRDP010000040.1:0-26068 GCA_045660345.1 Acutalibacteraceae bacterium
GGTTAGTATTATCATAGAATGTTAGGGAAACAAGTGGTGAACGGATACTTTCACCGGGAAGAAGATAGCCCTCCAGAGTTTCCTGCTTAACGCTTACAGCTGTTTCAGCGCCTGCCTGTGAAAAGCTTGCCGCCCATTGACCTGTCCAGCCAACGCCCACTACAACACCCATATTTTCACCGCAAATGTTGAAGTATGGCAAATATTTTTCGGTAGGCTTACCCTCGTTACCTGAGAACACTTTTTCTGATTTAAGCGATTTTTTGATTAGTGAAAAGTCACTTGCAGCAGTATCGCTACCCATTGAATAATAAAGGTCTGCTTTGCCTGTGGGGAAGCCGAAATCGAGAGCATAGAAATCGCTGATAACTCCTGAATCCTTTTTGCCGTCATTTTTAATATATACAGTCCATTGACAAGTAGCATTCTTTTCAAAAATAGTTGCTTCAACTGTTACCTCAAGGTCATTGTTTTTGTTTTTATAAACCAGATATTCGGTTTGTCCGTCTTGGTAAACAGAGCCGAATTTGGGTTTTTCCATAATATGCTGTTCCCAATCAATTGGGTTGAATACTTCACCATCAACTTTAAATGTGAATGGCATTTTATTGTGAACACCAAAGAATTTATCTTCATACCATTCAGAACAAAGTTCTTTTTCTTCCTTGGTTATTTTCATTGCTGCAGCACTTATAGTTTTAAACTGAATATCCTTTTTATATTCCAGTGCTTTTATGTTTTCTTCGTTTAAAATAATTACACCACCACAAGAGATTATGAAATAAATAATTGCAAGAACAATATTTAAGATCTTGTGCTTTTTCTTTGATCTTAAAATAAATGTTACTAAAAGAAGAATTGCAGATAAAGAAAATGCAACAGTGTATGTTTTAATAACAACTTGTTCTTGCAAAAGACACTCTTTGTTGATGCTTGCATTGATTCCCCATATTAAGCCTTGGAAGAAACCGTTGCCGACTAAAAATGCAATAAGCTTTGGAATCCAATTTGCATTTTTGAATACTGCCTTTACAAACATTACAAGGAACCAACCGATTGCCATACCTGAAAGAACGGTATAGAGATGAACATCCGTGCCACTTTCAGTTCCGTAGAATATGTACCATAAAGAATACGAAGCATATATCATAAGCCCCAAAAAGATTGTTGTAAGGCTTATTTCAACCGCGCTGTTGTTTTTTAGTTTTTTCATTGCGCTACCTCCGTTTGGGATTTGTAAAAATTATATAGCAAAAATTTCCGAATTGCAACTAATTACATATAGGAATATAGCTTTTAATCACTGATTTCAAAAAATTTTGTGCAGTGCTTTGGTGCAGTAACGGTAATTGTATCCGTTTCAAATTCGATGTTTTCTGTATCAAGCAGAGGGCGGATTTTATATTTCTTTGGAAGTGTTATTTTTGTTTCACCATCATTAACTGTGTGAATACCAATAAAACCATTTCCGTAATAAAAAACATCACCCTTGTCATTATAGCAATGAACCCCTGAGGAAACGAGAAAATCACGAAGTTCATCAGTATCGTAATAAGGTTTTTCTTCGGTGGAAGCAATAAAGGGAACTGAATGTTTTTGGTAAAGTTCAACGGCTTTTTTGCCGTTTTCTGTAGGTCTTGGTGCAGTGAATATGGCGCATTTATACTTGTTGATAACTTTTTTTACATCTTCTACTAAGTACATATCAAAGGGAATTCCCGTGTGGCTCATTTTGATACGATAGTGGTTTACTGTGTTCAAAAGATGATTACCTTGGGGAATGTTTGCGTAAGCTTTTTCATCAATAAATAACACCACTTCAGAAGCGGGTAAATCTTCTGTGTCTTTATTTTTAGATTTATCATAAATCAGCTTCATTTGTGATAAATCATTCATAATTTTCTCGTCCTTGAACCATCCGCCCCACATATCAAACCACCAGATGCCCGAGCCTTTTGTAATTTGGTGTGCAAAGGCTTTACGAATAGCAGATATTGAAAGTTCCCGTGTATCAGGACCGCACCATACGGTTTTATTACCATTTGAATCATATAGCAGATATTTGTCATCAGGGTATTTTCCGGGGCGATTGTCCTGCATTCTTCGGGTCAGGTGAGTTCTTATATCACATTCAACAAAGTATATTTTTTCGTGTAGTTTAACAGAATCTGCGGGTAACATATCACCCCAGTCTACGCCCAACTCTCTGTTACTGTCATAACAGCATGGAGAGGAAAAGAAATCAATGTATGGGGAGCATATAATGTTGGAAAGTCCATGAAGACCCCAAAGTTGAAGATTTACATAAGCACTGTAGCCGTAAAAAACACCTACAATCTGCTCGTTGTTTATAAAATCTTTAAGAACTTTTGCAAAATGCTCAATTGTTTTTGATGGCATTTCGTTGCAGAATTCGTAATATTTTTGGATTTCTTCCGTTAGAATGCCCTTGTCAAAATCTTCTCTTTTGGGTGTTTTTATATCTTTAATTCCATATTTTTCAAAACACCATTGGCGGAATTTTTTTATACCCATTTCCGAATATGAGCCGAAAAGGTCGTGATGCATCCATTCCTGAGTTGTGCCGCCACAAAGTTGGTAACCTGCAATTCTGTCGGCATAATCGGCAGAGCGAATATGAGAAACAAGAGCCTTTAATAGCTCGGCACCATCTCGCATAAATAATTCGGAATAAAGAGATTCTCTTGGACCGCATTCTGTCGTTATTGTTTCATAAGGGTTTTCTTGAAGCCATTTGCGAGGCATAGCAATATTGATACGGGGGAATATCAGAGCATCGGGACATTCAGCAACAATACCGCTGACAATTTCGTCAAAGTCTGAATAATCAGGTGTTTCAGTTTCAAAAACACCAGTCAAGAAAGGTGTGAAACCTGAGGAATTGTTTATAGGCAAATCCGTAAAAGAAACATTTACAAAAAACATTTTGTAACCGCTTTTGATGAAATCAGACCACTCACCACACTCATCAAAATAAGTGGTGTAAGCAAGGGGAGAGTGAATCTCGCCATTGATATTTACCATTGGTTTGCCGTTTATAAACTGGATTTTACTTTTCAGCATTTATTCTCACCACTATATTGCATATTTGAGATTATTATATCATAAATATGACTTTTATCAATAAAAATAAAGGAACAAGCTTACCTTGTCCCTTTGATAGTGTTTATTGCGCTTTTTTCGAGCCTTGAAACCTGGGCTTGTGAAATGCCGATTTCCTCGGCAACCTCTGTTTGGGTCATACCTCTCATAAATCGCATAGAAAGAATTCGCTTCTCTCTTTGTGGTAAATTTTTTATTGCTTCTTTCATAGAAATTTCGTCAATCCAATCGCCGTCGCTTTCGTCTGATCCTAGCTGATCCATAAGAAAAATTGTATCACCGCCGTTTGAAAAAACAGGCTCATAGAATGAAACGGGTTCGACTATGGCTTCAAGTGCTATTACAACCTCACTTTTTTCCTTTCCCATTTCCTTTGCGATTTCTTCGACTGTCGGCTCGCGGTCAAGCTCGTTGCTTAATTTTTCTCTTGCCTGCATTGCGTGATAGGCAGTATCTCTCATAGAACGGCTTACTCGGACAGGGTTATTATCGCGCAGATATCTTCTGACCTCACCTATAATCATTGGTACTGCGTAGGTTGAAAAGCGAACATCGTGACTGGTGTCAAAATTATCAATTGCCTTTAATAATCCAATACAACCAACTTGGAAAAGGTCGTCAAGATTTTCACCACGATTCGAGAAGCGCTGAATAACGCTTAAAACAAGTCGCAGATTGCCTGTAACTAGTTTTTCTCGGGCATAGTTGTCACCGTTTTTTGCTTTTTCCAATAATATATTTTTCTCCTTTTCGGGTATAACCTTTAAGGTTGAGGTATCAATTCCGCAAATTTCCACTTTGTTAAAATACATTTCGGCACTCCTTTTGATTTTTATGTAAAACGGAAATTGAGCAAAATTTTCTACAAAAAGAGTATTACCAGAAATGTATTTGGTAATCACTGTTTTATTTACCAATTTTTAATAATTGTTCATTTTGTTCCCCTTGACAATCTTGTTTACTGTGGTATAATTAAAGCAATAAGTTTTTAAATTAATTGGAGGATTTTTAATATGAAAAAAGTTTTAAAAATCGTTGGTATTATCGCAGCAATCGCAGCAGCTGCAGCAGCAATTTATGTTATCATCGAAAAAATCAAAGCTAAAAACGCTCCTAACGGCTATGATGAAGATAACTATGTTTCCTGCTCCTGCCTTGACGAGGACTTCGTTAGCGAAACAGTTGCAGAATAATTAAAAGAAATTTTTTAGCAGTCACTTCGTGACTGCTATTTTTTTATGTATATAATTTTGTTTTTTACAGAAAATAGAAACGCAATTTATCTTTTGAGGTGCGTTTTTATGATGTTTTTAAAAGCCTTTATAGTTGGCGGTCTGATATGTGTTATAGGTCAGATTCTTGTTGATAAAACAAAATTGACAATGGGCAGAATTCTCGTTGGCTTTGTTGTGGCAGGTGTTGTGATAGGTGCTTTAGGTTGGTTTGAGCCATTGGAGAAATTTGCAGGTGCAGGTGCAACTGTGCCACTTTTGGGATTTGGTGCGGCGCTTGTTGAGGGAACAAAAGAGGTTATTGATAAGGATGGATGGGTTGGTATTCTAACAGGACCTCTGACATCGGGTGCAGGCGGAATTTTAGCGGCAGTTATTGCGGGTCTTGTTATGTCTTGTATTACAAAGCCCAAAGCAAAATAAGGAGTAAAATGAATAGTATTAACTTTATTAAAGAAGCAAAAGAAATTGAAAATGAAATTCTTCAAAATCAACGATATTTACATCAGAATGCGGAGGTCGGCTTTGAGATTCCTAAAACTACTGAATATGTTAAAGCTAAATTGGAAGAATTGGGCTGTAAAGTTGCAGCCTGTGGTAAAAATGGGTTAGTAGCTCTTATCGGCAAAGAAGGGGGTAAAACCTTTCTTTTAAGGGCAGATATGGATGCCTTACCTATAAGAGAAGAATCAGATGTTGAGTTTGCTTGCGAAAACGGCAATATGCATGCCTGCGGTCACGATTTTCATACAGCGATGCTTTTGGGTGCTGCGAAGCTCCTGAAAAATCACGAAAATGAGTTGAACGGAAGAGTTAAGCTGATGCTTCAGCCTGCAGAGGAAATCCTTTCGGGAGCTAAAAATATGATTGAAAACGGTGTCCTCGAAAATCCAAAGCCTGATGGTGCGTTAATGCTTCATATTATGGCAGGACTGCCGTTAAAAACAGGAACAATTATTGTTGCAAATGATGTAAGCGCACCTGCGGCAGATTATTTCACTATAAATATTCAAGGCAAAGGGTGTCACGGCTCGACACCACAGCAAGGTGTAGACGCTTTGACTATCGGAGCTCATATTCTTATAGCCTTGCAGGAAATAAACGCGAGAGAATTAGGTGTTTCCGAGGAAGCGACCTTGACAATCGGGAAAATGAACGGGGGAACAACAGGTAATGTTATTGCAGATAAAGCTGTTCTGGAGGGTACACTACGCGCCTATGACGAAGAAGTACGCCAGCATATTAAAAAACGCATTTGTGAAATTACGCAGGGGATTGCGAATACTTTTCGCGGAAAAGGGGCTGCCGATTTTGGCAACGGCTGTCCTCCGCTTAAAAACGATGGAGAACTTTCCCAAAAAATTGAAAGATATTTAACCGATGCTTTGGGTGAAGAGTGGGTTTTGAATATGGAGAAAATAGGCGGAAGGACAAATAAAAGTGGCGGTAGTGAGGACTTTTCATATATAAGTCAGGAAGTGCCGTCCGTTATGCTCGCCTTGGCTGCAGGTAACTCGGATGAAGGTTATATTTACCCACAGCATCACCCTAAGGTCAGATTTGATGAAAAGGTATTGGCAATTGGTAGCGCGGTTTTAGCACAAAGTGCATTTTCATGGCTTGAAAATCAAGGCGATTAATGGTAATATACAGGAAAGAAAGGGGTTGTTTGTATGCCTTATATTAATCTTAAAACAACAAAAACAGTAGCACCTGAAAAATGCGAAGCTATTAAATCTGCATTCGGCAAAGCAATCGAAAGCTTTCCAGGAAAAACAGAGGCTTGGCTTATGGTGGGAATCGAGGATGGTATAAAGCTTTGGTTCAAGGGCGACGCTTCAAGCGATTCCGCAATAGTTGATGTAGAATTACTTGGTCAGGTTAATCCTGATGCAAGTGAGAAAATGACGAAAGTAGTTTGCGATATTCTCGAAAATGAACTTGGTATTTCGCCTGACAGAGTGTATGTAAAATATACAGGATATGCTAACTGGGGCTGGAACGGACAGAATTTCTAAACGCAAAAAATCCCTTGACTTTCAGTTTGAAAGTCAAGGGATTTTTAAATATTTTTTTACTTATTTTTCTTCTTTCTTCTTGTGGAAGAGAATTTTGTCAACGGGGAAGTAGAGGAAGAACTGAACTGCAGAGCAAATCATTGTTGCAATATTCTTTGCTGCTGTTTCGTTGCACCATTCAAAGCCAAGGAAAACATCCTTAAGAGTGGGGTTGAGCCAAGCTGAGAAAAGGATGAGGCCGATTGTGAATGCGATGTAAATAGGGAGAGCAACTGCAACATTTGCACCTGAGTTGAATGTTTTTTCCTTGTTAACAAAGAAAGCAACAATCTGAGCCATAATGTTTGCAACGTTGCTAACGATAAAGTAGCCTAAGCCACCAACTGCAATGGGGTAAACAAAAACCCACCAACTGAAGGGCTCATTGTAAAGATTCTGAATTGCAGGAATGAGCTGAAGTGTGTTGAGAAGAACGAACTGAACGATCATTGCAAGAAGGCTTACAACGATGAATTTAACAAACTGCCAAATAGTAACGAGTAATGAACCTTTGGATTCAGCAGCTTTGTCGATGTCTTTTAATTTTGCCATAACATTTTATCTCCTTTAATTTGGATTTTAAAAAATACTAACATATTTGGAATAATAAGTCAATTAAAATAAGCTTTTTCTTTGTTGAAAAGAACAAAAATCCTTGGTGATTTTTTTACAATTCGTTTATTGACAAACTTTTTTTGTTTCTTTATAGTATAATTAATTTCCGATGGGAAATATTACTAAAAGCAAAGCTGAAAGGATGATTATAATGGAACTCAAAGGTTCAAAAACTGAAAAAAATCTTATGGCTGCTTTCTCAGGTGAAAGCGAAGCAAGAAACAAATACACATATTTTGCATCTGTTGCTAAAAAAGAAGGTTATCAGCAGATAGCTGCTATTTTTGAAGAAACCGCAAACAATGAAAAAGAACACGCAAAAATGTGGTTCAAGGAGCTTAAGGCTCTTGGTAACACAGCAGAAAATCTTCTTGCAGCTGCAGAAGGTGAAAACTATGAGTGGACAGATATGTACGCTACCTTTGCAGACGAAGCAGAGGAAGAGGGCTTCACCGCAATCGCTGCTAAATTCCGCGCAGTAGCAAAAATTGAAAAATCTCATGAAGAGAGATACAGAAAGCTTCTTTCAAATGTTGAAATGCAGCAGGTATTTGAAAAAGCAGAGGAAACAATGTGGGAATGCCGTAATTGCGGTCACCTTGTAATGGGTAAAAAAGCTCCTCAGGTTTGCCCCGTATGCGCTCATCCTCAAAGCTATTTCGAAGTAAGAAAAGAGAATTATTAATTTCTTGAATTTAAAAGACTGTGAAATTAAGCTGATGCTTGATTTTACAGCCTTTTTTGTGTATTTTCACCATTTCTTTGTTCTCTATTTAGTGAGTTATTTCGTTGACTTTATAATATAACATTTGTTACAATATAGATGTATATTATTAATCCAAAAAGGAGAACAAAAATGGGTGTTAATGAATTTGCTGCTAAGGCAGTCAGAGTCATCGGTAAAAGAGGATCAAAAAAGCTTATAAGAAAAGGCGTTAAGGCTGAGGCACTTCCTCGTCCTATGCCGACAGTTATCAAGGGCGACAGCTATGTTTGCGGTTATGCCAAAAGAGTGGTTATGCCCAAGGATATTCACGCAAAAAAATATTGGGTTGCAGGTCACGGTATGGGCCATGTAATCGAAAAGGTTCATGACGATATCACAGTAAGTGCTATGTGGATTGGTGCGGATGATAACGGCGGATATATTCATATCAGCGCAGATATTATCGGCCTTACAAACTTCGAGCTTAACATCGTCCGTGCAAATCTTAAGGATTTAATGGAAGAAAGCAAATGTGCAGGTGTGTTTGTTTCCTGTACGCATACTCATGCAGGCTTTGATACAGTTGGTTATTGGGGTCAGCTTTACAAGCTTCAGAGCGGTAAGGATGCAGAATATATGGACTTGCTTCTCAAATCTCTTGAAGAGGTAGCAAGAGAATCTTATAAGAACCGTAAGGCAGGTAAGCTTTATATCGGTACTGTAAGCGTTCCTGAAGCACAGTTCTGCAAGAGAGAGCCCGATGCAATGCACGATGTTCTCACAAGAATCCGTTTCGTTCCTGCAGATAACAGCAAGGAAATGTGGTTCCTTAATTATGCTGCTCATCCCAATACTCTTGGTGGTGACAACAGAGAATGTAGCGCAGACTATCCCTACTGGCTCAGAAAAACAATCACAGACGAAAAGGCAATTGATGTGCTCTACGGCGTTGGTGCTATCGGTGCTGTTGACCCCGGTGATTTCTGCGAGGATAAGCCTGAAAGAACCCGTATTGAGGGCGAAACTCTCGGTAAAGCAGCTCTTGGTATTGACAACGACAAGGAAATGCCTGTCGAAATTACAGTTCTTCAGCATAAATATTATTCTCCCGTTGATAACGGACTTCTTGCTCTTATGGCATCAATCAAGGCTTGTTCATCACAGCGCTATCCCTGTGAAAAGGGTGACCTCGGACTTGCTCTTTTAACAGAAATGGTTTACATAAAGCTTGGCACTCAGCAGATTCTTATGCTTCCCGGTGAGCCATTCCCCGAGGTAGTATATGGCGGTGCTGCTCCTGCAGAGCTTTCTGCGACAGGTAAGGGTACAGATATCAACCCCACACCTCTCATTGACATTGTTGGCGACAAGGACCTTCTCGTGTTCTGTGTTACCAATGATATGACAGGCTATTGCGTAACACCTAATGACTTTATTCTTCATCCTACTCAGGCATATATTGAGCAGGGTAGAGATGTATTTGACAGAAGACATTACCACGAAACAAACTCTCTTGGTTATTTGACAAATGAAACAATGGCAGAAAATGTTGCTGACATTATGAAGAGAGTAAAATAATATATGAAGGAAAAAGGGAGATTTCATATCTCCCTTTTCGGTGATTTTTATGGAAAAAGAAAAACAGGTTGAATTGCTTCATAAAACTATAAATGGTGTTTTAAAAGCATTTTCTGATTCAATTAAAGACAGTAGCGATTTTACACCCGTAAACGCATATAAGCCCGAGAATTTTTATAAGGGTACAGAGGAGTTTCTTGAGAAAAATTCAAGAAAAGCAAAATGGAGCCTTGGTTACTCTAATGTAGTTTTGACACCTCTTGATTATGCAAAGCGTGAATACTATATGGGTGGCTATATGGTGCCTGATAACAAATTCAAAAACCTTGTTGAAGAGGTTGTTGATGATATGCAGGGCAGAGCAATCGCTCTTGACGATGGCTCAGGCAGAGGCGTTTCCGTATTCTGTACCATTGACTGTATCGGTATTACAAATGGCGATATTCGCATAATAAGAAAGAAATTTAAAGAAAAATTTGAGGCGCTTTTCCCTGAAAAGAAAATTTCTTCAATAAATATTTTTTCTACCCATGCTCATAGCTGTATCGATACACAGGGCTTGTGGACAGAGTTTCCCTCAAAGCTTTTCAGAAATCTTAAGAGAAAATATACCGGTAAGGGCGCTCTCGAGCGCGGTGCAGACGAAAATTATATGAGATTTTTGTATAACGGTGTAAGCGATGCCCTTATGGATGCGGTTAAGGATATGACTACCGGCGAGCTTACAATTGCTCAGAAGGACATTAAGGAAGACTATTT
Organism: Acutalibacteraceae bacterium; assembly: GCA_045660345.1. Lineage (GTDB taxonomy): Bacteria > Bacillota > Clostridia > Oscillospirales > Acutalibacteraceae > DTU089. The sequence continues at coordinate 10,071 of JAZRDP010000040.1, forward strand.
TAAGAATAAGAACAGACCCTCTGCACCAAGCATTGTAACCGATATTACAAGACTTACCTTCACACCTGACGATAAGAAAAAAACACCTACAATTATTGTTAATCTTCCTGCTCATCCTGATGTTGCAGGTCTTGCGGTAAAGGATGAGGTAGGCTCAGGTCGTCGCCTTTGTGGTGAATATGTTTACTATATGGGCGAAATAATAAATAAAGCGGGCTATAACTTTATGTTCTTTAACGGCGCAATCTGTGCTATTTATATGGCTTGCGGTGTTACTAATGACGGTGTTAAGCTTAACCACAGATATGAAATGTCTGTTCGCTTCGGCAGAGAAATCGGCAAAATCACTCTTGCTCTCACAAAAACTCTTGACGAAATCAAAAAAGACAAGCTTCTTTATGACGAAAAGGAAATTGCAGATGAGTCTGCAAACGCTGCACAAAACGGCGGTGAATATACTCTTTGGTGTGAGGACTGGGAGCCCGTTAAGGAGAAAAAGATTAAGCCTCGTCTTAATATCAGAATCAAAGAGGTAAAAATCCCTATAATGAACAATCTTATGGCGGCGGCAGGTAAATTGAAGCTTGCAAACTTCAAGGTTCTCGTTGAAGGAAAAAAACAGTATGCAGTTTATTCTGAAATCGGTTATATGGAGCTTGGTGACGAGCTTAAGGTTGCTTTGGTTCCCGGTGAATTCTGCTGCGATTTATTAACAGGTGGCGCATCCCTCTATGCAGATGGCTCTGTTACTCATACTGATTTCGGTATTCCATCTCTTCGCGAAATGTTCGGCGAAGATACAATCGTTTTCGGTCTTGCAAACGACGCAATCGGTTATATCGTACCCGATAATGACTATACTATGGGTGACCCCATGAACCATTACCACGAGCTTATTTCTCTCGGCTGTAAAACAGGCTCATCTGTTATGAATGGCTTTGTTGAAATGGCAAAGGAATTAAAAAAGATAGACTAATTAAAAGAAAAATTAACTAAAAGGAGGTTTTCTTGTGAAATATTATCTTGGTATCGATGGTGGTGGAACAAGAACAACTGCAGCAGTTTCTGACGAAAGTGGAAAAGTTCTTGTTAAATCTGTTGGTAAAAGCATAAATTTCTATTCTGTAGGAATGGAAAAGGCACGGGAAAACCTCAAAAATGTTATAACTGATATTTATGAAAATATCGGTGAAATTGAATTTGAAGCAGTCTTTGTTGGTTGCTCAGCCTTGGATGATGAAGCATCGGAAGAAACAAAGAATGCTCTTTGTGACGGTATTATCAAAGCGAGGAAAATTGGGATGAACAGCGATGTTTATGTTGCTCTCGCATCCTCTGGTGAAGATAAATGCCGTCTTGTTGCAATCTGCGGAACAGGTTCAATTGTTACAGGCATTGACGAAAATGGTAATGTGAAAACCAAAGGCGGTTGGGGTCATATTTTCGGCGATGAGGGCTCGGCTTATTCAATCGCAGTCAATGCTCTTAAAGCATCCGCTATGCTTTATGACGAGGGGAAAATAACACCATTGGTAAAAAAGGCGGAGGAATTCTTTGGTGTTGAGGATTTCAGACTTGCAATAGATAAAATTTATTCACCTGAAACAACAAAGGATGTCCTTGCTAAATTCTCTGTTAAGGTGGGCGAGGTAGCCCAGGAGGATTTTGTTGCTAAAACTGTTCTAATCAATGAAGCGCATTTCTTCTCTAAAACTGTTCTTGCTCTTCTCAATGAAATGAAAAATTGTACTCTCGTTTCTCTTTATGGTGGAGTTTTTCAGCATAATGAATTTTTTAGGAATGCTTTTATTGAGGATGTTAAGGAATTTCATCCTGATTTAAAAATTGAAATGCTTACATTACCGCCTGAAGAGGGAGCATTGAAGATTGCGAGGGAAATGCAGTGAAGAAATATATCGAATATATAAAGGCTAATCAGACCATTATTGAAAAAATCGCAACAGAAGGTGCAGAAAATATTGAAAAAACTGCGGAGCTTTTTAGCGATGCCCTTGTAAATGACAGAAAAATATTCTTGTTCGGTACGGGTCATTCCCATATGCTTGCCGAAGAGCTTTTTTACAGAGCAGGCGGTCTTGTTAAAATTCAGCCGATTTTAGAGCCACCTTTGATGCTCCATATTTCTGCTTCGGACAGTACTATTGCAGAACGCGTTGAGGGCGTTGCTCAGAACCTTTTTAATGAGTATGGTATCAAAAAAGACGATGTTATTGTTATCATTTCCAATTCAGGCAGAAACGGTGTAATTGTTGATATGGCGCTTCTTTGTAAGGAAAAGGGCGTTAAGGTGGTTGCTCTTACAAATCTTCAGCATACATATTCAGGCGAATCCCGTCATAAAAGCGGAAAAAGACTTTGCGAAATAGCAGATGTTGTTTTAGATAACTTCGGTTGCGTTGGCGATGCCTGTGTTGAGGTTGATGGAGTAGAGGGAAAAATCTGTCCTACCTCAACAGTAAGTGGTGCGCTCGTTCTTAATGCAATTGTTGCAGAGGCGGTTGACCTCTGTGCAAAAAAAGGTTTCGTGCCGGAGCATTTTGCAAGCTCTAATGTTGACGGCGGCGACGAAATCAATAATAAATTGGTTGAAAAATATAAAGAGGAGATAAAGCATTTATGATTTACCCTGTGCCTCAGAAAAATAACCTTAATGGTGAAAAAATTAATGTGAAATCAGTTGCCCTTTCAGGCGACTGCGTTGATATTGCAAATAATGTTTTCGGTTCTTTCGGTATTGAAACAAATGGTGGTTTCAATATTGAAATTAAAGTTTCAGACAGTAAGAAAACTACATATATAGATGAACTTTCTCGCCTTACAGACGAGAAATATTACTTAACAGTAACAGAAGGAAAAGTGATAATTGAAGCATCTTCTGAAAAAGGTGTTTTCAGAGGAGTTAACACTCTTTGCAAACTCATTGAAAATGACGAGCTTAAAATTGGTGAACTTGAAGATTATCCGCTTTTTGAAACTCGCGGTTATATTGAAGGCTTCTATGGTAAAACCTGGAGTGATGAAAAAAGACATTCTGTTATTAGCTTAATGGCAAAATACGGAATGAATACCTTTTACTATGCCCCTAAAGACGATATTTACCATCGCGAGAAATGGCGTGAATTATATCCCGAAACTGAACTTCAATCCTTAAAAAATCTCTACGATTTTGCAACAGAAAATCAGCTTGATTTTGCATGGTGCATCGGACCCGGACTTACATATAAATATACTTCAGAAGAAGATTTCAATTTGCTTATTGGAAAAATTAAGAGCATTTATGATATCGGCGTTAAAACCTTTGGTCTTCTTCTTGACGACATTCCTTGGGAATTTCAGTATGAGGATGATAAAGAGAGATTTGACGGCATAGTTGATGCGCATATCTATCTCATAAATAAAACATATAAGGCTCTTAAAGAGATTGATAACTCAATAAATCTTACAGTTTGCCCCACACAATATAGCGGTGACGAAAAGGGCTATTATATTTCAAAATTCGGTCAGGGCATTCCTACTGATGTTAAGATGTTCTGGACAGGTGCGGAAATTTGCTCAAGAATTTTAACTGTAAGAGAATCTGACGAGCTTTTCCGTTCAACTAACCATAAGCCTCTTTTCTGGGATAATTTCCCCGTTAATGACTGTGAAATGTTTCAGGAAATGCACCTCGGTGCAGTAATCGGAAGAGATAAAGACCTTTATAAACATTGTGAAGGTCTTATCTCCAACGTTATGGAATATGCAGAGTGTTCAAAAATTCCTCTTATGACAATTGCGGATTATCTTTGGAATCCTGCTTGCTATAACCCTGATGAATCTCTTAAAAATGCTCATAAAGAAATTTTAGGGGATAAGGCAGAGTTGTTTGGATATTTTGCAGACCATTTAGGTGTTTCCTGCCTTTCAAAATATAGCTCCGCTTTTATGAGTGACAAGCTTTCTCATATTAATTTCCTTTTATCAATCGGTGATAAGGCAGGCGCTCTCAACGAGTTTAAAGACTATAACAGCAATATGAGAAAATGTCTTGAAATGCTTGAAGATACAAGCGTTGAGCTTTTCAAGGAAATGGCAAAATGGGTAAAAAAATTCTCTATGTGTTGCGATTTGCTCGATGCAATTTATAACCAATGGGAAAACCCATCAGAAGAGAATTACAACATTCTTAAAGAGTTAACCGAAAAATACAATTCTGACGGCACAATTTTAACAGGCTTCTGCTTAAGAGAAGCAGCGGAGAAAACGTTGAATTTATATTAATGCGAAGCCTATCATCCCTGTTCGGCTTGCCGAATAGGGAGGGGGACCATCGCTTGCGATGGTGGTGGGTTGCCCCTTTCCCTCGCTACTTTGTTTATTAGGAGAAAAACTATGTACATAAATCCCGAAACCTATAATATCCACCCCGAAACAACTGCAACAGAAAAGGAAATGCAGAGTTATCTTTTTCTTGAAGAAAACGGAGTGGAATATATAAGAGCCGAGCATGATGAAGCGGCAACAATTGAGCTTTGCGAGAGTGTTGAAAAAATTATTGATGCGAAAATATGCAAAAATCTTCTTCTTTGCAATCGTCAGCAAACAAAGTTCTATTTGCTTCTTATTCCCGGTGATATGCCCTTTAAAACAAAATATCTTTCAGCTCAGATAAATTCATCCCGTCTTTCATTCGGAAGCGGTGAGAAAATGGTGGAGCTTCTCAATGTTTCACCCGGTTCATTGACTGTTCTTTCATTGATTTTTGATAAAGAAGAAAATGTTGAGCTTCTTATTGAGAAAAATGTTTTCAAGGATGAATTTTTCGCTTGTCATCCTTGCGTTAATACTGCAACTGTTAAATTCTCAACTGCAGATTTAAAAGAAAAGGTTTTACCTGCATTGGGCAGAACATATACAGTTGTTGATTTGGAGTGTCCCGAGGATGAAGCTTAATTCAGTTGTTTTTGACCTTGACGGAACTCTTTTAGATACTCTTGGCGATTTGCGTGATAGTGTGAATTATGCTCTTGAAAAAAATGGTTTACCAAAACGCACAACGGAAGAAATCCGTTCTTTTGTGGGTAACGGAATTCGTCTTTTGATTGAACGTTCAGTTCCCGAAAACACATCTTCAGAAATCACAGACAAATGCTTTTTAGATTTTAAAGAGTATTATAAAGACCATTCCTCAATTTTAACTAAGGCTTATGATGGAGTTATTGACTTGCTCACTACTTTAAAAGAAAAAGGCATTAAAATTGCCGTTGTTTCCAATAAAGCTGATTTTGCAGTTAAAACACTTATGGAAGATTATTTTATGGGGCTTTATGACTGTGCTTATGGAGAAAGGGCAGGGGTAGAAAGAAAACCTGCACCCGATAGTGTTTTCGGTGCAATTTCCGAAATGGGTGGGGACATAGAAAATACTGTTTACATAGGTGATTCCGAGGTGGATGTTGACACTGCAAAAAATGCAAATCTTCCTTGCATAGCAGTAACATGGGGTTTTCGTGATAAAGAGGTTTTAGAAAGCCTTAATCCTGAATATATTGTAGATAGTCCAGGCGATATTTTAAGAATTATTGAAAGAGGTATATAAAATGAAAGTTTTACTTGTGAATGGTGGACCTCATGAAAAAGGTTGCACCTATACCGCACTTTGCGAAATTGAAAAAGAGCTTAATGCACAGGGCATTGATGCAGAAATCTTCTGGCTCGGAAATAAGCCTGTAAGAGGCTGTATCGGTTGCGCAGGTTGCGTGAAAAATGATGGTCATTGTGTATTTAATGATGATATTGCCAATACTCTTATTGATAAAGCAGCTCAGGCAGATGGAATTGTTTTAGGCTCTCCTGTTCACTACGCCGCACCATCGGGCACAATTTGTGCAGTTCTTGACAGAGCTTTTTATGCAGGTGGCAGAAAATTCAAATATAAACCTGCCGCTGCAATTCTCAGCTGTCGCCGTGCAGGTTCAACTGCTGCTTTTGACGTTCTTAATAAGTATTTTACTATTAACAATATGCCTATTGTTTCTTCAGGCTATTGGAATATGGTTCACGGTGCAAAGGCGGAGGATGTTCTTAAAGATGAAGAAGGTCTTCAGATTATGCGAACTCTCGGCAAAAATATGGCGTGGCTTCTTAAATGTATTGACCTTGGCAAACAGAATGGTGTTGACCGCCCTGCAGGTGAAAAGAAAATTCGTACCAATTTTATCAGATAATTGATTTTATAAAAAATTAGTGATATACTAAAACGAATTTGAAATTTAATTAAGGAGAGATTCCGATGAATGATATAAAAGCTCTTTATGCCCTTTGGATGGAAAAAGCAGTTCTTGATAAGGATTTGCAGGATGAACTCAAATCTATCGAGGGCGATGAGGAAGCGATACTTGACCGCTTCTATAAAAACCTCGAATTTGGTACAGGTGGACTTCGCGGTGTTATCGGTGCGGGTACAAACAGAATGAATGTTTATACAGTTGCTCAGGCAACTCAGGGTCTTGCAGATTATCTCAACGAAGAGTTCGATGAACCCAGCGTTGCAATTGCGTATGACTCCCGTATTAAATCCGATGTTTTTGCAGAGTGTGCTGCAGGTGTTCTCGCAGCAAATGGCATCAAGGTTTATATTTACCCTGAGCTTATGCCCACACCTATGCTTTCCTTCGCAGTAAGAAGACTCGGCTGTTCATCAGGTATTGTGCTTACTGCAAGCCACAACCCCTCAAAATATAACGGCTATAAATGCTATGATTACAGAGGCTTCCAGATTACTGACGAGGGCGCAGCAAAAACCTATGATTATATGAAAAAGGTTGATATGTTTGACGGAGTTAAGCGTATGGCATTTGAGGACGCTCTTGCAGAGGATATGGTTGACTATATCGAGGATTGGCTTAAGGACGAGTTTATTGAGCAGGTTCTCAATTGTTCAATCAATCCTGATGTTGTTAAAAAATCAGGACTTAAGGTTCTTTACACACCTCTTAACGGTACAGGTAACAAGCCCGTTCGCCGTGTGCTTAAAAAATTAGGCGTTGAGGATTTAAGAGTTGTTAAAATTCAGGAAAAGCCCGATGGCAATTTCCCAACTTGTCCTTACCCGAACCCTGAAATCCGTCAGGTATTTGAAGAGGGTCTTAAAATGACAGAGGAATTCCCTGCAGACCTTATGCTTGCAACTGACCCTGACTGCGACCGCGTTGGTATTGCAGTTCGCGATAACGGCGAATATAAGCTTATGACAGGTAACGAGGTTGGCGCAATGCTTTGCGAATACCTTCTTTCTCAGCTTAAAGAAAAGGGCAAGCTTCCCGAAAAGCCCGTTGTTGTTAAAACAATTGTTACAACTCCTCTTATTTCTGCAATCTGTAAGGAATATAATGCAGAAATGGCAGACCTTCTCACAGGCTTCAAATATATCGGTGAGCTTGTTACAGAGCTTGACGAAAAAGGCGAGGCAGACCGCTATGTTCTTGGTCTCGAGGAAAGCTACGGCTACCTTACAGGTGCTCATGCCCGTGATAAGGACGGCGTTAATGCCGCAATGATTATCTGCGAAATGGCTGCATATTATAAATCACAGGGTATTACACTCTGGCAGTTTATGGATACTGTTTATGAGAAATACGGCTATTTCTTCAATCAGCTGGATAACTACGCCTTTGAGGGCGCAGCAGGTATGCAGAAGATGGCTGATATGATGGATGAGCTTCGCAATAATCCTCCCAAGGAAATCAACGGTAGCAAGGTTATCTGGATCGGTGACTATAAAACAGGTATCACAACAGATGGCGAAACAGGTCTTCCTAAATCAAATGTGCTTTCTTACAGAATGGAAAGTGGCGATACAGTAATTGTAAGACCCTCAGGTACAGAGCCGAAAATCAAAATCTACATTACTGCAAAGGCATCTTCAAGAGAGGAAGCAGAGAATAAGCTTTCAGTTATTTCCGAAAGCGTTAAGGTTCTCCTCGGTATTGAATAATGTTTTCAAACAAGGCTAAAAGAATTATCTGCTTTGTTATGGCAGGCTTGATGCTTCTTGGCGTAGTATCAGTTATATTCAGCGTTATATTTTAAAAAGCAAACTCCCCACCGCGATTGCGATGGGGAGTTTGCTTTTTAATTGCAATTAGCAGCAACCACAGTTGTTGCAGCCACAGTCATTACCGCGACCATTGTAAGAATCGCAACCGTAGCCGTTACCATTACCGCAGAACAATACGAGGATTATAAGGATGATAATCCATGTGCAGCTATTACCATTGTTGAAAAGGCAACCCATTTTCTTAACCCCCTTTCAATGCATAATATGATATTCAGATTTTTTTGTTACAAAGAGAATATATATTTATTAAAAGAAAAGAATAAAATCGATAAAGGACTGTATGTTTCAGTCTGAGAAAGGTGGCATAGAAATGGGCTATAATTTTGATTACAATAAATATAACAAACATAAGCAATCTGATATCAGAGATTTGCTTGCAGAGGAATATGATTATGATTTTGCCGATGAGTTTGATTATATTTTCGGGGATTATGATGGGTTTGACGAAGAGAATGAATTTTAATTATTGAATTGTTCAGGGTTTTGTCGTATAATAATATGTAATGTATTCAAATGGAGGTGTGCGCTATGCTTTGTCAGCATTGTAATAAGAATGAAGCGAATATGCATATGAAGCGCATTATAAACGGAAGAGCAGCTGAGGTGCATCTTTGCTCGGATTGCGCCCGTTCTTTAGGCTATGGCGAGGCTTTTTCCGGCTTCGGTTTAGGCTTTTCTGACTTTTTAGGAGAGTTCCTTTTGAAAGGTGAGCATTCCTCCAATGCTGCCCGTTGCCCGGTCTGCGATAAAAGCTTTGAAGAAATTGCAAAGGATGGAAAAATGGGTTGCGCAGAATGTTATACTGCGTTTTATGACAAGCTTCTTCCGTCCTTGCAGCGTATTCACGGCAAGGGAACTCATATGGGGAAAAAGCCCTGTAGTAACACCAATGTGCAGAATGAACTTGAAATATTGAAGGTGCAGTTGGAAAATGCTGTTCGTGAGCAGGATTTTGAATCCGCGGTTAAAATACGCGATGAAATCAATTCAATATTGATGGCAGGAGGGGAGCAGTAATGAGCGCAAAATGGTATCTTGGCACAGGTGCTCAGAACGATGTTGTTATCAGCACGAGCATACATCTTGCCCGTAATATAAAGCAGTTTCCCTTTCCTGCAAGTCTTTCTATGCAGGACAAGTTAAGGGTGAATTCCGTTATAAAAAATGCAACGGATGAGTTGAGGGACTATTCCTTTAATTATTATGAAATGAAAACACTTTCTCAGGCTGAGGTTGTTTCTCTTGCTGAAAGGCATCTTGTCAGTCCTGAGTTTGCATCCTCAAGAGATGGCAGAGCTCTTCTTTTAACTGATGATGAAGCGGTAAGCGTTATGCTTAACGAAGAAGACCATATCCGTCTTCAGGTAATGTATGCAGGCTTTGCTCTTGATGAAGCTTACAGAACTGCAGATAAAATTGACAGTCAGTTAAGCGAAAAGCTTCAGTTCGCTTTTGATGATAGATTAGGTTATCTTACCCAGGACCCAACCGCTTTGGGTACAGGTATGAAGGCTTCTGTTGTTCTTCATCTTCCTGCTCTCGTTTCTTCATCACAGATAACAAAGCTTATAACAACAGTTTCAAAATTAGGTCTTTCTCTTCGTGGCTCTTATGGTGAGGGTGCTGCAGCAAAAGGGGATTTGTTCCGTTTGAGTAATACTATTACTCTCGGTATTTCTGAAAAGGCTGCAATAGAAAATCTTAAATCAATCGCTCTTCAGATTGCGGCGCAGGAAAGAGTTGCAAGGGAAGAGATATTTAAAGCACCTGTTACTGAGGATAGAATTTTCAGAGCGTACGGTGTTCTCAAATACGCAAGAATGATTGACACAAGCGAATTTATGGAGTTGATTTCTCTTGTTCGTCTTGGTGCAGTTAAGGGCATAATCAATATGGATTGCGCTCAGATTGAAGCGCTTATGATTCATATGCAGCCTGCAACAATTTCTCTTTCTGTTGACAGACCATTGGACAGAATTGAAAGAGATAAATTACGCGCACAATTTGTAAGGCAAAGCCTTTCTTAAGTCACAGAGGTATTTATGGAAGAAAAAGTCACTAAATCTAAAGCATTGTTTTCCTCCTTGCTTTTAACTATTGCGGCTTTTATTTGGGGTACTGCATTTGTAGCTCAAAGTAAGGGCTTGGAGGAAATCGGCAATTTTACATTTCTATGCTTAAGGTCTTGTCTTGCGGTTGCTGTTCTTACACCTGTTTCATTGGCTATAATGAAAAGGAATAAGAAGACTATCGGTAATGGACCCAATAATGAAAACAAAACATTCTTTTCAAAAAAACTTATTGTTGGCGGTCTTCTTTGTGGTACTTCTGTCTGTCTTGCATCCTTGGTGCAACAGTATGGAATTATGTATTCAACTGTTGGCAAAGCGGGATTTTTAACAACTCTGTATATTCTCATTGTTCCGCTTTTAGGCTTGTTTCTTAAAAGAAAGGTTCAACCGATTCTATGGGTTTGCATTGTTATTGCAACCTGCGGTATGTATTTCCTTTGTGTTAAGGAAGCAGGCGGAGTAGGTGCAGGAGATATTCTCTTGATTCTTTGTGCGTTCCTTTTTGCTGTGCAGATTATAATAGTTGACCACTATATTCAATTTGTTGATGGTGTGCGCCTTTCTCTCGTTCAGTTTTTTGTTGCGGCAGTTATTTCTGCAATAGGGATGTTTGTTTTTGAAAATCCTGACCCGGAAGCAATTTCAAGAGCATGGTTTTCAATCTTTTATGCAGGCGTTATGTCCTCGGGTATTGCATTCACTCTTCAGATTGTAGCCCAGAAAAATCTCAATCCCACAGTTGCAAGTCTTTTGATGAGCCTTGAATCTGTTTTTGCTGCGTTGGCAGGAGCATTTTTCGGCGAAAGACTTACGGGTAGCGAAATCTTTGGTTGTGCCCTTGTTTTTATCGCAATAATTCTCGCTCAATTACCTGTTGAGAAATTAATTAAATCTAAATAAAAAAGATACCAAAAGGAAAAATCAACTGAATGTGAATTTTTCTTTTGGTATTGTTTTTTTTATTGTGATTTAGTATAATTAGAATGTATATGTATGATTAAATAACGAGGTGTTAGCTTGGCTAAATATGGCTTTGACTTGCAACGGAAAAATAAAAAAAGAAAAACAACAGCATTGATATGCTTGTTTATTGCTTTTGTAATCCTTTTAGGCTCTGTTTCAACATTTTTGTTGTGGCGATCCTTGAATTATGATTTTAATAATATTTTTGCAAAAGCAGATGAAGAGAGTACAGCTCCACCACCAACAACTGAAAAACCGAATTCTGTTGTTCTTCAGGGTGATGCCCTTTTTCTCGTAGCGGTTACATCAGACGATGGAAAAGAAGCGAGATTTATCAATCTTATTGATGTTAATCTTGAAAATAAAACTATCAGAGTAATTCCCTTTGACCATACAGAAAAGAGTAAGCAGGGTAAAATGACCTATGAAAAGCTTTTGCTTGAAAACGGCATAAAAGAATTGATTTCCGTTGTAGAGGAGGATAGACAGGTTGATGTTGACAGATACCTTCTCTTTACGGAAACAGGGTATAAATCAGTATTCAGAGCCTTGGGTGATATAACAATAAGAGTCAATAAGGATATTGAATATGACACTCCCGATATGTTTTTAGAGCTTAAAAGGGGCGATAATACAATTGCTCCTGAAAAGGTTTTTAAATATATGAAATATATCTGTGAAACTGAAAAGGGATATGAGTGCTCACGCCTTAATGCAGAAGTAATTGTATCATCCTTTGACGCTTTTTATAATGTTGAAAAATTCAATTCAGCAGATGCGCTTTTTTCAAAGCTTATAAATTACTGTAAGAGCGATATTTCTATTGTGGACTATACAGATTGTAAGGATGAAATAGAATATCTCATTCCTAAAACATCCAAAGAAAAGTTGAAAGTTTATGTTTCCGAAAAGGAGATCAATGATGAAAAATAACAAAAAAATTAAAATACTTGCTGCGCTGGTAGCAGTGTTTTTTGTAGCGGTTGCAGTGTGCTGCAGTCTTCTTTACGCTATTTATGATACAAGTCTTAAGCCTGCAGAGTTTGAAAATTTAAATGCTCCTGCATCAGGTATTGATACAGGCTATTACAGATACTGCTATTTTGAGCTTTCTGCAGAAGAGCAGGCTATTTATACAGTTATACTTAATAGCATATATGATATGCCGGAAAGAATAGAGATTCCAAGTCTGCTTACAGGAAATCTTAATAAGATTTTCACAGCACTTTCTTATGATAATCCTGACCTTTTCTGCTTGGGTCTTAATTGCAAGGTGTATAAGGAGGGCTTGAAAACATATTTTGAGCCAACCTATGCTTTGAATAAAGAAACTTACGAGAAGCAGAAAACTGAATTAGAAACAGTTGCTGCTGCTATTTTGAAGGGCGCAGAAAAATATACATCTGCATATGAAAAAGAGCTTTATATTCACGATTATCTTGTAACCAATTGCGTTTATATTGACCCTGAAGTAAGCTCTTTTGCTAACTCGGCTTATGGTTGTATTGTAAATGGTAAAGCATCCTGTGAAGGTTATGCAAGAGCATTTCAGTATCTTTTAAGTAGATTAAATATTGATAACCGTCTTGTAACAGGTGAATCAACTGAGGATGGCGAGAATTTTGTAGGTCATATGTGGAACTATGTTCTTCTTGATGGTGAAGGCTATTTTGTTGATGTTACCTGGGATGACCCTAAAACATCTACTCAGGTTCTTCGTCATACCTTCTTTAATGTGACAACTGATGATATTCTTTTAGAGCACAGAGATATTGAGCAAAATCTTCCATTGTGTACTGCTAAAAAATATAATTATTTTGTATATGAAAATGCTTTTATAAACAATGTTGCAACAGAGCAGTTGGAAGTAGCTGTTGAAAATGCAGTTTATAACTCAAACAGACGAGGCTATAAATGTGTTGAGCTTCGTTTCAATGATGAGGCTTCTCTCAATGCTGCAAAGGATACTCTTTTTAATACAGGTGTCATTTATACAATTTATCACGATTTAGGTCTTATTAAAGATCTGAATGGTGCAAAGGTTTATTATAGTACTGATGAAAAGATGAATGCTCTTTGTCTTTTCTTTTGAGGTGAGTTGAATGGATAGAGAAAAAATAGAAAGAGCAGTCAGAGATATTCTCGAAGCAATAGGAGAGGATCCTGACAGAGAAGGTCTTAAGGAAACTCCTAACAGAGTTGCAAGAATGTATGAGGAGGTATTCTCGGGTCTTACCGAGGATGCTCATGACCATCTTAAGCTTTTCAATGAATCGGGCAATGATGAAATGGTTGTTGTTCGTGATATACCTTTATATTCAATGTGTGAGCATCATCTTTTACCCTTTGTTGGTAAGGCTCATATCGCCTATATTCCTGCAGACGGCAGAATTATAGGTCTTTCCAAGCTTGCTCGTATAGTAAATGTATATGCAAAGCGTCCTCAAGTGCAGGAACGCCTTACAACTCAAGTCGCAGATTTCCTCTATGATGAATTAGGCGCAAAAAGTGTTGCGGTTATTATTGAAGCGGAGCACCTTTGTATGACTATGCGTGGAGCCAAGGCTGCAGGCGCAGTTACTCAGACATCTGCTCTTCGCGGTGGCGCTAGAAGTGATGCAAGAACCCGCTCTGAGGTTATGTCTTTGTTGACAGGTGGTAAATAATGTTTTCTTTTAAAGCTTTAGTCGAAAAGAAAAATGTTCCTCTCATAATGGGAATTCTTAATATTACACCCGATTCATTTTCAGATGGTGGAGAATTCAATGGCCTTTCGAGTGCTCTCGAAAGGCTTAATAAACTTTATGAAGATGGTGCAGATATAATTGATATTGGTGCTTGCTCGACTGCTCCGAATAATACTATTGTATCTGTTGAAGAAGAATTGAATCGACTTGAAATTCTTCCTGAGCTTGTAAGAAATACAAAGGTGCCATTGTCTGTTGATACATTCAGACTCGAGGTCGCAAGGTTTGCTCTTGAAAATGGTGTCAGCATAATTAATGATGAAAGCGGTATGTTTAATCCCGATATGGCTGAAGTTGTAAAAAACTATAATGCAGGTTGGATTTTTATGCATACTGGCGGTAAATCTTCAAAGGAAGCAACCGTTTATGAAAATGGTGTTACTGAAGCAGTCGTTGATTTCTTTGGTAATATGAAAAGTCAAGCGATTGATTTCGGAATAAATGAAGATAGTCTTTGTTATGATTGCGGTATCGGTTTTGGCAAAACCCGTGATGACGATATTGAGCTTTTGCAAAATTGTAAAGCGTTGTCGGAATACGCGCCATTGTTAATCGGCGTATCAAGAAAAAGAGTTATTGGTGAATTGACGGGTGAAAAGACTCCCAAGGACAGAGTTGCAGGTAGTGTTGCTGCAGCGGTGTGCTGTGCAAAAAATGGTGCAGGTGTTTTGCGAGTGCATGATGTTAAAGAAACTGCAGATGCTCTGATTGTTGCAGATATACTATTATAATACAGGAGAAAAAGAATGGAAAAGATAATTGTTAAGGGATTAAGATTAAAGGCTTATCACGGAGTTAATCCCGAAGAGAAAATCAATGGTCAGATGTTTGAGCTTGATATAACCGCATTGATTGATGCTAAAAATGCAAATGCAAGTGATGAGCTGGATGATACTGTAAGCTATGCTAAGATAATAAAAACCACAAGAGCGATATTTACTGAAGAGAGCTATAATCTTATTGAATATGCATCCAATAAGGTTGCTATGGAAATAATGAAAACATATCCTAAGCTTAAAAGTGTTACTGTACTTCTTAAGAAGCCTGAAGCACCTATAAGCGCAGATTTTGATTATGTTGCAGTTGAAGAAACTATAACAAGAGAAGAATATATGGAGATTGTTGGGGAATGAAAGCTGTAATAGGAATAGGTACAAATATTGGTAACAGAGCAGAGAATATCAGAACTGCAGTTGAATCTCTCGGCTTGATACCGGGTATTCAGGTGCTTCGTTGTGCATCGATTTACGAAACAGACCCGTGGGGTTATACAGAGCAGCAGAGCTTTTATAATACAGTTATAGAGGTTGAAAGTGAAAAATCACCTGAAATGCTTCTTGGTGCTTGCCTTGGTATAGAAGCAGGTATGGGCAGAGTCCGTGAATTTAAAAACGGACCTCGAGTTATTGACCTTGATTTGTTGATTGTGGAAAACTATGAAAGTGATTCACCACATATTACAGTACCTCATCCGTTGATGGGGGAAAGAGACTTCGTTCTTGTTCCTGTGAAAGAGCTGTATGATGATATGAAAGTGCTTGGCTTTTCTTACGCAAAACAGTATGAAAACATAGTCGAAAAAAACAGTGCAAAAAAAGTTAAAAAAATTTGAAAATAGGTATTGACAAGTCGATAATATAGTGATATAATTCTGACTCGTTGGCGACAAGAGAGCCGAACGGAAAACCGAATAAAGCTCTTTAAGATGAGAGAGAGCGAAACACCCGGGTGGGTTGAAAATTCGCTAAAAAATCTTAAAAAACTTGTTGACAAACGAAAATGAATATGGTAATATATTCAGGCACTCGCGAGTTGAGGACAAACTACCGAGTCTCGAGAGTAGCAAACGAACCTTGAAAATTAAACAACGAGAAACAAAGAAACCCTTGAGATTTTTTTGAGCGTAAATGATAATTTGCGACAGTAGAATTCGGACTTCGAAAGAAGTTTGAGAGCGATACGCTAGAGTATCGAAAATGAGCGAGAAAGCTCTGAAAAAGGTTTAGACATCTTAGGATGTGTGAATACAATTTTTTAGAGAGTTTGATCCTGGCTCAGGACGAACGCTGGCGGCGTGCCTAACACATGCAAGTCGAA
>JAZRDP010000041.1:0-36292 GCA_045660345.1 Acutalibacteraceae bacterium
ATTGCTTTCTGCAACTGCTCCTCAAGGTGTTTTTTCTCATCATAGAAATCCTTGTTAGTCTTCCTTTCAAGAATATCCACAAGAAGTTCCTCATCTTGTTGAAGCATTATAGCAAGGCGTTTCAGTTCAAGAACAACTATCTGCTCAAGAGCATCTGCACGGATATAGTGTCTTTCAGGGCAAGTGCCACGGGTATCTTTTACATAGTTGCCGCAACTGAAATAGTGAATATCCTTGTTGACAGTATTTGTGTGATACCTCATATTGCTTCCGCAATCTGCACAACGGATAAGACCGCTGAAAATGTGCTTTCTTGCATTCTCTTTTTTAGGTGCCCTGCGCTTTGTCCTTGCAACAAGCTTTTGTACCGTTTCCCATGTGTCACGGTCAATAATAGGCTCGTGAACATCCTTGAAGATTTTCCAATTCTCTACAGGGTTATCAATACGGGTTTTGTTCTTAAAATTTTTGGAATAGGTTTTGAAGTTGATAACGTCACCGCAGTATTCCTGTTGACAGAGTATTTTCTGAACAGTAGTTTTACACCACTTATACGGATTCGGCTGTGTTTTCTTACCGCCACGGTTCAAGCCTTTACTCTGCCAATATGCCATAGGAATAAGAACTTGTCTGTTTTGCAATTCTCTTGCGATTGATTCATTCCCCATACCCTCAAGACACATTCTGTAAATATCTCTTACTACCTCAGCAGCTTCGGGGTCAATTATCCATTTCTTCTTGTTCTCAGGACTTTTCATATACCCATAAGGCGGTTGAGATAATGGTTCTCCCATGTTACCACGAATACGGTGAGCACTCCTGACTTTACGGCTGATATCTCTCGCATACATTTCATTCATAACATTCTTGAAGGGTGCGATTTCATTTTCACCCTCATCACTGTCAACCATATCATTAACAGCGATAAACCTTACGTTATGCTCAGGGAAATAGTTGTCTGTATAATGACCAACCGAGACATAATCTCGTCCTAATCGGGAAAGGTCTTTGACAATAACAACTGAGATATATCCCATTTCAATATCGTCAAGAAGCTCCTGAAAAGCAGGTCTGTTGAAGTTTGTACCCGTATAGCCGTCATCAACATAATACTTGGTATTTGTTAAACCTAATTCCTTTGCTTTTTGTGTCAGCATTTTCTTTTGGTTTCCGATTGAATTACTCTCTGTTTCTGTGCCGTCATCTCTTGATAATCGGCAGTATATAGCAGTAATCCCGATGTTTGCTTCAGACTGCATTAATCCTCCTTCCCGGCAGTCAAACATACATATTCTACATTCATTGTATTTTTATCTTGCGTCTTTGTCAAATGTGCAAAATCACTGCCTACATATTTTTGTGCTTTGTCGCTTATGGTGTTTTCTATCTTACAGATATTGACGGGGGCAAACCTTGATGAAACCTTGTAACAGACACCGTCAATTACATATTCTTCCTCACCAATAAGACCATAAAAATCTTTTAGCTTTTTCATTATCTCGCACCTCTGTCTTTCTGCCTCTGAAGATACTTACCGTAATATTCAACAGCCTTTGCAAGGAAATCTTCCTTTTCCTTTACGGTAGCATTAGATTTCATATATTTGCTGATTTTATCCTCAGGAATTTTAACTGTAACAACCTGATTAGGTTTTGGCTGTTTAACCATACTAAGAATTGTACCGACATCAAGATTCCCCTCTTGTGCTAATTTCTTCAATTTCTGTGCCTGAGCAAGGGATGGTGTAGCAAGCTCTTTCTCAATGGCCTCAGCCAGAAAGTTCTGATGACCTTGGCTGAGATATGAAAGCTCAACAGCAGGACCAAGTGCAATTTTACCGCTATCTACCAAAGCAAGAAGCCTTGGAATCAGGTTAGTAAGACGGATATATCTTTTTACCTGCGAAGCACTGTCGGTATCAGATATTTCATCTGCTGACAACTTCGGTCCAACTTGGTCCGAAGTTAAATCTGTACGTTTACCTTGCCTTTTAATGGCATCCATTTTCATCTTGTAGGCAAAGGCTTTTTCCGAGGGAAGAATATGCTCACGATGCAGATTACTGTCAACGAGAATAATATCTGCATCCTCTTTGCTTATGTCCAACACAACAACGGGAACATCTGTCAGATTAAGCCTCGTTGCTGCAAGAAATCGTCTGTGTCCTGATATGATTTCATACACATCAGCCTTATCATCCTTTCGCACCATCAAAGGCTGAATAATACCGTTTTCACGGATACTGTCCTCCAACGGCTTCATATCCTCCTCACGGCATTTGTAAGGATTCTTAAAATTGGGAACAATACTGCTCATAGACATCTTTATGATTTCTGTTGTCTGAGGATTTACTGCCTCTGATTCTTCTGTTTTCTCAAACAGGGTGTTAATAAAATTTTCTTCTTTATTCATTTAATTCTCCTTTTCATTCTTGTGATAAAAATACAATCTTCAATTAGATTCTCTGCATCCTCAACCGCATCAGCTGTCTGCTTCATTTCCTTACCGATTGGTAAATCTGATAAGCCGTAGTTTCTGAAAAGATTGTTTAAGGTGCTTGCAATTCCACGGAGCTTCAGAATAAACTCCATACATTCAGGCTTCCTGTCTTCCTGAATCGGGTAGCCGAGGATAATATCCCTCAGCACCTGCTCCTTAGTAAAGAAGCTTCTGTCGGTCAAACGGCATATTTTGTTATACTGCTCTTCACTTACTCTAACTGCGATTCTTCTCGCTCTTGTACGCACTGTGCCACCTCCTTTGCTTTTATGATTTCGGGCATAATTTCATTTGTGCTTTTAAGAACTTCACGAAGCATTACCGTATCAAGCATCTTTGTTTGCCATACTCTTTTTGAAACAATGCTTAACTTGTCACATATAGGCTCAAGCAGATTGATATATTTCACATAGTTCATATCCAATGTGGGCTTCATTTTTGCATTATCAATCTGATGCCTGATATACCGTGACCTGCGCATATTTGCTCTTTCAGCGTCCTTTGTCAGTATTTCGAATTCTTTGTCATTCAGATATAAAAATATGGTTTTTGTGAGTTTCATTTTCTCACCTCCTGTCTTTCGGGTTTTAGGGGCAGTCCCTAACAAGTGGGATTTGTATGCACAAATCCAGTGCTTGCTAAGACTTATGCCACGCTTTTTTACTGTTTTTTCGGTTGGTTTGCTAAAGCATTTTTTTCACTTCCTTTACTAAAAATTTTGCATAAAAAAATCCTCGTACCGAAACTTAAAGTACGAGGATATGTATTCAGGTTGATTTGTTTGGTATGGGTGTGGTATAATATAAAAAAATGAATGCGAAGTGTTTTTAATGAATTTTTCAATTGAAAAAATTGATGCAAATAACTATTCTTTATTTGATGATATGGTGTTTTGGAGAGAACACGGTAATGAGCGTGAGCCTTCAAAAATAGTAATTTCTGAACAGATGAAAAATGAATTATCCAATCCCGACCTTTATGTTTATGCTGTTAAGGTTGATGGCAGATATGTCGGTTGGATTTCCTGTGTTTATATCGCTAAAATCGGTAGCAGATGGAACGGACACGGTCACGTATATGTTGATGAACTCTGGGTTGAGCCTTCCTACCGTGGCAACGGTTTTGCTAAGGCATTACTTAAAAAAGCTGATGAATTAATGGATGAGTTAAATGCAACGGGCATCCGCTTATATGTTAATGTCAATAATCCGATAGCTCAAAAGCTATATGAAGCATGTGGCTATGTTGAAGACGGTAGAGCTATTTTTATGGAGAAGTAAAATGAAAACACTATATCTGATTGGCGGTACAATGGGTGTTGGCAAAACCGCCGTAAGTCAACAATTGAAAATAGATTTACCGAACAGCGTATTTCTTGACGGTGATTGGTGTTGGGACGCAAATCCTTTTCAGGTGACCGAAGAAACAAAGGCTATGGTAACGGATAACATTTGTTTTTTGCTTAATAATTTTCTGCGTTGCTCTGCCTACGAGAACATTATCTTCTGTTGGGTAATGCACGAACAATTTATAATCGATTCTATTGTCGAAAGGTTGAATACTGAGAATTGCAAAGTTAAATGCATATCCCTTATAACTGATGAAGCAACACTTCGTAACAGATTAGAGGCAGATGTCGTTTCAGGAATACGTACAGAAGATGTTATTGAACGAAGTATTGCTCGGATTTCAAAGTATCAAACTTTAGATACGATTAAAATTAATACAGTAAATAAAACCATAAAGCAAGTTGCAGATGAAATCATACATATCTGATTAGGTGGATAACTATGAAAAACATTTATGAACACTGTCCTACATATGAAACAGAATCCTTTATTCTTCGATTGGTAAAGTTAGAGGATGCAGAAGAGTTACTCTCTTGCTATTCAGATAAAGAAAATGTCAAGAAATTCAACGCAGATTTCTGCACAAGCGATTTTTACTATTCAACTGTTGAAGAAATGAAAAATTGTATCAGATTTTGGTTAGAAGAATATAAAAAGCAGTATTACGTTCGCTTTTCTGTTATTTCGAAAAGCAACGATAAAGTAATCGGTACTATTGAAATTTTCGGCGGCGAAGCAGGTGTATTGAGAATCGATTTATCTTCGGAATATAACACTGAAAAATCATTTACTGAAATAATAAGATTAACCATAGAACAGTTTATTGATGATTTTGGAATAGACAGTATTAAAATTAAAACTTCAAACATCCCTGAAAAAATCAACTGCCTTGAAAATCTCGGATTTGTTCCGTCTGAAACCTATCGTACTGAATTTGGATATCACGAATATAACATTTAGGTTGGTGACTGTTATGAAAAGAGAATTAGGAATCGCAAGATGCGGTCTTGCTTGCTGTTTATGTTCTGAAAATATTACTTGTAACGGTTGTAATTCAGGTAATTGTCCTGACAACGATTGGTGCGAAAATAAAAAATGTTCACTGGATAAAGATATAGAACATTGTTACGAGTGTACTGAGAATTGCAGAAAAGGCTTGTTGAGTAAAATCAAGCCATACACCTTTAATCTGTTTGTTAAACAGTATGGCGTAGAAAAACTGTTGGATTGCCTTGAAAGAAATGAGCAAAACGGAGTTGTATATCATCGTGAAGGTGTAAATGGTGATTATGATTATTTCACCGATACCGATAGCTTGATTGACTTTATTTTAAATGGAAAAACTAAATAATACATACTTCTGCTCTCACCTTAGTGGGGGCAGTTTTATATATCAAAACCGCCCCATACTAGTAATGGGAATAAGCACTCCAAAAATGTTCCTGATTTTTAAATATTTAACGAGCCGAAGAAGAAAAGCGATGTTTCATCAGCATTTCTCATTATGCCAAGCCGCCTTATATACTCAAAGTTACTACTAACTAAATTAAAGATATATATATCTTTTCTCGGCTGGTATATAAGTTTCAGTCTTACACTGCTCAGTCTTATTACTTGCGAGTTTTACGGAGGCTCAGTGCTTATTTTCGGTATAGTTAAAACATACAGCTTTGCAGGTTTGCCCTTGCCCTGATACTTGCGACAGAGCAGATTATGTTTCACAAGTTCACGCTGCAGCCTTGTTGCTTTGTCATGTCCGCAACCGAGCATTTCACTCGTTTCAGCAATGGTGTAAAAAATAAAGACCTCTCCGTTTTTATCACACCAACCGTTTATCGCTGATAACTGCATTCTGTCGAGCATTAAACCGTAAAGCAGTTTTGCTTCGGCAGACAGGCCTTTGTATCTCTCTGTAAACAACGCCTTCGGCATTTTGAAGAAGGATTCATTATCCACTATTTTTCACACTCCTTTTTGATACATAATTGCAGGATATAACCACAGCCCTGAAACTCTGTTTGCAGTTGTTAACGCATCTTCTGCAAAGCTCATTGTAGCAGATTCTGTTTCGTCCATTCAGGAACAGGCTCCATTCTGATTTTTTACTTTTTGTCATTCTCGGAATAACTATCACACTCCTTTTTACTGTAGCTTTTCGGGTTGATTTTTAATGATTTTTTCGTCTGTAATGAGTTTTATTTTGTTGGTAGGGTAATTTCATTAACTACATATCAAAAGTCTCTTTTTTGCCGTTTCACCCGAAATAGTTCCTGCCCCGGAATCTCACCGCAACGTCGCCTCGCTCATATCATCGCAAGGTCGTATCACTTTCGGACGGTCATTCAGTTGTCAAGGTACACGAGAAAAAACATCCCCCAAGGGGTAAGGGGTTAGAACGGCAAAAAATTAAACAAATTTGAAAACTTTTTTATTTTTGTTAAAATTGCACAATAAAAAAGCCGTCACATAGACAGCACAAATAGCGGGAGGACATTTCATCCTCTCGCACAGTTTGTACTGAAACTATGTAACGGCTTAAATTTTAAGCTCTAATTGTCCGTATGTTACTAACCGAGTATCGGACTATACTTTTTCGGTCAGATAATATGTGTTGACATAAAGCCAATAAGTAAAATAATATGTGTTTCAGTTGATATTTAGTTGTAGGGCAAATACATTATTTACCAACCTACTATTATAAAGAACATTCGTTCACTTGTCAAGAGCTTTCCCGAAAAAGAAAACGTGGTGTCGGTTTTCACCGACACCACGGGGTATTATATATCTAAACTTAAGCGATTTTTATATGAAAAAGTTTAACTAATCTCACCTTGTTTTTTAATATAATATTCAAAAGCTTTAATTAAATTACGTTTGGATAAATTGTATTTTTCGCAAAGATTGTTTTTCTCATCAACAATCCACTGATTATCGTTTTCTCGTTCATCTAATTCTGGATAGGTAACATCTTCCTTGTATAAGTAAAATACACTCTCGTTATGTAGGACAATAAACATAATTTCAGCCCCATCATTCATAAAAACTGTGGCATTGTAAAATGGAGAGTACCTTGCCAACACCTCGATTGATATATTTTCAGAAAAATCTAAATTTAAATCATAGTTATGATTTAAAACATCTTCTTTGCTCACGCTCATTCTGATGTTATGGAAATCCAACATTTTTTTAAAGTTTTTATCTTCTATTGTTTCTGCTAAAAGATTTGAGAATAGAGATATCTTTGTATTGTCATTATTCGCTCTCAACTTAAAAATGTATTCATTATTATCTACCAATATTTCATCCAATAAGTCTATTATATTGTTATAAATAAAGTCTTCAGAAAATAAGAATTTACTTCCATGAATAGTGTCAACAATCATTTCGTCAGATGTAAAATATTCTCCAATATCATCAAGAGATGATAGTTTATCGTACAAATAATTATAAATAACATCAAATGTATTAAAAAACAACAAAACTATTTCATCATAACTCGTAATATCAAGTCCAAAATGCGTTATTGAATTTCTAACATATGATAATTGCTTTAATATATGTTCGAATTTCTTGGATGTTTCTCCGGTTAATTCTATATATTTATCTACAACTTCATGATAATCAATTGTTTTAAAATTATCTGATTTTAATAATATTTCAGCCAATGTGTTTTCTTTATTAACGAGAGATTTCGCCTTTTGTATACGTTTTGATTCTGGACATCTATAAATTGAAGTTTCGTCAATAGTAATCAAAACTGATTTGAGAAGCAACTCCATTGCGTTTTCTAAAAAAACTAAGGAAATTTTTATTTCTTCATCAATCTCACTTGAACGCTTTGTAGATTCAGAATAATAAAACTTTTTAAAATGTTCTATTGCGATGCTGAGTGAACTAATCCCATTTTGTGACAATGTAAATTTCATAATAAACTCCCAAGCTGTTTGTTTTTATATGTATCATTACACAAAGAAATTACGATGTTTTCTTTTCTATTATCAAATCAAGCCATGCATCTACTTTTAACAAAATATTACTGTGTGCCTCAACCCACTCTTTGTGTTTTAATGGCTTCTCTTTTCCGCAAAGAGTTTTATAAATTCGCCCAATCTCTTTTTTCTTTTTTAGGAAGTCCTTTTCTTTGCCATGGTCAGTATCGTGTCTAAAATCTGTGCGAAGCGATTTTATATCCCACAATGTACCACATTCTTCATCTGAAAGGAGTTTGATGACTCTTAAGTTTTGACCGCCATTACCTTCGTATAACAATTTGTATAAACTGTCTATTACATTTCCAAAAGTTGTCTCATCGGTAGAAAATGCAGTGGATAAACAAAGAACCGCTGAAAGTGATTTATTTGTTGGTTTAAAGAATTCTCGCTCGCCATTATTTAGATACAAATCATTTATATACTCGATTTTTTTTACAATATTCTTTCCTAATGTCAATATTCTGTATAGCATTGATTTTTCAAATTCTTCATCTAAATCATATGTAGAACCCTCTCTCATTGCATAACCTAAATATATGGGAATGTATTCTAATGTTGTTTTGTTTCCTCTCAATAGATTTTCTTCAGATTTGGGTTCATTGAAATTACATTCTTCTTTTTCTATTTGTTCGCATGTGTCTAATATTTGTTCTTGCAACATATCTGTAGCAAGTTCAATTACTTTTAATCGTTTATTACTGTTCTTAACATCTTTTTGAATGCTTTTATACTGTCCTTGTACCAATGTTGAATAGTTTCCCAAAATAGGTAATTTAATTAATGCGTCATCAACCTTCGATTTTAAAGTATCACTCATTAATGTTATAGGTTCAAAAGCTTTTGCAAGTTGAAGTGATACTATGGGCATAGAAGCTGGAATATTAGAAGCTTTTAAAACTGCAATTGTTTCCTTTTCTATCACAGTTAAACCAGAAAAATTTAACGCTTTGAAACTCAAAGGTGCTAGACGTGACATTTCACTCGAAACAGATAATAAGATTTGTTGCAATCCAGAAGTATGAATAACGGGATCAAACTTAGTAATGTTAAGCATTTGTTTTTGTATTACTGTATTTTTTGCTAAATTTCCTATTGTTGATAGTTTTTGCGTTTCCAAAGCTGTAGAAATTGCCGACATTCCATCTGGCAAGCCACAACATTTAAAACTATTGTTGAAAATATAACGTTGTCTATCGATTGTTTCTAACCATACAGGTTTAATTGAATTAACAATACCTAAAGTTTTTGACATCTCAGCAACTAAACTTGCTGCACCTTTGTATTTTTCCATTTGTTAGTACCACCTATAACTTTTTTGTTTGATTGCTAACAGTTAAAAGTTAATATCTAATAGGAATTGACGAAATTTTTTCGACCACATTATAGCCTTTTTCTGTTAACATTTCGTGTAATATTCTTCTTTGTGACTCTTTTTGATTTTCATTGCCAAGAATAGGACCAAGAGTTACTTGAGAAATTGAAGTCCTATCACATTTAATCTCTATATAAGGAATAATCAGCCCCAAATAATTCCTATATTTTATATCAAATTCGTTTTTATATTTTCGAGGCACCTTCAAAATTAAACGAACTTCTTTTTCGTGATTAAAGTGAGAATCTTTAAATAGCATTTTCCAAGATGTTAATTTCATAGATATCGTTGCACGAATAGAAGAGTCATCTTTTGCTAAATGTTGTTTCTTATTTATTTCCAAGAGAACCTCTTTTATTAGTTGTTTTTGTTCATTTTCTTCATAAAATACAGGACACACTTCGCAAATGACTTTTCCTTTTGGAAAGTAACTTTCAACTGATTTTTTCAACTCTAAAGCTGAAAAACCAATATTAACCCCTTCATACATATTCCCTTTAGAATAGTAATTCCACATAGCTAACAAATCATATTCTTTCGAAAAAGAAGTCACATATATATCACACTCTAGTCTTTCTGCTTTCAAACTTCCATCATCCCTTGGAATTAGAAAAGTTTCATTCCTAGAAGGAACTATACTGACAAATAGTTTGTACATATCATCAGAAATAAGTCCTTCGGTTAACAACTCATCACACGATTCTTTATACCGTTTTTCTAAAATTGAACCCTCTGATACATCGTTCAAGCAATCATACCTACTTGACCATAAAGTTGAATTGCTTTTACCATTGAATAAAATTGATTCAAGGTTTTTCGATGATGTATAGTGATATATTGTCCCACTATATGTGTGGTTGTTGGGAATTGTATTTAAAGAAAGATTGCCTGTGAATTCATCAAGAAAACTCATTGGTTGTATTCTTTTCAAAAAACCACCCCGCATATTTTTTGTTTAAAAACCTCCCCACCAATACTGGCAGGGAGGTGAAAAGTCATATTACCTGCCAAAAACAACATCGCTTTGACAGCGTTGTATTAAATTATACGCTTATTTGACAAAATAATCAATAGCACTTTCTAAACTGCTACTAAATAATACAAAAAAGCTAAACAAATTTAGAAAAACAAATTTTTAAGGGGGGTAATACTTTTGAAATGTTGATTTTTTATTTTAAATGTGATATATTACATACAATAGCAATGACGAGAAAGAGTAAGCATTTGAAGCTTTTCAGAGAATCCCATCATCTTTGTGATGTGCTGTGAATGGGTAAAGTGAATTCTGCTGAACATGGTCTCTGAGCTGCGTACCGAGCTTTAGGTTAGGCTACGCCGGGATCGCCCGTAACAGCGATAGAGTTTCGATAGATCATTTCCTATCCGAACTTGATAAGGCTTGTTGTCGTGAGAAGCAAGTGAATTAGGGTGGTAACACGTGAGTAACGCTCTCGTCCCTTGTACTTTGTATGGGGGTGAGAGCGTTTTTTTGTTTGTAAAACTAATTTACACGAATGTTACTAAACTAAAGAAATGAGGAATTAAACATGAACAACATTATTATCGGCGGAGCTTGGCCGTATGCTAACGGCTCGCTCCATATCGGGCATTTAGCGGCACTATTGCCGGGTGATGTGCTTGCCCGTTATTTCAGACTTAAAGGTGACAGAGTTTTCTATGTGTCAGGCAGTGACTGTCACGGTACACCTATAACCATTAGAGCAAAACAGGAAAACAAAACACCTGAAGAAATCAGCGAATACTATCATAACGAATTTTGTGATGTATTCAGAAAGCTCGGCTTTTCTTATGATTTGTACACAAAAACAACCGATGAAAGGCACAAGATATTTGTAACAGACTTTCATAAAAAACTGTATGAGAGCAAATATATTGAGGAAAGAACAGTAAAGCAGTCATACTGCCCGACTTGTCAGCAGGTGCTTACAGACAGATTGGTTGTCGGTATCTGTCCCGTTTGCGGTAAATCTGCAAGGGGCGACCAATGTGATGCCTGTGGAGAAATCTTTGATGCAGATTCACTTATAAATGCAAAATGCTCTGAGTGTAATACTTCTATTGTTTTCAATGAAACAACACAGATTTTTCTTCTTATATCAAAGCTTAAAGACGGACTTACGGAGTATCTGAACTCACATCCGTATTGGCGAAAAAATGCAGTTGCATTTACTAAGCGATATATTGATGAAGGTCTTCGTGACAGGGCGATAACAAGAGATCTGAGTTGGGGTATTGATGTTCCGAAGGAAGGTTATCAGGATAAAAAGATTTATATATGGGCAGAAAATGTGCTCGGTTATCTTTCTGCAACATCTGTGTTATGCAAAGAAAAGAATCTTGATTTCAAAGATGTTTACGGAGAAAACAGCCGACACTATTATGTGCACGGGAAAGATAACATTCCTTTCCACACAATTATTCTTCCGTCACTTTTGCTTGCACACGGTGAGAGGCTTCGTCTGCCCGATGAAATTATATCAAGTGAATACGTTACTCTTGAGGGCAAGAAAATATCAACAAGCGGGAACCATGCGGTTTGGGTAAAGGATATAGTGAATGATTATAACTCTGATGCTATAAGATATTTCTTTATTGCAAACGGTCCCGAAAAAAGGGATGCGGACTTTTCTTTCAGAGAGTTCAAAACACAGAATAATTCCGAGCTTGTGGGTGCTTGGGGTAACTTTGTAAACAGAACACTGGCATTCTCCGTTAAATATCTGAACTCTGAAATTGCGGAAACATCCGTCAATGAAGAAATCAGACTGAGGGTGAAAAATGCTTTTGCTTCAGTAGGTGAAAAAATAGAAAAAGGCTGTTTCCGTGATGCTACAGAAGAAATATTTGACCTTATCCGTTTCGGTAATGCTTACTATGATTCAAAGCAGCCGTGGAAAACAAGAACAGATGATGTCGCGGAGTGCAGAAAAATCATTGCCGACTGTGTATATCTGATTGCAAATATAGCAGTGCTGCTTTATCCGATTTTACCTTTTTCATCAGAAAAAATAGCCGATTGGCTTGACATCAATTTGACTTGGCAGGAGAAAACAGTAACAATAAAGCAAATCACAAAAGAAATATCTATCCTGTTCCAAAGAATAGAGTAAACAAAAACAGCGGTAAGAGTTTTTGCTCTTACCGCTGTAATTATTTTTTCTCTAATTCTTGTGCGATAAAGTTTAATAACATTTCAAGCGCTTGTTCATTGCTGAATTGTTCATCTATTTTTTCACGATTGAAATATTCTGGTTCTCGAGCAATTGTTATCGCTACTGCATTTCTAATAAGTGTACCAACATTTTTTCGAAAATCAGCATTTATAATATTTGCATGCGTGAAATAGTCCAAATCGAAATCAAGAATAAATGGAGAGCTGCCAAGTTCTTGTATGTCGTTATCTTGCATATTTAATATTCCATGCTTCGTGTAATAAGTTGCATTTTGTCCGTAAAATCTATCGTCCTCTTGATAACATTTTACTTCATCCTCAGATAAATCGCAAAATATTGTATATCCGTTTATATAACTATAATAAGCAGCAACCATAATTTGTTCATCGTGTGCGACCAATTCCATTGCCAAGCAAAAAACATCTTCAAAAACAAAATTCTTTGCATTACAGTGATATTTAGACAAAATATTTTTTTTGAATTTTTCGCAAGTAAACTTATCATATACAGAATATTCTTTTATAATTTCACGTGCAAATGCTGCTCGTGTATCAGCGTGAGTATCAAACGAAATCAAATATAGCGGCAACTCGCTACTTTGTCTAATTGTTCCCCACGCCGGCAGTGCCAAATTATGTGAATCAAAAATTATAATTTTTTTATGTTCTATTTGCTTTATTTTATAAGCAGAACACATTTCTAATGAATATTCCATTAATATTTTCACACCATTTCATTATAAAAATTCTTGTTCAAAAAGTTGTATTTCTCCTATCTAAATTTTATTAAAAAATGATTTACTTAAGTTCTTTACTAAGACACCATTCTGTCCACTTTTCTGTTTTATAGAACCTACCTGACATTGAGTGTCCGTATTTATCCCAACGAGTGTATTTAATGTCTGCTCCGAGTTTTTGAAGCCTGTCAAAGCAGTAGTCATCACTGTCTATTGTAACATTATTATCATCTGATGAGTGAGCAAGCCATAACGGGGTGGTTACTAACTGTTCAACATCATAACAGCTGAAATTGTTATCAAAAAATAATTTGCCCATAACGGGAACTCCTGCTGCAAAATAGCCCGGAAACAGATATGAAATATGCCATACACAGCACCCGCCAAACGAAGATCCCACTATATAAATACGTTTCCTATCAAAATCAATTGGCAACTCATCAATAAGTTTTTTTACTGATTTTATATAACTCTGAATTAAATCATAGCCTCTGTTTGAACCGTAGGGAGCTTGGGGTGAAAGGATGTTACAATTCTCCTTGAGAATATGCTTATATAATCGTTTATGTTCAAAATGCTGTTTGATATTATCATTACCCAATGCACCTGCACCGTGAAAGAGAACAAATAACGGTCTATTCGTTTCTTTCGTTTCAAACAAACGGAACGGAATGCTCATTTTGTTGGCTTTATCAGTATATTTATAAGCGCTGAATTTGCCACCGTGGATTTTTCTTATACCGTCATTATTGTTTTTAATTTCATTGTTGATATATTCATCGGCTTTCAATTGCTTTTTCTTGTAGCTTTTATAATATCTGTATGCCTTCATGATTGAGTGTGGCATCTTTTCTTTCTTTTCAAGAGATGTTTGTGACATTATGTAAAGATAATCATCAGTTCCTACAATCTGTATTTTATCAAGATAAGCTTCTTGTCCGACATGAACATTATCCTTGAAAAGCTTGCGGATTACATCAATCTTGTTTTCATCAAAATCAACAAGTATCAAACCTGAAGCAACAGTCCCTTTTGCTATATATGATTCAAAGGGTTCAATATCGCACAAATAACTATCAATAAGACAACGAAATCTTAAATTGCTCACAAAATCACCTCGCAAATTCAACTGTAAGGTAATTATACTCTTTTGAACATAAAAAATCAATCCACAGCAAAACTGAATGACAACAAGGAGTTTTTACTTTGCCACGAAGCTTTCTGTTTAATAAAATTTTTTAGTTTACAATATAAATATTTCTGCTTTATAGGATAAAAACTATATACATTAGCAAATATTTATGTTACAATATTTAAGTCAATAGTTAGGTCGCTCCACGCTTGGTTTATGCTAAAGCATAAATGGGTAGCATAGCGATATGCTATTTTTGCCGGTATATGGTTCTTGCCGTCCCGACCACTCTTACGGGTCTTGCCTGTTTTACAGACCACAGAGAAACCTACAACATTAAAAACCTGTAAGAGTACTTACGGATGTTTAGGTTCGTGTCGGTTCGTTTGTTCTTGTGCTGGTGTTTGTTCCACTTTTTGTGGAACGCGAAACTGTGTTGATGAAAAATCAGATACGAACCTAAAATATCACTTTCCTATTTTAACGATGTGGAACGCCTGCTCAGCAGGTTAGTTAAAATTAAGGAGGTGACGGACTTGAAGTTTTCAAGCAAAAACTGTGGAAATGTGTATAATATCACAAATCACGTTTCCATAAATGGTGACGATGCAACAAAAAACATCGTTAAAATCATTCTTACTGTAGCGTTTGCAGTGATACCTATTGCAATTGGTTACAGACTATTGACCGTGTCTGATAGTGTTGTTCAATCTATACTTGAAAAATGGCTTGAAACATTATTTTCAGGTATAGAGATGTTGCACTAATCAGCACATTATTTCGAGGTGATTTTTATCTTGAACAGACACTGTCCTTTATACGGTCTACAATCCAAAAAGCAACTTGCGGAAATATTACATATAACTGACAAAAATTTGCTTAAGGGAAAAACACAAGATGAAATTAACATATATATTGCTACCGAACCGAAAGAACGGTTAATCGAAGCACCGTCACACTCAATAAAAAAATCTCAAGAAATAATTAAGAACCTTTTGATGAAATGCGATATTCCGTACTATGTATTTTCAGGGGTAAAGGGGAAATCGTATTATGATAACGCTGTGATTCATAAGGAATGCAAATATATGTACAAAACTGACATATCTGCATTTTTTCCAAGCATATCTCGAGATTTGGTTTACAACTTTTTTCGCTATGAACTGAATACATCTTCTGATGTTGCAAAAATATTAACAGATATTTGTACAGTTGATATTTCAGCTGCATTAGAAACCGATGCAACGGTTAAAGCTTTTATAACAAAGAAGAAAATCAGAATGAAAAATCATTTGTGCACAGGTTCTCCTGCAAGTCCTATACTTTCATATTTGGTAAACAGAAAAATGTTTGATGAAATGTATAAAATCGCACAAAACAACAATCTGTTTTTCTCGGTATATATGGATGATGTTTTCTTTAGTTCAAAAAAGTGGATACCACTTTCAATAAGGGAGCAAATTCTAAAGACATTAACAAAAAACGGTTATAATATTGCTTCTCGTAAAGTTGTATATTATTCAGAAAAAGATAACAAAAAAATAACAGGTGTAATTATCACTCCTGATAATAATCTTGGCATTCCAAATAAACTGAAAAGAAAAATAGTTAACGGCTTTTCAAGAGGTAAGTTAACCGTTAAAGAGGAAAGTTTAAAAGGGATGCTTGTCGCAGCCAAAATGATTGATAAAAATTCTTTTAATGGTATAAATAGTTATATAAATCAAAGAAAGTAATATTGCCGCCCGATGTTTCGGACGGCAATATTTTTATGCATATATCAAATCATTACAAACACTCTCTGTTGCCATTGCCTCAATGTTTTGCATACGGCACACCCACTCCATCTGATTATCTTCTTTCAGTTGCTCTGTTACGCCCTCAAGTTCTTTCATCTGAACTACGAGCGTGTCAAACATCTGCTGAGCTTGATTTTCTACATCAGCACAGTGTTGATACAGTTTGCCTTCAGCGAGCAGGGTTGCAAACACGGCTTTCTTGTGTTTCAGAAGATAATCCTTGTACAACATTCCCCATTTACCGAGAGTGATATTTGCTTCTTCGGGCGGTAATACAAGGTTAGGGATATTATAATCGCCAACTCGTCTATAAGTAATATTATTAATTTTCATAGTATTTGTCCTTTCTTTTTACTCTGTTTAAGCAAAGTAGGGAGTGTAGAATACTATGTTTGAAGCCGGTTTTACTTATATTTTTAGTAAATCCCTTATGAACACTCGCACCAAACCAGAAAAATCCGAACCAAGTTTTTCCAATAGGAAAAGGGTTCGGATTTTTTGTTTATATATGATAATATGCAGTTAATACTACATATTATGTGTAGTATTTTCAAAAACATATGATATATTATATTCATACTCAAATACTCTTGATACACTAAGTTAGATAGTAATTAACTCAAAACGCTGACACTCTGTTAATTCCAATATTTTTTAATACACTCAATAAAAACCATTGGCATCCATATAAAATGGTAACCAATGGTTTTTATTTTATAAATGATCAATCCACTTTTCCGTCCTGTATAAACAATCTAAAAGTTCGACAAGAAAACGTGATTTCATTCCAATCGCTTTTATGCGGAAGGTGTAAAGCCATTTTCTTAAAGGAATTGCCTCAACCCATACAAGAAAAGTTAAAACAGCAAGTACAATTAATAAAATAATTATCACTTTGCTCACCAACTTAGTCCATCGTATAGTTCTGAATATTCTGCCTTAATGCTTGATACTGCATCTGAAGTAGATCCATAGACATATCCAGCATCTCACCAGAAAAATTTTTCTGAGTGATTCTCTGAAGAGTTTTTTCCATTTCATCAACACTAAGTCTCGTTAACTCTCCATAACCTTTTGCTCTACAAGCTGCTTTAATGTAGCGCAATTGTTCTTGAAACACAGTAGCATCTTGCTTGCGTACGGACCTGTTAATTTTAACAGATTGAGCCATAGATGCAATAGCTTGTCCCGCAGTTGATATTGCCTTATAAACAATCATTTCGTTTTCCATAATAACAGCCTCCTAATTTTTAATAATTTCTTTGTCGCATACAACGTTAATAGTTAAACGTGACCTTTTATTTTTCTTAAGTGAACATAAAAAATCAGTGTAGCAATCCAAACTGTTGCTACACTGAAAAATGTAAACTATATATTTACACAAAACCTATCGTAGCACACAAAAGACTGCTTTGTCTGTAAAAAAACAGACGAGATAAGGCTTTGTTATTATTGGACTCGACTTCGAATTTTATTTAAATTCTCGCGCAAAAAGGTGGAGTACGAGTAGCCTTCCAATATATCATCATTACGAGAATGAGGTATTATCGGGTGGCATAATGACATTGCACCCTCCCTCAGCACTTAAAAGACATGATTCAAATACGACCTCCTTTATCTAGTTTAATTACATTATATCCCCTAAATTTTTCCTTGTCAATAAAAACCCCCGAAAAATTTAAAAAACTCGTAAACGATATATAGATAATTTTCATTATCAGATTTTAATACTGTCAATTCATGTTCATCTATTCATCTCATTGATGAAATATTTTTTACAACAGGGATCTTTTTTGCAATTAATTAACAAAAGACTATAAATTATATAATTAAACACTTTATGATAAGTTGTTTAACCAAGAAACAGCATTTTACCTATGTATCTAACTACCATAAAAATTAAGCATTGTATGAAGACTATAACCAAACCCCTAAAAACAAATTCCCTCAATAAAAAAATTCGGATATTTTAAACTCTATACATATATTTTGTCAAAAACATCACCAAACATGATGAATGGTGAATTTTATATAATATCCACTTTTTGGATCACTATCTTAAAGGACCAAATATTTCTGACAAACTTTCTTTAATTGAATCATACACATACTCAGCTAAAGGTGAGTTAGAACCTGAATGCCGCGATGTAGTGGTAATTGTGAATCCTGTACTAGCAGTTGAAAGTCGATTTGCCGTGCGTCCTTGCATTTCATAACTTTCTCGAATTATATTAAAAATTTCATCGTGAGAAGTGGATTCTTCTTCGTTTACCCTCTTGATTTTTGGTAATGGAATGTCACTAGTAGGAGATGCAATATAGTAATAGTTAATTAAAGGTTCGGAATAGAAATCATGTGTCTCTACATCTTCTTTGTGATTAATTTCAACGATAACTTGATAAGGTGCATCATTAAATCTTTTAAAATATTTTTTTAAATTCGGAAAATTGTATTCCGCCATATCCAAATAACTAATTTCATGATAATAAAAGAACATCGAAAGACGAAGTTCTTTTTGTTCTTTGGAATATAAATCCCAAATAAAACAAGGACCACTTGCAGGGAAAGGTACATCCTCTCTTGGAAGAATATGCTCCTCTAATTTGATATTAGCTTGATTCAAACAATGCAACAAATCTCTTAAGGAAAATAGTTCTACTCCATTATATGAATATCCTAACATATTGGGAGATGTAGCAAGAGATTCGTTAATTATCCCATCAACGATAGTTTGCATTTCTACTAAATTATCAATTTTTCTTAAAATTTTAAGCTTTTTTTGATAACAAGAAATTCGTTCACATAACAAAAATTTACTTTCTATCAACTGTCTATTTTCAATCAAATTATCAAGTCGTTTTTTAATTATATCTATTGCGATGTTTCTACCACTTTCCACGGTTAAGCCGGATAATTCCATGTTTATGCCATAACTAGAAAAATTACGTCTATGTAAGATAGCACTCTTTTCAAAATCAGCATAACGATCTTTAAGTTGCTGTTCGGTAATACATTGTACATCATTTTCACTTTCCTGAATAAAGTCGAACCAATAATTTAAATGTTTTTTATCTTCCGACAAACAACCAATGATTCCAATTTTTTTGTTTTCTTCCTCTTTGAAAAACTCACGAGAAGGAATAGGGTCAAAACATCGCTCTATCGGCTTAAAGTATCTAGTTACAATGAATCTGTATGTTTTGAATATTTGTGATAAGATGCGGTTTGTATTGTTTGAGTCCTCTAATTGAAAAATGTCACTTTTAGCCTTTACACACTCAACATACAACGGAAAATTATGTTCCATTACAAAATCTAAAAAAGCATCTTGCAACTGTGAGTTTGTAAATATACCTCCCGCAAATATAAATACTTCTTTCCACTCATCTTTTTCTATCAATTTTAAATACATATCAAGATTTTCGGATAAGGGGAATTTTTGAATTAAGTAATATGCAGCACAATATTCTTTTAGTAATTTGTGTGCAAAATTAACTTTATCCTGAATCTTAAAAAGTCCAGAACACACGAACGAATTTATAACATTTACTTTGTTTTCATTAACTATTTTCGAAATTTGTTGGTCAAACTCCATATAACTGTATGATGGGGTTGAAAAAGTATGAAAAGCTAAATCTCCTAATATATTAATAGCATCACTATATGTAAGAGGAATATTTTCAACCTGTGTACTTTGTTGTGATATTCCACCATATAATTTTTGAAACAGCTCTTCAAATAATTTGCTTCTGTTGAAGATTGTACGGCTAGCATTCTTTTTTAACACAGCCTTACCGACTGACAAAAAGAAAGGATTTGAAAACAACTCATAATAATGCTGGGGAATATCTGCAGATATTCCCTCTTTGCGCAATTCTTCTCTAATGATTTGTTCGTTTATTCCAGTAAGATTATACTGTTGTTTTTCACCTAATTCTCCATTATAGCGATTAAAACGAGATGTAACAAAAAAGTAATTGTTGTTATATTGAGCTGATAAATTTTTGAAATCAACATGAAATTTAGTACGAAAAATATCTTGTGAAATATCATCAATACCATCAAAAACGAGTAAAAACTCTCCATTTCTTAGTTTTGTTTCAATTATTTTATCAATATTACCTTCAGAAAAAGGTGATAGCTTATGCTTGATTCCACTAATGATATCTAAATAAAGCAATCCGTATTCTTGCAAAGGAAGAAAAACAGGAATTAAGTTTCTTGTTTTTTCGTTTGAGCAGGCTTTTTGGATAAGTGTAATAGCTTCATATGTTTTTCCGTAGCCTGCTTCGCCTAAAATAAGAATGTTTTTTTCGTTAATCAGAATATCTAGTGCATCTGTTTTTTTATCACTTTCATCTTTTGGATATATTTTTCTTTTAAGATACTGGTTAGCCGGATATGTAGGATACAGGCACAATAAGTGTTTGCGATAATCATCGATAAATATTATATCTACAACCGTTTCAGAACCATTAGATATCCCATCAAGTTTTTTATCAAGTGTTCCAATCATTAATTTAATATCTTGTAATTCAGATAATAATTCAGTCGAAAGCTCCTTGGCTATATTACTTACAATTCGGATGTCATCATTATTAGATTTATTTAGAGACCGATAAATAACATCAAAATATTTTTGAATAATATTTTTTACTTCATAATGATACCTTCTATATTCAGGATGTTGTTCAACATAAAGGTGAACATAATAAGTTATCATTTGAGACTTTGATTTATATTCAGAAACTGATGTATCGTAACAATTTCTTATAATGCTACAAATCACATCATTGTTTGTAAGAAAATGGTCAAGATCATTATAAAAACACTTATCTCCGTATTTCTGTAGAATTTCATTAAAAATATTTTCTTTTAACTTCTTTTTGATAAAATAAATTTTGATTTTTCCTTTTATCCCGGAGAATGCCCCTTTGCCTAATTCAATTATTAAATCTATTACTGCTGATGCTAAAAAGTCTTCCATATTTACACCTCTCTTACTTTATCATTATACATCAAAAAATACATTTTTTCAATCCACACATTCGACTAACCTCTCGTTATACGGTAGAATAAAGCTACCAAATAACAGGAGGTCATTTTTATGAGAAGAAAAACAAAAATTAAGTTTACGGAATTTGAGTGCAATTTACTTATCAACGGTATGAACGAGTTTCGCAATATGCTCTTAGCCGAGGATTTGCCCACAGAGGATGTTGATGAGCTGTTATTAAAAATCATTGATAAAAGCGAAAAATAAGGAGGTTACCATTATGTCAAACAAAAATACTATCAGTTACCGCCAAGTTGGCGACTATCTCATCCCTAACCTCGCATTACCGCCTGAAGAAGTAAAAGTCTCTCTCGGTAAATGGGGTATGATGCACAAGAACTATCTTGAAAAACATAAGAAGGTGTTTTTTAATACGCTACTTATGCAAGGTGAATTGTATCAGCACTGTGCTGAAATTGAAAAGCAGACAAAAGATATGTTTCATATGCTCGTTGAGCATATGAAAGTGGCTGAAGGTGTGACTGAACAACTGAAAGAAGAAAATCAGCTGGAGTGGGTATGTCGTATGCAGAATATTGAGGCAAGGGTCAGAGAGATAGTTATAACGGAATTGATATACAGATAAGATTTAGCGGTGAGAATATGATTTCTCATCGCTTTTTCATTTTTCAAAATATCTTGACATTTCAACTCTAATATGTTAGAGTGTATATGAACTCTAATGAATTAGAGGAAGGAGAAATCAATATGGATACACCAAAAGTTTTTGAAAGCGAATATCGTTTTTGCTTGATTTTGTGGGAGCACGAACCAATCAAAAGCAGTGAACTCGTTAATCTTTGTAAAGAGCAGTTGGGCTGGAAGCCTACCACTACATACACCGTTATCAAGCGTTTGTCTGAAAGAGGTGTGCTCAAGAATGAAAACACCATTGTTTCTTCTTTAGTTTCAAAGGATGAGGTTCAGGCATCGGAAATCAATGAAATGGTTGAAAAAACCTTTGAGGGCTCTCTTCCTGCATTCATTGCAGCATTTACAAAGCATCAGAAAATCTCAGAAAAGGAAATCGATGAAGTTCAAAGGATGATTGACCGTTTCAGGAAAGGAGAATAAAAATGACTGAATTCTTCTTAAATGTTGTTAATATGAGCATTTCTGCAAGTTGGCTTGTTTTAGCTGTTCTTTTACTCAGAATATTGCTGAAAAAAGCTCCAAAATGGATAAATGTTCTACTTTGGGGAATTGTTGCAGTGCGTCTTATCTGTCCCTTCTCTTTTGAAAGTGTATTAAGTCTGATACCAAGCTCTCAAACCATAAACCCCGAAATAGCTCTTAACTCTCCTGTTATAGATTCGGGTGTAACAATTATTGATAATGTGATAAACCCCATTATCAGTGAAGCAACCATATCCCTTCAGCCGGAAAAAAGCGTTAATTTATTTCAGTTTATTATGCCTTATTTAGCAGGTGTATGGCTTGTAGGGATTGCAGCTCTGTTAATTTATACACTTATCAGCTTCTTAAGCTTAAAGAGAAAAATCGGAACAGCGGTTCTGCTTCGTGATAACATTTGTCAGAGTGAAGCCGTGGTATCGCCTTTCGTTCTGGGTATAATAAAGCCGAAAATCTATCTGCCCTTTAATATGAACGGTCAAAATATGGACCATGTTATTGCACACGAGCAGGCACATATACGCAGAAAAGACCATTTATGGAAGCCTCTTGGTTTCCTGATTCTCACTCTCCATTGGTTCAATCCTATGGTATGGTTCGGTTATATTCTTCTTTGCCGTGATATTGAGCTTGCCTGCGATGAAAAGGTTGTAAAAGAGCTTAACAATGAACAACGAGCAGACTATTCTGAGGCTCTGCTTGCTTGTAGTGTAAACAGACGAATGATTGCTGCTTGTCCACTTGCTTTCGGTGAGGTGGGTGTCAAAGATAGAATAAAATCTGTGCTCAATTATAAAAAGCCTGCATTTTGGATTATTGTGGTCGCTATTGTTGTAAGCATTACCGTAGCGGTCTGCTTCCTTACAAACCCCGTAAACTCTTCTGTTTACAATAGTAGGTACGAAACAGGCAAGTGCTTATATAGTTATGTAGTAAGCGCAGACAAGGAAACAAAAAGCAACGAGCTTGTTTTTGATATTACCTCTGACGGCAAGGTTTATAAAATCTTCGGTGACGGCACAACAGATGAGCTCGGTGTTCTTAAAAAATCTGACTATACAACCGAGGAGCTTGAAGCGGCTATAAAAAATCAGGGTGCAAAGCTCAATATCGGCAACATTAAAAATGCTTACGAGCTTTCTGATTGTATATTCCTGCAAAAGAGCAACGGCACTGTTTATCTTGTGCAATTCTTTTCCGATGGCAGAATAATGAGTGTGTTCAAGCTCAATAGAATAGGTAAAAGTGATATTCCGAGCTTTTCTAATGCCGAAAAACTTACTTGGACTTATCAGCCAATGCTTAGTTTTACCGGACACTCTTTCAAGGCCATATCATTAGATTTTGATTATACTCACGTAGAAGCCACCTGTATGGGCGGAGAATTCTGTAGCCTTGATGTCGATGGACAGCCCTGTGGCACCAAAATGCATTTTGAAAGGGATAATACTGTATATTGGACACCAAAGGAAGCTGTAATTGAGAAGCTCCCGCAAAAATCTGAACTAACTTTAGAGATATACAATAATAAAACTCAAGTACACAAGTGCATTATAGTATTTGAGTGTGTTTCCCGCGATATTGCAAAGGCTGAATTTGAGATATATTTTAAAGATTCTGATGGACTAAAAATGATTTATGATAATGGAATTAAACTCGTTGAACAAGGTTCTGTTTCAAACATTGGCGGTGCTGACGGTCCTAAAAATGTTATCACATCAGCAGTTATTGAGCAATTAAAAACTAAATATCCGCAGTTCTTTAATGTTTCAACTGATGGAGGGTTAACAGTTTATATTTGGCAGATGTCAAAGGATAACTACAGTTGCTATTTGGCGAATACTTCTATGGAAGCAATATCCGATAACAGCTTTGCGTATGATGTTGGTGCATCTATTGCGGAAATGCGTGCAATTTTAAGCACATATGATGTAGAACAGAAAGATATTACTGTTCAGCCGGTTATAAATCCATTTTCTAGTTATGTTTATAATATAGATACCGCCTATCGTACAAAGGTTAAAAAATTGTTTTGGAAGGACAGCTCAAATGTGGATGTATCTAATAATTCACAGAGTGCAACAAAAACTAAAAGCATTGAACGTATTGTTGATCATTCGGTAGATGATGGTGTTTCTTACGATAACGCATTTGAACTTTTTTATACTGATGATAAATATAATTACTATTTTTCTAATATTATAAGCCAATATATTATTGTTGAATTTGATGATGGCACAAAAAACAATGTCAAAGATGCACTGACAGCTGGTGAAATTACTATTTCTGATTTGGACAAATTTAAAATACAATACTCAAAGACGGAGAAATCTGTTCAGCCCGGTGCTAATCCATATTTTAATGCAGAAGTGTTGGAAGTCACCGAGAAAAACATACTTGTAAAGCCTGATGATGATGCAAAAGAAACTAAATCGGCAGACAAAATATATGTATCTTTAGATGTTATTTCTGAAATTCCTGTTCCGACTATTAACACAGGTGACAGAGTCCGAGTGATTTATAACGGAGAAATCGCTGAAACTTATCCTGCACAAATTAACAATGTATTTGTCATATATTTGTTGGGAGAAAATGATATGGTTTTATCCCCGACCCCTTTGCAATGACAACTAAATAAACAATAAAGCCATCGGTTTAACGCCGATGGCTTTGTGCTTTGACATATAAAAATGTTTTATACGGTATAGCATTCTTTATATTTTTCTATAACAGCTTCTGCAAAGGCAATGGCTTCATCGTAATAGTTATCATCTTTCCAATCGTCAATATCGTTTTCATCAGCTACTCTGATTGTATATTTATCAGACACAAATTCTTTGGCAACAGCCATAAATTCATCAAAACTTGTAGTTACTCCACGTGCATCTATGTAATACCAAGTCCTATTTTTATATACCTGAGAAAAGGCATGAAAACCTTTTTTGTTATCTCCCTCAATGATGTACGGAGTATAGCCGAGAATATTCTGCAATCCTAATACAAAAAGATTGCAAGACCCCCGAAGTAATTGTGATGCAGATGTGTACGGAAACTCTTCATCATCAGGATACTCAAAAAAGTCCTCGTAGTAAATATGATTTAACACATCGTCAAAATTCTCATCATTATAGAATCCTTTATGCTGTCCATAATTTTGAAAATAAATAAACTTATCTCTGTCTATCATAAAGTTCACCGCAATTATAGAAGCTCTCTCAGCTTATCAAGGAAAGCCTCTTCACCGAAGGTGTTAATCTTAAAGAACATAGCCTGACTTCCTCCGGTTGTTATAGCAGACAAGTGAATAGCATCATTTCCGTTCTGAAAAAGAGTAACACTCAAACTGACACGGTTGCCGCCTGAATAGCTGTAACGCTCAAAAACACGAACACAGCAGCGTGCATCTCCACTATAAAAATCACTTGATTCTTCAAGAGAAGCAGACATACTGCCGTTGAGTATTCCTTGCTCAATTTTATTAAGCAACTGATTAAAATTACCGCTAAGGGTCTGTTCAAACTTTGCCATAGCTATTCCTCCTCAAATAAAATTCTCAATAATATAAAGCTTATTTAATTCGTTGTCCCACAAAAAAATGATTTCACTGTTGTCATCTTTAGATTTGCTCCAAGAACAACATTTTTCATAATCAGGCCTTTCTTCTGCAGGAACATCTATTTCATCAAGCCAAGCTTCTGCAGCTTCACGGGTTGTCGGATAGAAATTAGTTTTATGTTCGTTGGGTGTCCAAGCAAACATTAAATCTATGTAGTCCTCATACTTGTATGAAAAAACATGGTATTGAATACCGTCACCGTGAAAACTTGCACCGGAATCCTTTTCATAAGTTTCGGTTAATACTGCCTTTATAGGAAGTGATATATCCCAATTTGATTTAATTGTAGATGCGTAGGATGGAAATAATTTTAAAATGCCAAGGCCGGTAAGTATGACTATTAAAATTACGGCTATCGTCAAAGCTCTCTTTTTCATACAATCACACTCTTTTACGAAATTAGAATTGTTATTTATTCAAGAATATTAATCACATTTGGGTTCATAACTAAAAGACAATCGCAATCCCAACAAGGCAATATTTCATTGGTTTCCTTGTTCAACTGATATAATATAGCATCATATTCACCGCTAAGCATTTCGAAATTTAATATAATTGGAAATTTTTCTGATTTACTACAAATTGTAGGCAATTTTTCTAGGCTCTCCTTATTATTTAACAACAATACTTTTGCTGTTTCATCAAGTTTAAACTTGAAAAATGATTTATCTTGCGGTCTTATGCTGTTAATTTTTTGCCAGCCTTCCTCTGCTTTTTCGGGAGATGCCCATAGTCCTCCATTTATAGGTTTGGACAACATATCAGAATTTTGAACATTTTCAAATCTATTCATATCAAAGCTTGAACTTCCATAATGCACATAAATAGTTTCTTTTGAAAACATAAAACGCTCCAATCATATATATTTTAAGTTATCCCCAAAGGGATTTATCTCCATAGAGCATATTTCCGTCCTTATCGAAGATTGTTTCACCGCCGAATACTGTTTCAGCCTGAGCGCCGTTTTCTGATTCCACCCAATAATGAACAAGGGTTTTATGAATATAACCAAGTGAATCTTCAGCGATTACATAAACCCTCAACTCATCACCGTGCGATACTTCAAAAGACTTAATATATTGTGTGTTATAAACCTCACCTGATTTGCTAATTTCATCTGTAATATCTTGTTTGCTGATTTCTTTGCCGTTTACTTCTTCAACAAGTGTAAAAGATATAAATGTTACAGGGGATTTTCCATATGCGGGATGTGGTGCTATTCTAAAGCCTGCATCAACCTGTAATTGCCCATTGTTTAATTTGGATGATGCGGACATATCAGCTTCTAACGTCGGTAAGTGATTGCTGAACAGATAAGAAACATCCACGCCATCTAAATATTCAGTTTTTGTGCCTTCTGAAGTTTTAATGGTAAGCAGCGGCCACTGGTCATAGTCAACAAAAAGACCAACATTAATCGTGCCTGTAAACTCGTTTCCGTTTCTTGTTAATGATGCACTATTGCCATCTATTGCAACAGAAAGCTCCATATCATCAAAAATCATTTTAGGTACGACTTTTAAAGAAAGCTGCACGCTTTTCATATCTTCACTCGGATTACCGATAGTATAGTCAAAGCCTGAAATTAAGCTTGCTTCTTCCTTTAACTGCTTATCAACATTGTTGTAAATAGAATTTATTTCATTTCTTAACATTTGTATTTCAGCATCAAGTTTAGAGTTTTGACTTTTCAGATGCTGTACATCATCTGTAAGTGTTCCAATCTTGATAGCGCCTATAACAAGTAAGACTGCAAGAAGCAAAATAATTATTCTGCTTGTATTAACTTGTTTCTTGTTTTCGTCCATAGTCAAAACCTCCTTGAAATCTTTGTGAAAATGATTATACTTTCACAAAATAATTATATCATATTTGTATCATAAATTTCAATATACATAATCGTTTGTCATAGTAAGACCTTAACAAAATTTTGGGTTAAACCTTTTAGCTAAAATAAATTTTAAACATATATCTATTGTGAAAAGATTAGTTGAAACTTATATTAAGTATAAAATAGTTGAAATTTCTATTATTATAATAACTGCCACCACCAAATATTTTCAACAGACCAAATTGGTCATTTGAAACCATAAAAACACATCCCGTTAAGTAGCATTTTTTGCACTTAACGGGATTTTTCTTATTCAAGCATCAGCTTAACCCTGCAGACACCGAGTGCGCTTTCACGCTTGATTATTGTCTCTGGAATTCTCGATAGCCACTTCTTGCTGAAATTAGTGCTGTTGTAATAACAGTCAAAGCTTGCAACAGGCAGTACCACCCAATCACTGTCTTCGGTCTTGTTGGCAAGGCAGTAGCAAACTACATCTCGCACAGCTTCAAAGGGTAATCCTTTTTCATCACACATAACAACCTTTGAATGGAATTCAATCGGTAAAGAAACCTCTTCCATTCTCAGGGGGCCGAGTTCAAGTGCATCTGCAATG
The DNA here is from genome assembly GCA_045660345.1 of Acutalibacteraceae bacterium. Classification (GTDB taxonomy): domain Bacteria; phylum Bacillota; class Clostridia; order Oscillospirales; family Acutalibacteraceae; genus DTU089. The sequence goes on from JAZRDP010000041.1 coordinate 28,327, forward strand.
ATATAGTCAAATTTCAGCACCCAAGTACCCTTTGTGTTTATGGAAAAAGCGGGAATCTGCATTTGCTTAACCTTGTTTTTCCAAGGTGTTTCAAAGTTCTTGGCTATTAAAGATATTCTTTCAAGATTGTCGGCACTTATTACACTTGCATTGCACATGGCAAACAAGTGTATGTTTTTGATATGGCTATAAAACCAACCTTTACCTTCTTCGGTTACAAGCTCGGGGAAATCCTTATGTAAATGCTTGAAGTTTACATCTGTACCGTCCTTTTCTTCAGGTACACTGCACCAAGCACAAAGAGCGTTTCTTGCATATTCAATTCTGTCATAAGGATTTCCGTCTTTTAAGCTTCCGTCAGTATTGTGAAAGAGATAACCTCTTGCAATTACTGTGAGTATTCTGCCAAGACCTTCAAATTCGGTCAGGGTTTTAAAGCTGAACCTGCCGAGAAATGAAAGGTCTTTTTTGTTTATACAAAAGTATGAGGGCTTCTTTACATAGCTTTGAAACTCTTTCCATTCGTTTGTCATTACCATAACCTCCACTTCTTCTTTTTAGGTTCCTCGGTAGGAATATTACTGTCAAGGGTTAATCGTAATACTGTGTCCGGTAAAATCTCAAGAGCAAACTTTCTTTTACCGAGAGCAACGGTGCATTTTACTACATCATCGGGATTGAGGGACGGTGCGGCATTTCGTGTTCTTATGGGAAACATTATATGTTTGCAGTTGGAGATAATCTGATTTTTAGCATCGGCAGTATGTTTTATGCCCGAAACCATAGCTTTCATTTGAGAAGTGTCTCCCTTTTGAGAAAGATAGTTTTTCTTCAGACTTCTGTTGCGGTGCATATCATCAAAATCGCTGATAACATCACCAAGCATACGATAGCCGCCACATCTGAAATCACAGAAAAGACGGACAATATCCATATCCCAAGTGGAGTCTGTAATTTCATAAAACCTTCTCACTCTGTCTTCGGGTGGTGTAAACTGCCAATCTCCTGCAATGAGCTGTTGTCTTGCTAAACGTACCTGATAACTGCTCATTTTATCAAAGGAAGAATAAATCTCATCAACTGAAAAATCCTTTTCCTGACCTCGTGACATAAGAATACGGTACACATCATTTTGTCGCTTCATATCTTTTTCGGTATGAATCAAAAAGCGTATTCTTTTAAGTGCAGTTTCATAGTCAGCTATCAAAGTCTTAACCTTTTCAAGAGTGTTAATGTCAAGCTTTTCTTTCCAATCGGGTTCTGCAGCAAAGGTAAAAAGCTCACTGTCTTTTGCAGGCTTGTCGGTTGCTTTTTCCGTTTCCATAGCCATACTGTAAGCATAATAGGGCAGCTTTTCAAGATTTGATGTAATAAAGTCCCAATTAGTGCAACCAAAATATTTTGCCAGCTTCTGTGATTTTGTAGGCTCATACCATTCTGCAGTATCACCTTGGTCAAAAATATCCTTGTATTTAAGGAAGCGGCTTCTTTTAATATTCCTTGCTTCAAGGTAGGCTGATAAATCAGGCTTGATACCGCTTTTGGCTGAGTCTATTTCAAGACCTGTAAGAATTGCAAGAGTTTCAACCTCTTCAAGAACGGCTTTTCTTTCTTCGTCGGTAATGCTTTCGTCGTAAGCGATAACACCTCTGCTGAGAGCCGCATTACTTATCTGACCTACACGGGAAGAGAAGGTAGCTTTAACTGTTGAAAATCTTGCTTCCCAATCATTTGCATCGGATATCAAAGGCTCGGCAGTGGGAATTTTAAGTACGGGAAGAACTGTACTGCTTCTCTTTACACAAGCGTTTACAAGAGGGTCTGCAACAGTTTTAATCATATCTCCGTCATAATCGGCTCCGCCAAGGCGTTCAGGGATAAGAGAACGGGAGTCAACCATTATTACATAGTGAAGATGTGAAAGGTATCTTTTACGTATTTCCCCGACATCCTTTAAGGGTATTGCAATAACCTCTTCATTTCTTGCTATATGCGGACTGCGAAGAAGAGTATAGCTGTCATTTTCTTTGTACGTGGGCATAGGAGCATACATTAAGTTACCGTAAAGCTGTTCTTTTTGGAGTTTTTGATATGCAGATGTTTCACCCTCGGAAGACTTAACTATATATGCAAGAAGCTTCATAAGGTCATCGGAAAGATAACGGTTATCACCGGAAACTAAAAGCTTACCCATAGAATATTTATCAGCTATGCTGTCAGCCTTATCAGAAAGCTCTTTCTGAAACATTGGTTCACCCATAAAGAGAGGATTTTTGCGGATTATATCTGAATAAATATTACCTTTTCCGAGAAGATAGTTTTTCCGTGTTTCTCGGTTACCGATAAAGCTGAAATATGCACTTTCTGTTGTTTTGGTAATCCAATTTTGAGTTTCTGCTTCCGGAGCTTCTTTCCATCCCAAAGGCAACTCGTCAGGACGGAATTCATCATTCATTATAGCAAGGGTATTGAGAAACTGATAGTTCAGTTCAATAGTGTCGGGCGCATATTCTCTGTCCTTACCTGAAACATAAAGGGCATGCTTGTACTTCTTGCAGCGATGCATATACTCTGTCCAAGAAAGACCGTTTTCCTTCATCCATCCGAAGCCCTTGAACATACTTTTGGTAAGAATAATATCAACATCGTCAGGATTATGCTTAACACCGAAAATATCCGTGATAAACGGTACACCGAGCTCACTGAAAAGTGAGGCAAAATCCACCTCGTGAACTACACCTTTTATATACGGAAGACGAATCTGAAATGAATGGTGTCCTTCTTCAAGCTTTCCTGCGAGCCTTGGTGAAATCAGACCCTCACCGTCAAACTCCGTTATCTTGACATCTGTCTTCTTCTGCACTCTTGTATATACACGCATAGGGTTATCTGTGCCGTCATCAGCTACGGTAATAACATCAACGTCCTTTACAACGGATTCGGGATTATCAATAACAATAATTCTCTTTTCGGAAAGGATATCTTCATCGTTATATCTTTTGCCGCTTGTGAAAAGCAGAGCGTTATATGCATAAAGCTTACTGAGTTGACATTTGCCGATAGTCATACCCAGCATCATTCTTTCCTTAAGTGCCTCATAAATATCCGAGCGTACAAATGAAAGTCTGTTGTCACGGCTCATAGATGCAGAGCGTTCAAAGGCGATATATGTCTTATCATCTTTGCCGAAATTAATCTTTATACCTTTCGGCTTGAACATCTCTTTTGAGAGCTCCTGCAATTCAAGTATTCTTCCGACAGGCATACGGTTAAATATACCCGAGAAATCAACATACACAAACACATCACGAAGAGCCTCGCACAGAAGCGCACTATTGCGGAAATCATCACCGTAAAGGATACACATAGCCTGATGAAAAATCGGGCAGTCATCCTGCAGAGTATTTTCTGTACGATATTCATTCGGGATAGATGTTGAATCAAAACAGAAATCATATCCGTCGTCGGTTTTGCGGGCAGTTGAAATTATACTGAGTGCCGAAATTTCAGGTATCATATACTTTATGTTTTTCATACTGTTCTCCCTGATAATTATTGATTATTTTCAGTATATCACAGGAAAATATATATTGCAATCGTTATTATATTAACTGCCCCCACCAATTAGTTTTCGGGTGAAATAAAATCATAGTAAAGAGGGCAAAACGGCAAAGAAAACTGCTCTCACGAGGAGAGCAGTTGAACAATATAGCAATAATATTTTACAAATTTTCAACTTCAAATCTTAACAGATAAAACGGTTTTAACCACTCGGGTTGTTCATTCAAAGAATCTTTCAAGCTTTCAAGCGTACGCTTACCTATACGGCGGTCAAGTATTGCAAACATTCTTACAATAGGGTTATCAGATTGAATGCTATTTTTTATATCCTGATTTCGATATTCAGCAAGAGCTTCACAGAAATCTTCACAAATATGAACATTACGCACTTCAACAGAATTTTTGTCAACATAATCTCTCATTTTGCTCCAAGTTCTTTCTGAATCATCAAATCCTTTTTTACCCATATCTGCATATAATGTATCCCACGAAAACTGTTTTTTATAATTGTCATCAATTCTGATTTCAAAAATCCGACAGCTATCCATTCCTACATATGTCGTGCAGAAATACCTTATTCTACCTTTCAGGCTATCTGCAAGCATTTCTTTTTCCAGGTATTTACGCATACCACTCCAAGAACCCTCGTACCCCATAACATCAACCTTTCTCAGCAGCTTATTTCTAAGGGTAATTATAGCACACCTACACCACAAATTTCAATCCGTTTACATACACCTGTTTCTCTAAAAGTAGCAGGTGTTTTTTTATACCTAAAATCCTAAATTCCTGTATATGAATACTGCGTTAGATTTTTCGGTTATATAATAACTGCCCCCACCAATTAGTTTTTAGTTGGAAGGAAAGTATATTAGAGAGGAATAAAACGGCAAAGAAAAACTGCCCTCACGGGGAGAGCAGTTGAATTAAGTTTTATTATGTTTTACCATTTGTATCACAGGTAAGAGTTATTGATTTCTCGATTTCTTTAAGTGGTACACCAAGTTTATATTGCTTAAACTTGAAGTTTGCTTTTGCCGTTGCTCCGCTTTTTTCTGAATTGCAGTAAATCATTTCCCAATCATTATCATAAATATAATATCTTACAGAAGCATCCGTGCAACTTACCGTTTCACCGTTATATGTGAATGTGCCTTTAAGATAGACACTCCACAAGCGGACACCGTTTTTATCGTAGTAATGAACATACTTCTCAGTTTCTGTAGTTTTATAATCACTTTTACCTAAGATAAGATTTATTATTTTTTTAATTGCTTCAATCAGTCTTCCTATGAAGCTGAGAGTAACCTCATTTTCTTCGTGGTCTATATTCTCATCAAAGCCGATTACCATATACGAGCCGTCATCAAAATGTTCAGTATCGGTTGCTTGAGCGAAAGGTGCAAGCTGGATCATAAAAAGTGTCAAAGCCAATATAATTGAAATTATTCTTTTCATAATGTACAACCTTTCATAATACTAATAACTGCCGGAACAATACCTTCCTCAAAATATCCGTGTGATTCTGTGTGTACATCAATTAAACTTATTATAACAAAGGCAAGATAAATAAGAAGTGCAACAACAACCGCTATAATAAGAATATTTTTAATTGATATTTTTCGTTTGATTTTCACACTGTCAGTATTTGAAATAAAACTTGAAGCAATTGATTCAGGAGTTCCGAAAAAATTTTCAATATCTTCTTTTGTTGCCTTTTCAGTTTCAGCTAGGAAATTCTCCACATCAGAACGAAGTTCATCAAGAAAAGCTTTTTTCTGTTTTAACGGACAGATTACCAATGAAGAAACTGATGAAATATATTCGTTTAACAATGCATCATTTTTCATTCTGTTACACCGCCTTGTGTTATCATATTGACTCCCTCTGAAATTTTTCTGTACTCAGCAAGAGCTGCTTCATAAAATTCCTCACCCTTTTTCTCAAGGTGATAATATTTTCGAAGTCTTTTGTTGACTATTTCATCTCTGTCCGAAAGATAACCGTTTTCTAAGAAACGGTATAAAACAGGATACAGTGTGCCTAAAGGCAGTTGAAATCTGCCACCACTTTTTTCTTCAATTGCTTTTACAATTTCATAGCCATACATATCTTTATCTCTCAGGACACTAAGAACAACAAGATCAACTGTCCCGCGTTTGAAATTATCCGTATTAAGCAAGGCAGATTCTCCTTTCCTTTTTATCTTTTTATATATTATCACAGAAGAAAGAACAAGTCAAAGGTAATTTTGTAAAACTTTATATTTTGTAACACAAAATATATATTGACATAATATATGTATCTTGCTATAATGAAAATACCTTAAGGTTAAATACTCTAAGAAAGGAGGATAATTATGTCAGCATTTTTCAGCACAATTATAGCAATCTTTATGTCTATTCTGTCAGTAATTCTTCCTGCAAAGCCTGACAATGTCAAGGTAACTGTAAGACCTGTTACAACAGAAACTGCAATAATTACCTTTGAGTGTGAAAACAACACAAGAAGAACTATTGACCGTCCACATGTCACTTCTATTGAAAAAAAAGATGAAAACGGCAATTGGCAGAACACCAATATTGCTTACGGTTACACAGAAGAAGCTTACTCAATTCGTCACGGCGGAAGTGTTGTAGACTCAATTGAACTCGGTGACATTTTCGAAGACTTTGAAGGTCTTGAAAAAGGAGAATATCGCATTAATGTAAAATACAGTCTCAACGGTGACGGAACATGGGGTTATGCAAGCGGTGAGTTTACAGTAACCTAAACTTAACAATTGTATTTTCACAGTGAGAATAAATAAGCGTTATAACATAGCACTCGTCAAATTTTTGACGGGTGTTTTTTATACCTAAAAACCTAAATTCCGGTATATGAATACTGCGTTAGATTTTTCACCCAAGTGATACACCATATCACTTGGAGCATTTATGCCCACATTCTCCAAGTCCCCATTTTGGGAACTTGGGAATTTCTACATCCGGTAATTCTAGTAAGTGGACACGGTGTCCACTTACTAACTTTACATACAAAAATATTTTAATGAAAGGAGTGTTTATCTTCAACATTCGCGACAGACCCATTTTTTCACCGCACCCGTAGAGGGTGCTTTTTTTATGCCCAAATCTATTATCAAACAAAATTTTAATCTAATGGAGGAAAACAAATGAAAACTTTTAATGAAATCAAAATCATCGGTGTTGACCATGGTTATGGCAACATCAAAACTGCAAACCACTGTTTCAGGACAGGCATTACGGCTTATGATTCAGAGCCGCTTTTCACAAAGGATATGCTTGTTTACGGTGGCAAGTTCTATCTTATCGGTGAAGGACACAAGGAGTTTCTTCCCGACAAAATCAAAGACGAGGACTATTACGCCCTCACACTTGTGGCTATTGCGAAAGAGTTGAGTGCTGAAGACTTAACCAAAGCTACAGTTCATATTGCGGCAGGGCTGCCCCTCACTTGGACTGCAGGGCAAAAAGAGAGCTTCAAAGCGTATCTCACAAAGAATGAGGAAGTCAATTTCACTTGGCAGCAAACCGAGTACAAAATCAAAATAGCAGGTGCAAGCATTTATCCGCAGGGATATGCGGCGGTTTCACAGTTTGCAACCAAAATGGACGGTGTTAACCTTGTTGCAGACATTGGCAACGGTACTATGAATGTGCTCTATGTTATTAACGGCAGACCGCAGTCCGAGAGAATGTACACGGAAAAGTTCGGCACACATTTCTGTACTGTTGATATCCGTGAGGCATTCCTCAGAAAAACACAGAGAGAAATTAATGAGCACATTATTGATGAGGTGCTGTGTAAAGGTACTGCAAACATTGTTCAGTCGGATATGAAGATTATCAAGGCAGAGGTGCAGAAATATGTAGCTGAAATCTTCCACAGGCTTCGTGACCACGGGTACGATGAAAACACTATGCTTCTGTATATTACCGGCGGTGGGGTTTGCCTTGTAAAAAATTTCTATAAATTCAATGCTGGCCGTATTCAGTTCGTTGATGACATCTGTGCGGCGGCAAAGGGTTATGAGTACCTTGCGGAAACTATGATGAAAAGTGGTAGGATATGAATAATCGCAGACTTAATGTAAGGTTTAATCTTGATAACCCCGATGAGAAAAGTGCCAATGACTATTTGGAAGCCTTGGCGCAGAACAATAAGCAATCACGCAACAGATTTATTGTTGAGGCAGTTATTGAAAAGATTAAATCTATCGACAATCCGAGGAACTTTACTCTTGAAGATATCCGTGCAGTTCTCAGAGAAGAATTGCAGAATGTTTCATTCGTTTCTTCGGCACAGCCTTCAGTACAGAAAGTTGATACTGAGCTGACAGAAGAACAGCAAGAAAAGAACGATGCTGAGGCTCTGTCTTTTCTTG
>JAZRDP010000042.1:0-47927 GCA_045660345.1 Acutalibacteraceae bacterium
ACAGAAAAACCTTGAGTGCCGCTCTTACTGCGGATGAAAACGGCAAGGTTAAAATCGAAAATAAAGAGCAGGCAGATTATTATCTTTCTCGCCTTGAAGATGCAGTTTATACAGCATCAAGTGTTAAAAAAGGCACAAGAAAGAAACAGCCTGCACCACCCTTTATTACATCTTCAATGCAGCAGGAGGCTTCAAGAAAGCTTAATTTCCAGGCTCAGAAAACAATGAAAATTGCTCAGGAGCTTTATGAAGGTATTGAACTTGCAGGAAGCGGTATGACAGGTCTTATTACTTATATGAGAACTGACTCTCTTCGTATTTCTGAAGAAGCAAGAGCAGCAGCAAATTCTTTTATCACAAAAGAATACGGCGAAAAATATCTTCCCGAAAAGCCCCGTTACTTTAAAACAAGAGCAGGTGCTCAGGATGGTCACGAAGCAATCAGACCCGCTAATGTAGCAATCACACCTGCAATGGCAAAGGGTAGCCTTTCAAATGACCAGTATAAGCTTTATAATCTTATCTGGTGCAGATATGTTGCTTCTCTTATGGCTCCCTGCGTTCAGGATACTGTAAAGGTAGAAATTACTGCTGAAAAAGAAGGGGTTGCAGGCTATTGCGTATTCTCTGCAAGCGGTTATTCAATTAAATTTGATGGCTTTACAAAGCTTTATGAAGATGTTACTGCTGACGAAGACAGCGATGCAAACATTCCTGATGTAAAAGCAGGCGATGTTCTTAAGCTTAAAGAGGTTAAAGGCAATCAGCACTTTACTCAGCCACCCTCATACTTCACAGAAGCTTCTCTTATCAAAACTCTTGAAGAAACAGGAGTTGGTCGTCCCAGTACCTATGCTTCAATTGTTACAACAATTATTAAGAGAGAATATGTAAAGCGCGATGGTAAGCTTCTTAAAGCAACAGAGCTTGGTGTTGCAACAACAAATCTTCTTAAAGAAAAGTTCCAGAAGATTGTTAATGCAAAGTTCACTGCATCAATGGAAACAAAGCTTGATGAAATTGATGAGGGTAAGACCAATTATGTTGAAATGCTCCATGAATTTTATGATGATTTAGAGAATACACTCTCTAAGGCAAAAACAGAAATGCAGGGTCAGAAAATTCAGCTTCAGGAAGATATCACAGATATTAAATGCGATAAATGTGGCAGAAATATGGTAGTTAAGGTGGGCAGATTCGGTAAATTCCTTGCTTGCCCCGGTTACCCCGAATGTAAAACTACAAAGCCTCTTATCGAAGAAACAAATGCAACTTGTCCCGTTTGCGGCGGCAATGTTATCGGTAAAAAATCAAAGCGTGGCTATCAGTTCTATGGCTGCAGCAATTACCCCGAATGTAACTTTATGACATGGGATAAGCCCACAGGTGAGAATTGCCCCAAATGCGGTAAATCTCTCTTTAAGGGTAAGGGTGGAATGATTTCCTGCTCAAACGAGGCTTGCGATTATACTTGTAAAGCAACCCGAAAAAATGCTAAGAAAACACAGGATGAAAATGATGACTGATAAAAAAGCTGTTGTTATAGGCGGTGGTCTTGCCGGAGTTGAAGCGGCAAACCAGTTGAGTAAAAGAGGAGTAAAGGTTACTCTTTACGAAATGAAGCCTCAGAAATTTTCACCTGCACATAAAAGCGGAAATTTAGGAGAGCTTGTTTGCTCAAACTCTCTTAAAGCTGCTCGCTTAGGCTCTGCGGCAGGCCTTTTAAAGGCAGAAATGAGACATTTCGGTTCGGTTTGCCTTGATGCTGCAGATATAGCGCAGGTTCCTGCAGGCGGAGCTCTTGCCGTTGACAGAGATATATTCTCTGCTCTTATTACAGAGCGAATGGAAAATGACCCCAATATAACTCTCGTAAGAGAGGAAATAACAGAAATTCCCGAAAGTGATATTGTTATCGTTGCGGCAGGACCTCTGATGAGCGATGCGCTTGCAGAAAAGGTTTCAGCACTTTGCGGAAAAGAATTTCTTTCATTCTATGATGCGGCGGCACCCATTGTTACTGCAGACAGTATTGATATGGAATGTGCATTTACTCAATCAAGATATGACCGCGGTGGTGAGGATGATTATATCAACTGCCCTCTCAATAAAGAGGAATATGAAGAGTTTTATGATGCTCTTATAAATGCTGAAAGTGCCGAGCTTCATTCCTTTGACAAGAAAAAGGATGTTTACGAGGGCTGTATGCCAATTGAGGTTTTAGCTTCAAGAGGTAAGGATGCAATGAGATATGGTCCATTGAAGCCTGTTGGATTGACTAATCCTAAAACAGGTCACAGACCCTGGGCAAATCTTCAGCTTCGTAAAGAAAATAAAGATGGTACAATGTATAACCTTGTGGGATTTCAGACTAACCTGAAATTCCCTGAGCAGAAGAGAGTTTTTTCAATGTTTCCTGCTCTTAAGAATGCAGAATTTGTAAGATACGGGGTTATGCATAGAAATACATTCTTAAATTCACCCGGACTTCTAAATGAAGATTTCAGTATGAAAAAAGCTCCCAATATATATTTTGCGGGTCAGATTTCAGGTGTTGAGGGTTATATGGAAAGTGCCGCATCAGGTATTCTCGCAGGCTATAATGCTGCAAGAAGAATTTTCGGTGAAGAGCCTATAAGCCTTCCGAAAATCACAATGTTGGGTGCGCTTTCAAAATATATCAGCGATGAAACCGTTAAAAACTTTCAGCCAATGGGTGCGGCAATAGGTATAATTGACCCCTTGGATGAAAAGATTAAAGATAAGGCGGAGCGCTATCTTAAGGTAGCCCAGCGCAGTATCGAATATTATGAAACTATCAAATTATAATGATTGTAATTTGTCGAAACGCAGTCGCGTTTCGTAAAAGCCGATTTTATCGGCTTTTAGCAAAATTGTTTTTTCATAAATACAATTTTGCATTACATTCATTGAAAGGATTATAGTAGAATTTTCAAAGAAAATTCGATACCAAATCATATATATGGTATCGAAACAGTGTAATTTTACACTGTTTCGACTAACTATAATCGTTATAAGGAGGCAATTATGGATTTATCTGCATTTGAACAAGTAATTGGTTATGAATTTAAAGATAAAGAGCTGCTTGAAAGAGCGTTGACTCACTCTTCTTATGCTAATGAAAACAAATTGCCTCATGATAACGAAAGACTCGAATTTTTAGGGGATTCCGTTTTAGGCTTTGTTACTGCTGAATACCTTTTCGAAGAATTCAAAAATCGCCCCGAGGGTGCTCTTACAAAGCTTCGTGCGGCAGTTGTTTGCGAAAAATCTCTTTTCAAATTTGCTGAAAAAATCAGATTAGGCGAATTTATTCTTATGGGAAGAGGCGAGGAGCATACAGGTGGCAGAAACAGACCCTCAATTGTTTCTGATGCCTTTGAAGCGGTTATTGCGGCAATGTATCTTGATGGTGGTATTGATGTTGTAAGACCCTATATTCTCGGATTTATAAAGGAAGCAGTTAAGAGAGAGGCAAGCTTTAAGGACAACAAATCTCTTCTTCAGGAAGAAATTCAGAAGGAAAAGGGAAACACCCTTTCCTACGAAGAGCTTGGCGAATATGGTCCTGACCATGATAAAACATTCAAGTTTGCTGTTAAGCTTAATGGCGAAGTTGTCGGTACAGGTGAAGGCAGAAGCAAAAAGGAAGCTGAGCAGGCAGCAGCAGGCGACGCTCTTTCAAAAATACAAAAATGAAACACGCTAATATTTCACTTTTTGTTCCTCATCAGGGTTGTCCTCATCAATGCTCATTCTGTAATCAGAAAACCATTTCGGGTTCTGTTAAAGAATTGACTCCTCAAGAGGTAAAAGAAACCCTTGAAAAAGCCGTAAGTGACGGAGTTGACCCGCAAAATACGGAAATTGCATTTTTCGGTGGAAGCTTTACTGCTGTTGAAAGAGGTTATATGATTTCTCTTTTAGAAGAAACTAAACCCTTTATTGAAAATGGTAGCTTTTGCGGAATAAGAGTTTCAACCCGACCTGATGCTATTGATGATGAAATCCTTGGAATTCTTAAGGAGTATAAGGTTACATCAATTGAGCTTGGAGCTCAGAGTACTGATGAACAGGTTCTTTTATTAAATCACCGAGGACATACCCGCGATGATGTAATAAAAGCATCAAGGTTAATAAAAGAATATGGCTTTTCGTTGGGCTTGCAAATGATGACGGGGCTTTTGGGTGATACCCCTGAAAAATCCCTGAAAACCGCAGAAGATATTATTTCATTGAAGCCTGATACAGTACGCATTTACCCGACAATAGTTTTAGAGGGTACATATTTAGGCGAGCTTTTCAAAAAAGGCGAGTATAAGCCTCAGACTGTCGAAGAAGCGGTCGATGTTTGTGGCGTGCTTCTTAAAAGGTTTTACGAGGAAAATATAACAGTTATTCGTTTAGGTCTTCACTCAGGCGGAAATGTTGAAGAAGGATTTTTAGCAGGGCCATATCATCCTGCCTTCGGTGAGCTTTGCGAATCGAAAATTTATTTGGAAAAAGCAAAAGAAATTCTTTCGGAGAAATATCCCGTTGAGAATAAAAATATATGCTCTCTTTCACAGAAAAAGGAAATTACTCTTTATGTGAATGACCGTGAAATTTCTAAAATGACAGGTCAGAGGAGTGTAAATAAAATCGCTCTTAAAAGAGCAGGGTGGGAAGTTTCTGTCAAGGGAATGAAAACACTTAAAAAGTATGAGATAGTTATAGATTAACGAAAGGTTGAAAACCAAATGTATCTTAAAGCGATAGAAATGCAGGGCTTTAAATCCTTTCCGGATAAGACTGTATTGAATTTCGGAAAAGGTATAACGGCTGTTGTCGGCCCAAATGGTAGCGGAAAGAGTAATCTTTCCGATGCTATGCGTTGGGTTTTGGGTGAACAATCTACAAAGAATTTGCGTGGCTCTAAAATGGAGGATGTTATCTTCAGTGGTACAGATTCCCGCCGTGCAGTTGGCTTTGCAGAGGTTACACTTAAGCTCGATAACTCCGATATGGCTCTTAATAACCCGAAGAGAGAGGTAACCGTTACAAGACGCTACTATCGCTCGGGTGAAAGCGAATATAAAATAAATGGTGAGCAGGCAAGACTTAAGGACATCCACGAATTATTTATGGACACAGGTCTTGGTCGCGACGGCTATTCAATGATTAGTCAGGGTAAGGTTGAAACCCTTATTTCAGGTAAATCAGATGACAGACGAGATATGCTGGAAGAGGCAGCAGGTATTTCTCATTACAGATACCGCCGCGCTGACGCCATGCGTCGACTCAATCAGGCAGAAGAAAATCTTTTAAGATTAAGAGATATTCTTACAGAGCTTGAAACACGCGTCGGACCTCTTAAAACTCAAAGCGAAAAGGCTCAGAAATTCCTTGAATATGCAGGTGAGAAAAAGAACCTTGAAATCGGTCTTTGGCTTTACACAATTGAGAAAACCAAAAACGATTTAAGAGAGCACGAAAAGAAAATTACTATTGTTGAGGCTCAGTATGGCGAGGTTTGTAAATCTCTTGAAGAGATTACAGAGAAAATAGACTCATCCTTTGCAGAATCACAGAGGATTACAGTTGCAGTTGACGAAATAAGAAGAGCTTGCGCACAGCTTGAAGAGCAGGCTTCTCTTCTTGAAAGTCAGATTGCAGTTCAGGAAAATACAATTCTTCATAATAACGAAACAATTGAGCGTATCGAAAGAGAAAAAACAGAAGAAAACGATACTGATACAGAAATCGGCACACAGATAGCAGATGCAGAGAAATCAATTTCCGAGCTTGAGGCTTCAATTGAAGAGAAGAAGGCGGAGCTTAATTCATTTACAGGTGAGCTTGATGTTTTAAGTGATGAAAATAGTAAATCTGCTCAGAAAAGCATTGATTTGAGCGAAAAAATGTCTGCTCTTTCTCTTGAAATTGCAGATAACAGAGTTATCAGCTCAACTGCAGCATCATCTGTTGAAGAAATTGAAAACAGAATTTCTGTTATTGATGAGCTTTCCCAGGCAAGAAAAACCGCTCTTGAAGAGCTTAAGGTACAGTGCAAGGAAGCAGAAGAAGAGTTAGGAAGCATTGTTGAAAGAAACACAGAGCTTAATAACTCTCTTTCAGGCATTGAGCTTCTTGCAACAAACAGAAAAGAAAAGCTTGATAAATTAAAGGATCAGGAAAATATTCTTCGTAATGATATACAATTCAAAATTTCTCGTATAGCTATGCTTTCCGACCTTGAAAAGAATATGGAAGGCTATCAGGGTAGCGTAAAGGCAGTTATGCGCGAGGTAAGAAGAGGTGTACTTAAGGGTATTCACGCTCCTGTTTCTCAGATTATCACAGTTAAGGATAAATACTCCTCGGCTATTGAAACTGCTCTTGGTGCACAGATTCAGAATATTGTTACTGATACTGAAAATGATGCAAAAAAGGCAATTGGCTTCTTAAAGGAAAGCCATGCAGGTCGAGCAACCTTCCTGCCACTTACTGCTATTAAGGGCAAGGTTCTTGATGATAAAGACCTTGACGATTGCTTCGGTTACATAAACCTTGCATCCGAGCTTGTTGATTGCGATAATAAATATACCGAAATTATCAAGTCACTTTTAGGCAGAACTGTTGTTGCAGAGGATTTGGATGCTGCAATCGCAATTGCAAAAAAATATAAATATAAATTCAAAATCGTTACTCTTGACGGTCAGGTGGTTAATGCAGGCGGTTCAATGACCGGTGGTGCAAAGCTTCAGAATGCAGGTATTCTCAGCCGTGGTAACGAGCTTGAAAAGCTTAAGGCTTCTTTAAGCGAGTCAAAGGAAAGCCTTGAAATATTGCTCAAAGATATGGAAACTCAGCAGGAGAGCTATTCATCAGTTAATGCAGAGCTTGAGGGTTGTAGGAGTGAAATTATTTCTCTCGGTGAGGAGAAAATCAGGGTTGAGGGCGTTCTCGCTCTTCGTAAGGGTAATTACGAAAATACTCTTCAGACACAGACTCTTGCTGATGAAGAAAAAGAACAGCTTAATGCCCGTATCAAAACAATTAACGAAGGTGCTTCTTCTGCTAATGAAAAGCTTGTTGTTCTTCAGGCGGAGCTTGACAAGGTTGAAGCAGAGCTTTCAGCTCTTACAGGTGATAGAGAGAGTCTTCGTGAAAAGAGAGAAAAGCTTACTGCTGACGCTGCACAGATTAATCTTTCTATTGCAACGGCTGAAAAGGAAATTGAAGCAAAGAAGGAAGAAATCGAAAGACTTCAGAACAGAAGCACAAGCCATAAGGATAAGCTTTCTCAGCTCGATAGCGAAATTGAGGAAATCAATAAGCGCAACGAGGAAATTCGTGAAAGAATCGATGTTCTTAATGGTGAAGCAGAGGGCTTGAGAACTCAGAGCTCTGCTTCTAAAGAGCAGATTGCAGCCTTTATTTCTAAGCGTGAGCAGTATGAGCAGGAAAACGGCAAGCTCCGTATTCTTGAAAGAGAAAAAACTGAAGAACGCGAGAAATTAGGCGGAGAGAAGGCAAGACTTTCCGAAAGAAAAGAAACAATGGAAAAAGAGTTTGAGGACATTCAGAACAAACTCTACGATGAATATGAGCTTACAAAGCGTGAGGCAGAAGAGCTTGATATTGTTATTGAAGATATTCCCGAAGCTAAGAAAAGACTCAATGAGCTTAAGAGCAAAATCCGTGGTCTTGGTAATGTAAATGTAAGCGCAATTGAGGAATATAAAGAGGTTTCCGAAAGATACACCTTTATGCATACACAGGTAAGCGATGTTGAGAAATCCAAAGCAGAGCTTATTAAGCTTATCAATGAGCTTACAGGTAAAATGGGTGTTCAGTTCAAGGAGCAGTTTGATAAAATCAATTTCAGCTTCGGTCAGACCTTCTCCGAGCTTTTCGGTGGTGGTAGGGCTTCGCTTGTTCTTACTGATGAAAGCGATGTTCTCGAATGTGACATTGATATCAAGGTTCAGCCTCCGGGCAAAAATGTTCAGAACATTTCTCTTCTTTCAGGTGGTGAAAAGGGTCTTTCTGCAATAGCACTCCTTTTCTCAATTCTTAAGGTTAATCCTTGTCCCTTCTGTATTTTTGACGAGGTTGAAGCCGCTCTTGACGATGTCAACGTTGCAAGATACGCTTCCTATGTTCGCAGAATGACTAATAATACACAGTTTATTCTCATTACACACCGCCGCGGTACAATGGAAGAGGCAGATATGCTTTATGGTGTAACAATGCAGGAAAAGGGTGTATCAAAGCTTCTCGAACTTAAAACTGCAGAAATGGCAACCAAATTTGATTTGACATAATTTATTAATGGAGTTTTTCTAATGGGTATTTTTAAGAAAATAAACTTCGGTTTAAGAAAAACAAGAAACAATGTTTCTGGAGCAATTGATAATGTTCTTGATAGCTATACATCAATTGACCAGGAGCTTTTCGATGAGCTTGAGGAAGCTCTTGTTATGGGTGATGTGGGCGTTACAACTGCTTCTGAAATCACCTTGCGCCTTAACGATGTTGTTCGCAAAAAGGGTATAAAAAATCCCGCGGATGTTAAGGCGGAAATCAAGGACATCGTTGCCGAGATGCTTGAGGGCGGCGAGGATATGGGGCTTATCACCATTCCTTCTGTAATCCTTGTTATCGGCGTTAATGGTGTTGGTAAAACTACAACTATCGGTAAGCTTGCTGCAAGATATAAGGCAGAGGGCAAGAGTGTTATTCTTGCCGCTGCAGATACTTTCCGCGCTGCTGCTATTGACCAGCTTGATGTATGGGCAGAGCGTGCAGGCGTTGACATTATCAAGCATAAAGAGGGTGCAGACCCTGCTGCAGTAATTTTTGATACCATTTCTGCTGCAAAGGCAAGAGGTACTGAAATTATTATCTGCGATACTGCAGGCCGCCTTCATAACAAGAAAAATCTTATGGATGAATTAAGTAAGATTTACAGAGTCATTGACCGCGAGCTTCCTTATTCTGACCGCGAGGTTCTTCTTGTTCTTGATGCAACAACAGGTCAGAATGCGGTTAATCAGGCTCGTGAGTTTGCAAAAATTGCAGAAATCACAGGTATTATTCTTACAAAGCTTGATGGTACTGCTCGTGGCGGTGTTGTTCTTTCAATCAAGAATGACCTTAAAGTTCCTGTTAAATTTATTGGTGTGGGCGAGGGTATTGACGATTTGCAGCCCTTTAATCCTCATGCTTTTGCAGACGGTCTTTTCAATGACCTTCCCGAAGATTTTGAGGATGACGAAATCGACCTTTCAAAAATCCGCGAAGAATATGTTCCTACAGAGGAAACTGATGAAAGAGAAGAGCTTGCAAAGGCAGTAGGCGAAATCTTCAGTGCTATGGCAGAAATCAACGCAGAAGAAAATGCTGAGGCTGAGGAATTTGCTGGAATCGAAGCAGTTGAAGAAGCAGTTGAGCCTGTTGAGGAAGAAATCGTTGAAGCTCTTCCTGAAGCAGTAACCGAAGAGACAGTTGAAGAACTTGATGAGTCTGTTGAAGCTGAATTACTTGGTGTCATTGAGGAGAATGATGGTCCGACAGCAGTTTTCGTTGCAGAAAAAGCAGAAGAAAAAGAAGAAGTAAAAGAAGAGCCTAAAAAGAAAAAAGGCTTCTTCGGGAGGTTGTTCGGCTAATGGAAAACAATGTTTTTTTAATTGCCACTCATAATATGAAAAAGAGAGATGAGCTTTATCGCATCCTCTCTCCTTTAGGTATTGATGTTAAAACTGCTGAGCAGGCAGGCGTAGAGATTTCTGATGTTGATGAAACAGGAGAAACCTTCTATGAAAACGCTTTCTTAAAGGCTCAGAGCGGTTGTCTTGAAAGCGGTATGCCCTGCGTAGCAGACGATTCAGGTCTTGCGGTAGATTATATTGTAGGTGCTCCCGGTGTTTATTCTGCTCGCTTTGCAGGTGAACACGGCAACGATGCAAAGAATAACCAGAAGCTTCTCAAAATCCTTGATGGTGTTCCCTATGAAGAAAGAACAGCAAAGTTCGTTTCTGTTGTTTGTTGCGTTTTCCCTGATGGTGATGTTATTTCGGCAAGAGGTGAATGCAAGGGTCACATCGGCTTCGAGCCCAAGGGCAACGGTGGTTTTGGTTATGACCCGTTGTTTATGGTGGGTGACAAAAGCTTTGCAGAGCTTTCAGGTGAAGAAAAGGATGCATTAAGCCATAGAGGTAATGCTCTTCGTCAGATTGCTGAAAAGTTGAAGGATTATATGGAGTTATAATTCCTTGTATATTGTAATAACTGTGCCGAGCTCGGTAGTATCAATTTCCATTTTGATATTATCTGCCTCGGCACTTATTGTTTTTTTATTTGTTTTACTTATGGATTTTTCAAAATCAGTTACATTTAATATTTCATTTTCTGTGCTTTCGTTTTGAATAAAGCATTTTATACAGGCTTTTACAAAATCCAAGGCTTCGGGGCTTTCTTCAGAAATTGAATAATCAAAAACCACACTCATTTCATTAAGTCTGTGCTTTTTATCATATCTGAAATTAAGCATTATTTCTTGCTCTGAAAATCTGAAAAATTTTGTTAATTCACAATTTTCTGTGTCGATAATATAACCATCAGAGGTCATATTGTAGATTTCGTTAATCTCGTTCATTCTTCTTGAAAATGCTTCAAGACTTTCACCCGTTGTGCTGAAAACACAGCTGTTGAGAGTTGTAATTGATAATAAAAGAATAAATAAGCTTAATAAGTGCTTTTTCATAGGTTTTACCTCGTTTTATTCATATTTTATTAACAAATAATACAATAGATGTTGTATAATTTAATGTGGAGTTGAAGTATAATTATATATATGCTTTTAATGTAATTTATATTATAAAAATAAATCAGAGTGATAATGATGAAGAAAAGTTTTAAAAAGGTTATTTCTTTAATACTTAGCGTGTTAGTTGTGTTTTCATCTGTTTGTTCAGTTGCTACTGCGACATACACCTCGGATTACCCCCAAGGCGTTACTGCCGAGGAGGCGCTTACTGCTGTTAAAGGAACAGATAAGCTTCTGAATAATCTGCTTCCGTCTTTAATGGGCGGGACATTAGAGGATATGGTTAAGCCAATGCTTTTCAGTGATGAAACTCTTTCTGAATTCGTTGTTTCTCTTTATACGGGGCTTTCAGAAACTGCAAGTGAATTGGAAATGATAGGTCTTGATGCCTCTGTGTCAGCAGTTGCCGATGGCTTAGGCGATTATCCCTCTGTTCAGAAGGCACTCTATGAAACGGATTCCTGGGAAAATGTAAATCTTTATGGTGCTAAATGGGGAATCAAAGATAAAAACGATTTTGCAATAGCCTTCGCTAAAGCAATGTCACCATTTAATGACATTTTCTACACTCTTCTATGCTCTGGCACCTATTCTATTTCAGGCTTTATAAATATTGATGGCGCAAATGGTTATGAAAATGCAGTTGTGCCTATGCTTCAGGCTTTGAAATGCACTGATATGATCAGTCAGGAAGAGTTCACCAGGCAGGCAATGGCTGACAGAAGCAATATGCTTAAAAATATTCTTCTTCCTCTTTTGTCCGTTGTTGAGAAATGTTTTGATGCACCGATAGACACATTAACAGATATTCTTCCATCCTTTGCATATTTCATTGAAAGCGGCGAAATGGATACTTGTATGGATGCTCTTCTTTCTCCCATTTTCTCAAATCCTCTTGTTGAAATTGCAGTGTTCCTTAAAATTCTTGATATGGACTCCCTTAAATTCGATATGGACGAAATGCTCACAACAGGTCTTTCAGATATGGCAGAGGAAGGTGGATTGCAGCTTGCTCCCATTAACCTTAAAAGACTTTCCAACTGCGGTGAGCATAATGGAATGGAATTTCAGTCCGATAAGGGCAGAGCTCTTGTTGAAATATTAAGATGGCTCATTGATACACTCAAGCTCAATAAGAATTCATTACCACAGCTTATGAAGGATATGGGCGGTAATGTAAATACTGCTTCAACAGATATGCTTTTAGGACTTCTTGATAACGATGCTGATGCGGTAGTTGGTACAATAATTCTTTTATTTACACCTGCAAAGCTTAGTGCCCCTGAAATGATGCTATATCCTGAAATAGCTCAGACTATTGTTCAGTTTACTCCCAATTTAACAGAAGAGAATTACAAAAAGGTTCTCAATGAAATTGACGATTTGCTTGATGATTTTGTTAAAGAGGGCGGAAGCTACAGAAGCATTGAAGCGCTTCTTTCCAATGCGATTTATACCAATGCAAATATAAATGCTCTTTTAACCGGTATTTATGGTGCTATGGAAAAAGAGGGACTTCTTGATTTACTCGTTCTTCTTGGAATTGATGCAAGTCCCAAGGGCGTGGCAAAATTAGTTGAGAATGATTACCCCGATGCCTATAATTCTTTGATTAAAGCTGACTCTTGGTCAAAGGTTTCTAAAAATATTTCCTGGGGCTTTTATAACGGCTCAAGAAGAGGTTTCCAGAACGCATTTCTTGCAGTGCTTCGCCCCTTGAATCCCTTGTTGAAGGTGGTTCTTGCAGGAGAAGATAAGGTTATTGCAGATGCTATCACCCTGAAGGGTGCAGACGGCTATAACACAGGCGTTATTCCCATTCTTGAAGCCTTGGGTTGCAAAGAAAGTTCAATTAAAACTTATACTCAATATGTAAACGATAACAGCAAAGATGCTCTTTTAAATAATATTGCAGAGCCCGTTTTTGATTTGCTTGATGAGATTTTTGATAATCCCGTTAAAACTCTTACAAGGATTTTACCCAATGTGGTTTATTTCCTTAATAGCGGTTCATTGGAAAAATGCCTTTCAAATCTTCTTATTCCCGTAACTGCATTAACATCCCGTATGTCAGGGGTTGTTAATATGGAATTAGATGCAGGTGCATTAACCAAGGAATTGGATTTGAATAAGCTTTTAGGCGGTATGCTTGAGGGCTCAGGAATGAAAATCGCTGAGTTTGATATAAATTCTCTTGCAGGTATCGGTACTAAAACCGAAAAGCAAAGTAAAATGGTTGTTGATGGCAACAATGTAAAATATTCCTATATTGAATCTGACCAGACAGGCGTTTTATTAACGCTTTTAAGAGTTCTTGCAAAAACTCTTAAATTACCCGGTAACGAAAATCTGCTTATGGGCGCTATGGCAGGAGATAACAGCACATTCTCAACATATTCATCTTCCATCAGTCAACAGTTTGCAGAAATGACGGAGGATGAGCTTATTGAATGGCTTTATAATCTTCTCTTTAAGGAAAGAGCGAAGATTGAAATAGTTGTTGACGAGGACTATAACCCTACAATTATTTATAAAGAGCCTACTAAGGATTATACTGGTCTTTATATTGTAGGTGGCTTTGCCCTTGTTTCAGCAGTAATTGGCATTATACTTTTCTGTAACAGAAAACGACTCTACTATTAAGGTAGGTAATCAATTATGTTAGTTTTAAAAAATATAGTCAAAGATTATATTACCGGTGACACAACCGTAAGAGCCCTCAAGGGAATTGACATCAATTTCCGTGAGAGCGAGTTCGTTGCGATTTTAGGTCCGTCAGGCTGCGGTAAAACAACTCTTCTTAATATTATCGGTGG
Source organism: Acutalibacteraceae bacterium (assembly GCA_045660345.1). Classification (GTDB taxonomy): domain Bacteria; phylum Bacillota; class Clostridia; order Oscillospirales; family Acutalibacteraceae; genus DTU089. The sequence goes on from JAZRDP010000042.1 coordinate 13,651, forward strand.
TCTTGACAGATATACAAGCGGTGATTTGCAGATAAACGGCAAATCAACAAAGCGCTTCAATGACAGCGATTGGGACACATATCGTAACCATTCAATCGGATTTGTTTTCCAGAGCTATAACCTTATTCAGCATCAAACAGTTCTTTCCAATGTTGAGCTTGCCCTTACTCTTTCGGGTGTTTCAAAGAAAGAACGCCGTAAAAGAGCAATTGAAGCTCTTAAAAAGGTTGGTCTTGAAAATCAGATTCATAAAAAGCCCACTCAGATGTCAGGCGGTCAGATGCAGAGAGTTGCAATTGCCCGTGCGCTTATAAATGACCCTGATATTCTTCTTGCTGACGAGCCAACAGGTGCTCTTGATACAGAAACAAGCGTTCAGATTATGGAGCTTCTCAAGGAGATTTCCAAGGATAAGCTCATTATTATGGTTACTCATAACCCTGAGCTTGCAGAAAGCTATTCAAATCGTATTATCAGATGCCTTGATGGTGAGGTTATAAGCGACTCAAACCCCTTTGAGCCTGATGATAAAGACAAAGAAAATGAAAAGGCGAGACTTGAAAATACAAAAGAAAAGGGCAAAAAATCAATGTCCTTTGCTTCTGCTTTTTCGTTAAGTATCAATAATTTGAGAACCAAAAGTGCAAGAACATTTTTGACTGCCTTTGCAGGTAGTATCGGTATTATCGGTATTGCTCTTGTTCTCGCACTTTCCAATGGTATTCAGGTTTATATCGACAGAATTCAGGAGGATATGCTTCTTTCATATCCCATGACTGTTGAAAAACAAGCCTTTGATTTAGAGAGCATAATGACATCCTTTACGGGTATCACCAATGATATGGTAGAGGGCGCAGAAAACTTTGAGGATGAGGGCAAGGTTTATGTAAATGAATCCCTTATGCAGATGGTAAATGCCTTCATTTCTGAATCTACATCAAATAACCTTGATAATTTCAAAAAATATATCGAAGATAATCAGTCAGAGTTTGATGAGGTCTGCAACGATGTTCAGTATAAATACAGTACGGATTTGAATATTTATCGCGCAGATACCGAAAACGGACTGATTAAGGTAAATCCCAGCACCATGATGGAAAATATGCCCATGATGGAGGGTATGGGAGATATGGCATCCTCGATGTCCAGTATGATGCCTGTAAACGCGTGGATTGAGCTTATTGGTGACGATAAGCTTATGGAAGAGCAGTATGATGTTATTGCAGGTAAAATGCCTGAGAAATTCAACGAGGTTGTGCTTATTGTTGACGGAAACAATATGATAAACGAGCTTGTTGTTTATGCTCTCGGTCTTAAGGATCAGGAGGAGTTTGCAAAGAATATTATGCAGGCTCTTGCAAGTGGTGAATCATTGGAAAATGAAGATATTACCGAATATTCCTATGATGAAATCCTTGATATGAAATTCAAGCTTGTTTTAAGCGCAGATTATTTTGTAAAAGATAAGAAAACAGGTCTTTGGAGCGACAACAGCGCAAACGATTATTTCGTTAAAAAGCTTGTTGAGGAAGGCACAGAGCTTGAAATTGTCGGCATCTTAAAGCCTGACGAAAACAATACTCTTTCCTTGGGTACAGGCGGTATAGGCTATATGCGCGACCTGATGGATTACGCTATTGATGAAACTGCTACCCGTCAGATTGTCAAGGAACAGCTTGCAGATACAACCAAGGATGTTCTTACAGGTCTTGAATTTTCGCATCTTACAGTTAATGATTTCGACCTTAAGGATGTTGATTTGGGTCTTATTGATTTCAATTATCTTGACTATACACCCTTTATGTCTATGGCAGAGGGTATGGATATGTCTGAAATCAATCTGATGGATATGGGCTCAATGTTCGGCTTTGACGATATGACAGAGCTTCAGAAAAAGCTTATGGAGGGCTTCCTTTCAGAAGAGCAGGTTCTTGCTATCAAACAGGCTTATGTTGATACCATGACGGCTAACAGCTCTCTTTCAGGAACTCTTGATAAGATAGGCTATTCTACCTTTGAAACACCCACAAGCATCTATTTCTACCCCAAGAGCTTTGAAGCAAAGGAAAAACTCAATGAGCTTATTGATTATTATAATGAGCAGGTAGCTGCAGACGGTCACGAGGAAGCTCAGATTAAGGTTTCGGACTATATCGGTATGCTTATGAGCAGTTTAACAACAATTATTGATATTGTCACTTATGTACTTGTTGCATTCGTTGCTATTTCCCTTGTTGTTTCATCTGTTATGATTGGCATTATTACCTATATTTCCGTTCTTGAAAGAACAAAGGAAATCGGTATTCTCAGAAGTATCGGTGCTTCAAAGAAGGATATTGCAAGAGTTTTCAATGCGGAAACTGCAGTTATCGGTCTTGGAGCAGGTGTTATCGGTATTCTTTCAACATTGCTACTTGAAATACCGATTAACCTCTTGCTTAAATATGCTGCACACATTCCTGCGGCGGCAGCTCTGCCACCGATTGCGGCAGTAGTGCTTGTAATTATAAGCGTTTCTCTTACTCTTATCGCAGGTCTTATTCCTTCAAGAATTGCAGCGAAGAAGGACCCTGTAGAAGCTTTAAGGACTGAATAATATATAAATAAGAAACAGCACCGTTTGGTGCTGTTTTTTATTTAGTGATGAGAGAAGAGTGAATGGTGAAGAGTTTTGGGGAAGCTTCGCTTCCAAACATTATAATTTGGCGCATTTTTGCGCCCCGATAATTACGCATTACGAATTACGCATTGCGAATTTTTACAGCGCCTTAAACTCATACCCTTGCTCTTTAGCATAGTCGATTATATCACCGAGAGCGCCGGCGTTGTCTTGCGAAACTGCGTGGAGAAGTAAAACGCAACCGGGGTGCAGGCGAGAGGTTACTGTTTCATAGGCATATTGCTTGCCCTTGAGGTTGCTTATGTCCCAATCTGCATAGGCACTTGACCAGAAAACCGAGGTATAGCCGATGCTCTGCACAAGCTCTAAAGCACTTTCCGAGCAAGCACCCTCAGGAAATCGGAAATAGGTTGAGGAATAGCCGAAATGCTCTCTTAAATAATTGTCAAGTGTTTCGATTTCCTTTGCCATTTGAGTGCGGTTGATTGTTGAAAAGTTGGGATGAGAGTCGGAGTGATTTCCCACAATATGCCCCTCGTTAATCATTCTCGCAATAATTTCGGGGTTTTCTTTTACATTAGGAAGGGTTACAAAAAATGCTGCAGTAACCTTCTTTTCCTTTAAGGTGTCAAGTATTTTTTCGGTGCATCCGTTTTCGTAACCGCAGTCAAAGGTTAAATAAATTACCTTTTCACCACTTGTATCAAGGCATATACCACCATATTTTTCATAAAGCTTCTGATTGTTTACGGAAATTTCGTGGGGAATACCATTTTTTGAAACTCCGTAGCTGTGGTTGTGAGCTTCTGTTGATAAGCCCTTTAAATTATCAGGGTCAATAACCGGTAAGGTAACCTTAGGTAAGGGCTCTAATCCCGTGTAGGTTTTATCTGTGCCTGTGCTTTTGCCGTAAATTGATTTTGCGGTGTTTTTTATTTTGTCCATAGGCTCAGGATTGGGTGCACTTTCAGTTTCGCTTTCTGATGTGCTTTCGGTAGTGGTTTCTTTTTCTGTTTCTGCTTTTGTAGTGGCATCGCTTGAAAAGGATGTAGTTCCATTCAATTCGCTTTTACCACATCCGACGAGTTGGGGGATTAATAAAAGTATAAGTAGAATAGAAATTATTTTCTTCATATTTTCTCCTTCTATTAAGTGGTTGAGGGAATAATCCCCCAACACTAATTGAATATATCTAAAACTGAATCCATTGTTTTAACGCCTTTTTTAGCAATTTTTTTCATTTTGCGTTTTGTGCTGTTTTTAGAATTTACAACACCTGCGGTAACTGCTGCCGCTACGCCCATCGCCATTAAAGCACCGCCGATTTTCATTGTTTTATCGGAACCCATTAACATCATAAAAAACACCTCCGTTTTGTTTTTAATAGATTTCCCGTATATTGAATAAAGTAATCATTTGCACTTGATAAAAATAAATGGAAGTGATAAAATTTAAAATAGATTAATTTGGCAAAGAAAGAAGTGTGAAAATGGAAAATCAGAAAAAGCTTGTTGCCATAAACGATATTTCGGGCTTCGGTAAATGCTCTCTGACAGTTGCATTACCCATTATTTCTGCCGCAGGCGTTGAAACAATATGTATGCCCACTGCGGTTTTATCAACTCATACAGGTGGCTTTAGTGGTTACACTTACCGCGACCTTACCTGCGATATGCCTGATATTGCAGCTCATTGGAAATCAATTGATCTTAAGCCTGATGCTATTTATTCAGGATTTTTAGGATCCTTTGATCAGATTGAAATTGTAAAGAAGTTTGCAGACGATTTTAAAAGCGATGATAATCTTTTTATTGCCGATCCTTGTATGGCAGACCATGGCAAAATGTATGTGGTTTTTGATAAAAAATTTGCAAAGGCAATGGCAGAGCTTTGCTCTAAAGCAGATATAATTCTTCCTAATATCACAGAGGCCTGCTTTATGACTGAAACTGAATTTGTTTCAGGAGTTCACACAGAAGAGTATATTGAAGGCCTTCTTAATAAGCTTCTTGATATGGGCGCAAAGAATGTTATTCTCACAGGTGTTTCATTTGAAGAAAAAAAATTAGGTGCCGCATTTATGGGTCAGGACAGAGTGGCTCAATATTATTTTGAAGAGCGTCTTTCAGGAATGTATCACGGCACAGGTGATGTTTTTGCAAGCTCCTTCTGCGGTGCAATTCTTAATGGTTTTTCGTATTATGATGCAATGGCTATCGCAGTAAGATATGTTTGCGACTGTATAAAGCGTACACAGTCTATGGAAACACCTATCAATTATGGTGTTGATTTTGAGAGAGGAATTCCTTTTTATATTAAGGAGCTTGGAAAAGTATGAGCGAGCTTAACATTGTTTTAGTAGAACCCGAAATCCCGCAGAATACAGGCAATATTGCAAGAACCTGTGCCGCAACAGGTGCAAGGCTTCATATTATCAAGCCTATGGGATTTACAATTGATGATAAAAAATTAAAACGAGCAGGTCTCGATTATTGGTATTTGCTTGATTTGACCTATTATGAAAATCTTGATGATTTTTTTGAGAAAAATCCTGACGGAAAATATTTCTTTTTCACAACAAAAGCAAGAATGACCCATTCAGATGCGGTTTATACCGACAAATCCTTTCTCTTTTTCGGAAAGGAAACAAAGGGTCTTCCCGAAGAACTTTTGTTGAAGCATCCCGATGAATGTGTGAGAATTCCTATGGTTGATGATGCGAGAAGTCTTAATCTTTCAAACTCTGTTGCAATCGGCGTTTATGAGGCTTTGAGACAGTTGGGATACCCTGAATTGCAGAATAAGGGACAGCTTCACAATTACACATGGGAAGAAAATATATAAATTTAATAATATGAAACATAACATCTCCGCTGATTACATATAGTGTATAGCGGAGGTGTTTTATTATGACAGAAGAAAAAAGAACAGGAATTTTACCTCATAACTGTATTCTTGAAGACAGAAGAAAGCTTTCTGTTTCAGGAGTCAAGGATGTAGGGAGCTTCGACGAGGAAACGATTATTGCCCAAACTGAGTATGGTGAATTGACTGTAAAGGGTGAAAAGCTACATATTACAAAGCTTTCTCTTGAAATAGGGGAGCTGTGCATTGAGGGAAGAATAAATGGTTTTTCATATGCAGATATAATTGATAAATCAGGTAGCTTCCTTTCGAGAGTGTTCAGATAATGTATAATGTTTCTCAAAGTGAACAAATGTTGATTTTTATCGCTTCCTTGGGTGTTGGCTTTATTTTGGGAGTTTTATATGATTTTTTAAGAGCTTTAAGATTATCTTTAGTGCGAGGAAAATGGAGTGTAATTATTTTTGATTTGCTTTATTTCTTTATGGTGGCTTTTTTTAGCTACATATTTATTCTTGCTGCTAACAAGGGTGAGGTTCGCTCTTATATAATTATAGGAGAGCTTTTAGGCGCAGTTTTCTATTATTTCTCATTAGGCTTTGCTTTAATGAAGCTGACAGATAAGCTTGTTTCTCTTTTAAACAGGTTTTATTCGTTGGTTTTTAAAATTATTTCCTTTCCGTTTCGTCTTATAAAATCTGTTTTTTCAAAGTTTTTTTGTAAATTAAAGTTCTTTTTTGAAAAAAGTGAAAAAAAGTCCAAAAAAATACAAAAAAAGGTCTTGCCAAAAGCAAGGGTATATGTGTATAATTTATTCGGTATATTATGTGCAGGTTTTAAAAAATCACGGAAAGGCGGTAAGGCTCTTGGCAAAGGAGAAAAAGAAAAATCAGCTTAACTCTCGCAGTGTTATAGTTATTGTTTTGTGCTTTGTTCTTTTACTTTATATAGGTATCAGATTTGTTAAAGCGCAGAGTGAGATAAATGCCAAGGAAGCTCAGTTGACAGAGCTTGAAAGCGTTCTTGAAAGCCAACTTGCTGAAAACGAAGAGCTTGAAGCTGCTATCAAAGACGGTGATAAGAAAGAGCTTGCAGAAGAATATGCAAGGAAAAAGGGTTATGTTATGCCTGACGAAAGAGTCTATGTTGACATAACACCAGGCTCCGCAGAATAACATAATCAAAGAAAATCATTTAGGGGTAAACTATGGCAGTGGAAATCGGCGCGATTCTTGAAGGAAAAGTTACAGGTATTACAAATTTCGGAGCTTTTGTTGAGCTTCCCGACAAAACAACAGGTATGGTACATATTTCGGAGGTTTCATCATCTTTTATTAAAGATATTCATGAAAAGCTTTCCGAGGGCGATGTTGTTAAAGTAAAGGTTATTGATATTAATGAAAAGGGTAAGGTAGCACTTTCCATTAAAAAGGCTCAGCCTGAGCAACAGGAAGAATCCAAACCGAAGCGCCCTGCAGGAGACAGACCAAGAAGAAATCAGCCTCCCGTTTGGACAGGTACACAGAAGAGTGAACCCGAGAGTATGTCTTTTGAAGATATGATGGCAAAGTTCAAAAGTGTAAGTGACGAAAAAATGAGCGACCTTAAGAAGAATAATGTTGCAAAGCGCGGTGCTTCAACACCTCGTCGTGGCGGTAATTCAAGAGGTTAATAGATTAAAGCCGTGCTGATTCATTCGGCACGGTTTAAATATTATCGGGTGTATAAAAATGAGAGAAATAAGTGCAGTTTTAATTGAAGAAGCGGTTGAAAGAATTTTCCTTGAAGCAAACGGAAGGCTTTCGGAGTCCTTGGAAGAAAAAATCCGCAATTGCGAAAATGAAGAAACAAACCCTGTTGCAAAGGGTATTTTTGGTGATATGTGTAAAAATCTTGATGCTGCAAGAGAGTTTCAGATTCCTATTTGTCAGGACACAGGAATGGCAGTTCTTTTTTGCGAATTAGGTCAGGATGTGCATATTGTTGACGGCGACTTTAATACCGCGGTTAATAATGGCGTAAGAAAAGCGTATCTTGACGGCAAAATGCGTTGCTCTATTGTCAAAGACCCTATAAGAAGAGGTAATACCAATGACAATACACCTGCATTAATCCATCTTTCTCTTGTTCCCGGTGATAAAATAAAGCTCACCGCTGCGCCAAAAGGCTTCGGCAGTGAGAATATGAGTAAAATAAAAATGTTTACACCATCTGCAAGTATTGATGACATCGTGGATTTTGTTGTTAATGTAGTTAAGGAAGCTGACTCCAATCCTTGCCCTCCTGTTGTTTTGGGTGTGGGTATAGGTAGCGATTTTGAGGGCGTTGCACTTCTTTCCAAAAAGGCTCTTTGCAGAGATGTTTCTATAAGAAATGATGATAAGTTTTATGAGGATTTAGAAGAACGAATGCTCAAAGAAATAAATAAACTTGATATCGGCGCTCAGGGCTTCGGCGGAGATGTAACTGCTCTCGCAGTAAATATTGAAACCGCACCCACTCATATTGCAGGACTTCCCGTTGCAGTTAATGTGGGCTGTCATGTGACAAGACATAAAGAACTTGTGCTGTAAAGCACAAGTTCTTTTAGCTACCAGTCGCCAGATGCCAGTTTAGTTTGTAAATTTATCGCGTAATTCTTCATAAATTTCCAAAAGCTTAAACTTAACAACATACTTCTCTCCGCCGTTGACTATTTTTTCACCACTTTGAGTTAAATAGTCGGCGGTGTTTTCGTTAGTTTCAAGTCCGTCTGCGGCAGGCACGCACAAGGGCGGGAACATAACACACCACCAGTTTTTTCCTTCGCCCTTGCCAAGAATGACCTTTAGTGCGGTGTATTGCCCTGCAGGGAAGGTGAGATTGCCGTAGTCTCTTGTGTTGAAATATTCCTCTTGTAAGGTTATTTTTACATCGTAATCAAAGCCGTTTTCTTTAAGGGTATCTTTTGCAGTTTTCAAAAGAATTTCCCTGGAGCTTTCAAAATGCTCCTTTGCATTTTCTGTTGTGACGCTGTCGCTTAAAACACTTGCATTTGTTTTTAAAAGTGTATCACGAACCTTTAGTTTAATCTCTTGGTCGATTTCGGAATCGCTGTTTGCAAGAATATGAAGCCTTACAACATCTTCCTTGACACTTTCAGCTGAAGCAGTGAAATAGGTGCATGAAAAAGCCATATAAAGAGAAATTGCAATAGCGATAACTGATAGCATGATTTTGTCTTTTCTTTCGTTAAATGCCTTATATTTAAAAATTGACATAATAAAAACCGTCCTTTCAATCTCTGAGAAGATTGTGGACGGCTTTTGCTTTGTTTATTCAATTTTCGGAAATTATTTCCACACCATTTTTTTCAGGGGTGCAAAGATAAACATTTTCAAATTTATCTTCAAGTAACAAAATACTTGCTTTTGCGTTTTCCTCGTTATCAAAAATGCCGTAAACCGCTGAGCCTGAGCCTGTCATACAAGAAGCAACAGCACCATTTTTATTCATTATATCTTTAATATCAACTCTTCCGTTTATATCAAATGCTTGCTCGAAAACATTGGAGCAAAGCTTAAGTCCGTTTTCAAAATCACCATCTGCAAAGAATTCTAGCATCTGCTCGTTTTTCGGATGCTTCATATATTCGAGAGAATCAACAGCGTCATAAGCCTCTTTTGTAGAAACTCCATCATTGGGCTTTACAACAACAATATGATAATTCTCGAAATCAGGGAGAGGAGCAACAACTGCACCTGTATCGAGAGCTAAAGCAGTACCGCCCACAATGCAGAATGGAATATCAGCTCCAACCTTTACACCGATTCGGCAAAGGATTTTATCAGAATAGTTTGTATTAAAAATTTTATTTAATGCAACAAGCACTGCCGCACCATCAGCACTACCGCCACCCATACCTGCACAGAAGGGTGTGTGTTTTTCAATATGAATATGAATACCTTTATTGTCAGTTATATTTGCATATTCGAAAAAACGTTCTGCACATTTATAAACAATATTTCTTTTATCGGTAGGTACGCCCTCGGTATCGCATGAAATGGTGATTTCCTCGCCATCAACTTTTTCAACTGTTATAATGTCGCCAAGGCTTATGGACTGCATAATGGTGAAAAGCTTATGGTAGCCGTTTTTCTTGATGCCGGTTATATCTAAAAGAAGATTGATTTTTGAGTTTGCTTTTAAAGTGAGCTTCATATTGCCACTCCTTTCAACAAATTTATTTTAACATATAATTTTATATTTTTAAAGATGTTTATTTTGATATATTTTGTTGATAGGGCTGTTATTTTGTGCTATTATATTACAAGGTAAACGCTAAAGCGTATTTAATTATACGCGCTTACGCGCTAGAACCCTCCACCACGCCAAAGACGAGCTTCGGCGCGGGCTCTGGCCCTCTTGCGGTGCCCAAAATTCTTCGTTCGCTATTCGCTTCACAGAATTTTGACCGCTACGCCAACACACGCTCCTTGCATCGCCCACAGGGCGCAGTCGTGTGTGTTGCCCCCTTCGCCAGGGAGGTTTATTTTGAAAGAAGGTTTTATTATGAGCGAAATTAAAATTATTGATTTACATACGCATACAGACAGCTCTCAGGATGGTAATCATCCCGTAGAATATATGGCAGAGGTTGCGGCACAAAATGGTATTCAGACAGTCGCTTTTACTGACCATTGTGAGGTTGATGTTTTTTACAGAGACGGCTTTGATAAGAGAGCGGAGCGTAGCTTCCGTGAGGTTTCAAAGGCGCAGAAGGCATTTGAAGGAAAAATCGAAATTCTCAGAGGTATTGAGCTTGCTCAACCGCATTATGTTCCCCAGCTTGCAGAAAAAATTGTAACTGAAAATAACTATGATGTTGTAATCGGTTCTATCCATAATTTAAGAGGTAAGCCTGATTTTTATGATTTTAAAACCTTTGATGGATATGATGTTCAGGCTTTGATGAACGAGTATTTTGATGAGCTTCTTAATATGCTTCAATGGGGTAATTTTGAAATCCTCGCTCATATCACATACCCATTCAGATATATTTTCAACCTTTGCGGTTATGTTGAAGACATTAATAAATACTCTGAAAAGATTGATGAAATTTTAAAGCTTTGTGCTGAAAAGGACAAAGCTTTGGAAATCAATATGGGCGGTCTTAAATACCCCATCAATAAGCCTGCACCCGATGTTGATACTATTAAAAGATATAAGGAATTAGGTGGCAGACTTGTCAGCGTCGGTTCTGATTCTCACTATGCGGAGCGTATAGGATTTGGTATTCCCAGAGCTTATGAAATCGCAAGAGAGGCAGGCTTCGACTGTGTTGCAAAATTCAAGGAAAGGAAAGTCTTTGAGTTTGCAATAAAATGAAAATATACAGGTAAAAGCTGTATATTTTAAGATTTTGATCAGTTTTATTCATTTATTGCAATTGGAAATGAATGGAAAAACTGTAAAGCGGATAACTTGACAATGTTCAAAACTGTGTCTAAAATGTCAACAACTATGCGTTTATAGCTTTCGAAATTTCTTTTAGAGAAAAAACGCGTAAAGCTTACTGACTTTACATTGACAAAGTTTTGAACATTTGACTTTTTTCGACCGATGTATATACATTTGCATATTCAAATGTTCAACTTTTTAACAAAGGAGTGGGGTTTTGAGAAAAATTGAATATTCTGTTCCTGAAGAATTCAACGGAACACCACTTTATTACTTCTTAAGAGAGTGTGTGGGCATTTCAACCCGAATAATTCAGACACTCCGCCATACGCCGAAATCTGTCTTTATTAATGGTACAGAAAGCAGAGTTGTTGATAAGGTAAAAGCCGATGACAAGATAGAGGTTTTTCTTCCTGAAAAAATCGAAGCACCATTGCTTTGGGAAACAGAGCTTTCGGTAATTTATGAGGATGAGGATCTACTTATTATAAATAAGCCATCGGGAGTTTCCGTTCACCCAACAAGAAATCATCCCAACGGAACTCTTTGTAATGCAGTTGCAGCGTATCTCAAAAATAAAGGAAATGAGAATTTTGTTGCAAGGGCAGTAGGCAGACTTGATAAGGTTACCTCGGGTGTTATGGTGTTTGCTAAGAATGCTTTTGTTGCATCTAAATTAAACGGCAATCTTGATAAAACATATATTGCTTTGGCAGAAGGTATTTTAGATGGTGATGGAACAGTTAATGCTCCCATTTACAGACCTGATATTAAAAAAACCATCCGCGCTGTTGGTGAAGAAGGTGACGAAGCAATAACAAATTGGGAAGCTATCGAAGGCTTTGATAATAAAACTATACTTAAGGTAAAGACCGTCACAGGCAGAACGCATCAGATAAGAGTTCATTGCTCTCATATTGGTCACGCTCTTGTGGGCGATGAAATGTATGGGGCGGAGGCAACTGAGTATATGAAAAGAGCTGCGCTTCATTGTTACGAGGTTAAAATTATTCACCCTATAACCAATGAAGAAAAAACATTTATCGCAGAGCTTCCCGAGGACTTCAAAAAAGAATTGGAAAAAAGCGGATTTTCTCTTGACAAAGGAGAACTCTTCTGCTAAAATACCATTTGCCGCATATTAAGGGCGGACGCTATAGGTGCGTCTATAACACCGAAATCCTTAGGTGGCCTTGTTAGCGAGACTGAAAGAAAGCAGGTAAAAATCTATGTACGCAATCATCGAAACAGGCGGAAAACAGTACAAAGTTCAGAGCGGCGATGTTATCTTCATCGAAAAGCTTGAAGTTGAAGCTGATTCCACTATAACCTTCGATAAGGTTATCGCTGTTGGTGCAGACGACGGTATCAAAGTTGGTGCTCCCTATGTTGACGGTGCTTCTGTTGAAGCTAAGGTTATCAAAAATGGTAAGGGCAAGAAGATCGTTGTTGCTACCTACAAGCCCAAGAAGAATGAAAAACGTAAAATGGGTCACAGACAGCCCTATACAAAGGTTGAAATTTCAGCTATTAACGCATAATCAATGATTAACGTTAAATTTTTTCGTTCTCAAAATGATGCGCCCTTAGGCTTCTCTTTTAAAGGTCATGCAGGTTATGCAGCTCATGGTAGCGATATAGTTTGCGCCGCAATTTCATCTGTTGCATATATGACTGCTAATACTATCATTGAAATAATGAGTATTGATGCAGATGTCGATGTCAACGAAAATGGCGAAATGACTTTGAGAGTTCCCGAAGAAAGCGCAGAGAAAACAAAAGAACTATTGCTTGGATTGGAGCTTCATATAAATGAGCTCGGAAAGCAATATCCCAAAAATGTTACGATAACTACGGAGGTGTAACGAATGCTTAAGATCAATATCCAGTTATTTGCTCATAAAAAAGGTATGGGTTCAACTCGTAACGGCCGTGATTCCGAATCTAAAAGACTCGGTGCTAAAAGAGCAGACGGTCAGTATGTTCTTGCAGGCAACATCCTTGTAAGACAGAGAGGCACAAAAATCCACCCCGGTACAAATGTTGGCAAGGGTAAAGACGATACACTTTTTGCACTCATCGATGGTCAGGTTCGTTTCGAACGTCTTGGCAGAGATCGCAAGAAAGTAAGCGTTTATCCTGTTGAGCAGTAATTAAATTACAGAAACTCACCCTATCTGAAAGGATAGGGTGTTTTTTTATGCTTTTATATGTTTTTCCGCGGTTTTTCTTTTGGTATTTTGTTGAAAATATAAATGTATTGTGATACAATTATATAGATTATAATACAACCCACATAGGACGTGATTTTAATGAGGAAAACAAGTGCAAATATCGGATTTATCGGTATCAGCGGAAGAGGTTCAGGAATGCTTGAACTTCTATTACAGGTAGAAGGGGTTAAGGTTCCTGCAGTTTGCGACCTTATTCCCGAAAGAGCTGAAAGAGGTATTGAAATTGTTGAAAAGGCAAACAACAAGGAGTACCCGGTTCACGCTTATCTTGATTATAAAGAGATGTTCGCTAACGAAGAGCTTGATGCGGTGGTTATTGCAACAACATGGATTTCTCATGCAAGAATTGCAGTTGATGCAATGAAAGCAGGATGTCATGTTGCAACAGAGGTTGGCGGTGCTGCTTCAATTGAAGAATGCTGGCAGATGGTAAGAACAAGCGAGGAAACAGGAAAAATCTGTATGCTTCTTGAAAACTGCTGCTATTGCCGAAATGAAATGGCAGTATTCAATATGATCAGAAAAGGCATCTTCGGTGAAATCGTACATATGGAGGGTGGCTATCGTCACGATTTGCGTGATGAAATCGCTCTTGGAAGAGAGAATATTCACGGTAGACTCTTTAACTTTATGAACAGAAACGGTGAGCTTTATCCTACTCATCAGTTAGGTCCGATTGCTAAAGCACTCCGCATTAACAGAGGCAACCGCTTCCTGACAGTAAATTCTGTTGCAAGTAAAGCAAGAGGTCTTCATCAGTGGATTAAAGACAATAAAGGCGAAGAATATGATCTTTATAATACAGATTTCAAATGTGGTGATATTGTTACTACAATTATCAAATGCGCAGGCGGCGAAACAATTAAATTGACTCATGACTGTACTCTTCCTCGTCCTTACACCCGTGATTATGAGGTTCAGGGAACAAAGGGTATCTATTCTGAACCCGAGGATGGAAAGGGCAGAATTTATATTGATGGTACTCACAAGGAGCATCAGAGCTGGACTCATGAGTGGGACGACTTTGGTCCATGGAGAGATAAATATGAGCATCCCTTATGGGTAGCTTATGAAAAGGGCGGAATTAAAGCAGGTCACGGCGGTATGGACTATCTTGTTCTTTCAGCTTATGTTGATGCTGTTTATGAGGGTGGCAAACCTCCCATTGATGTTTACGATACTGCAGCATGGATGGCAATTACCTGCCTTTCAGAGCAGTCCGTTGCAATGGGCGGAGCTCCTGTTCCTGTTCCTGATTTCACAAACGGCAGATGGATTGACAGAGAGGACTTCAGAAGAGGTATCTATTGTCTTGAAGAGGTTTGCGAAGAATGCTTTGAGAAAGTTGAGGAATAATTATGAAATATTATATCGGTGTTGATGGTGGCGGAACAAAAACCGCATTTGCTCTTTTTGATGAAAACAAAAATGTAGTAGCACAGAATGAAACAGAAGGCTCAAACCACGAAAACCTTGAGGGCGCAATTCCTCAGGCTGCAGGTATTATTGCAGATGGTATCAAGGGTCTTGTTGCTAAAGCAAATCTTGAGCTTTCAGATATTACAGGTATTTTGATGGGACTTGCAGGTATCGACCATCCCTATCAGCATGATGAAATGCAGGTAGAGCTTGGTAAGCTCGGTATCACAGGTGCTAGAATCTATAACGATGGCTTCATTGTTATTAAAGCAGGTGTTGGCGCAGGCGCAGGTATAGGCTACAACTGCGGTACAGGTACTTGCTGTAACTGTATTGATAACGATGGCAATATGTGTCAGATTGGTGGCTTTGATGTTCTTTCAGGAGATAAGGGCAATGGTCACTGGGTTGGCTCACAGGCCTTCAGAATTATGTATGACGAAATTTGCCTTGGCAAGGGTAAATCTCAGATTACTGCTTTAATGGAAGAAAAAGCTGGTATCAAGGACAGAGCAACTCTTCTTGATTCTATTGCTATTCTTGAGGATGAAGAAAAAGGTGAGGATTTCTTAAGAAAGCTTATCGTTTCCTTCTTTGAGGCTGCAAACAATGATGATGCAGAGGCTCTTAAGGTTATTGAAGAAATGGCACAGAGAGGTGCAGACTTCCTTTGTGGTCATATCAACAAAATGAACTTTACTGATGAAGTTATCAATATCGTTCTTTCTGGTTCAATTCATACAAAATTGCCTTCATACAAATACACAGACAGAATGGCAGAGCTTGTAGTTGAAAGAACAGGTAAGAAATGTAACTTTATTAAGCTTACATGCGCTCCTGTTACAGGCTGCGTAAACTGGCTTCTTGAAGACTGATAATTTTATGATTTTTTCTGAAAGGACTTGAAATAAATGAAAGAAATTAATTTGACAGTCATTGGTTCAGGTAGTACATATTGTCCCGAACTTATTTATGGTTTTATTGAAGCAAAGGATTCACTTAAGCTCAAAAGAGTTGCTTTTATGGATATTGACGAAAGAAAGCGCACAATAGTCGGCGGTCTTTGTGTTCGTATGCTTAAGAGTGCAGGTATTGATTGTGAGGTTGTTATGACTGACGATCTTGACCTTGCATTACAGGGTGCGGATTTCGTTGTTACTCAGATTCGTGTTGGTAAGCTTCCTTGCCGTCACATTGACGAATCAATTCCTCTTAAGCATGACCTTATCGGTCAGGAAACAACAGGTATTGGTGGCTTCTTCAAGGCTCTTCGTACAATTCCTGTTATGAAGAATATTGCAGAAAGAATCGAAGCTATTTGTCCTGATGCATGGCTTATCAACTTCACTAATCCCTCCGGTATCATTTCTGAATTCCTTATTAATCACACAAATGTTAAAACAATGGGTCTTTGCAATGTTCCTATTGCTATGATTGATGATGTTAAGGCTGCAGTAGGCGATGACGCAAAAATTACATATCTCGGACTTAACCACCTTAGCTGGATTACATCTGTTTTGGTAAACGGCGAAGAAAAAATAGATGCAATTTTTGATGATGATTTTGCTCCCACAGTTATGAAAAATATTCATGATGATGGCTTTGATATGGAATGTCTTAATGCATGTAAGGGCTTCCCTTCATCATATCTTCAGTATTATTACTCCCGTGCAGCAAAGCTTGCTCACTTAAAGCAGGGCTCAAAGAGCCGAGCACAGGTTTGTATGGAAATCGAAGAACAGCTTCTTGAGCTTTATAGCGATAATGAGCTTGTTATCAAGCCTGCTCTTCTTGAACAGCGCGGTGGCTATAAATATTCTCTTGCGGCAGTTTCTCTTATTGATTCTATTGCAAACGATAAAAATGATGTTCATGTTGTTAATATCAAAAATAATGGTACTCTTAAGTTTATGGATGATGACGATATTGTTGAAATTGCAGCAGTTATCGGTGCAGACGGTGCAAAACCCGTTGAGGTTGGCGAATTCAACAACCGCCATATCATCAGCCTTATGAGAACAGTTAAGTCTTATGAGAAATATACTGTTGAAGCAGGTATCAAAGGCTCTGATGAAGATGCTCTCAATGCTCTTATGCTTCATCCTCTTTGCGGTGACTTTGCTCAGGCAAAATCCTGCTTCGAAGAGATGAAAGAGGCACACAAGGCATATCTTCCCCAATTTTTTAATAATTAATGCACATTGGCCATTTTAGCCACCCAAACTCACATACCTTTGTACGCTTCGGGGTGTCTAAAAAGCCCACTGCACAACACTTATTAAAAAATACGAATTAATGCACACCAAGCATTAAAGGAGTTTTAATAGTATGGCTAAAAAGATAAAAGCACCCAAAAAGGAAATTATTCCCGAGGGTATGAGCAGAAAAGATTATGCCGATGCAGCTTTCAGAAAGAAAGTAACGATTATAAACCTTTGTATTCTTAGCGTTTTCGTTGTTGGTGTTATCGCAGTTATTTTTGCAGGCTGGTACAATACAAAGCTTGAAAATGAACGCTTTGATCAGATTGAGCAGGCTTTCTTTGAAGAACGAGATAATGTAAAAGCTCAACTTGAAAAGATTGAAAAAAATGGCGGTTCTCACGAGGATAAAAGCCAGGTTAAAATCAATGTTACTGATGAAACCTTCTATTATTGGATTTTAGAGCTTGACGATTCCTATCAGACGCAGGATGCTGATGTGTATGGTACCTTTAGCGGTGCGGAAATTCACCTTCAGGGTATATTTATTACAAAGGAGTTTACAGGCGGAGCAGTTCAATATTGGGTTTATAGAAATCACGCTCATGATGGACATGACAACCACGACCACGAAGAAGGCTCTACTGCAGAAATGGTACCTATTGAGGTTATCTTCGATGGTGATGTAGAAATCCCCGAGGATGGTACATGGGTTGATGTGAAGGGTATTGTAGGCCCTGACTCAACTAAAAACCTTTCCGGTATCAGAAATGCTGAAATGACTCTTATGGACGAACCCGGAAATGAATATGTAGAATAAAAGAAAGGCGTTGTGTTCTTGTGAACATAACGCCTTTTTTATTCGCCTTGCGGTGAGAGATATTGCTGAAGGCAATAATAACACTCTGCCATAGGCAGAATACCACTTGATTTTAAAAGGTAAATTGAAGAAAAAAGAAAGTCAACACAGATTTCTGTGTTGACTTTTTTATAAACTTATGCAAAAGGATTTTCTGTTTTGTAGGGAAGCGATTTAGGCTGATTGTAGCCGATGTTTTCAACGCCAAGGTATTTGAATACTTCGAAAAGTGCTTTGCCGTGGTGACCGAATGCAACTGCGCCGTGGTGGGGGAAGTTACCCTCAATAAGAACATGGCGGTAGAATCTGCCCATTTCCTTAATTGCGAATACACCGATACCACCAAAGGAACGGGTTGCAACGGGAAGAACCTCGCCTTGTGCGATGTATGCGCGAAGCTCACTACCTGCAGTAGACTGTAAACGGAAGAATGTGATATCACCGGGAGCAATGTCGCCTTCAAGAGTACCGTTTGTGTATTCCTTGGGAAGAGCTCTTGCCATAATCTTCTGATATTTCATTTCGCAGAATGAAAGCTTACAAGAGGGTGTGTTACCACAGTGGAAGCCCATGAATGTATCTGTGAAGCTGTAGGGTGTTTTGCCACCGATTTCAGCGTCATACATATCGCGAGGAACGGAGTTGTTAATATCGAGAAGAGTAACTGCATCGTTACTTACACAAGCACCGATATACTCAGAAAGAACACCGTAAATATCAACCTCGCAGGAAACGGGAATACCGCGTGAAGCAAGTCTGCTGTTTACATAGCAGGGAACGAATTTGAACTCTGTCTGGAATGCGGGCCAGCATTTGCCTGCAATAGCAACATATTCTCTTGATCCCTTGTGAGCTTCAACCCAATCAAGAAGAGTAAGCTCATACTGAGCAAGCTTTTCAAGGATTTCAGGCTTTTTGTTTCCTTCGCCAAGCTCCTTTGCCATATCTTCAACTACTGCAGGGATTCTTTCATCGCCTGCGTGTGCATTAAAGGATGCGAAAAGGTCAAGCTCGCTGTTTTCTTCAATTTCAACGCCTAAATCGTGAAGGCATTTGATGGGAGCATTACAAGCGAGGAAATCCTGAGGACGAGGACCGAAGGAAATGATTTTAAGATTTTTGAGAGCGAGAATTGCTCTTGCTACGGGAACAAAATCAGCAATCATTTTTGCACAGTCAGCTGCGTCGCCAACAGGGTATTCGGGTATGTAAGCCTTGATATTTCTTAATTTAAGGTTGTAGCTTAAGTTGAGAACGCCACAGTAAGCGTCGCCTCTGCCGTCGAGAAGGTCGTTCTGGCTCTCTTCTGCCGCTGCGCAGTACATAACGGGGCCACCGAAATGTCTTGCAAGAAGAGTTTCTGCAGATTCAGGACCGAAGTTACCGAGATAGATAACAAGAGCGTTACAGCCTGCATTTTTTACATCTTCGCAAGCCTTAAGCATATCATTTTCATTTTCAATGCAAACAGGACATTCGTAAATCTCGCCGTATTTTGCATATTCCTTCACAATAGCAGAGCGTCTGCCCTCGGAAAGACTCATAGGGAAGCAGTCACGGGAAACTGCAACAATACCCAATTTTACCTGAGGCATATTAATCATAATAATTACCTTCCTTATAGAATAATAAATAACAGAACTATTTTACGATATTTCAGACTTATATGTCAATAGATTATACACTAATATACTTTAATCCATTCGATGTCTGGCACATCTCTCGATGATGTGATTGTGATTTTGATTTCGTCAGTTATGGTTTCATCAATTTTCACTATTTTTCTGCTACCAACAGTGGTGCATTTTTCCTGAATATCCCAGGTGTTGTCTTTAGTCTTGGTATAAATCAGGAAGCTTTCAATTCGCTGACCCTCGCTTATTCTTTCTGCGATTTCAACATAGTTTACTGTTTCTTTTTTGTTAAGCGTTATAATGTATTCAGGTTGAGTTTCGCTGTAACCGGGAAGAACCTGGAATTCAATTCCGTCTGCGAGATTGGTTTTGAATTCTTTTTTTATAAGCTCACCTAATTCTTCTAATCTCTTTAAATCCCTTGGGTCAAATTTACCGTTGGGCATTGGTGGAATGTTAAGGTGGAATGTGGAGTTGTTGCCAACTGTATTAAGATATGTATTAAAAAGTCTTTCAAGAGAATGGGGTTCTTCATTTTCGTGGTAGAACCAGCCCGGTCTTATGGACATATCTGTTTCAGCAGGAGCAAAAACAAGCCCTTTTGAATACATAATCTGCTGTAAAGAACCGATTGTAATATCGGTGTTATATAAGAATTCAAGACTGCCGTCCATTAATGCACCATTTGTCTGAGGCTCATTCATTGGGCAAAGCTCTTTGGGTACTACTGCCCATTGAGCAAAGGGTGCTTTTCCTGCTTCGTTACCGCACCAACGAATTATTCCTGTATCGTGGAAAATACAAGCCTGAGGCTGATATTTTTTCACAAGGTCAACATAGCCCTTGAAATCATATACCTGCTTTTTGCCGTTTGGGCCTTCACCGCAAGCGCCGTCGAACCAAACATAGAAAATCTCGCCGTAATTTGTTAAAAGCTCGGTTAATTGATTTTTGTAGTATGTATTATATTCGTCAGTACCATAGTGTTTTGAGTTTCTGTCCCAAGGTGAAAGATAGAAACCGAATTTAAGACCATATTTTTTACAAGCCTCTGAAGCTTCTTTTACAATATCACCCTTACCATTCTTGTAAGGACTACTTTTCATAGAATGGTCTGTATATTCTGTCTGCCAAAGGCAGAAGCCGTCGTGATGCTTTGCAGTAAGCACCATACCACTCATTCCTGCATCCTTAATAGCCTTTGCCCATTGGTCACAATCAAGCTCTGTGGGATTGAAAATAGCAGGGTCTTCTGTGCCGTCGCCCCATTCAAGATTTGTATATGTGTTAGGACTGAAATGCACGAAAGCATAAAAAGGCGTTTCTCTTAAATGCCTTAATTGGTTTTCTGACGGCACTACATGAGCCGCATTTTTTAAAAATTCTTTGAAATCCATTTTATATTTCCTTTTTTGTGTTGTTTTTTCTGAATGCTAACCATACTAGCATAGCTGATGCAGAAAGAACTGCCATAGTGTGCTGGAAGCCGTAGTTTGCAAAAAGATGTGTGCAATCGGGTGTGCCGATAAGAAGATAAGCTATATTTATATATGCAACAAAGAAGAATAATAAAATTAAGTAGTAATTCTTCAAATTGATTTTTGAAGAATTGAAGCCGAAGCGCTTAACAAGAACAGCAACAAAGCCTATTGCAAATAATACGGCGATAATTGTTGCAATAATCATTGAATCGGATTCCTCGTATCTTACAAGAACGGGTCTTACTATGTTTGCACCAATCATAAAGAGAGTGCCGAGAATAAATGTGAGAATTGCTTTGGGTTTTTCTTTTACTTTTGAGAAGGCAAGCTCGGGAACATCTGCGCCTACCTTGAGCTTTAAAATGAAGGCGGTGATTATGCCACCTGCGATAAAGCCTGTAAAATATTCCCAACAGCCCCATGCATAAAAGGAGTCGGGGAGATAGCTTTCCTGAAGTTCGTGGTAACCGCCATTGCCGAAATAGAAGAAAAGGTCCGCAACTGTAATACCGATTGCAAAAGAGGAGCAAACAACTGCGCCCACTTTTGCAGAAACCTTATCTTTAATAATGAAGCGGACTGCTAAAAGAGATGCGATTGCTTTAATTGTTGAGGTAATAACATCGCAGGACTGGAAATAGTTTCTTCCGCCATCAATTTTCTTTGCCCATGAAACATCCTTGAAATGCTCCATATATAATTCGTAGGCAGAGCCGTCAATACCCTGAATTTTTAAGCCCTCTTCGAAAACCTGAGCTGCCTCTGGTTGAACTGCATTGAGAATAAAGGGAGAGATAACCGCGCTTGCGATTAAATCAACTATGTAGAAAACACCCAGAAGAATAACAATATCTTTAATTTTCCACTGCTTATCGCTGAAGCCTCTGCCAAGCATAATACCGAAAATGGAAGCAAGACCGAAGCCGAGGCAAAGCATAAGGAAAACTGCAGAGCCAACAGAGGTATAAACATCGCTACCGCCATTAATCCAATCCTCTGCATCGTAGATGATGCCTGTTATCTGACTTAAAAGAGTACCCCAACCGGGTGTTGAGAGCATAAAGGTGAGAGCGGTAAGAGAAAGCCAACCAATATCAAGCTTCTGACGGCAACCTTTCACAATAACAATAAACATTGTGAAAACAAAACCTGCATTCAGAAGTCCCCATGAGGAGCCCCAACCATGCTCACCGCGAACGCGCCACAAAAGACCCATAAGCAATGCACCCATAAGTATTGTTAAAGCGTTTTTTAATACTGCATTTTCTTTTTTCATTTTTATCACCCTTTTTATAGAGTTTAATAAAATCATTATACTTTAATTAACATATAAATGCAATATTGTTGAAAATTTTTGAATTCTGTGTTACTATACAAAAATGAAAGGATGTGTCGATTTATGGCGAAATGCAAATGCAAAATGGGTAAGAGGATTTTACTCGGTTTTGTTTTGATACTTGTTGCTATTAGCGCTCTTACAGCACTTGTTAATTTCCTGATGGTTCAGAGCCTTGTGAAGAAGGGGTGCGACTACGGTAAGGTTGAAATTGAAAACCAGCTTATTCCCGAAAAGGATGAGAATGGCTATTGGTATTTCACAACCGATGATGATTTAAGAGTTATGCACCTTACTGATATTCATATCGGTGGTGGTTGGATGAGCTACACAAGAGATATTAAGGCAATCAACGCAGTTGCAACTATGATTATCAAGGAAAAGCCTGATTTGGTTGTTGCGACCGGTGATATTGCATATCCCGTTTTAGTTCAGGCAGGAACAATGAATAACTGCAGCGGTGCGAAAATTTTTGCAAATCTTATGGAAAACCTTGGCGTTTACTGGACTGTTACCTTTGGTAATCACGATTCAGAGCCATATTCATATTTTGACAGAGAAGCAGTTTCAGGCTTCTATCTGAATGAGGATTATAAATATTGCTTATATCAGGCAGGCCATGAGAGCGTTGACGGCTACGGAAACCATATTATTGAGGTTAAAAATTCCGATGGTCTTATTACTCAGGCAATGGTTATGATTGATTCTCAGGCTTATGTTGATGATAGCATCATCACAAGCTTGAAGGGTACATACGATAATATTCATCCCAATCAGGTTGAGTGGTATGAATCCGAAATTAAGAGAATGAACAACGAAAATAAGAGCTTGGATGAAAATGCAGAAACTGTTGTAACTCACGCTTTTTTCCATATTCCGTTGGTAGAGCTTGAGGATGCATGGAATGATTTTCAGGAAAATGACTTTAAGGATTCCGAAGATTTCAATTATATTGATGGTATAATAGGTGAGGGCGGAAGAAGAGTTTACGCAGGCTTTGGCGAGGATGACCTTTTTGAAAAAATGTTGGAGTTAGATTCAACAAAGGCTATTTATAATGGTCACGACCATTTTAATAATATAACCGTTGAATATAAGGGTATAACCTTCAGCTATGGCTACAGTATAGATTATCTTGCGTACATAGGAATTTCAAAGAAGGGCTCTCACAGAGGCTGTTCAATAATTACTTGTAAGCCTGATTCGAGCTTCACTATTGATAAATACAATTATTATTCTGACAGATATGCTATGGACGGCTTCGAAAGAGAAGAGGTTACAATGCAGTTCGAGGGCGTAGAATATCAGGTAGAAGAAGAGTAAAAATAAAAAGTTGCAGTAATTAAAAACTACTGCAACTTTTCTTTTTTAAATCTTTTTTCGAATACAAAGAAGCATATAAATAACGCTATAAGGGTAAGACCCCAGGAGATGGGGTAGGAAAGATATAAATTCCATAACTCCTTCTTTAATGGGAAGCCTGTATATAACCAAAGAATTCTTATACCGCAAGCGCCCAACAAAGTTATAATCATTGGCTCGAGAGATTTTCCCATACCTCTTATCTGACAGCCGGAAACATCCATTAAGCTACAAAGGAAATAAGTGGTCATAAGAACATAAAGTCGTTGCTTGCCTATTTCAATTACTTCGGGCTCGGTTGTGAAAATACCTATAATCTGCTCGGGGAAAATAAGACCAATTGCACCAAGACAAACGCTTATCAGAAAAGCAAAGCCCATACACATAAAATAAACCTTGCGAATGTTTTCATGTTTCTTTGCACCTATATTCTGAGAAGTGAATGTCATAGCCGTCTGGGCTACTGCGTTGGTGCAGGTGTAGATAATTGCATCTGCATTCTGCGCGGCAGTATTACCTGCCATAGCAACTGAACCGAATGTATTGATAGTTGATTGAATGAGCACATTTGAAAAGGAGAACAGACTGCTTTGCAACCCGGCAGGTAAGCCGATTTTTATAATATCCTTAAGCTCTTCTTTATAAATTCTGACCTTTTTGAAATTAAGCCTGCAAGCGTTTTCGATGTTTTTTAATCTTATAACAATAAGAATAGCAGAAATATATTGAGCAACTATTGTGGCAATTGCAACACCTGCAACATTAAAATGAAAGCCTACAACAAGAATTACATTGAGAACAACATTTACTAATCCCGTAAAGCTAAGAATGAAAAGTGGGCGTTTTGTGTCACCGGTAGCGCGGACGATTGATGCACCAAAATTATAAACTAATGAACCCGGTGCGCCTAAGAAATAGATTTTTAAGTAGAGGGTGGCAAGGGGTAAAACATTTTCAGGTGTTCCCATAAGTTCAAGGAATTTAGCTGACATAAAAAAGCCGAAAAGACCAACTGCAAAGCCAGAAGCCACGCTTATTGCCATAGCGGTATGAACGCTTTTATGAATTCTGTCACCAAGGTTTGCACCGATATGCCTTGCGGTTACAACTCCCGCACCGGTTGAAAGACCGACGAAGAGGTTTATTATAAGGTTAACAAGAGAGCTTGTTGACCCAACTGCAGCAAGAGAGTCACTACCCGCAAAGCGCCCCACAACCATAACATCGGCGGCATTATAAATAAGCTGAAGAACACCTGTCAGCATAAGAGGAATTGAAAAAATTAAAATCTTTTTGAAAAAAGGCCCTGTTGTCATATCAAGAATACCTCTTTTATTCACAAAACCACCTACCTTAAAAATTTCTTTCATTATACTATCTTTTGCAGAAATAGTCATTATATTTAATTTGAAAAAATTAAAAAATTGTTGTTTTTTGTTGCATTAGATTTATTTTGGAGTTATAATTTTCTCGTTTTTTAAAGAAAAAACAAATTTTACCCCAAAGACAGAGTGACAGCAGAAACACTCGTCGAAAAGAAAGAAGGAGTTAATATGTGGTTTTGGTTCTCAATTATCGCCCTCATTTGTTGGAGCGGCTCCGATTTGTTCTCTAAAATCGGTTGCGCAGATAGTTCCGATAAATACAGTCATCTGAAGATGGTTACCGCAGTTGGTGCGGTTATGGGTCTTCATGCAATTTACGAAATATTCGTAAAAGGCGTACCAATAGACATAGGCTCTCTTCTTAAATATTTACCTGTTTCTGCACTTTACATTCTCTCAATGGCAATTGGCTATGTTGGTCTTCGTTATATTGAGCTTTCAGTTTCTTCACCAATATGCAATTCATCAGGTGCACTTGTTGCGGTGCTTTGCATTATAATGGGTGATAAATTAGCAACACCTCAGTATATTGCGGTTGCTCTTGTTTGTCTTGGTGTTATCGGTCTTGGCTTTGTTGAAGCAAGAGAAGATGAAGCTTTAAGAATTGAAAGACAGAAAAAAGCAAACTACAAATATTCAAAGAGCGCACTTGCTATTATTTTACCGCTTCTTTATTGTCTTCTTGACGCTCTCGGAACATTTGCAGATAGCATGGTTCTTGAAACTCTTGATGAAGATGTTGCAAACGTTGCTTATGAGCTTACATTCCTTGCTTGCGGTGTTGTTTGCTTTATGTATACTAAATTTATTAAAAAGCAGAAATACTTCCCCAAAAAAGAAGCTCCCAAATATGTTGGTGCGATTTTCGAAACTGCAGGTCAGTTTGCTTACATATATGCCCTTGCAGATACTGAGCATGTTGCAATGGCAGCGCCCATTATTTCAGCTTACTGCGTAGCATCAGTTATCTGGGGCAGAATTTTCCTTAAAGAAAAGCTTTCAGTTAAACATTACATTATGATTGCAACAGCAGTTGTGGGTATTGTTGTTCTTGGTCTTTACGACGCTTAAAAATTGTCATATTTAGCGCAGAACAAAAGATTAAACCCCTTGGATTTGATGAATCCAAGGGGTTGATTTATTAGGTTATTCGTTTGTTTCTTCAGTTGTTGGTTCTGTTGCTTCAATAATGGGTTCAACAACAGGCTCTGCAACTACGGGTTCAATTGGTTGAGCGATGGGCTGTTCGATCGGTTGCTGGGGAGCATAGAAATTATTCTCTGCAGGGTTGCCTTGGGGAGCGTAGGGGTTATTCCAATTCTGTTGGAAGGTTGGCTTATACTGAGGCTGGTCGTAGGGATTCTGATAGAATGGGTTATAAGCTTCATAATCGGGAATATCGTTGGGAGTAATTTTCCCCTTTGCCAATGCTTGAAGTCTTATGTCAGAGATGAATTCTACATAAGTTGCTTGCATATATGGGTTTACATAGAAAATATTTAAAAGCCCAAAGGTTAAAGATGCGAGTAAATGCCAGCCTATAAAAGAAAGCTCTAAGATAAAGCAATCCCATTTATTTCCGTTCATAATGGTTTTGCTAAGGCGTTTGGCTTCTTTTTCGTCAATATCGGGACGAAGGGCTAAAATATAATCTACTGCCCAATATTCAAGCCCCTTTATAATGCCCGGAATAAAGAAAACAAAGGTCCAGAGAATTATGGGAATATCCTTTAAAAGTGTTACCTTAGCTATATTGAAATTGGTTTTATCCTTGAAGTTTTGGAAAACCTCACTAACCTCAGCAGGCTGATTTTTTCTTGCTTTAAGGAAATATCTGATACCACCGCAACGGAAGGAATTGAAAACAAGATAATGTAAAACAAGTGATATTATGAATGATACAGATAAAGCACCGATAAACGCAGCAGCTATTGGTCTTTGAATAAGCTCGGTTAAGAACATCTTTAATTCGTTACCACCGTTGAAGAAAGCATCAAAGGATGTATTCTGAGAGGATGAAGAATTGAAGCTGAAGTTAAAGCTTGCGCTTGTTGTGCCCGCTAAAGCCATTAAAAAGGCAACAAGAACACTATACCAATAATCCTTTTGAAACAATTTTTTACCTGCTTGCTTTAAATTTTTTCTATCCATAAAAGCACCTCCTGAAAGTGTTTTTTATAATAAATTTAATCAATAGCTTTGATTTTGTAAACTGCAACTCCGTGGGGAGCAACTGTTACCTGAATTTTATCTTTTAAATCGAATGTTTCGTTTTCCCAAAGGTTTGTTGCCTCATATGAAGCTTTAATGGGTAAATCAACAAATGGGTCGCTATGGAGCTTTGAAAGGGAAATCTGCATTTCTTTTGGTTTATTTGATTTATTGAAAAGGCAGACTGCAAGCTCGTGGTTTTCCAAGGGCTTAACGAGAATATCGCTTACAACATCGGAGAAAATGCGTTTTGCCTGAATGCCTCTCTTATCCTGGTCGATAGCGATAAGCTCTTTGTTTTTAAGAATTTCGAGAACCTTGTTGTTTTCATCAACTGTTCCGTCGGGGTTGATGAATTTTCTGATATCATTGCCGAGAATAAGGGGAGCCGCCATCATACACCAAAGGGAGAAATGAGTTTTATTTTCCTCCATATTAAGCTGACCAACGCCAACCTCAAGCATATCGGGGTCATTCCAAGATCCCGGCTGAGCGTATTTATAATGGCGCACATTCATTTCATAAATTGCAAGCATTGATGCCCAGAAAGGCTTAATATCGTGGGTTGTTCTCCAAAGATTGCCTGCCTTTGCGCCCCATTTCCAAGGCTGATTCATACCCCATTCGCAAATTGAATAGCAAATGGGCTTTTCGGGTGTGCCGTTTTTTTCTGCAAATTCTCTTGTTGCTCTCTGAAGTTCTCTGCCCATATTAGTATATTGACGCTGAGCAGAATCCATACGGGATGCAACAGGGTTATAGAATTTCAAGGTGTTGATGCCTTTTTTGAGCGTTACAACAACCTGAAGTCTGCCGTCAGGAGTGAAGCCTTTTGAAGAGGGGAAATAACAGTCATATTCCTTTTCACCGTTAACAAGGCAAACGAGGAATTTTCTCTTTAAACCACCTTTTCTGAAAACAATTGTAAGGCTGTAATCGCCATCCTCGGGTGCCTCAATTGTATCAAAAAGAAGCTCGCCCAAGCCACCGCAAAGGTTAGAAACCATATAGCCGTTTTCGACTTTTTCGTCTGCAACGACTTTTGCACCTTTAGCAACAATGCCGTGCTCTGCCTGCATTTCAAGGAAAGCTTCTTCACCGGGCTTGCCGAGAGTGATTTTGATAACTGAGGGCGCTATTGAGGGTATTGCCTCGTTATGGCAGAAGTCATATTTGAAATATTCAACGCCCCATTCTGCAAGGGTATCTGCATCAACTGCCTCATTGTAAAGGCTTGCAGGTAAATCCTCGCAGGTACCTGTACCGTTTGAGGTATAAAGACCAACCTTGAAGCCCAATTCATTGATTTCTTCAATAAGCGGCTTCATTCCTCTGGGGAAACGGGTAAGGTCACCCTGAAGCTTTCCGCCTGCAGTTCTCATTGAGCTTTGCCAACAGTCATCAAGGTTAACATATTGGTAGCCTGCATCAAGAAGACCGGTCTTCTTCATAGCCTCGGCTGTGTCTTTGATGAGCTTTTCATCAATTGAGTTTCTGAAGGTGTTCCAGCTGCTCCAACCCATAGGAGGAGTAAGTGCGACGCCGTTATTGTATTTTTCAACATCGGCTACATGAACCTGTGTTGCGGCGAACGCTTTTTTTGCAATACAAGCGGGGCAGATTTTCTTTTCCTTAAGAGTTTTACCGATAAGCATACCTGCTCCTGCACCTGCAAGAAGAGATGCTGTTTTTTTAATGTTCATTTATATCAATCCTTTATTTGGAGTGGGTAAAGCGTATCCGAATCAGATTTTGTGATAGTCTTTTCCACTCATATTTCGTTAAAATACTCGCCAATCTGTCGCCTTTCAAAGGCAAATCGGGCAAAAGTACCGAAACATCGCCGTTTAAGGCTGGTTCGGATGCGCTTAACCCACTCTGATGAGATTTATTAATATACCTGCAACAGCCGACAAGCCAATTGCGACTGCGCCTACCTTTGCGGCGAAATAGAGATTTATGCTTTGTCTGTCGGAAATGCGCTTTTCGATGGGCCCTAAGGAACGGGATTTCAAGCCCAATTCTTTGAAATGATATACCTTGGATTCTATATTCCAAGGATTTTCTTCCTTAACGGTTGTTATTCTTATACAGGAACGGCACCCGTCAGTATAACAGCAAAAGCCACTTGTTTTATTCTGACCCAGCATAATACCATCTACAACACCTGTGAAATCATTTGTATGGTCATGGCCGAAAAAGGCAGCCTTAACATCGCCGATTTTCTTCCAGCTACTGAACTGACCGCCGTTAAAGCAAGGCGTGCAGGGCCCTTCACCAAGGTAGCCGTCAACTCCGTCCTTTAAAACATAGCGTTTGTTTTTTCGCTTCTGATGACCCTTGACAGAAACGAAATATTCGCTCTTTTTCGCTTCTCTTAAAAGCTCATATTCCTCACAAACGGGAATATGCTGAAAGAGAATTGCAGGAACAATTCCGCCGTTTTCCTCGGCAATTTTCAAAGCCTTTTGCTCATACCATTCAATCTGATCCTGGCTGACCCAGTCATATTTTGAAAATGCTCTGTCATGGTATTTATTATTTGAGTCAATAAACCAAAGATTTAAAATATTTTTTGTACCCTCAGTGTTTTTTACAAGAATATTGCAGTTGAAATTACCTCGGGGAGCAGTTTCGTCATTTTCGCCTACGCAGTTTTCGATTTCCATATACGCCTTAACTGTTTGCTCCTCCTGAGCCTGATCATGCTCATGGTTTCCTAAAACGAAGCAGAAGGGTATGTTATGGTCAATGACGGGCTTTAAAATATTTCTAAGAGCGGCTCTGTACTGAGAGAAATCCTCGGTATCATCTCTTTTTGTCAGAGTGTCGCCTAAAAGCACAACTAAATCAGGGTTGAATTTAGCAATACCTGCTTCCACGAGGCTGTGCATATCCTCTCGTTTTTTTCGCTTGTCGTCGGTATCAATATGGAGCTTTTCGTGCAAATCTCCAAGGGACATGATGGTGAATTTGCCATTTTTAAATTGAAGCTCCTTGCTCATAAAGCTCACTCTCCAAAGATTTTTCTGAAATTCTTATAATTAATTACCTTATAAATAGATGATACAACACCCATATATTCGTGTCAATGAGCATTTATACCAAAAAAACAACCTGCGATTTTGTATCGCAGGTTGTAAATTCTTTTAGTTTTCGAAAAGTGAAAGCTCATTCTTTGCCTGAAGCTCTTTGTATTTTTCAAGTCTTGCCTTGATTTTATCAGCAGGATTGAGAAGACTTGAAACAGAGCAATCGTGGTTAAGAGTGTCGATAATGAGTGAGCAATATTTACTCATATCAACCTCGAAATACCAAGGCTTCTGAAGAATTTCAGGGGTTCTGTAAACAAGGTTAGTTGTGAATACACCATGGATGTTGCCGGCTGCATAAGCTTTGTCGAATTCTTCAAGACCGTTACAGAAAAGACCGAAGCTTGTGCAAATGAAGATGCGATTTGCTTTAAGCTCTTTAAGCTTTGTTGCAACCTCAATCATAGAGTCGCCTGATGAAATCATATCGTCAATGATAAGGCAGTCCTTACCTTCAACATCGTCACCAAGGAACTCGTGAGCAAGAATTGGGTTTCTACCGTTTACAACTACGGAGTAGTCACGACGCTTGTAGAACATACCAAGATCGATTCCAAGAACTGTTGAATAGTAAATGCAACGACCCATACCACCCTCGTCAGGGGAGATAACCATAAGGTGATCGTGGTCAATTTTAAGGTCCTTGAAGTTCTTTGTGAGAGCCTTTACCATCTGGTATGTAGGAGCAACATTTTCAAAGCCTTTAAGAGGAATAGCGTTCTGCACTCTTGGGTCGTGAGCGTCAAATGTAATGATGTTTTCAACGTTCATATTAAGGCAGAGCTCCTGCAAAGCGAGTGCACAGTCAAGTGACTCACGGCTTGAGCGTTTATGCTGTCTGCCCTCATAAAGCATTGGCATTATAACATTAACTCTTCTTGCTTTACCTTCAACAGCTGCAATAGCTCTTTTAAGATTTGCAAAATGGTCGTCTGGTGAGTATGGAACTTCCTGACCATACATTTTGTATTTGATACCGTGGTTGAAGCAATCTACTATAATGTAAATATCGTAACCTCTGACTGTTTCCTGGATAACACATTTACCTTCGCCTGAACCGAAACGGTTAAAAGCAGTTTTAATAATGTAACTTTCTCTCTGGTAGCCATAGAAAGCTATAGTGCTTTTGTGTTCACTATCTCTTTCTTCACGCCATTTTGAGATGTAACCGTCAATTTTTTGTGCGAGTTCTTCGCAACCAGGGAGAGCGATAATCCCTAAAGGACCTACAGGAATTGTATTAAGTACACCGAATGCTTCTGACACGATAATAACCTCCAAAGTTTTTTCACTTCAGTGAAAACATTTTCTTTTCCATAGTGATAATCACTATATATTATTCTACCTATAAATTGAAATCTTTTCAAGTATGTTTTAAAAAATTGTTAATTAGAATTTATCCAACAATATACGACGTATTTTGTAAAAAGTGACAAAAATCCCAAAAAATAAAAAGACCATTGCAAAAATGGTCTTATATAGAGAAATCTTCTTTTTTATAATCTGATAATAATCTTACTACTTTTGGCTCTCTTTTGAGTGGGTTATATTTGAATTTTTTACACTTTGAGAAAGACTGCATAACAGCACCTTGCTTTTTGCAAAGCACAGTTTCTTTATTGGCAGTGGTAGTGCCATGTTCACAATATGCACATTGTGGGTCAATATCTTTTCTGAAAATACTCTTCATTAAAAACACACCTTTAAAAGTTACACTTATTCTATTTTAACATATTTTTTTACGGTTATCAACCTGTAAAACGAAAATTAAACACATAATAAGAAGAAATATTGATGAGGCAACTGTATAAGAAAGATTAAGTGGTTGATTATTCACATGAAAAACTACGCTTGTATTTACGGCTTCGGGAAAAAGCTTTATAAGGTTAAATGTAAAAAATGCTGAGAGAGAAGCATTTAAAATTCTGGATACAAAAAAGTTCTTCATTTTTACCTTGCAGGCTTTTAAATATGGCGAAACCTGACAAATAACAGAAAAACTACCAAATCCCAGTATAGCAGATATTAAAGGAAGAGATATCACCTGAGAGCAAACCTTGCAACCATTTGAAACCTCCATAATGGCATTAAGAAAAAGTGCTGTTTTTTCTTCAAGGTTAAATGCAAATATAATTTCTGAGAGACATGAAAAAGTAAGAACCCATGCTGAAATATTTATAATTGCGTTTGCACCAGAGGCAACAGAATTTATAAAAACATTTTCAGCTTTTTCGGAAGTAATGATTTTGTTTACATCAAGCTTTTTTTTATCACTTAAAAATCTACAAAAAAAACCTATAGTGAGTGAAGTAAGAATAGTTGATATGTAAAGAATTACGCCTGAAAGAGTGTTTCCGAGCATATTTGTCCCTACAGCAGTAAGTGCAAAAGCAGGACCAGAATTAATTGTAAATAGCATAAGTCTTTCTGCTTCATTTTGAGTGAGGCGGTTTGCCTTGTATAAATCGGCGGTTACTTTAGCGCCTATAGGGTAGCCACCTGTAAGCCCCATAAGAATAGGTATAAAGCCATTTTTATTAATTTTAAAAATTCTTGTTGTTATTGGGCCCATAATTCCAGAAAGATTATAAAAAGCTTTTGATGAAGCAATAAAACTTGCTAAAACCAGAAAAGGAAAAAGAGATGGAATTATTATTGTAAGCAAAAGTGAAATTCCATTTTTTACACCTTTTGTCGCGGTTTCGGGGTGAATTATAATAATTGCAAGAATACCTATAGCACACAGAATTTTCGGCAAATCTGTAACAAGCGTTTTAAAATACTTTTTCATTTTATCACCACGCCTTAATATATTTTATGTGTGTTCAGCATAAAAATATAACAAAAACTTTTGGGGTGTAGTTATGAAATTCAAAAGTCTAAAAGAAGAAGGTTTAAATGGTAATATTGAGCTTTATGGTAACAAGCAAGTAATTATTGAAGGTGCTAAAGGCGTTATAGATTATTCAGAAGATATTTTGAAAATTGATTTGGGCAACATTTGCCTGAAAATTTCAGGACGCAATCTTGTGATTGAGTCGTTCATATATGAACAAATTGATATAAAAGGCGAAATTGTAGCATTGGAATTTATGAATTGATGGTGATTATGTGATAATAAAGCTTTTAAGACTTATTTTGGGTTATGTTGAATTTCAGGCAAGTGGAGGTTTTCCTGAAAGATTTTTAAACTTATGTAATATCAATGGAATTACACTCTGGGATGTTCAAAATGATGGTGTAAAGGTGAAAGCCTGTACACCTGTAAAAGCGTACAGAAATATAAGAAAATCAGCACACAAGTCAGGTATGAAAGTGAGAATTGTGCGAAAAAGAGGATTACCTTTTTTTGTTAAGTACAATAAAGCAAGGGTTGGTATACTTGTGGGTGCAATTGTTTCGGTAGCATTTTTAGCCTTTTCATCCTGTGTTTTGTGGGATATAGAAGTTGCAGGTAATACTAAAATTAAAAGTGAACAGCTTTTAGAGTCGCTCTATGAGTATAATGTCAGGGTTGGTTCTGTGAAATCAAAGATAGACACAAAATCTGTTGAAGCAGAGCTTTTGAAAGAATATCCACAGCTTTCTTGGGCTTCTGTAAATATTTTTGGTATGAAGGCAGTGCTTGAGGTTAAAGAAAACAAAGATATGCCAGAAATAATAGATGACAATATTCCGATGAATATAGTAGCTAAAAAGGATGGGCGAATTGTTTCAGTGAATGGCTATAATGGCACAAACGTTATTAAAGAAAACGATTTCGTATTAACAGGTGATTTGCTTATTTCGGGTATAAAAACCAACCAGGATGGTAGCGAAAGATTAGTGAGAGCGAAGGGAAAGGTGTTTGCAGAAACAACTACGAATATAAGTGAAGAAGTGTGTAGAATTCAAGAAGCACAAGTGTTAAATGAAACTGATATCAGATATAAAATCTATCTTTTAGGAGCTCAAATGCCAATTGGACCAAAATGTAAAGGTGAAATGATTTACAATGATAAAAAGCTTTTGAAGGGCGATTCTACAATGCTTCCGTTAGGCGTTATGTGGGAAGTATCTTATGTTTTAAACCACGAAAGCATAGAGCTTACAAAAGGTCAGGCAGAAATGCTTTCACTCTTAGAGATAGTAAGGAAAAA
>JAZRDP010000043.1:0-1092 GCA_045660345.1 Acutalibacteraceae bacterium
TATTTGTAGAGTATGCTTCCGTGAATTAGCATACAAAGGCCAAATCCCAGGTGTTAAAAAAGCAAGCTGGTAGGCTCTGAAGACTTTATAAGGAGGAAAAGAAAAATGACAATGTCTGATCCAATCGCAGATATGCTTACAAGAATTCGTAATGCAAACACTGCTAAACATGATACAGTAGATGTTCCGGCGTCTAAAATGAAAATCGCTATTGCTGATATTCTTTTAAACGAAGGTTACATTGCAAAATACGACATCGTAGAAGACGGAAGCTTTAAGACAATCCGCATCACATTGAAATACGGTGTAGACAAGAATGAAAAAGTTATCTCAGGCCTTAAGAGAATTTCAAAACCGGGTCTTCGTGTATACGCAAGCAAGGATGAACTTCCAAGAGTATTAGGTGGACTGGGAACAGCTATCATTTCAACAAACCAGGGTGTTATCACAGATAAAGAAGCAAGAAAACTTAACGTAGGTGGAGAAGTTCTTTGCTTTATCTGGTAAGAAAAAATTGCAACTGAAAACAGAATGGGCTATGCGCCCATTCCGAAAATTTAAGTGTAGGAGGTAAACGGTATGTCACGTATCGGTAGACTGCCAATCGCAGTACCTGCAGGGGTAACTGTTGAGATTGCAGAAAATAACAAAGTGACTGTAAAAGGTCCAAAAGGAACTCTTGTAAAAGAACTTCCTGTAGAAATGGAAATTAAGCAAGAGGGAGATACAATTGTTGTAACAAGACCAAATGATTTAAAGAGAATGAAATCATTACACGGTCTTACAAGAACACTTATCAATAACATGGTTGTTGGTGTAACAGCAGGTTATGAAAAAGTGCTTGAAGTAAACGGTGTAGGCTACAGAGCAGCAAAATCAGGAAACAAATTAACATTAAGTTTAGGATACTCTCATCCAGTAGAAATGACTGATCCAGAAGGTGTTGAAACAGTACTTGACGGTCAGAACAAGATCACTGTAAAGGGTATCGATAAAGAAAAAGTAGGCCAATACGCAGCTGAAATCAGAGATAAGAGAAGACCTGAACCATACAAAGGAAAAGGTATTAAATATGCTGATGAAGTTATTAGA
>JAZRDP010000044.1:0-1268 GCA_045660345.1 Acutalibacteraceae bacterium
TCCGCATGATATTTCAACTGATGAGGGATTCTTCGGAAGGTGCCGGCTCCGTCATAAAAGAACAAAGCCGCGGCAAACACATATCTTTCCTGGCCAGCCTCGATTTTATCACCCATCTCAGCCTCAATTGCATCAGGCACAGCTGTTCTTGAATTCAGTGAGGTTTCTATCAGCCCGTTGAACTTGTCGGCCATAGGATTATGGCTTCTTTCCCAGAAATGCGTCAGCGGCAGCTCCGCCCAGCACATCAGGCAAAGATGCTCCTCATCAAGGTGCAGTTTTCTCCCGCACACCACGCACACTCTTGGCAGCAGAAGATCCGCCGCTGCCCTCAATCCTTTCATCATACTTTAAACCCGATTTTATTTCTATTTGACTCTGGTTTAGGGGGCTCGATTTTCATAGAAAGAGCAGAGATAGCTTGATATATATTGTCAATCTCATGTCTCATGTCTTCTGATAGATCATTGACTGCCTCTAAATTCTCTTCTTCGCTTCTTTCCAACATTTCAAGCTTGGCCCTCAATTCAGCAAGTTCTGCCTCAATGATCTTGGTGGACATTATGTAGTTTCGCATTGCAACGAATGCACGTGTAATCTTAATGCTTGTTTGGACCGCAAGGTCACTCCTGAGAAGGCTCGCCAGCATGATTACTCCATGCTCGGTAAAAGCAAATGGCATATACCTTAGACCTCCTCGCTGGTTTGAGGTCACAATTTGTGACCTCAAACTGATTATCAACGACTTATATTCGCTTTCTGTGATTTCAAACATGAAATCTTCCGGAAATCTGTCTGCATTTCTGCGAACTGTTTGTTTTAATGCTTTTGTTTCCACTTGATAAAGTTCGGCTAGATCAAAGTCCAGAATAACGCGTGCACCCCTGATCAGATAGATCTTGTTTTGAATTTCGATTATCGGTTTCATTTTTTGCACACAATATAAGGAAGGGTTCTTTGAGGAAGGCTAAAAAAAAGAAAATTGTGGTGAAAATCAGATGATAAAATATTTTTTATCCACACAAAAATTTATTTTGTCCTATCTTTGTCGCCGCAAACAGAAAATCATAAAAATATAATATGGCAAGCGAAATCAGAAATCCTCAGCTCTGGCAGGAAGGCAGGCTGAAAATCGACTGGGTAAAACATCATATGCCTCTTCTTAACGGTCTTGAAGAGGAATTCAGAAGCACCCTTCCGTTCAAGGGACTCAAGGTTGCTCTCTCTGTTCACCTTGAGGCGAAGACTGCATATCTCTGCGAGGTTCT
>JAZRDP010000045.1:0-1884 GCA_045660345.1 Acutalibacteraceae bacterium
GTAATCTGGAAATTGCTTACACTCACATTGCCCGGGATAGCTTTGTACATTGCCGACACCGACCAAGTCTTGCTCCAGTCCTTTGAGTGACCCGAGTAGGTTGCACCGACAAGCCAGGCATTATCAAATGAAAATGCGTTATTCAAACCACCATTGTACTCAATGTGGGCCGACAGCCAGTTTAACTTACTCTCATTCCAGAAACATATTTCGCGCGATATCTCACCATACGCACCAACAGCCTTTGGAGCAAAATCCATGTCAACAAAGAAGAACGTACTACCATAATTGTCGGCACGGAACATCTCCACTGTCGATGTTGTGCAATTACGGCGAAAATCGTAATGGAGCTGAATGTTCTGCGCCTGCACCTTTGCCACGAGTGCCACAAACAGCACAACGACAACAACGAATCTTGACTTTAAGAAACTTGTGTTTTTCATATTATAATTATTATAAGGTTTATACAATCCCATGCGAGGGTTAAGGTAAAAAAAGTGTAGAAATCATCGACTGCAAAAATAAGTTAAAAACAGCAATAAACAAACTATTGTTTCTGCTTTAACCACACTCAGCTTTCCGTTTTAACTGCACTTCGTGCAATTATAGCAGCTTTAACAACATCAAATTACCGCAACTCGCATAAAAAACTCTCCCGCTTTTTAAAGAGGGAGTACGGCTTTAGCCGGGAGGGAGTTCTGGCGCAAACAACTCTCCCGCGCGTTGCCGCTGTAAAAACTCAAGCAAGTTTGGCTTTTGCTCGCTTACCCGCAGCTTTCAGTTTTCCTTCGAATTACTAATAATAAAAGTTAAAGTTTTACCGCTAAACCATTTTTCTATTTCTAAAGTTTTAGATTTCTAAAACCTTCGTTATATATTTGCGCAAGAAAGAACAAAAAAAATAACAGGATGAAAAAATTCGATACACTTACAAAAGCCGAGATGCAGGTGATGAACGCGCTGTGGGACATGCCCGACGGTGGTTGCATACACGACATAATTGAAAAGTACCCCGAGCCCAAACCAGCCTACACCACAATATCCACATTCCTGAAAATCCTCTTTAACAAAGGATTTGTTGACTACCGCAAACTCAGCGGTAAGACCCACACCTACTACCCTCTCATCAGTCGCGAGGCCTACACAAGTCAGGTGATGAAGGATGTCAAAGACTCGTTCTTCGGTGGTTCGGGCTCATCAATGGTAAAATTCTTTGCACAGAACGAGAAGCTGAGCGAAGCCGACATCAAGGAACTGTTGGAAATAATACAAGGAAACGAAAACAAGTAATTAAAAAGCAACAATATTGCAGTTGTCATCCCGACAAAGCGTAGCGACGAGGGATCTAATAAAAAAATAAGGACAATGAATATCGTTTCAAAATTCACCACTATCTTCTTCCTTCTTTTTATTGCATTGACAGCCAACGCACAAGAGATAACAGTTACAAACAGAGAAGGAACAATAGAAACCACTCTTGGTAACACAAAAGGAATATATTCCGACGGGCTCGATTTCAATGAGTTTTTCACCGGCGCCACAATCACAGCAAGGGTAAAGGCAAACCAAAATGGCGAAGCCACAAGAATCAATATCACAAAGTGCAAAGTATCATCAGTTGGGAACTGCGACGAAAAATCCTTAAACACTGCAAAAAAGCTACTGAAAGAGAGTTGCAGGAACATAATCGCCGGTGAAAAATGGAACCGCGACAAGAACAGTTGTCGCATAATTCACAAAGCAGGCAAAACGCAAAAGGCAGAAAAACCGAAGATAAGTAAAGAGATTCAATCAATAATCGACGCGCACATTACAGACGAGAAAAGGAGAGAGATTTATGGCATAAACGGCAGCGCGTTCATAAATGCAAAAATAGACCACGAA
>JAZRDP010000046.1:0-1543 GCA_045660345.1 Acutalibacteraceae bacterium
GCTAAAAATGCAGCAGCAAGCATAGGAAAAAAGAATTTTTTCATTGTTAAATATTTAGTTAATTAATTGTTTTTCAAGACATCAAGACATGAAGACAATATATATACCTATCATTTTTTATGTCTAAAATTTCAACCCACAAAATTACAATAAAAAAATAAAATAACCAAACTTTTTATCGTTTTTCAATAAAAGCACATCCACATTTTTTCAATTTCCTCAATAAAAAAGACTGTTAGAAAAACCTCTAACAGCCTTTATTTCATTAATTATCAATCATTTATTTTAAATCATAGCTTTGATTTCTGCTGCCACTTTAGCTGGTGTGAAACCAAGTTTTTCATCAAGCACTGTATATGGTGCTGAGAATCCAAATGATTCGAGACCGAAAATCTTACCGTTTTCGCCAACCAAGCCCATAAGATTTATAGGCAAACCTGCAGTCAAACCAAAACGCTTAACGCCACATGGCAATACTGCTTGTTGATATTCTGCCGATTGTGAGCGAAACAAACCTTCTGATGGAACAGAAACAATGCACAAACGTACACCTTCTGCGCGCAATAATTCTGCAGCCTCTGCCAATGTAGATACTTCTGAACCAGAAGCCAACAACACTACTTGTGGATTTTCGTCTGCCGAAACTACGTATGCACCTTTTTCTGCACCGTGAGCTTCGCACAAACGACACTCTTTAGCAGGAAGGTCTTTAATATTTTGACGTGAAAGAATCATAGCTGTTGGAGTTGACATATTCTCCATCATCATTTTGTATGCAACAGTTGTTTCGTGAACATCGGCAGGACGCAATACGAGTACAGAGTTCTTACCGCTATGGTTTTTCAATTTTTCCATCAAACGGATTTGAGCCTCTTGTTCAACTGGTTCGTGTGTAGGACCATCTTCACCTACGCGGAATGCATCGTGACTCCAAATGAATTTCACAGGCAATTCCATCAACGCAGCCATACGCACCGCAGGTTTCATATAGTCTGAGAATACGAAGAATGTACCGCAAGCTGCCAACACACCACCATGCAATGCCATACCAAGACACAAACAAGCCATTGTCAACTCAGCCACACCTGCTTGAAGGAATGCGCCTGAGAAGTCGTCTTTTGTAATTGCTTTTGTATGTTTCAAGAAACCATCAGTTTTGTCTGAGTTCGACAAGTCTGCTGATGATACCACCATATTTTCAACTTGTTGAGCAAGAACGCCCAAACATGCAGCCGAAGCAGCACGTGTTGCTTGATTAGGTTTTTGTTCCAATGCCGACCAGTCAATTTCTGGAGCAGCACCCGAGAACCATTTCTCCATTTTAGCAGCTTTTTCAGGATTAGCCTTAGCCCACTCTGCTTTAGCAGCATAGCGCTCAGCCACAATGCCTTTCAACTCTTCACGACGACGAGCATAAAGCTCTTTTGTCTCTTCAAACAATACGAATGGCTCTTCTGGATTACCACCAAGATTTTTCACTGTATTGATATAAGCATCGCCACCGAGAGGTGCACCGTGTGTAGCACAGTTGCGCTCATAGCTC
>JAZRDP010000047.1:0-48572 GCA_045660345.1 Acutalibacteraceae bacterium
TCGAACCGTCGACCTCTAGCGTGACAGGCTAGCGTTCTAACCAACTGAACTACCGGGCCACCTCTTGGTGGGAACAATAGGGCTCGAACCTATGACCCTCTGCTTGTAAGGCAGATGCTCTCCCAGCTGAGCTATGCTCCCATACCGTTGCTCACTTGCAACGTTAGATACTATACACTATTTCAATGTATTTGTCAACACTTTTTTAAAAGTTTTTTTATTTTTTTGAGTTTTTTATTTCGGCAACGATTGCCATCATTTCATCATACTTTGCCTCAATATCCTCAACAAGTTTAAACTGAGTTCTTGCTCTAACAAGATTATGCTCAGGGTATTCAATTTTGAAATAAACATCCCCATTGATATAGTCACCCAAGAATCTCATACCACATTCAAAAGTGAGAAGTTTTGCAGCAAAAGGCAACAATTCAATTTCAGTTTCTGTAAGGCTTTCCCCTGCTGCTTCAAGGTAACCGTCAACATAAGCTTTGAAATATTCAAGGCTTAATGAAACCTTTGATAAATCCTTTTCATCCTCTGCAGCAGTATTTGCACCAAAACGAATACTGTCACCGAAATCATAAAGAGCTGAACCAGGCATAACTGTATCAAGGTCAACAACACAAAGACCTTTCTTTGTTTCTTTATCAAAAAGAACGTTATTAAGCTTTGTATCGTTATGAGTAACTTTAAGTGGGATTTTATCTGTACCGAGTAAATCAGTAATAACAGAGCAATCCTTTTCTCTCGCAAATGCAAATTCAATTTCAGGAAGAGCGTTATCTTTTCTACCTGAAGCATTATTTTCAACTGCAGTTTTTAAATCATTAAAACGAGAAGGTGTATTATGGAAATTGGGAATTGTATCATAAAGAGTATCTATGGGGTAATCAGCAAGAAGATTTGCAAAGTTACCGAAAGCAAGAGCAGCACTTCTGAAATCATCGGAAGATGTAATTTCGCTGATAGTGAATGTATCATCAACAAAATTATAAACTCTCCAGCAACCGCCATCCTCTGCCATATAATAGTTTTTGCCGTCTTTTGCAGGGTAAACTGTCAATGTTTCTCTTGTTGGGTCGCCACCATTTTCTTTGATTTTATCTCTTAAAAATGATGTTACACCACAAACATTTTCCATAAGCTCAACAGGCTTTTTGAAAACATTTACATTGATTCTCTGTAAAAGATAACGTGAAAAAGAGCCATCCTCCATTTCATATTCAACTATATATGTATCATTTATATGCCCTTCGGACACAGGTTTATAACCAATATATTTACCAAAATCGGGAAATGCTTTAATAATTTCAAGAATATTTGTTTCAACTATCATACTCATATTAAAAATACCTCATTTTTTAAATACTGCAAAACACTCGGGGTTATGAAATCCCGGTGGCAAGGTTGTTACGGGTGAAAAGGAAAGATAATGCTGAATTTCGCAATCATCACCACATTTATAGAAATTGGCTTTAACGGTTGTAAAGTCAATACTTTCTGTTTTGTAAAGTCCACGAAGAAATGCTTTCGTTAACTTGACAGTAACTCCCCAGTAACCACCCTGCACATCTTCGCCTTTAAAGGCTTCAACAATCGGTGAACTTTCAGTTAAAGTGCTAACAAAAACTCTATCATACTTACCTTTACCAAATTCGCAAAGGAACGTACCCTTTGAATTCATCTCAACATTTATATACTCTTCTCTGCTTTCAATTGGTGCAACAAAGAACTCAAGACAACTATCTCGATAGATCGGGTCGTCACGATTCTCAAAAACTGCTCTTGTATTTTCTTCATAGCATTTAAGAGTTGCAACCAAATCTTCGCCCACAACGCCCATTTTAAAATATGTATTGGGTCTGTATGGCGGGTCGCTTTCCCAATGATAATGAGTTAAGCGATGAAAACACTCTTTCTCGAACTCTTTGAAATCTTTATAAAAGCGAAGCTCATTATATATTTTCAATTCCATAAAACGACCTTATTTCATATATTCGGTAATACCATTGGTTTCATCCATAGATGCCATAATCATATAGAGTCTGGGAATATGGAAAGGACCTTTGAAGATATTACCCTTTAAAGTTGTGGAAACAGTATTATCA
Source organism: Acutalibacteraceae bacterium (assembly GCA_045660345.1). Lineage (GTDB taxonomy): Bacteria > Bacillota > Clostridia > Oscillospirales > Acutalibacteraceae > DTU089. The sequence continues at coordinate 2,109 of JAZRDP010000047.1, forward strand.
TAATGGAGATAGCCATACCATTCACCACATTCATCATCACAGAAATATTTTTCGCAATATACCTTGATTTCGTTATACAAATCATTGTATTTTTCTTCTTTGAACTGCAAGTAAGCAAGGCGAAGAGCAATCATAGCTTCGCACTGAGGCCACCAGAGCTTCATATCCCATTCAAGCTGAACAGGAGGTTTGCCCTCGAGGTCTGTAAAGGCGATAATACCGCCGTGATTCTTATCTATACCCAAGGGTAAGGTAATATCAATAATATGCTTAGCAACCTCAACAGCTTCATCGTTACCTGTTACAAGACCCTCAGCCATAATAAACCATGCAGCCTCGAGAGAATGACCGGGATTAACAATTCTACCGTTAGGTGAATTAATAAACTCCCCTGCTTTTGTTACACTTTCTAGAAGTGCTTTCTCTGTAAGATAACCACCGTGAAGAATTTCATCAAGACATTCCTTACAAAGAGGATTATATTTGTCCCAGAGTCCGTCAATGCTACGAAGCACCTGAGCAGTTGAAAGCATAATCATAACAGGTGAAAGTGCTTTTGCATCAATATTATCAGGATTTATTTTAGGCTGATTTTTGCGAACACCTGTGAAGCATTCATAAGCTACATTAAAATACATCTCTGCACTTTCAAGGACAGCCTTGTCTCCAGTAGCCTTATATAACTCTGCGCAACCGATTGCAGCAAAGGTTTCAGAGAAATAATATCTTCTTTTCTGAAGCTCTCTGCCGTCTGCAGTTACTGTGAAAAACATTCTGCCATCAGTATCTGTGCATTTAGGTAAGAAGGAATAAATAGCCTTCGCAGCCTTAAGATACTCTTCACTTTTATCTATAAGGTTATATGCCTTACTGAAAACCCATAAGGCTCTGCCCTGAAACCAGACACTTTTATCTGTACCGTAAATGTTACCCTCACGGTCAAGGCAGGTATAAATACCGCCATTCTCATAATCGATGGCATTTTTAAGCCAGAATGGCAAAATATTTTCAACTAAATCTTTTCTGAAATCCATAATATCAACTCCGAGAACATTACCTCAAATTTATTTAAATATAACACATTATAATATAAAACTCAACACCAATTATCCTAAATTTGTTGTAAAAAAACAAACAATACTATATAATATTTAAAGAAATTTGAGGTGATACAATTGAAATCAATGACCTTTAACATTCTCTGTGCAGGCAGAGGCGAAAACCATTGGGTATTCCGTCAGAAACTTGTGAGAGATATTATAAAAAAATATGCACCTGATACCTTCGGTCTTCAGGAGGTGCATTATGCCTGGATGAGATATTTAATTAACCAATTCAAAGATACCTATGATTTTGTTGGCGTTGGCAAGGATGACGGCAACAAAAAAGGAGAATACTCCCCTGTTTTTTATAACAAACACAAGTTCGAGTTGCTTGATAAAGAAGATTTTTGGCTTTCTGAAACACCTGAAAAACCCAGTCTTGGTTGGGATGGCGCAGAAAACAGAACCTGCTCTTATGCGGTTCTTAAAGAAAAAGAAACAAAAAATGTTTATGCCGTTTTCAACACTCACCTTGACCATATCGGTGCAGTAGCACAAATCGAAGGTATTAAATTGATTATTGAAAAGGCAAAGAAATTCAATGATATGCCTATTGTCATAACAGGTGATTTCAATGTTACACCTGATTCAGATGTTTATGAAATGATGCTTTCAAATGGTTTTTCTGATGCACGAACAATTGCAAAAGAAAAAGACGATATTGATAGCTTCCATTGGTACGGTAAGGGCTCAAAAATGATTGATTTTGTGTTTGTAAAAAATGTTAAATCAGTTAAAAAAGTAAAAACTGCCGATGATAAAATCAACGGCAGAATTCCATCAGACCACTACCCCGTTATTGCAGAGGTAGAATAATTAAATATTAAAATATCTTTTAAACTTCCTGACGAGCTTATTATAAATTCGTTTAGGAAGTTTTCCTTTTATAAAATTCAGGAATTTATCAGTTAAAACTGTAACAGGCTTAAACTGATATTCTCGCTCTTCCAAGGACAGAGCATAAAGCTTTCTGAATTTAGCAGTAAGATAATCAGAGCTTGAAATTTTTCTTTGTCTGTTAATCTGAACCTTATACTTAATTATATTAAAAAGCAAGCCGTGCAGATTAATTGTTCGGTAAATCCATTTATAAAGGCTTATAAATTCAGGTCTGTTAATGGCAACAGATGAAACAATTTCAATTTCACCATTTTCGTACTCTGCCTGACCGAAATAATAAAGTGCAGGAAAGCAATTGAATAAAGCATCTATACCTTCAGCAGAAAGATAATGGGCTCTGTCATTAACCTCAATTACAGAACCATCCTTCAAATCGCTGATTTTATATGTATTAACAATCTGCACAATTGCATTACCGATTGACTTAATTGCTTTTTCTGTTAATTTATTTGTAAGCTGGTCTGTTAATTTACCATCAACTTTAGGAATAAACTGATAACCAAAAGTAAAATCTCTTACATATTTCACAGAAAAAGTGATATTATCTTCATTTATATCAAATGCTTCATGTGAATTGGGCGGAATATTTAAGATACTATTATCATTAAATATTATCTCCGCACCCAAATCCTTTGACTTATTTTCAAAATAGATTTTCATAAATTAAAATCCTTTTTAAAAAATCCGCCCAAGCTCACTCGGGCGGATAATTTTATTACTGTTTAATTACAGTTTCATTGCAACATCCCATGCCTGCCAGATAACAGTACGAAGAGAACCAACTTTGAAAGCATCACCGATAACATGAACATGTTTTGCTTTTTCAACAACTGGAGCGGGTTTGTAACCAACAGAAAGAATTACGCTGTCTGCGGGAATTGTTTCTGTTTTGCCGTCCTTTGTCATAACAGTTACGCTGCTATCTGTGATTTCTGTTGTTTTGGTTTCAAGGTAAACAGGAACTTCGTTTGTCTTGAAGAAGTCACGAAGGAAGCTTGTGTTAGCAAGAGCAATACCGGGTGTTGTAACAAGGTCATCCTGCATTTCAACGATAGTGGGGTTCTTGCCCTGGAGATAAAGTTCATAAGCAATTTCACAACCTGTAAGACCGCCACCGATAACAGTAACGTTCTGACCAACTTCTTTATTACCAAGAAGGAAGTCGATAGCTTCAATTGCTTTGTCTGCGCCCTTAACGGGAATCTTGTTAGCAACAGCACCTGTTGCAACGATAACTTCATCTGCGCCAAGAGATGCAATATCTTTAACCTCTGTGTTCATATGAATTGTGATTGCATCATATTTCTTAACCTCACGGTTGTACCAAGCGATAAGGTCACGGTCTTTTTCCTTGTATGAAGGAGCAGCAGCTGCGATAAATACACCACCGAGCTTATCTGTTTTCTCATAAAGGTCAACCTTATGACCGCGTTTTGCACAAACGATAGCAGCTTCCATACCACCGATACCGCCACCGATGATAGCAATTTTCTTGCTCTTCTTAGCGGGTTCGATTTTATATTTCTTGGACTGCATTGTTCTGGGGTTAAGAGCACAACGGGAAAGACCCATTGTATCGAAAAGATCCTGAGTATTAGCATGACCCTTTGATCTTGAGAAGTTAAAGCAAGCAGCGTGACAGCAGATACAAGGTTTGATATCTTCAATTCTGTCTTCGATAAGCTTTGTAATCCATTCGGGGTCAACAAGGAACTGACGAGCAACACCAACACCGTCGATTTTGCCGTCTGCAACAGCCTGAGCACCAACATCGGGTTCCATTCTACCTGCACAAACAACGGGAATATCAACGAATTTCTTGATGTGAGCAACATCATCAAGGTTACCGTTCTGAGGCATATACATAGGGGGATGTGCCCAGTACCAGGAGTCGTATGTACCGTTATCTGCATTAAGCATATCATAACCTGCATCCTGAAGGTATTTTGCAGCCTTTTCGGATTCAGCCATTCCACGACCAACTTCTGTATATTCTTCGCCGGGCATTGCACCATAGCAGAAGTCTTTCATTTTTGATTCAACTGAATAACGGAGAGATACGGGGTAATCTTCACCGCAAGCTTCTTTAATAGCCTTAACAACATCAACTGCGAAGCGATATCTGTTTTCAAAGCTACCACCGTATTCGTCTGTACGCTTGTTGAAATATTCAATAGCGAACTGGTCAAGAAGATAACCTTCGTGAACAGCGTGAACTTCAACACCGTCAACACCTGCATCACGGCAAAGCTTTGCAGTTTTTGCGAATGCTTCGATGATTTCGTGAATCTGTTCAACTGTCATTTCGGGACATTCAATATCATGAGCCCAACGGGATTTCTGAGGGCTGGGAGATGCCAACTCGTGAGATGTATCAATAACAGGTTTGATAAGTGCACGAGTAAATTTATTTTTATGTAAGGGTGCAATAAGCTCGGTAATAGCCCATGAACGACCCATACCTGCTGTAAGCTGAATAAATAATTTAGCACCTGTTTTATGGATTTCATCCATAAATTCTTTAAGGTCTTCAAACATCTTGGGGTTCTGCCAGAGCCATTTGCCCCAGAAGGTATCACGCAAGGGTGCAATACCGGGAATGATAAGACCTACATTGTTATTAGCTCTTTCAAGGAAAAGCTTAGCCGCTTCCTTGTCAAAATGGCAACCGCCGAGCTCAAACCAACCAAAAAGAGATGTACCACCCATAGGGCACATAACAATACGGTTTTTGATTTCAACGTCGCGAATTTTCCAAGGTGTAAACAATGCTTCGTACTGAGGATTCATTAAAACACTTCCTTCTCATTTTTTGAACTGTTAATCCACAACATAAATGTTCCACTATATAATAATTTATTATAAGAACATTGTCAAGTTAATTTTTTGTCAAAGTGTATTATTATCACACCTTTATAATTTATATTTGATTTATGATTACAGTTATTTTATAATGTAAAGTATCATAACAAAGAGGTGATTTTATGAAACCGAATATTATTTTTTATTTTTCAGACCAACAGCGTTGGGACACGCTGAATAGTGAGCTTATGCCCAATGTCTGGGAATTAGGTGAAGAAGGAACTATTTTTGAAAACTCTTTCACCTGTCAGCCTGTTTGCGGACCTGCCCGCGCTTGCTTGCAGACAGGGCAATATGCAACGGAAAATGGTTGCTTCTGGAATGGTATTCCCCTGCCTGAAAACACAAAAACAATGGCAGATTATTTCAACGAAAACGGCTATGATACCGCTTATATCGGCAAATGGCACCTTGCTTCCGACAGAGAAGAGGGAATCGGTTTTCATTGTGAAAGAACCGCCGTACCCAAAGAAAAGCAAGGCGGTTATAAATATTGGAGAGCGGCAGATGTTCTTGAATTCACATCACACGGCTATGACGGATATGTTTTCGATGAAGAAGGCAACAAAATTGATTTTACAGGCTACAGAGCCGACTGTATAAATGATTTTGCGGTTGAATATGTTAATAACCACGATGGTGAAAATCCCTTCTTTATGTTCATTTCTCAGCTTGAACCACACCACCAAAATGACAGAGGTCATTTTGAAGGACCTGTTGAAGCAATTGAAAAATACAAGGACTACCCCATACCCGAAGATTTAACATTTCTCGAGGGAGATTATAAAGAAGAATACCCTGACTACATTGCCTCAATAAACCGACTTGATGAAAATGTTGGTAAGCTCGTTACTGCACTTAAAGAAAAAGGCATTTATGAAAATACTGTTATTATCTACACAAGTGACCACGGATGCCATTTTAAAACCAGAAATTTTGAATATAAAAGAAGCTGCCACGAATCAAGCATTCATACTCCCCTTGTTTTCGGTGGTGGAGCAATTAAGAAAACAGATAATATAGACTCATTAGTAAGCCTTATTGATTTACCGCCCACAATTTTAAATCTTGCAGGAATAAGCGTTCCCGAAAGTTATTCAGGTAATGTTTTACCAATTAACGAAGTAGATGCACCTGAAAGAGATTGCGTTTTTGTGCAAATAAGTGAATCACATATCGGACGATGCGTCAGAACAAAGGATTGGAAATATTCCGCAAAAGCAATAGGCTCAGGCTGGCATAAACCAAAGGCGGTTCACTATTATGATGACTTCCTTTATGACCTGAAAAATGACCCTTTCGAGAAAAACAACCTTGTTAATGATGAAAACTATGCAAAAATATTACAACAAATGAGAACATTGCTTTCAAGAGAAATGGTTAATGCAGGCGAAAAGAAACCTGTGTTTCATAAGGGATTGAAGGTAGAATAATAACTAACATTTTTTAAATCCGTTTACCGAAGGCAACTTCATTATAAAGTACTTCATTGCAATGCACTTCATTTGTTGAAAACAACATCATTCATTTATGTTAATGAAGTTCAAGTAAACTTGAAATGAAGTTTGCTCACTAAAGTTCGAAAAATGAAGTTATGTCCTACGGACATAAATGAAAAAACCGATGCATTTGCATCGGTTTTTTTTGGCAGGGGCAGAAGGACTCGAACCCTCAAGGACGGTTTTGGAGACCGGAATGTTACCATTACATTATGCCCCTATATTAACTTAAATATATGGTGGACCAACAGGGACTCGAACCCCGGACCAACCGGTTATGAGCCGGTTGCTCTAACCAACTGAGCTATTGGTCCCCGTTTACAACAGAAAACATTATATTAAATTAACATCATTTTGTCAATAGTTTTTCAGAAATAATTTAACAACATTTTTCGTTTAAGGGAGTTCCTTCAGGAACTCCCCTTTTCAACATCAATCCTCGCAAGAAGCGAAGCATCTTGCAAGGCAGATAACGGAAGTAATCAATAAAACAAAGAAGAAAGCAAATGCACCATAAACAATGGCACCAATTATGCTTATTCCGCCAAAATCCACAGCCAGAAGAACGAGAGCAGCTAAAATTGCGCCCAATGCACCAAACTGCAAAGTTGATAGCGCTCTGCAAATACAACCTCTTTCTTTTCTATCACCTTCACCTGTGAAAGCCGCAACCAAAAATGTTACAACAAGAAGACCAACGGCAATTCCGAAACCAATCCAAGCAAAAAGGGGTAAAATTGTTATCGTGCCTGTAATGGTGAGAATAAGCGTAACAATACCTGCAATAAGACTTGCAATAAGACCTAAAGCAGTGCAACCCGTTTTGCAATTGCAATTGAAAAAACCCATAATATCACCTCCGCTAACATTATATGCCAAGCTATTAATATTGTTATTGCAGAGGGTAATGACATGTGATAAAATGATTGTAAAAAATAAATTCAAAGGTGTTGTTATGAACAATTCAAAGAAACAACAAAAATATATTTATACTGTACTATGGTTACCTATTTTACTTGTTGGGTTACTGTTTTTATCGGGTGAAATTGTTGCATATTTATTCCGTAGTTTAAGTACCACAAATACGACATATATTCAGTTTGATGATAACATTATCAGAATATTGTTTTTATTTTTAATTATTTTGGATTTTGTTATTTTAGGGTTTTATTTTATTAAAATGTTAGGAAAAGATATAGAATTCAATTCAAGGTACATAGGCTCTGTTATTGATGCAAAAAGAACAGCAATAAATTGCCTTGGTGTTTGCAGTTTTATTTTTGTTCTTGCAATACTCTGTCTATTATTATCGGTTAATTCAAGAACACAAGCTGATAACGAAGGCTTTAAAAAATATAATCTAATTGAGCAAGATTCAATTATATTTGAATATGAAGATGCAGAATCAGTTAATGTTCATTTAGAATGGGTTTACAGAGGCAAACACAATAATGGTTATGCAACAGTTATTAATGTTGAAACAGAATCCAATGTTTATACTTTTGATTCTACCGGATTTTCAGATGATTATTACTACATTGAAAAATTCTTATCAAATTTCAATGACGAAATAATAACTATTGATAAAACTTTTTCTACGGAAACTGATGATATTATCGGTTATTATGAGCAAAACGAAGCATTTAAAAATATATACAATTAGAAACAAGGATTGTAAGTTTTTACGCTTACAATCCTTAATTTTATTCTATAACAAGATATTCGCAAACTTTTAAGGTTACTTTACCACTGATGGTGTTTCCATTGATAACATCTTTATATTCCTTATCAAAAACGATTTCTTTTTCGCTATCTGCAAAGTTCATAACGAAAATAGTGTTACCGCGTTTTCTTATGCTTATACCCTCTTCTGCTTTAATATCGGTATCTGGTACGATATTATGCTCGCTTATAAGAGCATTTGAGAAATCCTCAAAGAAATCGCCTTTATTTGCAAAAGCGGTGTAATATGCTTTACCTTTGCCGTAATTGTTTTCTGTTACTGCAGGAGTTTCGGAATAGAAATCTGCTTTATAGGTTGCTAAAACATCAGCACCTTTGGAATGAAGAATATCGCAGAAATTAATTGCTTCATATTCTTTATCATTATATTCAACAACATTTTTCATACCTTCGGGCAAAGAATCAGTTTCCTCAACCCAGATACCGAAAACATCTTTAAGCTCGTTACCGGGGAAACCGCCAAGGAAGCAAAGGTCATCCTTATCAACAATTCCTGAAAGATAGGTAGCAACAAATTTACCACCGTTTTTAACATAGCTTTCAATACGACTTATTGTACCCTCTTTGAGCATATAAAGAAACGGGGCGATAACAAGGTCGTATTTGCTATAGTCATCATCCATAGCGATTATATCAACAGAAATACCCTTTTTCCAGAACGGTGCATACCATTTTGTGCATTCGTGATAGTAATCTCTTTGAAGATTATTATAACCGCAGAAGGATTTAACCGCCCAGCCATTTTCCCAATCGCAGATAATTGCAACCTTTGAATTGCAATGCTCACCAACAACATCTGAAAGCTTTTCAAGATTTTTACCAAGATTTGAAACCTCTTTGAAAACTCTTGTGTTTTCGTGGCCGCAATGGTCAACAACTGCACCGTGGAATTTTTCGTGTCCGCCCCTGCTCTTTCGCCATTGGAAATACTGAACACTGTCAGCTCCGTGGGCAACAGCCTGAATTGAAGAAAGAGCTTGTCTGTTGGGTTTCGGAAGCTTATTTACATCGTGCCAGTTAACAAGAGAAGGTGTACTTTCCATCATAAAGAATGGCTTACCACCGCCCATTGTTCTGAAAGCATCGTGAACAAATGCAGTATCAAGTGCTTCGTTTAAATTATTCCCTTTGTCCCATGCAGGATAGTTATCCCATGAAACCAAGTCAAGCTTTTTAGCAAATGCCTGATAATCAATTCCGTCATACATCTTCATAAAGTTAGTTGTAATGGGAATATCGGGTGTGATTTCACGAAGAGGTGCGATTTCATTTTCAAAGAATGAAATATGGCTTTCGGAAACGAAGCGTTTCCAAGCAAGCTTCATTGCGCTAACATGGTTTTCACCTCTGAATTTTGGTGAATTAATCTGGCTCCAGTCTGTTACCTGATGGCTCCAGAAACCATTCCACCATTTGAAATTCAATTCATCAAGGCTATTGTGGTATTCCTTTTTAAGCCATTCTCTGAAGGCTTCCTGACAAAGCTCACAATGACATTCACCGCAATATTCATTTGAAATATGCCACATTTTAACTGCAGGATGGTCTTTATATCTCTCTGCTAACAAACGGTTAATATTACGGACTTTTTCTCTGTATATAGGAGATGTTAAACAATGGTTATGGCGAACGCCATATTCATTACGAATACCGCTTTCTTCAACTCTCAAAACCTCGGGGTATTTCTGCGCCAACCAATTAGGACGGGCACCTGACGGAGTTGCAAGAATAACATCCTTGCCATTTTCATGTAACATATCAAGGAGCTTATCCATCCATTCAAAGTTATAAACGCCCTCTTCAGGCTCTAACATTCCCCATGCGAAAATGCCTACAGTTGCACTGTTAACATGTGCTAAATTCATAAGGCGCATATCTTCATCCCATATTTCAGGGGTATCAATCCATTGGTCAGGGTTATAGTCCCCACCATGAATAATATGGTCAAATATAGTTTCTTTCATAGTATCACCAAATCAAACAAGTTTCATAAACATATCAAGTATTCTCTTAGCACAAATCTCAAGGTCTGCTCTTGTTAAATCGCCATTATCAAAGGCAACTTTGAGGTCTTCAGGGTAACCGCAGTGCATTTTCATATCGTTACCTGCTTTAACCTCTTTAACAGGGTCATTTTTAACTCCCCAGTCAGTAACAACCATACCCTTAAAGCCCCATTCATCACGGAGAATGCCTGTAAGAAGCTCATAGCTTTCAGAGGTATGCTGACCGTTGATAAGGTTATATGAGCTCATAATTGTCCAAGGGTCACCTTCTTTAACAGCAATTTCAAAGCCTTTAAGATAAATTTCTCTTAAAGCTCTTTCGGAAAGCCTTGAATCACTTGCAAAGCGGTTTGCTTCCTTATTATTACAAGCAAAATGCTTAATTGAAACTGCAACTTTCTGTGACTGAACGCCCCTTGTTACTGCAGATGCGAACTTACCTGCTATTAAGGGGTCTTCGGAATAATATTCAAAGTTTCTGCCACACATTGGGTCACGGTGAATATTAAGCGCAGGAGAAAGCCATACGCCAAGGTTATTTTCGCGGATTTCTGCACCACCGCCAACACCAACTTCAAAAGCTAACTCAGGATTCCATGAACAAGCAAGAAGAGTTGCGCAGGGCCATGCAGTTGTAGGAATACCTGTTTCGGTATTAAGTCTTAAGCCTGCAGGACCGTCTGCAGTAGGAACTGCAGGAACAGAAAGTCTTTCCACGCCACCGAAGCAACCTGTGTTACAAACGCCTGTTGGTCCGTGACCGCCAACAAAATCCATAAGCTCGGCATCAGTAAACTGCTTAACAAATTCATCAAGGGTGATTTCCTCCCCTACTTTATCGAAAGGAACGACAGTTTCGGGAGCTTTTGCATCAGTGGGTTCATTGATACCGTAAAGATAAGTTTCTTCGCCCTGAGGAAGCTCTTCATAAGTACCGTCTGCCAATAATCTTTTTACTAGTTTAAAGGGTTTGCACCAATCAGAAAGTTGTTCTACAACTGTGTTTTCTTCAACTATATATTCATAATCAAGCTTTTCTGCATTTCTTACAGATGTGCCGAGATAGAAATTATATGTACCCTTTTCAAGAACATATGCAGATTTCTGAATTTTACCTAAATCATCAAAGCTTGCCATATCGTTGATATTAAAGCTCATAACAAGAGTTTCAGTTTCATTAGGCGCAAGGAGCTTTGTTTTCTTGAATGCACAAAGTTCTCTTGAGGGTTTACCGAGTAAGCCCTGAGGGGCGCTGTAATAAAGCTGAACAACCTCTTTACCTGCTACATCACCGATATTTTTAACATTAACAATTGCAACAATATTACCGTCGCTTTCGCAGCAAACCTTACTGCTCAACTCAAATTTTGTATAGGAAAGACCGAAACCAAAGGGATAACGGACATTTTCCTTTGCACCGGGGATTGTTTCAAAATAGCGATAACCAACATAAATATCATCAGAATAATCAACATATTCGAAGCATCTCCAGAAATCCTCTTTACAGGGGTAGCAATCGTAGGATTTTGCGATAGTATCAACCATTTTACCGCTTGGGTTCACATCACCGCAAAGAAGGTCAGCAATTGCAAGACCGCCCTCCATACCGCCTTGCCAACCGAAGAGAACACCCTGAACCTTTTCGTTTTCTGCAAAGTATTCGCAGTCGATTGTTGCGCCTGAGTTGATTATAACAACAACCTTTTTGAAGAGCTTTGTTAATTTATCAAGAAGCCCCTTTTCCAAATCAGAAAGGTAATAGTCATTACCCTGAGGACGACGGTCAACACCTTCAGCAGAGAAACGGCTGATAGTGAAAATCGCAGTATCTGCCCATTTTGCTGAATCCTCGATAATAGCATCGGGAACCTCTGCTTCCACTACATGCATTGCCGCAAAGGTATCGTAGGTCATATCGTCACGCTCGGTGCAGAATTCCATATTATTAACAATGTCCCAACGAGCATTTATCTGCTCCTCTGTGAGAACATTAACGCTTTCTTTTTTTACATACTCCTTATAGAAATCAACAAGAGGCATAAAAACAGAAACTTTTTCTTCCTTCTCCTTCTGCTCAAAGCCTTCATAGATATTGCGGATATAGGGGCAGTTAACATCACCGCTACCACCACCGCCTTTAATATATTCAATTGTTGCTTTGCCGAAAAGAGCGATTTTTTCGCCTTTTTTAAGAGGTAAAGCATTGTTTTCATTTTTAAGAAGAACCATACCCTCTGTTGCAGCTTTTCGGGAGAGGTCAATGTGCTTTTTAGAAGCGGTAACACATCTTCCGTCTTCACCCAAAGGTAAGCAGGGTTGGTATCTGAATCTTGCATATTTATCCATAGTTTTTCCGTCCAATCTAAAAATTTATATTTCTTTCCTCATCCAAGCGTGAGGTTTATTTTGTTCATAATCTATTTCACCTTGTTGGGTGAAACCGCATCTTTCATAAAAAGACTTTGCGTGGTATTGAGAGTGGAGAATTATTGCTTTTCCGCCCTTTTCTTTTACGATTTCTTCTACCTTTTCAAGCATTTCTCTGCCGAGAGATTTTCCTCTGTATTCCTTTAAAACACAAAGTCTGCCGAACATATAGGTTTCTTTATCTTCTTTAAGGAAAAATCTGCTAGTTGCAATAGGTTTTTCTTTGTCATACATAACAAGGTGAGTTGCAAAGCTATCTGCCTCGTCAACCTCATCAACAAAGCCCTGCTCGTCAACAAAAACCTTTATTCTCAATTCCAAAGCTTCTTTGGGTAATACTTCAAATACCTTTATAATCATTTAATCACCTTTTCCTAAAAGCAAATCTACAAGCTCCCCTACCTTTTGGGGTCTCGGTTTATTTATTTTAAAAAGCAAATCATCAATGTTCTTTTCAACTGCATCAATTTCTCTTTTGAAATCCTGAGCTGATACACGAAGAACACCGAAACGCACTGCAGAAAGCTGAATAAGATTATCCGATGTTACAACACGAACATTCTCATTTTTACCGATATCGCTTATAAGCTTTTCGATGTAGTTATCACCAAGCTCACGCTCTTTTGTATAAACTACATGAATGTTATTATAATTAAACCTCTGTCCATTATTGCCCGATACCTTATAGGCATCAAAAACAACAACTGTTTCACATTTTGTAAAAGCAGAGTAATTGCAAAGAATGTCTAAAAGCTTGTCGCGAGCAATACTTAAATTGTCATTTGCTGTTTCCTTTAATTCATCCCACGCAAAAATCACATTGTAACCGTCAACAATAACATATTTCTTGCGAATTTCCGTATTATATTCTGCATTAACAGGCTTTGCAGGGGTTTTATTATGGCTATATCTATAAAACGGGTGCTTGTCTTCACCGAATTCTCGGTTCATTATAGCTTCAAGCTCTTTATCATCAATATGGAAATTTCTTTTATTAAGATTAACCTCGTAAGGCGTCTTTTCTTGCTCCAAACAAGAATCAATATGCATATATTCAAAGACCTTATCCCATTTCACATTGAAGCCTGCGCCATGGGCGCAGAAAACGGAATCGGGCGTGTTCTCCAAATCACTTTCGGGAGAATAGCTTAAATTTTCAATTATTTCATCTGCATTATGGCAAACATCATAACCGCAAACCTCAAGGAATAACCTGCCTTTACCACTTGTATAGGCGGCAACCTCAGAAGCATAGCCATTCAGGGTTGTAACGGGTGCTTTACCTGTTAAAATACTCACTCCGTTCATCTCCTCAGGAGAATCAATTGTGCCATTTTTCATTCTTATATCATTGATAGCTCTGCCGATTTGCTCTGTAGGAACTTCAAGACGAAAGCTATAATAAGGCTCTAAAAGAATGGATTTCGCCTGCATAAGACCTTGTCTTACGGCTCTGTATGTAGATTGCCTGAAATCTCCACCCTCAGTATGCTTTAAATGGGCTCTTCCGGCAGCAAGAGTAATTTTAATATCTGTTATAGGTGAACCTGTAAGTACACCTAAATGCTCTTTTTCGGACAAATGCCCCATTATTAAATTCTGCCAGTTTCGGCTTAATGAGTCCTCACTACATTTTGAAGAAAACTGAATTCCGCTACCTCTCGATAAGGGTTCTAAAATCAAATGAACCTCTGCATAATGCCTTAAGGGTTCATAGTGACCTACACCCTCGACCTTATTTTCAATAGTTTCTTTATAAAGCACCTTACCACTGTCTATTTCAACATCAACATTAAATCGTGTTGAAATAATGCTTTTGAGAATTTCAGTCTGAACATCACCCATTAAGGAAACATAAATTTCCTGAAGATAAGTGTTCCAGGTAATATGTAACTGCGGGTCTTCTGCTTCAAGCTCTTTTAATTTCGGAAAAAAGGTTTTCGGGTCGCAGTCTTTAGGCAGAACAATTCTATAGTTCATAACAGGCTCTAAAAAGGCTTTTCCAAAGGATTTTTCAAAACCCAAACCATCACCTGTGTTAACAGAATTAAGACCTGTAAGGGCGTATATGCCACCACTTTGAGCTTCTTCAACTGTTGTGAATCTCTCGCCCGAATAAATTCTTATATTATTAACCTTCTCGTTTTTATCATTTATGGATATAGTATCTTTAACCTTTAAAGAACCGCCCGTTACTTTAATATGGGTAATTCTTTCGCCTTTGGAGTCGTGGGTTATTTTATAAACCTTTGCGCCAAACTCATCAGGATAATTATTTATAGAAATATATTTATAGAGACCGTTGACAAACTCATCAACTCCATCCCCTTTTAAGCCTGAGCCAAAATAACAAGGGGTACATTTGCGATTTTTTATAATTTCCTTGATTTTATTTTCTTCTATAAAACCGTTTTCTAAATAAGTTTCCAATGCTTCTTCATCACACATTGAAACATTTTCAAAAAACTCATCTGAGTTATCGTTTGAAAAATCAATACAATTATCAGAGCAAAGCTCTTTTAAATCTGCAATAAGCTCTTCTCTCGAAAGCCTTGCATAATCCATTTTTGTAACAAAAATAAAGGTAGGTATATTATATGCGCAAAGAAGCTTCCAAAGGGTTCTTGTATGCGCCTGAACGCCGTCAGTACCGCTGATAACAAGAATTGCATAGTCAAGAATTTTCAGCATTCTTTCAGTTTCTGCAGAAAAGTCCACATGTCCCGGTGTATCGAGAAGATTTATTTCCAAATCCCCTATATTAAACACAGACTGTCCTGCAAAAATTGTTATACCTCTTTCGCGTTCAAGGGTATGAGTATCTAAAGCCGTGTCACCATTATCAACACGACCTAATTTTCTTATTTTGCCCGATTTAAACAAAAGGGTTTCTGCAAGTGTTGTTTTACCTGCGTCAACATGGGCAATAATACCTACTACCACTTTACTCATTTATGTACCTATTCTAAAATACCGACAGAACTTTTTTGCTCTGTCGGTATTTTTAAATTTTATGATTTAAAATCAACTGAAATTTTTCCGTCAACTGCATTCACATCAATTTCGTTTACAAGTGCGCCTGCGTTATCAATAAGAATATTAGCTATTTTATCTTCAACTTCTTTTCTTATTGTTCTTCTTATATCACGAGCGCCTCTGCCACCGTCCTCGGACAAATCAGCAATAATTTCATATACTCCATCACCGATAATAAGGTCAATGCCTTTGTCCTTAAGAGGTGCTTTAAGCTCACCTAAAAGAACCTCCGCTATCTTAACAAGCTCTGCATTACCGAGAGTATTGAAGGTAACAATTTCATCAATTCTGCCTAAAAACTCAGGTCTTAAGAATTCCTTAAGAGCCTTCATTGTCTTGTCCTTGGAAGCCTGATTTTTGTCACGATTGAAGCCGAGAGCATTTTCGCTGATATGACTTCCTGCATTGGAGGTCATAATAATGACAGTGTTTTCAAAGCTTACTGTTCTGCCCTGAGCATCGTTTGTCTTACCTTCGTCAAGAATCTGAAGAAGAATGTTAAGAACATCGGGATGAGCCTTTTCAATTTCATCAAAAAGAACAACTGAATAGGGCTTTCTTCTTACCTTTTCAGTAAGCTGACCTGCTTCATCATAGCCAACATAACCGGGAGGAGAGCCAATAAGACGGGAAACGCTATGCTTCTCCATAAATTCGCTCATATCAAGACGAATGAGAGTTTCGGGAGTTTCAAAAAGCTCATTTGCAAGCTGCTTAACAAGCTCTGTTTTACCAACGCCTGTAGGACCAACGAAGATAAATGATGCAGGCTTTCTTACTGCAGAAATCTGCACTCTGCTTCTTCTGATAGCGGCTGCGAGAACCTCAATGGCTTCATCCTGACCGATAATTCTCTGCTTGAGCTTGCTTTCAATATTTGAAAGCTTTCTCATATCGTTTTCGATAATTTTTGATGTGGGAATACCTGTCCAAAGATTGATAACTCTTGCGATGTCTTCCTCTGTAACATCGTTATCGTCTGCTTTGATTTTAACCTGAGCGGCTTCCTTTTCGATAGCAATTTTTTCTGCTTTAAGATTGGAAATCGCTTCATAATCAGGTCCTTCCTCTGCAGTTGTATCAAGAAGCTCTTCCTCGCGCTCACTCAAATCCTCGAGCCTTGCCATAAGCTTCTGATAGTCGCTGATAGCTACATTACGAAGGTTTGCACAGGTACAAGCCTCATCAAGAAGGTCAATTGCCTTATCAGGTAAGAACCTGTCATTGATATATCTTTCAGAAAGGTGAACTGCTCTGTAAACAAGTGCATCGGAAATTTTAACCTTATGGAAATCCTCGTAGTATTCCTTAATACCAACAAGCATTTTATAGCACTCTTCAACTGAAGGCTCTTCAACCTTTACAGGCTGGAATCGTCTTTCAAGAGCTGCATCCTTTTCAATATGCTTTCTGTACTCATTAAATGTTGTAGCACCGATAACCTGAATCTGACCTCTTGAAAGAGCAGGCTTAAGAATATTTGCAGCATTCATTGAGCCTTCTGCATCACCTGTGCCCACAAGGTTATGAACCTCATCAATAAAGAGGATTATATTCCCCTCTTCTTTAACTTCATCAACAAGACCTTTAATTCTGCTTTCAAACTGACCACGGAACTGAGTACCTGCAACAAGAGATGTCAAATCAAGAAGATGGATTTCCTTATCTGCAATTCTTGCAGGAACATCTCCTGCTGCAATTTTAAGAGCAAGACCCTCTGCAATAGCAGTTTTACCAACACCGGGTTCACCGATAAGACAAGGGTTATTTTTAGTTCTTCTGCAAAGAATCTGCGTAACTCTGTAAATCTCGGTTTCTCTACCGATAATTCTGTCAATTTTGCCTTCTCTAGCCTTAGCGGTAAGGTCGGTACAATATGAATTCAAAAATTTTCTTTTAGTTTTATGTTTTTTCTTTTTCTTCTTAGCCTTATTATCGTCTTTTTCCTCTTCCTCTTCTTCAATCTGCTCTTCAACGGATGAAGCCTCGCCACCCATCTGATTATTATTGAGGAAATTCTGCATAAAAGGCATAGTTCCCGCACCGCCGAGCTGGAAATCCTCAAGATTTTCCATCATATCACCAAACTGCTCGCTGACTGCTTCAATATCGTCCTCAGTTATGCCCATACTCTGCATCATCTGTTTTATAGGACCGATATTAAGCTCGGAAGCGCATTTTATGCAATAACCTTCCTGAGTTGTTTTGTCACCATCAACGCGGGAAACAAATATAACTGCAGGGCGTGTTTTGCATTTGCTGCATATCATTTTATTGTTCATTTAATTCTCCTGGGAATAGTATAATTAATGTTTTATTTGAAAATTATTTATTAGAAAAACGTTCCTTGAACTGACGGAAGGTTCCGGGAATATAACTTGCAAATGCTACAAGAGTTAGTATTGCCGAAATGATAACAAGTATCATCATAAGAATATTGGGAAGAGTGAACACTGTTCTGAAAACGCCAACCTCAGGACCAAAAGCAATAACAAGAATCATAATTGCATAGAACGCGAAGGTTGCAACCTTTCCGTAGATTTCTGCCGCACCGGGACGAATTCCGCAAGCGAGCATAACTGCGCCGCCGACAACCATAACAACCTCTTTAACAATAAACACAAGGAAAACCCAGCTAAAAGCCTTTAATGTATCATCCTGAGCTTTATTAAAGGACATAAATAAAAGCACTGCGAGTGTAACCTGAGTTAATTTATCAGCAACAGGGTCAAGCATTTTACCTAACGCGCTGATCTGATTGAATTTACGAGCGATTTTACCATCGAAGAAATCAGAAAGACCTGAAAGAACGAGAGTTAAAATTGCCCAACCATATTCTTGTCTATAAAACAAAACTGCAAAAACAGGAATAAGAAGAATTCTTATAACACTGAGTAAATTCGGAATTGTCCAACAACCTTTAAATAAATCTTTCATTTTTTTCTCCTTAAAGTGAGTGTATTCGAACCAAATATGCCTTAAATGTCCGATTTCACGCACCTTTTATATTTTTTATCTTGATATATTAACCAATAAGACTAACTATTGGATTGTTTTCAATAATAAATCCATAAATAATTGAGCTATTAACCGCATCAATAACAGGTGTAGCACCTGACATACCCGCTATGAAGTAGAATGCAGTACAAGCAACAAATAAAATTGCAACCGCTTTTACAACACCGATTACACCGCCAAGACCTGCATTAAGCTTGCCTAAAAAAGGAATATCGTTTGCTTTTTTGAAAATACCTGCAAGGAATCTCAACGCAAGTGTTATAACAACAAACATAGCGATAAAGGTTACAACCTCTGTAACACAAATCATAATGGGATGACCGATTTTTTCAACTGCAAGGTCAATCAATGCTTCATCAGATAGATTTCCGCCTGACGATATAGAAAGTTCCAATGATTTAAAATTCATACCCATTGCTTCTGCAAGCTTTACTGCACTGGGCGGAAGACCCTCAATCATAGCAGTAATCTTTTCAGAAACGCTCAATGTCGATGACACATCATCAAGAACTCTTGTAAAACGGGTTTCTACAAGATTACGGACAAAAAGGTTATATGCGCCCTCTGCAACAGGCTCGCAGAACATATATGAAACAACTGCGGAAATACCAAGAGCAAAGGTATCAATCACTGTTGAAAGGAAACCTTTTTTGTAGCCTAAAGCAACAACAAGTATAAATAATGCAACAATAACAATGTCAAGTATGTAAGTCATAAAAATACCTCCTATATCAACTACTTAACTCAACAATTGAATCACCGTATGAAAAACATCTTGAAAGCTTATCTAGGGAATAAATGAAAATATATTTATCAGTTGATAAAATGTTTCTTACTTCACCTTTAACATCAATACGGCTTATTTCTTTTCCTATTAAATTATAAACTATTATAGTGCTTTCGGCAAGAGCAAATATATATTTATCGCTCATAATAACACTTTTTATTGGCAAATCAATTGAAATATCTGCCTTTTGTTTACCATTAGCCGAATAAACAGAAACCTGAAAATCGTTTGCACTACCGTATTTCGCCAAGGAAACGATATATTTTCCGTTATCTGAATAATCAAATGAGTTGAACTCCGAGGAATAATATTCCATAACAGTTTCATAGGCTTCGCTTTTCTTCGTGATCTTATAAACACCTGTATCAGAAAACAAGGTTAATGTATTAGTAGCCGTGAATTTCAAATCAAGGGGCGATGCTCCTACTATAGTCTGAGAATTGATTGCCTCCTGATAATCGAAGCCGAAGTACTTCACACAAGTGAAAATCTCACCATTTTCAGCACCGACAACCGCAACACCTGCAAACTTACCATTTGGGGCTAAAGCTATTGAAGTAATATGCTCATACGCGCAGTTCCATTGGAAGATTACTTTATTAGTCGCTGAATAAACAGTCAGCTTACTTGTTGAATCGTCGCCATATGTACCGAGGGCATAATTTCCGCTTTCACCATATTCTGCGCAGATAATCGGATTAGAAGCCTCCGCAGTATAAACAACCTTTTTCTCATTTATAAGCATATAGCTTTTATAGCCTCTGTCAAACACAACAGCTTTGTCACCATTAACAGAAATCGCAGGTGAAGAAAAGCTATGAGGTTGAGTGTAAATAACCTTTCCGCTTTTTGAATAAACTGAAAAATTCTCCGTTGTCAGAATGAGAATATTATCACCGATAATCGCTTTATTGATGGTTGAATCACTATTTACAACCACAGGAAAATTATCGGAATCCTGTAAAATGAAAGAAGAAAAACGAGCGCTCAACGCATCAAATGGAATTATTCCAACCGAAGAGAGAATATAAACAAAAAGAAATACTGCAACAAGAACGCCTGCAATAATTATTTTACTTTGAGTTTTCCTAGAAAAGCGCGAAACCCTGCTATAACCGGTGAAGCCGGTATTAAGCTCGGTTAATTTAACCTTCAATATTCTCACCTCCGTAATATACCTTATTAAGATACAGACCATCGGGTATTGCTGTAATACCCGCTTTTGTTCTGTCACAGGATTTTATAATATCAGGAATGTCATCAGCCTTAATTCTGCCGTTATTAACATATATAAGAGTTCCTGCCATAATTCTAACCATATTATAAAGGAAGCCATTTCCGCAAACGCGAAACTTTACTAAATCGCCGTCACGGACAACACTCGCACTATAAATAGTTCTTACCTTTGATTTAACCTGTGCATCCGCAGCACAAAATGCAGAAAAATCATAGGTGCCTACAAAGTACTGGGCAGCTTTATTCATTAATTCAACATCAATTTTATATTTATGATTAAACGCTCTTTTGTATAAGAATGGTGATGGAATCTGAGTGTTTTCAATAACATATTCATATTCCTTCTTCACACAATCAAATCGGGCATTAAAGTCATAATCTACCTCTTTGCAGGAATAAATTGATATCTCCTTTGGTAGCTTTGAAGAAGCAAGAGCAACAGGAAAACTTTTTTCAGGAATTGTGGACTCAGTCCGCACATTGAAATAATATTCATTTGCGTGAACACCTGCATCAGTTCTGCTGCAGCCGATAATGTTCGGCACTTCACCTGTAAGACTCACCCAAGCCTTTTTCAACTCACCTTGAACTGTCCGTGCATTTTCCTGCTGCTGCCAGCCATGAAAAGCAGAGCCGTCAAAGGCGATTTTAAATAACAAATTTCTCATAAATTAAATCACATTTTTAAAATATATGTTCAAAAAGATAATTGCTGAACAAATAACAGCCATAACAACAAAAGAAACAACATCACGATATGTCATTTTCATTTGTCTTAAACGGGTTCTGCCCTCTCCGCCTGTATAACAACGGCAGGACATAGCATCCGTAAGCTCAATTGCTCTTTTAAAAGCAGAAATGAAGAGCGGAATAAATATGGGGAACAACGCTTTAATTCTGTTTATCAGATTACCGCTTTCAAAATCTGCACCTCTCGCCTTCTGTGCAGACATAATTCTGTCAATCTCGTCAATAAGCGTGGGAATAAATCTTAAAGCAATAGTCATCATCATAGCAAAGGTATGAACATCAACCTTAAACACCTTCAAGGGTGATAAAAGCTTTTCTATCCCATCAGTTAAATCAGTTGGTGCGGTAGTATATGTCAGCAATGAGCTGATTAACAAAAGAGTGAAAATTCGGGTGATAATGAATATTGCATTAAAAATGCCATCATCAGTAATTGTGATAAATTTCCACTGAAAAAGAACATCACCGCTTTTTATATAATAAAGCTGAAGAACAGTTGTCAGCAAAACAATGGGTAAAAGCGGTTTAAAGCTCTTTAAAACAAGCTTTGGTGATAATCTTGTAAGAATAAAAACTACAACTGCAAAGCCACTCAAAAGACCCAAGGACCAGAAATTGCGACAGATGAAAATAAAAATAATGAAAATAAATGTTAATATTATTTTCGTTCTTGCATCCAGCGTATGAATTGGTGATTTTCCGGGGAAAAACTGACCGATTGTTATATCCTTAATCATTTCTTCTCCCCCTTTGAAAGATAATCAAGAATTGCTTTTTTAGCACCATCAACTGTATAAGCAGTTTCGCCTAAATCAAAGCCACTCTTTTTTAATTCAAGGAAGATGCTTGTAATTTCAGGAACATCAAGACCTAATTCAGAAAGAATTTCACCCTTGGAATAAACCTCAGAAACTGTCCCTGAAAGAGCAACCAGGCCCTTGTTCATTACAATAACCTTATCTGCAACAGATGCAACATCATCCATATTGTGAGAAACAAAAATTACTGAACTACCTGTTGAAGCATTGTAATCCTTTATAAGACCCAATAAAGCATTTTTACCAACGGGGTCAAGACCTGCAGTAGGCTCATCAAGAATGAGAACCTTGGGCTCCATAGCAATAACGCCTGCAATAGCAACTCTTCTCTTCTCACCGCCTGAAAGGTCAAAGGGTGATTTTTCAAGATAATCCTCTGAAAGACCTACATAAGAAATTGCAGAAAGAACTCTCTTTTTGATTTCCTCCTCGGAAAGCCCCATATTCTTTGGCCCAAAAGCAATATCCTTATAGACTGTTGATTCAAAAAGCTGCTGTTCAGGGTATTGGAAGCAAAGACCAACATTAAAGCGACAATTGCGCAAGGCTTCCTTTGAAGAATGTATATCAACGCCATCTAAAATAACCTGACCTGAATCAGCCTTTAAAAGTCCGTTAAGGTGTTGCAAAAGAGTGCTTTTACCCGAGCCTGTATGACCGATAAGAGCAACTATTTCGCCCTGCTCAAAATCAATAGAAACACCTTTAAGAGCACCCGTTTCAAAGGGAGTGCCCTTAGAATAGCCATATATTAAATTGTGCACCGAAAGCACAGCCATAACTTAACCTCTGTTATTTATATATTCTTTAAATATTTCAACGAAATCCGCCGTTGTAAGCGGTGTAGCCTTTAAATCAATTCCGTTTTCCCTCAAGGAAACTGAAAGCTCCATTGGCTTGGGAACCGCAAGTCCGATTGATTTTAAAAGCTCCATATGAGAGAACACCTCTGCGGGTGTACCGTCAAGCTCGACCTTACCGTCATTCATTACAACAACTCTGTCAGCCTTAACAGCCTCATCCATAAAATGTGTAACAAGAATTACGGAAATACCAAGCTCATTTTTAAGCTTAAGAAGAGCA
The DNA here is from genome assembly GCA_045660345.1 of Acutalibacteraceae bacterium. Taxonomy (GTDB): domain Bacteria; phylum Bacillota; class Clostridia; order Oscillospirales; family Acutalibacteraceae; genus DTU089. Next base: position 25,377 of record JAZRDP010000047.1, read on the forward strand.
TTCATAACCTCTCGTCTACCCTTGGGGTCAAGCATTGCAGTAGGTTCATCAAGAACTATGCAATTTGTCTGCATAGCAATAACGCCTGCAATAGCAACTCTCTGCTTCTGACCGCCCGAAAGACGATGAGGCTCATGCTTTCTGTAATCATACATATCAACAAGCTTTAATGCTTCGTCCACGCGTTTTCTGATTTCTTCACGGGGAACACCTAAGTTTTCAGGACCGAATGCTACATCGTCCTCAACAATTGTTGCGACAATCTGGTTATCAGGATTCTGAAAAACCATTCCAACCTTTCTTCTGATAGATATTTCGTTATTCTCGTCAGAGGTATCGTAACCAAAGGTTGTAACACTACCATTTGTGGGGTATTCCAAAGCATTTATAAGCTTTGCCATTGTGGATTTACCTGAGCCGTTATGACCTAAAACACAGGTAAACTGACCTTCATAAAAATCAAGGTTAAGTTTATTCAGAACATCTCTTTCTTCGTCCGCATAACGAAAATCCACATTTTTAAATTCAATAATTTTATTCATAATCACTTTGTCCAAACTGCAGTAGAACCACACGGAAGAACAAGACCGCTATCGGTTACCTTAAGACCGATTTCATCTGCGGTAGCAAAGCCTCCGAAGCGTTTTGCTACTGTTGAATTTAATATGTAACTCATTACTGCAGGAGAAACGCCTGCGGTATAGGAGTTAATAAGAACTGCAAGAGAATTATCTGTCAAAAGCTCACAGCACTGATTTACAAAGCCGTAAATCTCGTTTTCAAGCTTCCAGACCTCTCCACCGGGACCTCTGCCGTATGATGGCGGGTCCATAATTATAATGTCATATTTATTGCCTCTTCTGATTTCGCGGGCAACAAACTTCATACAATCATCTACAATCCAACGGACACTTCTGTCAGCAACACCCGAAGAAGCAGCATTTTCCTTTGCCCATTGAACCATACCCTTTGAAGCATCAACATGAACAACAGATGCGCCCTTTAAAAGAGCAGAAACTGTTGCAGCACCTGTATAAGCAAAAAGATTGAGAACCTTAACATCTGTTCTTCCGCTTTTTTCGATAATATCAGCAACTAAATCCCAGTTACAGGCCTGCTCGGGAAAAACACCGGTATGCTTAAAGCCCATAGGCTTAAGATTGAATTTTAAATCTCTGTAGCCAATTTGCCACACCTCGGGAATTTGTCTGTAAAACTCCCAGGAACCACCACCCTGATTAGAGCGGTGATATCTAGCATGTGCCTTTCGCCACATTGGATTTGTTCTTTTTGTGTTCCAGAGAGCCTGAGGGTCGGGTCTTATAAGAAATATATCTCCCCATCGTTCAAGGCGCTCACCATCGGAACAATCTATAAGCTCGTAATCCTTCCAAAAGTCAGAAACTCGCATTAAAGTAATCTCTCCTTAATAACCTGCGCTATTTCCTGCGCGAGAATGTTAATTTTTTCTTCATCCTTGCCTTCAAGCATAACTCGTACAAGAGGCTCTGTGCCAGAAACACGAACAAGAACTCTGCCTTCATCGCCAAGCTCTTTTTCTGCTGCAGCAATTGCCTTTTTGATTTCTTCATCGCGAGGAAATCTTGCTTTACCGAAATCAGAAACACGCACATTGATAAGAGTCTGCGGGAATACCTGCATAACAGATGTCAATTCAGAAAGCTTTTTACCTGTTGCCTTCATAATGCAAAGAAGCTTCAATGCAGAAAGCTGTCCGTCACCCGTTGTTGCAAAATCCTTGAAAATAATATGACCTGACTGCTCGCCGCCAATAATATAATCATTCAGGAGCATATTCTCGAGAACATATCTGTCGCCGACTTTAGTCTTTTCGCAGTTTATACCATTTTCTTCACAGAATTTGAAGAAGCCCATATTACTCATAACAGTAACAACCGCAGTATTGTTTTTTAAAGCCCCTTTTTCTTTCATATATTTAGCAAACACAGCAATCAATTTATCACCGTCAACAACATTACCGTTTTCGTCAACTGCAAGGAATCTGTCTGCGTCGCCGTCGAAAGCAAGACCAACATCACATTTGTTTCTTACAACAAAATCCTGAAGAATTTCAAGGTGAGTTGAACCGCATTTTTCATTGATATTTGTGCCGTTAGGATGAGAAGCTATAAAGAAGCAATCATTACAAAGACTCATAAAAATCTGCGGTGCTGTAACTGAAGAAGAGCCGTTTGAACAGTCGACAGCGATTCTTAAGCTCTCAAAATCCTTGTAATTATCAGAGCTCAAATCTGCTTCTGCAACCTCTACAAGATAATTTATATAATCAGTGCGAGCTGTTTTTGAGCGAGAAATTCTACCAACCTCACCGCCAACCTTGATAGGTGGCACCTGAGATTTATCAAGAATAATGCTTTCAATCTCTTCTTCAAGAGCATCAGGAAGCTTATAGCCTGTTCCCTGAAAGATTTTAATTCCGTTATATTCACAGGGGTTATGTGATGCAGAAATCATTATCGCTGCATCATATTCGTATTTTTTTACAAGATATGCAACCGCAGGAGTAGGAATTTCGCCTAAAAGCATTACATCCGCACCAACAGAGCAAAGACCTGCAGAAATTGCAGATTCAAGCATCTGAGAGGATGCTCTTGTGTCCATACCGATAAGTACTCTCGGTTTTTTATGAGAATGCTCTGTAAGCACCATTGCAGCGGCTCTTCCAATCTCCATAGCAAGCTCGCATGTTAATTCTGTATTCGCAATACCTCTTGCGCCATCAGTACCAAAAAGTCTACCCATTAAATATCTCTCCAAAATCAATAAGATTCAAAAGAACCTTGTGTATCGTCTGTTATAGGATTAACGCCTAAATGCCTGTAGCCTAAAGCTGTAACCTTTCTTCCTCGTGGTGTTCGTGTCAGAAAGCCTAACTGCATAAGATAAGGCTCATAAACATCCTCGATGGTTACCGCCTCTTCGCCAATCATAGCGGCGATTGTTTCAAGACCAACAGGGCCACCATTATAGTTTTCAATCATCGCTCTCAAAAGATTTCTGTCAACAAGATCAAGACCTAACTCGTCAATTTCCATTCTTTCAAGTGCATTTTGCGCAGATTCTGCTGTAATTATACCATTACCCATAACCTGAGCGTAGTCTCTTGCCCTCTTTAAAAGTCTGTTGGCAATTCGGGGTGTACCTCTTGAACGGGATGCAATTTCCAAAGCACCATCCTGCTCTGCCTCAACATTTAAAATGCCTGCGCTTCGTTTAACGATTTTAGCAAGCTCACTGGGAGAATAAAGCTCGAGTCTTAATATAACACCGAACCTGTCTCTCAATGGTGCTGAAAGCTGACCTGCTCGGGTTGTTGCACCAATAAGAGTAAATCTTTTAAGGTCGAGCCTTATCGAACGAGCCGAAGGCCCCTTGCCGATTATAATATCAAGGGCAAAGTCCTCCATAGCAGGATAAAGAACCTCTTCAATGCTTCTTGAAAGACGATGAATTTCGTCAATGAAAAGAATATCGCCATCGTTAAGGCTTGTAAGAAGTGCTGCAAGGTCACCGGGCTTTTCGATAGCGGGACCTGATGTAACACGAATCTGAACACCCATTTCATTGGCAACTATTCCTGCAAGAGTTGTTTTACCAAGTCCGGGTGGGCCATAAAGCAAAACATGGTCCAGAGATTCGTGACGGTTCTTTGCCGCTTCAATATATATTTTTAAATTTTCCTTTGCTTTTTCCTGACCGATATACTCTTCAAGAGTATGAGGACGAAGAGATGTTTCAATTTCGTTGTCATCCGAAATATATTCCGGAGCGATAACACGCTCTTCATCGGCAATAAAAAAATCGTTCATTTTACTCTCCTGAAATTATATGATTAAAATCTTAATGTCATATTCTTTAATGCACCTTTAATAAGCTCTTCAACGGAAAGATTTGGTGAGAGCTTACTTACAGCAACAGAAGCTTCTGTCTGAGAATAACCCAAAGCGGTTAATGCAGCAATTGCCTCAGATGTGTTGCTCATTGAATTAACAGAGCTTACTGCATTTGAAACAGAGGTGCTTTCTGCAGAAATAAAATCGACATTTGAAATTTTATCCTTAAGCTCCATAATTACTCTCTGCGCAAGCTTTGGTCCTACACCATTTGCAGCGGTTATAGCCTTAGTGTCACCCGAAGCAATTGCAACCGCAAGAGCATCAGGAGAAAGCTCTGAAAGAATAGCAAGAGCAGCCTTGGGGCCTACACCTGAAACGCTTATAAGAAGCTTGAAGGCTTCAAGCTCATCATTAGTTGCAAAGCCGAACAAATCAAGAGCATCCTCGCGTACATTGAGATGAGTAAAAACTGTTACCTCACCACTCTGTAAGGAGAGCTTCGCAAGAGAGCTTCTGGTTGTAAAGCATTTAAAACCAACTCCACCGCAAGAAATTGCAACTGTCTGATCATCTTTATATATTATTTTTCCTGTTAAGCTGTAGAACATAAATTCACCTTATATTTTTTTTATCATTAATGAATCACTTGCGTGACCGTGACATATAGCAAGCGCTAAAGCATCGGCAGCATCGTCGGGCTTCGGTATCTTATCAAGATGTAAAAACATTCTTGTCATTTCCTGAACCTGCTGTTTTTCTGCTCTGCCGTAGCCGACAATACTCTGCTTGACCTGTAGGGGCGTATATTCAAAAATCGGAATACCCGCCTTTTCAACTGCAAGGACAATTACGCCTCTTGCCTGAGCAACATCAATAGCGGTTTTCTGATTGGTGTTGAAATACAATCTCTCGATACTGACCGCATCAGGCTTGAACTTTTCCAGAAGCTCTGTAATATCGTCATAAATTTTCATAAGACGCTGATTAAACGGTATATCCTTATCAGTGGTAACTGCGCCGTAGCCCATAAGAGAAAAATTATTTCTCTCATATCTTACGATACCGCAACCGACTATTGCATACCCGGGGTCGATACCAAATATGACCATATTTTCACCACCTTGCGAAAGACCACACTACTTCACATTATAATTCAAATAATTATACCATATTAATATAGAAAATATCAATATTTTCAGCCTATTTTTTCATTCTGTTTACAATCTTTTTTCATCGTTTTTCTGTGTACTTACTTAACTATTGATTTTTTTTGAAAAAAATGCTATAATCTCAACAACTTATAGGTGAAATTTTGTTTCACCACCAGTAAGGAGAATGAATATGGACAAGTTAAAAAACAAAAACACTATAGTTTTAATTATCTCTGCGATGCTTATTTTAATAGCAATTATCGTTGCTGTTGTTGCAACCGCTTCATCAGGAAAAGATAAAAAGGAAAACACTACTATCTCAACTGAAGAAGGCGTTTCAATCGACCTTGCTTCTATTGCTGATTTAAACAATGTTTCTACAACTAAAAAGGTGCAGCAGACTTCATATACTTATGAGCCCGGTAAATATAAAATCGCTACTAAGGATGACCCTCTCGGTCTTCGTCTTGAGCCCAACACTACCTCTGACAGACTCATTTATGTACCCAAGGGACACGAAGTAGAGGTTATTGCAGTATGGGAAGATTGGGGCTATGTTGTATACGAGCAGACAGGCGGTTGGCTTTCAATGAACTACCTTGAGCTTATTTCTGCAAACAAAAAAGCTACCACAACAACACCCGCGGAGCAGTAATATGTTCACTTGCAATCTTTGTCCGCGAAAATGTAACACACAAAGAAAAGCTCTTACCGATAACGGTAAGGGCTTTTGCAATATGGGTGAAAATCCCGTTATAGCAAGAGCTGCTTTACATTTCTGGGAAGAACCACCAATCAGCGGTACCAATGGCAGTGGTACTGTTTTCTTCTCGGGATGTAATCTTAAATGTGTTTTTTGTCAGAATGAAAGCATAAGATCGGATTGCTTTGGAAAAGAAGTTACAATTGACAGATTAAAAGAAATTTATTCCGAGCTTATAAATCAGGGTGCTCATAACATCAATCTTGTTACAGGTACTCATTTTATCAACGCTATTGCAAAATCCCTTGAAGAGCCACTTTCTGTTCCTGTTGTTTATAACTGCGGCGGCTATGAAAGCATAAATTCATTGAAACTCCTTGAAAACAAGGTTCAGATTTATCTCCCCGACTTAAAATACGCTGATAACGATTTAGCACTGAAATATTCCGATGCTCCTGATTATTTTGATATTGCAGCAAGTGCTATAAAGGAAATGTTCAGACAGATCGGAAGATATGAATTTGATGAAAACGGAATAATGACAAAGGGTGTTATAATCCGTCATTTGATATTACCAAATAACCTTGAAAATACAAAAAGGGTCATTGATTGGGTAAAAGAAAGCTTTGATGAGGGAGATGTGCTTTTCAGTCTTATGAGCCAATTCACTCCCAATAAATCCTGCAAAATACCCGAGCTTTCACGCCGTCTCACTCAAGAGGAATATAACGAAATCGAAGAATATCTTTTCGAGTCAGGAATCGAGGACGGCTTTATGCAGGAGCTTTCCTCTGCAAAGGAAGAATATATTCCACCTTTTAATTTAGAAGGTGTATAAAACTGTAACAAAATGCTTTTCTCTTCATATTATGTAATGAAGTTGATTTTCAGCTTCAATACTTAATTTAGGAGGAAAAAGATATGGCTGATAACAAAAGCTACCCTGACCTTCACCATATCAAGGAAGCGATTTGTATTGATACAAACAGAGTTTATGACTCTTGCGCTGACAAGGACTGTCTTACCGATTTAAGAGTTTATTTAACAGACAGAGGTCAATGTATACTCGAAAACGCTTCATCAGTTCGCCCGAGAGCAGCTGAAATACTTAATTGTCTTGTTGAAGTTGAAAAGGTGCCCTTCAACAAGGGCTGCTACTCTGTTGACCTTACATTCTTTGTTAAGGTATGCCTTGATGCATTCACCTGCCCTACTGCTACTCCCACAATGCTTGAGGGCCTTGTAACCTTCAATAAAAAATGTATTCTTTATGGTAGCGAGGGTAATGTAAAAATCTTCTCATCCAACTTTGTTCACGATGGTTATGACGACCAGAACCCAATCGGTAACTCCAACCCAAGAGCAAAGGTTCAGGTTGTTGACCCGATTATTCTTGATGCAAATATCTGCAGAATCTGTGATTGCTGCAATACAATGGGAAATTGCTGTGATTCAGTTCCACATCACATTTGCCGTTGCTTTGAGGGCAACTTCTGTTGCTGTGAAGGAGAAAAGGCGGTAAAGGTAACATTGGGTATTTTCACTATCGTTCAGCTCGAAAGAGATGTTCAGATGCTTATTCCTGCATACGATTTCTGCGTTCCCACAAAGGAATGCTGCTGCGACACTGAAGACCCCTGTGATACCTTCAGAAAAATAAGCTTTCCTATTGACGAATTCTTCCCGCCAAGTGCAAACGACTGCTCCTGCGAGTTGAATCACAAGCCTAATAACAACTGCGGTTGCAAATAACAAAGAGTGTATTCAATCAACTCCGATTGAATACACTCTTTCAATTTATTTCTCAAAAATTATATTGTCCTGCTTCATTTTATCTACATTAGTTTTATCGTACCAATTAGCCTGAATTTCTATATAGGGCTTCAATTCCTTGTTCTGAATAGAAAAAATACACTGTTCAACTGCATTATAGCCTAAATTATAAGAATCCTGAGCAACGCCGCCAATAAATCTGCCCGATTCATCACTTTCGAGCCAATTCAATTGTTTAGCACCCGAATCAAAGCCACAGAAAATAATATCTTTATATTTCTCTTTATCTGCAAAAACTGTATCACTGATTTTATCAGCAAGCTCAGGGTGAGTTATAAAGACAGCCCTTACATTCTCCCTCATTAATTCTTCAAGAAAATCTGTACCATCCTCTGTTTCGAGCCTATACTTGCCCTTAGTACCTTCGTCAGCATCAGCTAATTCGGAAAACTTATCAATAAAGCCCTTGGTTTTTTCTTCATCAGAATCCTCGTCATCTCTTTCAATCACACCTATAACAAAAGTATTCTGTGAGTTTTTTATATCATCCTTAACCGCCTCAAACATCTTCTCGGCACACATAGCACCCGCTTCGTTATAATTGGTCAAGACAGTCGCAACAATAGGATTTTTGTTTCTGCTTTCGAGAATTTCGACATCGTCATCATCAATACTGTCGACCTGAACAACGGGAATACCCTTATCGTAAAAGCTACTGAAAATATCACCGTAGCCCTTACCCATAGGCGTTACAACAACACCCGACGCTTCGCTATCTAAAGCAGCTTGAAGCTTATTTATATGAGTCTGTGCATCGCTCTGTTCAGTATCTTCGATACCGATATATTCGAGCGTAAACCCATACTTTTTAGCTGCGCCCTCTGCTCCTTTTTTCAAATTCTCATAAAACCCGATATTATCATTACCTGAAACAAGTGCAATTGTTTTTCCTGTTGCTACTGTTGTTTCGGTGGTAGTTGTAATAGTTTGTGTGCTTTTATCTTCACCGCAACCGCTCAAAAGACCAAGACACGTCACAACAACCAAAATAATTGATAACATTTTTTTGATACTCATTTTATTCCTCCCCATAAGTATTTCAAAAATATTATTATCAATTTTTTACATAAAATACAAAAGAGAGAGCCTTTTGACTCTCTCAAAATTATTCACCTATTAGTCTGTTAATTATATCAGAATAAAGTGCTCCCGGATCATCAAGGAAGCCGTCCTTTAACTGCTCTGCCTGCCATTCGTCAGAAACATTAAGAGTTAATGAAAGAAGCTTGTCACCATTGCTTTCAATCTCAAAGGTAACATCATAGCCATTTTCAACCCTTTTAATCTCAACCTTATTTTCTCTTTCAGAGCGGGCTCTTGCAACCATATTAAGAGCAACCTTTACTGCTCTGTCACGGACACCGGGAAGAAGCTGAGTTTCAAGCTCTTTTGAGCTGTTACTACCCTTTGCGGTGATAACCAAATGGGCTTCACCAACATATTCCGCTTCCTTTAATGCATTGCTTTCAAGAAGCTCATCAAGGGCAGAATTGGCATCAAAGAAGTTTACCAAGCCTGTTTTCTGAAGAACATCGCAAATCTGATTTCTTGTCATAGGAGTCTTAACAGACTCAAGAATATAGCAAATAAGAATTTTTATTTCAAGCATACTACGAAGACCGCCGATTTCAATTCCACCGGCAAAAGCATCAAACTTAACCATAAAAAACATCTCCTTTCGTATTGCTTATTTCTATGGATTTATTTTATCATTTTAAGTTTAATAAATCAATAAATGTTATGTTAATTTTTAAAAGATTTCTAAAAGTGTTTCGCGGATTTCACCTGCAAGATACAAAGAGCCAACCACCAAAAGAGCAGTATTCTCATCAACACTGTCAAAAGCTATTTTCACTGCATCCTTAATACTGTCAACGCTGAAAACCTGCTTCGAGTATTTGTTTGCAATTCCCGCTAAATCCTGCGCCTTCATAGCCCTGGGATTTTCGGGCGTTACCGCAAAGAAAACATCGGTTTTAAGCATAAGAGGTTTAAGAGATTCTTCAACCGCCTTATCTGCCATCATACCCGCAATAACGATAACTCTTTTCTTTTTATTAAGCTCGGGTAAAACCGCATTATAAAAGGCTTTTGCACCATCCTCATTATGACCACCATCAAGAATAACAAGAGGCTTTTTTGAGATGATTTCAACCCTAGCGGGAAGAAATGCTTTGCTAATTCCATTTTTGATATTTTCATCAGTAAGGTCGAAATAATTTTTCAGAATATTACAGGCTTCAATAACACAGGTCATATTTTTAACCTGATGCTCCCCTGCTAATCTCACAGAATATTCTTCTTTTTTATAGATAAATTCTGTACCGAAAATATCAGCTTTAAGAATTACAATATCGCTTTCACAAGGTATTGTGAGAGTGTTGTTTTTCTCTTTTACTTTTTTTTCAATTATCTTTAAAGCGCCATCAGGCTGACCCAAGGAGCAGACAATATTACCGTTTTCTTTAATAGTACCGCATTTTTCAAAGGCTATTTCCTCAATTGTATCACCTAAAATTGCAGAATGGTCTATTGAAAGTGATGTAATAACATTTACTAAAGGTGTATCAATAATATTAGTTGCATCAAGTCTTCCACCAAGCCCTACCTCTAGTACAACCACATCACATTGAAGTGCCTTATAGCAAAGGAATGCAGAAGCGGTCAACGCTTCAAACTCTGTTATGATTATATCCTTTTTTTCAAGCTCTTCAACTGCATTTTTCACCTTTTCAACACAAACTGCAAAAACAGCCTTATCAACGGGCGTACCGCAAAACTGCACTCTTTCGAGGAAGTCTGTTACATATGGTGAGGTATACAAGCCTACCTTATACCCTGCATCAGTTAAAACATTTGAAATAGCAGTTGAGGTTGAGCCCTTACCATTCGTACCGGCAATATGGACACACTTCAACTCTTTATGAGGGTCACCAAGAAAATGCAACAAGGCATCCATCCCGTTAAGACCGGGACGGATACCGAATTTCAATAATGAATGTATATATTTTACTGCTTCAATATAATTCATTTGAGTTTAGAAATACTTTCTTCGAGCATTGCTATTTTTGCTTTATGCTTAGCCTGAGCATCTCTCTGCTGAGCAACAACCTTTTCAGGAGCTTTAGCCATAAAGCCTGCGTTATTAAGCTTATTTTCAACGAATTCAAGGTCCTTCTTAGCAGTATCAAGCTCTTTGAGGAGTCTTGCTTTTTCTGCTTCAAAGTCAACAAGCTCGTTAAGAGGAATGAAGATTTTTGCGCTTTCTGTGATTACACTTACGCTACCTTCAATTTCAAACTCTTCACCGATTTCAACCTCGGATGCAGATGCAAGTCTGTTCATAAATACGCTACCGTTTGTGAAATCCTCGGTGTATTTTGTTGCAATATAGAGCTTTGCCTTCTTTGAGGGAGGAACATTCATCTCTGCACGGCGGTTACGAACTGCCTTAATAGCGGTCATAACGCGTTCCATAGCCTCTTCTTCAACAGTGAAATTGAGGGCTTCGTCATACTTACACCACTCAGAAATCATAATTGAATCGCCATCATGAGGAAGAGCAAGCCAGATTTCCTCTGTAATAAAGGGCATAAAGGGATGAAGGAGCTTAAGAGTGTTACTCATTACATAAACGAGAACTGCTTTTGCTGTCTTCTTGCCTTCTTCGTTATCACCATTAAGACGGATTTTTGCAATTTCGATATACCAATCGCAGAATACGTCCCAAATAAAGTCATAAAGATTCTGAACTGCAATACCCAGCTCATAGTTTTCAAGAGAGTTTGTAACTGCTTTAACAAGAGAGTTAAACTGACTTAAAATCCATTTATCTTCTGTTTCAAGATTTTCAGGAATATGAGGAGCAGGCTCGTTTTCATCAAGATTCATAAGGATGAAACGATTTGCATTCCAGAGCTTATTAGCAAAGTTACGGCTTGCTTCAATCTTTTCAGGCATAAAGCGCATATCGTTACCGGGGCTGTTACCTGTTGCAAGAGAGAAACGAAGAGCGTCTGCACCGTACTGGTCAATAATCTCAAGAGGATCGATACCGTTACCGAGAGATTTTGACATTTTTCTGCCCTGTGCATCACGAACAAGACCGTGAATAAGAACTGTATCAAAGGGAACCTTGCCTGTGTATTCAAGAGCGGAGAAAATCATTCTTGATACCCAGAATCCGATGATATCATAGCCTGTAACAAGTGTATTTGTGGGATAGTAATGCTCTAAGTCCGTTGTTTTATCGGGCCAACCAAGTGTTGAGAAGGGCCAGAGAGCAGAGCTGAACCATGTATCAAGTGTGTCCTCATCCTGAGTAAGATTAACAGAACCGCACTTACAGCATTTATCGGGAGCATCAACGCTTACTGTAACATCACCGCAATCTGCACAATACCATGCAGGGATTCTGTGACCCCACCAAAGCTGACGGGAAACGCACCAGTCACGGGTGTTGTTCATCCAGTTAAGATAGTTCTTTGTAAATCTTTCAGGAATGAACTTTGTTTCGCCGTTTTCAACTGCTTCAATAGCGGGCTTTGCAAGAGGAACCATACGAACAAACCACTGCTTTGAAACCATAGGCTCAATTGTGTTATGACAACGGTAGCAAGTGCCAACCTCGTGCTTACGGGGTTCAACCTCTTTAAGATAACCGCCTGCTTCAAGGTCTGCAAGAATTGCCTTTCTTGCTTCCATTGTTGTCATACCTGCATATTTACCGCAGTCAAGAACCTCGGGCTCATTTTCAGTTGCGCGTCCGCTTGCGATAAGCTCATCTGCAATTCTCTTATCCTCTGCACCTGTAAGGTGTCCGTCATAAGTGAATGTACGGACAATGGGAAGATTACATCTCTGACCAACCTCGAAGTCATTGGGGTCATGAGCGGGTGTGATTTTAACAACACCTGTACCCTTTGTCATATCTGCATGCTCGTCGCATACAATGGGAATTTCTTTATTGAGAAGAGGAAGAATTACATGACAGCCGTGGAGGTGCTTATAACGCTCGTCCTCTGCATTGATAGCAACTGCAGTATCACCGAGCATTGTTTCAGGACGGGTTGTTGCAAGCTCGAGCTTCTCACCTGTTTCCTTAACAGTATAAAGAAGATGCCAGAAGCTTCCGTCTTTTTCCTCGTATTCAACCTCAGCATCAGAAATTGATGTATTACAACAAGGACACCAGTTAACCATACGGTTACCTCTGTAAATCAAATCCTTGTCATAAAGAGTTTTGAAAACTGTATTAACTGCTTTGTTACAGCCCTCGTCAAGAGTAAATCTTTCTCTGTCCCAGTCACAAGAAGAACCAAGCTTTTTGAGCTGTTCAACGATTCTTCCGCCGTACTGCTCCTTCCAAGCCCAAGCTCTTTCAAGGAAGCCATCACGACCTAAATCCTCTTTAGATATTCCTTCTTTACGCATTGCTTCAACGATTTTAGCTTCTGTAGCAATTGAAGCGTGGTCAGTACCGGGAAGCCAAAGGGTATCAAAGCCTGACATTCTCTTCCAACGGATAAGGATATCCTGAAGAGTATTGTCAAGAGCATGTCCCATATGAAGCTGACCTGTAATATTGGGTGGCGGAATAACGATAGTATAGGTAGGCTTACCCTCTTCGCACTTTGCGTGGAAATATTTACCATCAAGCCAGGATTTATAAATACGCTCCTCAACATTTTTAGGATCGTACTGCTTTGCGAGTTCTTTAATCAAGAAAACATCCCCCTAAATCATACTTATATTTATATAGCATAAAAATTCCAGAATATTATCACACAAAAACCTATAAATGTCAATGTTTTAAAGCATTTATATGCCTAAAAATTCATATATTATGAAAATGCTTGATTTTACCACTCTGTTATACTATAATTAAGCTAAACAAAACTGAAAAAGGAGCTTTAATATGGGCGCAAAAATCGAAAGAAGCATTGTTGGTTATTACTTTTATTCAATAATCACCTTGGGCATTTATTCCCTTGTTTTCTGGGGTAAATATTCAAAGGACATCAACGACCTTTGCGAGGGTGACGGCAAGAAAACAATGAAATTCAAATATGTAATGCTCTTAAGCATCATCACAGTGGGCATTTTCTGGTTTATCTGGAGATATCAGCTTGCAAAAAGACTTAAAGAAAATGCAGAACGCTATGACCTTAAATTCCGTGAGGGCGGCGTATCAGTTGTTATACTCACCCTTCTCGGTATTGTATTCGGCGATTATGTTCTTATTAAAAACTTCAACAAAATGGCTAAAGCGTACAATGATTACAACGGTCTTGTTGATGAAGCAAACAACAAATTCGACCTCTTTGGTGACGAGGAATAATATAAAACTTAGCTAACTTAAAATTAAATTACTACATAAAAAAATCTGTTCCTTTTTGGAGCAGATTTTTTATGTGGTAATAAAGAAAAAACTCCCTGCATTTCTGCAAGGAGTTGGAAATATTGAAAAGAAATTATCTTTTGCTGAACTGGGGTGCACGACGTGCGCCTTTGAGACCGTATTTCTTTCTTTCTTTCATTCTGGGGTCACGAGTGAGAAGACCAGCTTTCTTAAGAATGGGACGAACATCGTCTTCAGACTGAAGAAGAGCTCTTGCGATACCGTGACGGATAGCACCAGCCTGACCTGTAACGCCACCACCGTTTACGCGGCAAACAACATCGTATTTTTCAAGGCTCTCTGTAAGAGCGAGAGGCTGACGAACGATGAGCTTAAGAGTTTCAAGACCGAAATAATCGTCGATATCTCTGTCGTTGATTGTAACCTTACCTGTACCGGGATATACACGAACACGTGCAACGGATTTTTTTCTTCTACCTGTACCGTAGAAATATGCTTTGCTTTCGTACATAATTAGTGCCTCCTCCCTTAAAATTCTCTAACGATAGGCTTCTGAGCTGTCTGTTCGTGCTCTGCGCCTGCATATACACGAAGACGAGCCATAGCAGCTCTGCCGAGAGTGTTATCGGGAAGCATACCCTTAACAGCTTTCTGCATTGCGAACTCGGGTTTTTCTTTCATGAGAATGCCGTATTTAACGGATTTCATGTTACCAACATAGCCTGTGTGATGATAGTAGATTTTGTCTTCAAGTTTGTTACCTGTGAGAACAACTTTAGCAGCATTGATGATGATAACGCTGTCGCCACAGTCTGCGTGAGGAGCGAATGTGGGTTTGTGTTTACCACGAAGAAGAACAGCAGCTTCAACAGCAACTTCGCCGAGAGTTCTGCCTTCAGCGTCGAGAACATACCACTGGCGCTCAGTTTTGCCTTTGGGCATATAAGTAGACATAACAGTTACCTCCGTAATAGTTTTGAGGGTTTCCCCCTCTTCATTGCCTTGATATATTATCACAAGGACTATTCAAAGTCAACACTTTTTTTGCTTGATTTTAAAATAATTCTGACTATCTCTCGTTTTCTCTGTTTTTCTTCGTTTTTTGTATAGTTTTCTCTCGTGGCAAATTACACTTTTATATAAAAAACAATGTGAATTCTGCAACAAAACACAAAATCCACATTGTATATAATGACTATTTATTTAGCTAATCGGCTATAATCCTTAACAACCTCCACTCTTTGCTTACGGCGTTTTTTACGCTTACGCTGATTCTTGGTACCGAACCAAAGAACAATTATGATTATAACAACAATAAGAAGAACTACAAGGAATGCCTTCGAAGTTGCAATACCCTCAATCCAGTTAAACATTGCCCAGAGATAATTCTTTTTAACAGTCTGAAAAGCAACAAGCTCTACATCAGCTACAACTACATCCTTATACATAAGCTGAGCCTTGCCTACGCTGTCGCCTTTTTCGATAGGAGAATCAACTGTTTCAGGGAATGAGTCAGGAAGTTCAACTGTTAAATCCTCAATAGTCAGCTCCTCGTGAATTACCGCAGCCACAGAGGTTTTCGGAACAAGACCAACATAGTCTGCACCGCGACCGAATTTAACGCCAACCTCGCCTAAAATATAGTTATCGTCGGCAATAACCTTCATTTTAATATTATTGAACGCCCAGCGAAGCATATAACGGCACATAAGAAAAGCTGTGTTATAAGGCTTACCGTCAATTATCTTCTCTGTTTCTCCTTTCATTGCGATGGAAATATATGTATAGCCATCTTTAGTAGCGCTTGAAATAAGACAAGCACCTGCTTTATCGGTTGTACCTGTTTTAAGACCTATTGCCTCTTCATAATAATATTCAGAATAGCTATTAAGAAGCGGATTTGTATTATAAAGATATCTTACATCGCTCTTGTTTGTTTCCGGCATTGTTTTGCCGTATTTTGATGATATCTTAACTATTGTATCATTCTGAAGCGCTTTCTTTGCGATAATATACATATCGCTTGCGGTTGTTCTGTTCTGTGTGTCGCTATCAAAGCCCTTGACAGATTCGTCATCGAGTCCATGAGCATTTGCAAAATAAGTGTTTTTACAACCCAACTCCTGAACGAGTGCATTCATTTTTGCAACGAAGTTCTCCGCTTTTCCGTCACCAAATTCTTCTGCAAGAACTGCGGCAGCATCGTTAGCACTTGGTAAGAACAAGCAATATAAAAGCATTTCAAGGGTTGTTTTCTCGCCATCTACAAGACCTGCAACGGAGCTACCCGTACCATCAAGGCTATGAATTGCATCATAAGAGCAGGTTATTTTCTTCTGCAAATCGTTACATTCATTAAGAACAACGAGAGCTGTAACAATTTTAGTAAGAGATGCAGGTGCAGTTATTTTATCGGCATTTTTGCTGTAAATAACTGTATCTGTATCAGCATTAACAAGAAGCGCAATTCCTGTTTCATAGGCAGGAGCTTCAATGTCATAATACTCGCCCTTTGTCTTAACCTTATCCTCTTCTCCCTCTGCTGCAAGAGCGGGTGTGAAAACACTGAGCATCAAAATAAGACAATTTATTAAAATCAGTAATTTTTTCATAGACAATCACCGTTAAATGTTATAGAATAGGTTTAATAATAAGGTAAAGGATTTTATTCTACGCACCTTGCGGTGCTAGAACCCTCCCCCACACCAAAACAAGTTTCGGTGTGTTCCCACTCCCTTCGCCAGGGAGACTTATTTAAGTATATCATTTTTCTATGCAAAATCAAATATTTTTTCAAAAAAAGGAGAACAAAATTATGGTTTTTGTTACCGGCGATACTCACGGCGATCCCGAAAGACTTTCCAAATCAGTATTAAAGAGCTTAAACGAGGGTGATACCTTAATCGTTTGCGGTGATTTCGGCTTCATATGGGACAAATCAAAGGCCGAGCAAAAGATTCTCAAGGCTTTTTCTAAAAGAAAATACAACATCTGCTTTATTGACGGAACTCACGAAAACTTTGACCTTCTGAACGGCTATCCTCTTACCACATGGAATGGTGGCAAGGTTCATCAGATTTCTGATAACATTTATCACCTTATGCGCGGTCAGATTTTCACCATTGACGGTCTTAAAATCTTCACTATGGGTGGCGGCGAAAGCCCTGACCTTGATTCAAGGCTTGAGGACAACCCTTGGCTTAAATATGAAATACCATCAAAGGAAGAGCTGCTTGAGGGTGCAGAAAATCTTGAGAAGAACAACTGCAAGATTGATGTTATTATCACTCACGAGCCCTCCTCAACCATCAAGGGCTTCTTAAAGCTCGGAGAAAATGAGGCAGTCAGAGTTACTACTCTTAACGCATATTTTGACGAGCTCTCAAAATGCAGTGAATTTGACCGTTGGTTCTTTGGCAGTCTTCATCTAGATAAGTATATTTCCAACACATATATCGGTGTTCACAAAGCAATTGTTAACGCCCATACAGGCGAAAGAATAAAATTCTAAGGTGATTTTATGAAAAAGATAAAGATAAACAAAAGGAAAGTAAAGAAAATTGTTATTCCTACTGTATCAGTTATTCTTGCTTTATCAATAATAGCAGGTGTAGTTGCATTTATTGCAAACTACCCTGACAAAAGAGATGCTGTTTTTAATGACAGCGATAAAAAGCCCGCAAAGCAAGCTTTTGACGAGGGTGAATTTAAAATGGGCGAATATGATTTAATCGTTGCTCCCGATGGCGATGATGATGCTGACGGTACATTGGAAGCCCCCTTAAAAACTCTTAATGGCGCTAAAGAAAAATTAAAATCAGTAGATATTCCTGAAGGCAAAAAGGTAACAGTATGGTTCAGAGAAGGAACATACGCCATCTTTAATACCGTTGCATTTGATGAGAATGATAAAGATAATGTTCTTTATCGCTCATACCCCGATGAAGAGGTTATTTTCTCAGGCTCAAGGGAAATCAAGGGTAATTGGAAAAAGACCGAAATCAACGGCATTAAAGCCTTTGTAACAGATATGCCCGTTGAAAGCGACAAGGATTATTTCCGTTCACTTTTCAAGGATGGTAAAAGACTTTCCCGTTCAATTTATCCTAAAGAAGATGTTTTAAAGATAGCGTCAGAGCCGAATCCCGATGAAAAATTTGATTCAGAATGGGACCCCAATTTCTTTGTTCACTCCCCTGTTTTTTACGCACATCCCGAGGATTTGCTTGATTTTACAAACCAGACTGACATAGATGTAAAAATTATGCATTTCTGGTGCGATGATTTATTACCGATACACTCAATTGATAAGGCAACCGGTAAAATAACTACCACCAAGCCAACTGCAATGAAAGCAAGAGTTGATGATAACTATATTTTAGAAAATGTTAAGGAAGCTCTTTCTCTTCCCGGTGAATGGTATCTTGACCGCACAGAAGAAAAGCTTTATTACATACCTCAGGATGGCGACACACTTGAAAACACAGTTGTTTATGCCGGTTCAAATGAACAATTCTTAACAATAAACAATGCCGAAAACATTTCTTTCCAAGGAATTAATTTTGAAAACACAGACTGGAACCATACAAACGGTACTCATACAGGTAACCCCTTTGAAGAATCTCACCCTTTATATAAAACAATAAAGTATGGCGCAGAGCACCCTCAGGCTGCATTTGAAGTACCTGCATCAATATATATCGCAGCTTCAAAGGGTATCAATTTCACTGATTGTAATTTTGAAAACATTTCATATACTGCAATTAAATTTGACAAAGCAGCAAAGGACTGCGCAATAACAAGCTGTTTATTTAATGAAATCGGCGGTAATGCTATTTTCATTCATGGTGACTTTGTTGTTCCTGCATCAACTCAGAACATTGATGTTACAGACTGTCACATCAGTAAATACGGCAGAATTTTCAATAACTCAATCGGTATTCTTCTTACCCACGCTATTGACTGCGACCTTACTCACAATGAAATCCACGATGGTTGGTACACAGGTGTTTCGGTTGGTTGGAACTGGGGCTATACAGACAACTCCACTAACAACATAAACATCAGCAACAACCTTATTTACAATATCGGTAACGGTTGGCTTTCCGATATGGGCGGTATTTATACTCTCGGTATTCAGCCCGATACTGTTATTTCCGAAAACATAATTTATAATGTAGGTTGCGATGAAGGCGCATACGGCTACGGCGGTTGGGGTATTTACCTTGACGAAGGCTCCTCTGAAATTCTTGTTGAAAAGAACCTTGTTTATGATTGCTCTTCACAAACTTTCCATCAGCACTACGGCAAAGACAACATGATTAGAAATAATATTTTTGCTTTCGGTGGCGAAGGTCAGTTCAGAATAACACGAAACGAAGAACACAATTCATTATTCCTTTATAACAATATTCTTGTTGGCGACGACACAGCAATGTATTGGGAAACAACAGGTCTTGACTGGTTCAAAGACGATAAAAACTTATATTGGGATTACAATACATTTGGCAAAACAGTTTATTCAGGCGGTTCAACAAGCATATTTGATAGTGAAAACATTCTTGGTATGTATGGCAGAGGTTATTATAACAACGCTATTCTTGCAGACCCGCTTTTCAAGGATGCCCAAAACAGAGATTTCACCCTTGCAGAAAACTCCCCCGCTTTTGACGGTGGCTTCGTGCCTTGGGAATACAACGCAGGAACCATAACTAATAGATAAATGAAGAAACCAACTCATTCAATTTAATGAACGAGTTGGTTTTTGCTTTAATTAAATCAAGGCTCAATCATAGAACACCGCAACAACATTCTAAAATAGGTTGCATAAATCACACTCCTGATAATGTATTGCAGGAATGGTTATCTAAAAAAAGAAGTTTAGCGTGCGCTATCAAGTAGCAGTTCTGTGTACTCAAAGATAATCCGGTCATGTTCTAAAGGCGTGATTAAATCGACAAACCGTCCCTCGACCTCTCCTGCAACTATATTCTATCACAGGTTTTCATTTGTTGTGTGTGCTTTTTTGGAGCATGCGGTGTTCTGTGTCTTGGTTGTTTTTCACAAAACAATCCCCAAATCCTATTAAATTTTAAACAGCAAAACCCTTGATTTCAAAGGAGTTTCAAGACTTTTCAGAACAAGACACAGAACCGTCCCCTGATTTTTCTCCTTTGTATGAGCCTGTTTAACCCGTCATAATCATAAATTGCATATCGACTGCTGTAAATCTGATAATATGTTGGAAGATTATCTTTTGGACCAATCATAGAACCGTCCCCTGATTGGTCTCCCCTGATTGGTCTTGGTCCCCCTGATTGGTCCTGATTGGTCCTAACCGTCTTCTGATTGGTCTGATTGTCCCGGGTGACTTATAAGTTTCATCGATTTAATAACACGTGAAACTTTATAATATTCCACTTCGTATTTCGTGCCAATAAAATTACCGAAGCCCAAATATCCAGATCGTTCTTCTAAATCACCCAATCCAAGAATATCAGTTGAATAAAATTTCATGGTTCTTTTTCTGTCATTTGAATTGATTGTATAGAGAATGAACTCGTTGGGTTTTTGTTTATCAAGAAATTTCTTTGTTCTTGGAACACCAATAATTGTAACAGTTTCATTTGTAGTTTTATTAATTTTGTAAAACACAAATGAAAGCATCCGTTTTATAACCACTCTTAAAAAACAAAAATAAAAAACAACAAAAAAAGCAATTGACATATAAAAAAGATCAAAATCACCGTTAGAAACACACATTTTAAATATGTATTTCAATAACGAAAAGCAAAACGGTATTGTTATTAACACAAACAAATCAACAATAAAACCATCAATATAATTATGAAAGAAAACTTGAAATTGTTCTATGTTTGCTGGTCTCTTAGACGACTTCTGTTTTTTCTTATGTTTAATATCTTTTCTGTTAAACGTAATTCTTTCAATGAACTTAATACAATTTGAGTGTTTGTAATAAACAACTTTGTACATTTCTTGGGGAACAACATTAACGTAGACTTGGTTATTATCATACATCCAAAAATTGCCTTTTTTACCACAAAATTCAAGAACTAAATAAGCTCCATGTTTTTGGCTATCACAAGCTCTGTAACCTCCGCCTCTTAATTTTAATGTTTCTGTAACCAATTCTTGTTTTTTATAATCAAGCATTACTAATATTACCTTTTTAGCAAGAGACCAAAAATACCATCCAGAAAAAGGCAAAATCGGTATCATCATGAATGATTTTATAATATTTCTTGTTACTTCACCCGAAGTAAAGTCTATTATGTTTACCCAAATGACGAATATTGCCACCATAAACATAAAATTATAAAATACAGCAAGAGGAGCTTTATCCTTGATATACATTTTCAATTCATCCATATTTATTTGCTCTTCTCCTCGCTAAAGAAATCTACAAATAGTAACGCATAACACAGGGGACGGTTCTGTGTGTTCGTTCTTTTTATTCTAGCTTTCCTTGGTATTCTTTTTCACCTCAGCTTTATGTTAACATATATTATCTTCTTCATCAACACAGAGAACCGTCCCCTGTGCATTTAGTTTATTGGTTCTCTTTTTTGCATTTTTTTATATCTGTAACCACTTTTGAAAAAACATAGTATGTAACTTCATATGTGTTATTAACTTTTTTGCCTTTTAATGAATATATGTCCTTAAAAACAACAAATTTATGGTTGTGTTTAGAAGTATCTTTAGCATAAAAAAACACATAATCATCTCTCATATCCCAAGGTTCTTTTGTTTTTTTTGTTCCAACAACTTTTTTTGTTTTTTCTTTTTTGAAGATTAAATCTAACAATATCTTTATTAAATCAATCATTCGCGGTATAAATATAAAGAAAATGCTATTAAAACACACAAAAAGAAATATCAAGTCTTGTGTATGCGAATAAGTTCCAATAGGTGCACTATTTTTGAAATAATCAAATATAATTTCACCAAACAATACAAAGATAAACAGATTTAGTATACTAATGAATCCTATTAAAGAACGTCTTTTGAGGAGTTTTTTAATTATTTTTATATTATTCATTTTCATCAGTATACTCCTCAAACAAAGTAACAGCAAAACCCACACACTGTGTCAATTCTTCAGAACCTTGTAACAAATAGTTGCCATATTCAATTGTGTTGGTTATTCCATTTCGTATCTGCCTATTTGTAAAAACATTATTTAACAAAGAGCGTTTTTCACTTTTAGTTGCATTCTTAAATATACTATTGTTGTTAAAAACAGGTACAGCTGTGCAAAAAGCTGAAGTAGCTGAACCTTGAATAAAATCCGTAACATTGTCTGTCAATGACCGTTCCTCACCAGTTGCCATAGCCTGAATATTTCCAACCATTGTGTTAATTAATCCTTCGCCAATAATAGTAGCAACTGTTTTAGATATAGCCGTCTTTGCAAGTTCACCAACACCGAAGCCAAACACCCCAGACAGAGCACCAGAAACACCACCAATTGCAGCCGCAACTCCTAATTCTTTTTTATTAACAGCTGACAAATTACCATCATTTCTTTTTAATTGAGCAGCAAGATTAATTGCACCATTTACTACCGCACCAACTACCGCACCTATAAAAATGCTAGCAATAATACTATGCCCACTCGGATCAGTTGCGTTAACCGGATTATTAGCGCAGTAAATAAACGTATTGTATCCTAAAACACCGGCACCACTATCACTAATGCTATCACTATTCAAAAACCTACCAACATCAGGATTGTAATATCTGCTCTGAAGATAATACCATTTGGTCTCCGTATCGTAATAATATCCACGATAACGAATAGGATTAATATTTGCAATATGAGTCTGGCTTGCTATGTCTGCACCACTTGCATCCTTAACAGAAAGGATATTACCCCAAGCATCATATTCATATTTTGCAACACATACGCCAAAACGGTCATAAATTGCAACAACATCACCTTTAAGGTTGGTTGCAGTATAATAGTTTATATCGTTATAATCAATACCGGTCAGATAGCCGTTACTATCGTAGAAGAAATAAAGCTTTGTTCCGTTGCTTCGTTCTTCATAATGAAGTCTGCCGTTAACATAGTAATATTTGGTTTTTGCGCCATTAACTGTTTTGCTTGCTCTTAAACCATCAGCATCATACTCATATGTTATTGCAGTATTACCTTTAGTATAGCTTGTCAACTGTCTGCCATTCCAGGTTAATGTTGCACCGAGATATGTGGTGGGATTACCAATTGCATCATAGGTAATTGTG
>JAZRDP010000048.1:0-1397 GCA_045660345.1 Acutalibacteraceae bacterium
ATTAGCGAAACAACCATTGAACGAACCTTGAAGGAATTGCTTGAGGCAGGTTTCATTGAGAAGGTCGGCAAAGGACGGGCTACGGGCTATGCGAAGAAGTAATCAATTATTTTTCTGGAGGTTTTTCAAAGCCTCGCACTCAACAACATAACTGAACACATGACCGCATTGTCACATTTGGGGGCCGTATGCATTCAGACGCTCAGTTAACTTTGTTTTCCTCCTTCTCGCTCGGCAGAATAAGCAAGTTTCTTTTGCGCTCGCTCGTGCGTCAGTTCGCAGGTTCTTCTTCAGTTAAGTACCTTTTCCTCCTTTGCACTCGGCAAAATAAACAAGTTTCTTTTGCTCTCGCTTATGCGTCGGTTAACTTTGTTTTCCTCCTTCTCGCTCGGCAAAATAAGCAAGCTTCTTTTGCGCTCGCTTATGCGTCGGTTCCAGCACACGTTGAGATGATGGGCTTCCTCGGTATCGGTAACAACCCAATGGTTGGTGCAACTGTTGCTATCGCAGTAGATATCGCAGGTGCATTGAGCAAGTAAATCTTATTGATTTATAATATTTTACAGAGAGTTATCCTTTTTAGGGTGACTCTCTTTTTTATTCTCCTTTTCAATGCAATCGACTTATAAACTTCAACACCACGACCCCAATGAAAGTTGTAATTTAAGGCTCAATTTTTCTTGTGACGGTATAAGCTGATTTACCCCTATTTTTACTATAAAAACGCACAAAAACGACTATTTTTGCGACGGTTTTGTGACGGTGTCCGACACCGTCCGGAAAATCAACATAAATCATTGTTACATAATAAAATCATCCCTTCCGACCATATTTTAAGCATAGACAAAGTTAGGTATTAATTTAATAGGAAACAACTTCTTTATGCTTTAGAAGAAAGACCGTCCATAAAGTTTTCCAATAATCCTACTTATCACAAAAATCAAAATTTCACAGTTTTATTCCCCGTCAACAAAGCCCATCTTATTATATTCTACAACAAAAAAATAACCGCACCTGTTACAGCGCGGTCAATCTGTTAGTCTGGCAACAACTTATATGTCCTCGAACCATTCTTTTTGCATTGAATACAATTTACATATTTTTCAAGGTCGGTAGCTGTTGCTGTCATTTTAAGCCCAAGTTCATTATAAATCAGTTGTAGTTTCCCTTTAACCTCTGAACCGTACTCTGCATCGGTGAAAAGGTCTATATCATCGGACATTCGATGACCATATCTCAATGAGAGTGAGGTACCACCAACAAGACGAAAAGGAGCAAATTCTTCTATTGTCATAAGATGCTCCAGCGTTGAACGCAGAATAGGCTTAACCGTTTTAAACTGTAATTCTTTATGCTTCATAATCAAGGTATGCCTTTAAGTTTTGTTTAATGTTTTC
>JAZRDP010000049.1:0-121425 GCA_045660345.1 Acutalibacteraceae bacterium
CTTGTCAAGGATTTTGAAAAACAGAACGTTGTTGTTGCTTTCGTAAAAGAGGGTATTGAAGAGTCAGCTGTAGGCAAGGTAGGCTCAGACCTTAAGCAGATACCTGATGTTATCGGCGTTGAGTTTGTATCAAAAGAAGAAGGTTACGCTGAACTTCTTGAAGAATTTGAGGTTGAAGAGGAGTGGGTTACTCCTGATGCTGTTCTTTTAAAGGATCTTGATATGGACAGTATCGATTTAGTTGATCTTGTTATGAGCCTTGAGGATGAATTTTCGTTAGAACTTTCTGACGAAGCAATGGAAAGCATCAAAACAGTTGAGCAATTAGTTAAATATATTGAAGAAAATAAATAAAGAAGAGGAAAGAATAATGGCAGATCAGAAAAAAATGGTTGAGGCAATTACATCTATGGAGGATGATTTTGCCCAGTGGTACACCGATGTTGTAAAAAAAGCAGACCTTGTTGACTATTCAAGTGTTAAAGGCTGTATGATTATCAGACCATACGGCTATGCAATCTGGGAGAATATTCAAAGAATACTTGATACTGAATTCAAAAAGACAGGTCACGAGAATGTGTATATGCCTTTATTTATCCCCGAAAGCCTTCTTCAGAAGGAAAAGGATCACGTTGAAGGCTTTGCACCTGAGGTTGCATGGGTTACACACGGCGGTAGCAATCCTCTTGAGGAGCGCCTTTGCGTAAGACCAACATCCGAAACACTTTTCTGCGAGCACTACGCTAAAATTGTACAGTCTCACAGAGATTTACCTAAGCTCTACAACCAGTGGTGTAACGTTGTTCGTTGGGAAAAGACAACTCGTCCCTTCCTCAGAACAAGAGAGTTCTTATGGCAGGAGGGTCACACTGTTCACGCAACTGCTGAAGAGGCTGTTGAAGAAACAGAGCAGATGCTCAATGTATATGCAGATTTCTGCGAAAAATCTCTTTGTATGCCCGTTGTTAAGGGTAAGAAAACTGAAAGCGATAAATTCGCAGGTGCAGAAGCAACTTATGCTATTGAAGCTCTTATGCACGATGGTAAGGCTCTTCAGGCAGCAACATCCCATTATTTCGGTGACGGATTCGCAAGAGCATTTAATATGACATATCAGAACAAGGAAAATAAGCTTACTTACGTTCATCAGACCTCTTGGGGCTGTACAACCCGTCTTATCGGTGCGCTCATTATGTCCCACGGTGATGATAACGGTCTTGTTCTTCCTCCTGATGTTGCTCCCATTCAGGTTGTTATTCTTCCTATTGCTCAGCATAAGCCTGGCGTTCTTGACAAGGCTTACGAGCTTCGCGACCGCCTTTCCAAGAGCTTCAGAGTTAAGGTTGACGATTCTGACAACTCACCCGGCTGGAAGTTTGCTGAATATGAGATGAAGGGTGTTCCTGTTCGTCTCGAAATCGGTCCAAAGGATATCGAAAACAATCAGTGTGTTCTTGTAAGACGCGACAACAGAGAAAAAATCTTCGTTTCTCTTGATAACCTTGAGGAAAGCCTCAGCGCAGTTATTAAGGATTATGCAGAGGCTATCTATAACAAGGCTCTTGCAAACCTTAATAAGCGCACATTTGCTTGCACAACAATTGACGAAATCAATGCAAAGCTTACCGAAAACGGCGACGGCTTCGTTAAGGCTATGTGGTGCGGTGAAGAGGAATGTGAGGATAAGGTTAAGGAGCTTACAGGTGTTGGCTCTCGTTGCATTCCCTTTGAGCAGGAAAATCTCTCTGATACCTGCGTTTGCTGCGGCAAACCTGCAAAAATGATGGTATATTGGGGAAAAGCTTATTAAGTGCAAAATGCAAAACGCAAAGTGCTAAGTTAATATGTAAATTAATGGCTCGGAGCAGTAATGCTTCGGGTCTTTTTTTTTGTACTTTAAGGGGGGGAATTTCTGTTGACAAATTTTTTTTATTAAGTATAATTAAAACGAACAAATGTTCGTGTGTTCTGAGTACCCGTTAATATGTCGAAAAAACAATGTACCCTACGATATATTGAAAATACCATTAATATATCAAAAAAACAACGCACCCGTAGGGTATGGGCTTGCCCATACCGCAGAATATATTTGGAAAGGAGAGTTGTTTAAATATACAAACTCCACGGTACAGGCGAGCCTGTACCCTACAGTTATGTTGAAACAATAAAAACAAGGAGGAATTGAGTGAAAGAAAAAAATAGTTTTATTGTTTATTATGAATGGGAGGAAATGTTCGGCTATATGTCTGATAAGCAGATTGCTGATATGCTCAGAGCTATGTTCAGCTATGCAAAAAGAGGTGAGATGCCCGAATTTTCAAACCCATTATTGAATTCAAATTTCTGTGTAATGAAATATGCCATTGATAGAAATAATGAGAAATATAAGGCTAAATGTGATAAGAATAAAGAGAATGCAAAATTAAGATGGGAAAAGGAGAAATGCAGTGACATAAAAAATATGCGAACGCATAAAATTTATGCCGATAATGATAATGATAATGTAAATGACAATGATAATGATAATGATAATGTAAATGATAAGTATAATATATCAACCTCTTCCTCACCTTCGGCGAGGGATTGTGGGAATAAAAGTGCTTATTCTGATGATTTTTTAGAGTTCTGGGGCTCTTATCCTAAAAAGGTCGGGAAGGGCGCGGCATTTAAAATATATCAGAAGCTTAAGCTTACTAAAAATGAAAAAGCCGCTATTCTTACTGCACTCAATTGGCAGAAGAAAAGCGAACAATGGTTAAAGGAAAATGGTCAGTTTATTCCGTATCCTGCAACATATCTTAATCAAAGGCGATGGGAGGATGAGCCTCAGGACATATTTTGCGGGGATATTACTGACCCTGACAGATATTTAACTGATGAGGATGATAATTTTGATTTCGGGGGTGCTTATGGAGAATAAAAAGTATTGCTCTATTTGCGGAAAGGAAAAGGAGCAGAAATTTATTGAATTCGGTGAATTCAGGCATTATTACAGTATTGAATGCGAATGCGAGAAGCAGGAGAGATTAAAACTTGAAAATGCTAAAAAAGATGAGGCTCTTGCTACATATTTAAAGAAAAGAACTGAAGCCAGCCGAATTCTCAAGAGAGAGGAAGATGCATTTTTTGATAGGTTGGTTGTTGATGAACATAACAAAAAGGCAATAAGGGCTGCAAAATACATTGTAGATTTAATGCTTCAGGGTGGCGAATATCAAGGGAAAAACGGACTAATATTATTAGGCAACAGAGGTAGCGGAAAGACCTATATCGCTACATCAATTTTAAATGAATATAACAAAAATGAGCCAGTCAAGGAGTCAGCTCTTAATGAGGTTATCAAGGCTCAGGAAAAGGGCTTCAAAAACGATGTGGGCTTCAGAATTGAGTCACGATGCAGATTTGTTAAGGAAAGAGAAATACTTACTCTATATGAAAAGCACAGATTCAAGGATGAGCAATCGCTTATGGATGAGTTTAAAAATGCAAAAATTCTCGTTGTTGATGATTTGGGCTCAACCTTTGGCGACAGTAAAAGAATTGCTTCTGATTTATTTGATTTTTTCGATTATCGTTACAGTCAGGGTCTTTCAACTATTATAACAACCAATCTTTCTAAGGATGAGCTTCAGAGATTTCTTGGAGAAAGAACCATCGACAGATTAAACGATTGCTGTCATTACATAACATTAACTTCACCGACAAGTCGGAGAAGGTGATTTAAGTGGCAAGTTGGAAGTTGCAAGTGGCAAGTTTCGGGGCGAAGCCGATTATAATGTTCGGAAGCGAAGCTTCCCCGACACTCCTCACTACTAACTCCTAACTAAAAAAGCGGACAGCTAACAGCTATTCGCTATCCGCTATCCGCTAAAAAATTATGCATTAACTAAATCACTCATATTATAAATGCCGTTTTCCTTGCCGTTGAGGAAGGCTGCCGCATTAACTGCACCCTGAGCGAAAATCGCTTTAGAGCGAGCACTATGAGAAAGTTTAACGATTTCATCGTTACCTGCGAAGATGACTTCATGTTCACCAACGATTGTACCACCGCGAACAGAATGAATACCGATTTCATTTGAATGACGCTTTTCTCTTTTTGAATGTCTGTCATACTCGAAATATGCGTCAGGCATCATTTCCTTGACTGCGTTTCCAAGCATAATAGCAGTGCCACTTGGAGCATCAATTTTCTGATTATGATGAGCTTCAACGATTTCAACATCAAAATCCGTGCCAAGAATTTTAGCGGCAGTTTTTGAAAGCTCGCAGAGAAGACTAACGCCTAAAGACATATTATAAGAGAAGAAAACTGCAATTTTCTCTGAAGCCTTTTCAACCTCTTTGATTTGCTCGTCGGAAAGCCCTGTTGTAGCTAAAACTACTGCAGTATTTGTTCTGATTGCAAAGGCGAGCATATCAGAAAGCAAAGCAGGGTTTGAAAAGTCGATTATTACATCAGCCTTAACATCAACCTCACCGTAATTCTGAAAAACAGGGAAGCCGAGGGTGCTATCATCAATAATATCAATACCTGCAACTATTTCGCAGTCTTTTCTTGCATTGACAACAGAAACAACATTTCTGCCCATTTTACCGCAACAACCGCTTAAAAGTATTCTTGTCATTTTAGAACATCCTTAAAATCATTTATTTAAACCTATACTATCCCTCTTTTTTTCGAAGAAAAAAGGAGGGGGGACCGCGTTAGCGGTGGGTGGTACAACCTCAACATTAAAGTAAAAGTATTGCAACCACGATACCGCGTTAGCGGTGGGTGGTACAAAATTAAATCATATTATGCTTCTTCAAAACATCTCTCAGAAGCCTTTCGTTAGCCTCATTAAGAGGTGAGAGAGGCATTCTGCATCTGCCTACATCAACGCCCATCATACACATTGCCGCCTTAACGGGTATTGGGTTTACATCGCAGAAAAGTGCGTTGCATAAATCAATGTATTCAAGCTGTAATTTTGCACTTTCAGCTGTTTTGCCCTCAATACCGAGCATTGCAATATCGTGAGTGAGCTTTGGAGCAATATTTGAAAGAACAGAGATAACACCCTTGGCACCTAAAGCAGTGAAGGCAGTAATCTGATCATCATTTCCTGAATAGAAGTTAAGGCTGTCACCACAGAGCGCCATTGATTTTGCAAGGTGAGAAATATCGCCACTTGCTTCCTTTGCGCCGTTTATAAGAGGAAGCTTTGAAAGCTCGAGATAGGTTTCGGGCTTGATATTAACTCCTGTTCTTGAGGGCACATTATAAAGAATAATGGGTGTTGAAACTCTTTTTTCAATAAATGTATAGGACTCGATAAGTCCGTCCTGTGATGCTTTGTTGTAATAGGGTGTAACCATCAGAAGAGCGTCAACACCGCAGGCTTCAGCGTCATTTGAAAGCTTGACAGCGTGAACTGTATCGTTACTGCCTGTTCCCGCAATAACGGGAATTCTGCCGTTTGTAACTCTTACAGCGGTGCGGATTGCTTCAATATGCTCGTCATAAACAAGAGTGGATTTTTCACCCGTTGTACCGCAGACAACAATTGCATCTGTTCCGTTTTGAATCTGGTTTTCGATTATCTCCTCAAAGAGTGGGAAATTGATTTTTAAGTCCTCGTCTTTAAATGGTGTTACTATGGCAACACCTGCACCCGTGAAAATCGGTTTTTTCACAGCGAAAACCTCCAGAATTAAATTTTGTTATTATTAATCCATATAGCCTTCTGCACAGAGAAGCTCTGCAAGAAGAACTGCGCCACCTGCAGCACCACGGAGAGTGTTATGTGCAAGGCATACGAATTTATAATCATACTGACTATCTTCACGAAGACGGCCGATAGAAACAGCCATACCGTTTTCAAGGTTTCTGTGAAGCTTTGTCTGAGGCATATTGTCTTCTTCGAAATAGTGAAGGAACTGCTTGGGAGCAGAGGGAAGCTCTAATTCCTGAGCTCTGCCCTTGAAGCTCTTCCACATTTCAATCATATCTTCTTTTTCGGGCTTGTTTTCAAATCTTACAAAAACTGCGCCCATGTGACCGTCAGAAACGGGGACACGAATACACTGTGCTGTGAAGTGAGGCTCGGTTGCGGAAACGATTTCGTCACCAACAATTTTACCCCAAAGCTTAAGAGGCTCTTTTTCGCTCTTTTCTTCTTCGCCACCGATAAAGGGAATTACGTTATCAACCATTTCGGGCCATCTTTCAAATGTTTTACCTGCACCTGAAATTGCCTGATATGTACAAACAACAACATCCTTAACAGTGTATTTATCGTGAAGAGGGAAGAGAGCGGGAACATAGCTCTGAAGAGAGCAGTTTGATTTAACTGCGATGAAGCCTCTCTTTGTACCAAGGCGCTTTCTCTGTGAGTGGATAACCTCGATATGCTCGGGGTTAAGCTCCGGAACTACCATGGGAACATCGGGAGTCATTCTGTGAGCGCTATTATTGGAAACAACGGGGCATTCTGCCTTTGCATATTTCTCTTCAAGCTCTTTTGTTTCAGCCTTTGAAAGATTAACTGCGCAGAATACGAAATCAACCTCTGCAGCGATTTTCTCGATGTCCTTTTCTGCATCAAGAACAGTCATATCAAGATATTTTTCGGGTGTGGGCTCTGCCATACACCATCTGTCGCCAAGAGCTTCCTTGTAGCTCTGACCTGCTGAACGAGAGGATGCAGCAAGAACTGTTACATCATACCAAGGGTGATCTGCAAGTAAGAGAGCAAATCTCTGACCAACCATACCGGTTGCGCCGATAATACCAACTTTGTACTTTTTCATAATAAGTAACCTCCGTATTGAAAAAAATACTTGTAAATACTTTTTAAATGTTTTATAATATTTCAACGATTTAATATATTAACATATAAATATAACTTTAGTCAATGTTTTTGTGTTATATTATATTACAAATAAAGGAATTATTATGAACAAATCAGATTTTTTCTATCATTTACCCGAGGAGCTTATTGCTCAACATCCTCTTGAGCCTCGCGACAGCTCAAGAATGATGGTGCTTCCAAAGGAGAGCGAGGAAATTCTCCATAAGCATTTTTATGACATCTGCGATTATTTCAAAGCAGGCGACTGTCTTATTCTTAACAATACCCGAGTTCTTCCCGCAAGAATTTACGGCACTAAAAAGGAAACAGGCGCAGTTGTTGAATTTCTTTTACTGAAGCAGATGGAAAATGACCTTTGGGAAACTCTTGCAGGCCCCGGTAAACGCGCTAAAGAAGGGGTAGAATTCACCTTTGGCGACGGTATCTTAACTGCAAGGGTTGAGTCTGTTCTTGAGAACGGCAACAGAATTGTTCGCTTCTTCTATGATAAAAGCGACAATATTTATAACATTCTCGATAAAATCGGTCAGATGCCTCTTCCTCACTATATAACCGAGGAGCTTGAGGACAAGGAAAGATATCAGACGGTTTATTCAAAGGAGCTCGGCTCTGCCGCTGCACCTACTGCAGGACTTCATTTTACCGAGGAGATTCTCGCAAAGCTCAAGTCAAAGGGTGTTAATATCGGTTATGTTACTCTCCATGTTGGTTTAGGTACATTCCGTCCTGTTAAGGCAGAGAAAATTGAAGACCATCAGATGCATTCCGAGCATTATCATTTGCCCAAGGAAACCGCTGATTTAATCAACGAAACCAAGAAAAACGGTGGTAGAGTTATTGCAGTCGGTACAACAAGCTGCAGAACTCTCGAAAGCGTCGGAACCTTCTGTGGTGAAATCAGAGAGGATGACAGAAATACAGACATCTTCATTTACCCCGGCTATAAATTCAAATGTATTGACGGACTTCTTACCAATTTCCATTTGCCTGAAAGCACATTGATTATGCTTGTTTCTGCTTTTTATGGCTATGATAAAACACTTTCTGCCTACAAAACCGCAGTTGATGAAAAATACAGATTTTTCTCATTCGGTGATTGTATGTTAATTCTCTAAGAGGTATAGATTATGTTTAAAATTATTAAAACTGAAGGTACTGCAAGGCGCGGTGAGTTTACAACAGTTCACGGCACTGTGCAGACACCTGCGTTTCAGAATGTTGCAACTTGTGGTGCTATCAAGGGCGGTCTTTCTGCCTATGACCTTAAGGACATCAATTGTCAGGTTCAGCTTTGTAATACCTATCATTTGCATTTAAGACCCGGTGACAAGCTTGTTAAGGAGCTTGGGGGTATTCACAAGTTTACAGGCTGGGATGGACCTATTCTTACCGATAGCGGTGGATTCCAGGTTTTCTCTCTTGCGAAGCTTCGCAAAATCAAGGAAGAGGGTGTAACCTTCAATTCTCATATCGACGGCAGGAAAATCTTTATGGGTCCTGAAGAGAGCATGCAGATTCAGTCAAATCTCGGCTCTACTATTGCTATGGCATTTGACGAATGTGTAAAAAACCCTGCGGAGTATAAATATGCAAAGGAGTCCATCGCAAGAACTACAAGATGGTTAATCCGTTGCAAAAATGAAATGGAAAGACTCAATTCTCTTCCTGATACTCTTAACCCAAATCAGCTTCTTTTCGGTATCAATCAGGGTGCAACCTTTGACGATTTAAGAGTTGAACATATGAAGGAAATTGCTGAATTAGACCTTGACGGCTATGCTATCGGTGGTCTTGCAGTCGGTGAGCCAAAAGAAGATATGTACCGCATTATTTCTGCGGTTGAGCCCTTTGCACCTAAAGATAAAATCCGTTATCTTATGGGGGTTGGTACACCCGGTAACATTATCGAGGGTGTAAGCAGGGGTGTTGACCTTTTTGACTGCGTTATGCCAAGCAGAAACGCTCGTCACGGACATCTTTTCACATGGGACGGTATAATTAACCTTAACAACGCTAAATATGCAAAGGACGATACACCTATTGACCCTCAGTGCAATTGCCCCACATGTCAGAAGCATTCAAGAGCATACCTTCATCATTTGTTCAAGGCAAAGGAAATTCTTGCAATGCGCCTTGCGGTTACGCATAATCTTTATTTCTATAATAACCTTATGCAGCGAATCCGCGATGAGCTTGATAACGGCACATTTACAGAGTTTAAGAATAAATATGTTGATTTGCTTGATACAAGAATATAATTATTTAATTAATTTATAAAAAAGACTTGTATATTTTGGGATTCAAAGGTATAATATGCAGGTATGAAATTTTTGGAGGAAAAAACTATGTTCGAATTTATTCCCTTATTTTTAAACAATCTCTTTGGTGGCGGTGCAGCTGCAGAAGGCGCAGAAGGTGGCGCAGCAAGCGGTAGCCCTATGTCACTTATTCTTATGGTTGGTTTATTCGCAGTAATGTACTTCGTTATGATCCGTCCTCAGAAGAAGAAACAGAAAGAAGAACAGCAGATGCGTGATACTATTCAGATTGGTGACGAAATCACAACAATCGGCGGTATTATGGGTAGAGTTGTTACTGTTAAGGAGGACAGCATTGTTCTTGAAACAGGCGCAGACAGAGTAAAAATGAAATTCCAGAGATGGGCTATTCAGACTAACAACACTGCAAATGACCGTATGGCTGCTGAAAGACAGGCTGCTGCTGATGCTAAAAAGGCTCAGAGCGAAAAGGATGCTATCGACAAAGCTGTTAACGGCAAATCCAAGAGAAGCAAAAAGGTTGAAAACATTGGTGCTGCTGACGAAATTAAGGCTGAGGAAGAAGCAAAAAAGGCTGAAGAAAATTCAGCAGAATAAGAATAATAAAAAATCTCTCCGCATATCTTGTACAAAAAGATGTGCGGAGGTTTTTTATGCCTGAAAATAATAATTTTACTAATTTTTTCTATAAGGTTAAGCCATATTTATTCGGTGTTATGAGAGGCTTTGTTGTTTTTTTGGCACTGTATATGTGCCTTGCTTTTATTATGTATAAAACCAATGCAGAATCTAAAATTCTATATTGTCTGATGTTTGCTTTTATTATTCTCGGTGGTTTTATTTGTGGTGTTTATGTCTATAAAAAGGTGAGGGGAAGAGGGTTTTTGACAGGTCTTTTGTCCACTGTACCGTATAGCCTTCTTGTTTTCCTCGTAATATGCCTTATAAACGGATTTACCGTGTCAGGTGATATATTCCTCGTGTTTTTATTATCTCTTTCAGGTGGCTTTTTAGGCGGTGTTACTGCAGCAAATACCAAAATATAAGGGGAATAAAAAATGTTTAAAAGAAGCGTTGTTTTAAAACCAAAAAAGCTCAAAGGAAATAAATTGGATTGTGAAGCTATTATATTGTTTTCTCTGTTTTTATGCGGAATTATTATAGGTGCTTTTGTAATAAAAAACTGTAATGACGATGTAAAAAACGCCTTCTGTACCTTACTGCGAAATTACATTTCTGCAAAAAGCGATTGCGGATTTCTTGCCTGCTTCTCGGGTACTGTTGTATTTCTTGTATTATTTGTTGTGGTGGTATTTTTATTGGGGATGTGCGCTGTGGGAACGCCGTTGGTATGGTCTGTGCCTATAATCTTCGGTTTAATATGCAGTGGTTATGTTTCCCTGATGCTTATAAGCTATGGTCTTAAAGGAATTTTATACTGTGTTTTGGTTGATTTGCTCCCATATGCAATCACAACAGCAACTCTTGTGAAGTGCTGTTGTGAAAGTACTAAATTATCTGTAAATTTATTCACTTGTATAGCTGGTGATAACTCATTCAGGGGCAGAAATGCATTTAAGGAATATGTTTCCAGCTATCTGATTTTGTGTATTCCCGTGATTATTGGTGCATTGATAAGCTCCGCTTGCTTTAAAATTTTTGAGGGCTTATTCATTTTCGCCTGAATTGTCATTATCATCTGTAAAAACAGGTCTTTTAGGTGCCTTAACCTTGCTTAATGGGTTTGAATCGGCAGCCTTCTGAAGCTGTTCATCCATAATATGAGTGTAAATCTGCGTTGTGCTGAGGCTTTCGTGACCAAGCATTTCCTTGATTGCAAGAACATCAACATTACCGTATTGATACATAAGAGTTGCGGCAGTGTGCCTTAATTTATGGGTTGAAAGCTCTCTGTCTTTCATACCAGCCTTTTCCAATGTGCTTTTAACAATAAACTGCACAGTTTTAGGACTGATTCTGCCTTTCTGACGGCTTATAAAAAGGGCATCCTTGTCCTTCGTTTTGACTCCGTCGACAGGTCTGAAGGGGAGATAAGCGTTAATTGCATCAATGCAAGCGCTATTGAGATAAATTGTTCTTTCCTTGTTACCTTTACCTGTAACAACAATTGTATTATTAGAACGGATGTCGCTTAAATTTAATGAAACAAGCTCTGAAAGTCGCATACCGCAGTTTAAAAATAATGTTATAATACAATAATCTCTTTCCTTAAATTTGCCGTCAACGGCGTTTAAAAGATTAAGACTCTCGTCAAGTGTCAGATACTTTGGGAGAGTTTTTTTGATTTTTGGTGAATCCAATTCCTGCAAGGGATTTTCAGATAAAAGTCGCTTCTGAACAGTAAGGTATTTATAAAACATACGAAGGGTAGTGGCTTTTCTTGCACGTGTTCGCTCGTTGTTGTCGCGCTCATCCTTGCAGTAAACAAGAAACATATACGCATCATTCAGAGTAACGGAAGAAACATCCACGAGAGTTAAATCATTTATTTTGATTTCCTCAAAGGGCATATCTGCAGGTACGAGACCGCGAATCTGCTTTAAAAATCTGAAAAAGGTGTATAAATCATTTGCATATTCAGAAACAGTTAAATCAGAGCGATTTTTAATAACACTGTTATAATTCAGATATTCAAAAACAAAAGGTGGGAAGATATAAACAAAATCTTCTTTCTTCAAAGCAACAACCTTCTTTTAAATAAGATACGGAAAACATACACCAAAACAGACAGAGCAGAGTAAATCCATCCGACAAAATCATTATACACCTGTTTCCTTTAACTGTCAACAGTTAGACAAAATTAAAGTTTTGTCTAAGTCGGAGGAGAGAAAAAAGCGGGCAAAAGTAAATTAAGGCTTTGCACGTGGTTTCTGGATGACTTTGTTGGTTAGATGTTGTTGTATTGCTATTATCGGGCTTGATGACTTTAAATACTATAATTTCTCAATCTTTATATTTTTTCATACAAATTAAAATTGCAGATGCTACTACAACCATTGTTATTGTATAACCTAATTTTGCTGCTGCATTTTTTTCAGGATTTTTCATTTTTCTGATTTTCCTTTCGGTTTTAAAATTTTTTCTGAAAATTAACTCCTTGATAGAATGAATAGAAATTTTTGAGTTGATACTTTACTCATTCTGAAAAAACTGATTAAACGGGATTTCCAGGGTTTTATATGTATATTAATAAAATATAGCTTTTTTAACTGATTTTTTCTGTTAATTGAATAATACCGCCAAAATCAGTCAATCTACGGGATTTATTATAAATG
Source organism: Acutalibacteraceae bacterium (assembly GCA_045660345.1). Taxonomy (GTDB): domain Bacteria; phylum Bacillota; class Clostridia; order Oscillospirales; family Acutalibacteraceae; genus DTU089. The sequence goes on from JAZRDP010000049.1 coordinate 12,433, forward strand.
GGTTTAATATTGAAAGATTCTAAAAACTCAATAATCCTTTCATAGTCCTTATGACAGCTCAAATCCCCACTAAAATACATTTTATCTTCTGAAATCTTGCATGAAGCTCCACCAAGGAAGCCGTAATGAGCATCAGAAAGAAAAATATCGCCACTTGAAATCAATAAAACATCATATTGATAAATTTTTAACAAAGAGGCGAGACCACTGTCTTCTGTTATAACAGCTCTGTCATTCAGAATACATAAATTGCATTTGGAATAGCCTTGCTTTGTATTGATTATTTCTATGTTGTTGCTATTTGCAAATTCAATTATTTCACTTGCAGTATATTTAGAATTACATATAATATGCCTACCGGTGTAGGCTACATTTAAGGGAATATCATTTGGGTATGGTGAGCTGATTTGATTGTTGTAATAAATGGGTGTAATACCCGATTTTTTTAGCTCATTCTCCCCTATTAAATCTTTATTTATAAGTGCTTGTCCGTTACCGAAATTAAATGCGAGTATATCAGCGTGGCAAGAGATTTCGTCTTCAAGTAATGAATTATGACTCAAAGTAATACATTCAATTCCAAGCTCTGTAAGCTCCTTTATTTCTTCGGTATACCTTTCCCCTATCAGACACTTTAAAACCTCGCCTAAGGGCAAGCAGGGCGTTTTTATAAGTCTTGTCATACATTATCAACCGCACATTCAAAGGCTTCTCTGATATTACGGACACCATATATCTCAATATCACCGAAATCGCCCTTTGAAAGACCCTTAAGATTCTGACGCGGTACAATGCAACGCTTGAAGCCAAGGCGTTCACATTCGCGGATTCGCTTTTCACAGTTATTTATAGTTCTTATTTCGCCACCAAGACCGATTTCACCGAATACGATTGTTGAGCTGTCAATAACAACATCCTTAAGGCTTGAAAGAATTGATAAGGCAACTGCAAGGTCGCTTGCAGGCTCGTCTGCACGAAGACCACCAACGATATTCACATAGCAGTCCATATTTCCTAAAAAGTAGCCTGCGCGTTTTTCGAGAATTGCAATAAGCATTGCCATACGGTTGTAATCAAAGCCTGTTGCCATTCTGCGAGGGTTACCGTAGCCTGAAGCTGTAGCAAGACCCTGAACCTCTGCTAAAATGGGTCTGGAGCCTTCTATAAGACAAGTTACGCAAGTGCCTGATATGTTTAAGGGTCTGCCTGAAATCATCGCTAACGAGGGATTTTCGATTTCTATAAGACCTTTACCTGTCATTTCAAAAACGCCGATTTCATTAGTTGAGCCAAATCGGTTTTTAACTGCTCTTAAAATTCTGTACGAGAGATTTCTTTCGCCCTCAAAATATAAAACGGTATCAACAATATGCTCCAATACCTTTGGTCCTGCAATATTGCCATCCTTATTAACATGGCCCACAAGAATGATTGAAACATCAAAGTTTTTAGCTGTTCTCATAAAGAGATTTGTGCATTCTCTTACCTGAGTTATGCTACCCGAGGTTGAATTAACCTCGGAAATGCTCATTGTCTGAATGGAGTCAATCATAACAATATCGGGCTTTTCGGTTCGTATATATTCGCAGATTAGCTCAGCATCGGTTTCACACATAATTGCTAAATCTTCGCTTGTAACACCAAGTCTTTTTGCTCTCATTTTAATCTGATATGCAGATTCCTCACCTGAAACATATAATACAGAAAGCTTCTGAGAAAGATACTGGCAAATCTGCAAAAGGATTGTTGATTTACCGATACCGGGGTCACCCGAAAGAAGAACAAGAGAGCCTCTTACGAGACCGCCACCTAAAACGCGGTTCAGCTCACCTACACCTGTATCATATCGAAGCTCGGTTGAAGAGTCGATTTTTGAAAGAGTCAGCACCTTATCTGAAACCGCACCAACACGCTTTGATGCGCTTTTTTTAGATGTTTCGGTTATAATCTGCTCCTCGTTCATTGAGTCCCATTCACCGCAGGACGGGCATTTTCCATACCATTTTGCAGATTCATAACCGCATTGATTACATATAAAAACTGTTTTAGTTTTTGCCATTTTCTTAACTCCCGAGCAAGTAATTTTGTATTCCTTCTGCTATACAATGAGCAATTTTCTTTTGATATTCTGTGGATTTGAGCTTTTGTGTTTCCTCGTAATTGGAGAGAAAGCCACATTCTACAAGGACTGCAGGCTTAACCGCGTTATATATTAAATAAACTGATGTGCCACATTCCTTGATTTGCCTTTTATTTTCCTTTTGTAATGTATTTACAACACTGTCCTGAATTGACTGCGCTAAAATACTACTTTCAACCTTTGTTTTAGGTGAATAAAAAACCTGCGTACCACTGTATTTTTCTTCAGTAAATTTATTCTGATGAACGCTTACGAAGATTGCGTTTTCAGTTTCTTCCATTATCTTCATTCTGTTATGTAAATCAGAGGTTTTTCTCTGTCTTATGGTAGTAAGACCCTCATCCTCAACGGAACAATCTGTATCTCTTACCATAATGGTTTTTATATTCATATCATTCAGATGTTTTTGAAGATACAGAGAAATTGCTAGGTTAATGTCCTTTTCCACAGTACCGTCGCTTGCTACTGCGCCACCGTCAAAGCCACCGTGACCTGCATCAATTATAACAATGGGCTTTTTTGAATTCTCCTGATTTTGATTTACCGAATCAACAGGATTATTAAGGCTTAATGTGTAAATGAAAATCAGAATGGAAAATATCAAGGGTAAAACAACAAAAATCAATTTCTTCAAAATAATCACCAATTAATTATATGCTGTTTTCTCTGACATTAATTTATATTATATTCTAAATATTTCTTGTTTTCAATATAAAAATATAATCACCCTTAATCAAGTACGATTAAAGGTGATTTATAATTAAGCGTATTTTGAAATCATTTGCTTTCTGTCGATTTTACCGTTGAAGGTCTTGATGATTTCATCAATAACCTCAATCTTCTTGGGAAGCTTGTAGGGCTCGAGGTTTTCTGTAATAAGCTTACGGATTTCAACCTCGTCAAGCTCCTTGCCTTCTTCAAGAACAACAAGCAATTTAAGAGAAATATTGTCGCCCTTGATTGTAGGAATAAGAAGACATTCGTCAACGCACTCTGCTCTCATTACAACCTCTTCAACCTCAACGGGAGCTACCTTAAGTCCGCCAAGATTGATTGTATCGTTGCTTCTGCCAACGAGAATAATCTCACCGTTGGGTGCAAAATAGCAAAGGTCACTCATAACAAGCATACCGTTTTTGATAGCCTGTGCAGTTAATTCGGGCTCATTCCAATAGCCCTTCATAACTGATTTACTGCGGATTGCAATAAGACCGGGCTTTTCAGCGGATGCATCTGTCATTTCGTTGCCGTCCTCGTCAAGAATAACGATTTCGCTATATGAGTTGGGCTTACCAACGCTTGAAGCGTATTCAGAACCGCCTGAAACGCAGAATTCGTCAGTACAAACAACGCCTGCCTCTGAACAACCGAAGCAGTTATACATATAAACATCAGGCATCAATTTACGCATTTTTTCCTTATCTGTTTCAGGATATGCAGTTGATGAAGAATAAACGAAACGGAGCTGGTCATTAAGAGCAGCAAAGTTCTTGCTTGCGAATGCAAGAAGAAGGTGAATTGCTGATGGAGGAAGATAAAGTGAAGTAACCTTATGGTCCTCAATTGTTTTGAAATACTGCTTGAAGTTTCTGAAGCCATCAAGAAGACAGGTTGTGCTACCAACAGCCATAGCGATATGAACCTTTCTTAACGCTGCAGCGTGGTTCATAGGTGTGGGAATAAGCCAAATATTGTCGGGCTTGATATTTGTTGTTTCAATACCTGCAAGGGCAATATTAACCTGATTACCGAATGAAACCATAACACCCTTTGATTTACCGGTTGTGCCGGTTGTGAAAAGGATTTCTGCGAGAGAATCCTCGTCAGGCTCTGTTGCAGTATAATCGTCTGAAGTTTCTTCGATTTCTTTAATGATTTCTGCAAGGCTCCAAGCATCCTTAAGGTCATCTCTCTTTTCAAGAGTAACCATTTTAACTGCATCAAGCTCTTCAGCGATTTCGATAATTCTCTTACTTGGTGAGCTTTTTTCAACGGGTACAAAGGTTGCGCCTAAAAGCTGAATACCATACCAGAAATATACATAAGACATGATATGGTCTGCTTCAACAACGATTCTGTCCCCTGCTTTAATGCCTTTTGCTTCTAAGAACTTTGCAGCTCTTCTGTTATACTCTGCAAGGTCCTTGTAATTGCATTTTTCATCATTGATGATTAATGCAATCTGCTCAGGTGTGGTTTTAGCAAATTCCTGAATTTTTAATGCAATTGATTTCATAAAAATTTTCCTCTAAAATCAAGTTATTATACCTCTGCGTTGAGGTCATATTTTTCTGTAGCAGATTCTTTTGCCGCTTTTGCTTCCTCTAATTGGTGGATTTTATCCAACAATGCTTCGTGGATACCATCCCATTCAGCAGCTGCATTTTCATCTTCTCTACGGTCGGGTAAATCGTAGTTCTCGTCAATATAAGCAGCCAGGTGATTTGTGAATTTGGTAGCGCCGTAGAAATTTACGTGACCATTGTTATAGAAATCAGTTTTAACATCAAGATCAACTATAAAGGCATTATCAGTTTCATTGGAATAGAAGCTGATGTAATTCATACCTTCCTTTTCCAATATTTCATAAACAGTATTTGCTCTGCCCATTTCTGTATAGCCTCTGACCTGAGGTGTATCTACGAAAAGAACATTGATATCGTTCTCTTTAACATAGTTGATAAGCTCGTAAAGAGCTTCCTCACTCATAGGATCAAGGTCGCGCTTGTATTCGGGATCATAGTGTGCATTGTTAAGCGGGGTTTTTAAAATTGTTGCCTTGCTGCTGACAAAGTAGCCCATATAATCGTGTGGCTTTTCACCAAGGTTTTTAGATATGCTGTAATCATCCTCTTCCCATTTTGAATGGTACTTGATGAATGATAAGAAGTAGGACAAATCAAATTTTTCTGCTGTTTTGTCAGCTTCTGCGCGTTTTTCAATAGTTGTTAATGCTGCTTTAAAACGATTAATTGAAAAGGGTGACATAACATCAAGAAGTCGTCTTGCACGAACATCCATTGTGTTTTTGTTTTTATTGTCCTGACCGAAGGGACGCATATCAATTAAGAATAACTCAACATCCTGATAAGCTAACGCATCCTCAATGGCATGGATGTATAACCAGGACGGGAAAGCGTCAGTTGCGAGAGGATAAAGAGCAATTCCATACTCTTCATATGCCTGAGAAGGAATCCAGTAACGGTCAGTACCACTGGTTCCTATTATAACTGCATCGACTGTATTATCGGCTAATGTTCTGTAAGTGTAAAAACGTTTATTAGAGTTTGTTGAATTTTCGATTTCAAACAAATCACAAAGAGTAAATAACATTATAGCCACAACTAAAAAGAAAGCGATGCTTCTTAAAAACTGTTTTTTTGTCATAATGTACTCCTTTTTAGAAATTACCGTAGATAAAGCTACTTGCGTTGTAATCGGGTCCGTAAATACCGAAGATGAAAATGAATGCTATTAATAACAAAACAAGGAACCATCTGAAGAATATGTTCTGCTTTGCCAAGGTTTCGCGGATTTTTATACCATTTTCCTGAAGAACACCAACAACAAGAAGAATAAGAATTGAGAAAATCAGAACTGACATATTCTTTTGGTCTACGCCATAGGTGTAAATCTCGCCGTCTAATCCCAAAAGGAAGTCAAGGTCAACGCTTGTAAACATTGCCTTAATCATTAAGAACGCATCACTAAAGCTTGGCGCCTTAACAACAATTCTTGAAATGAAAAGAAGAATTGTTGTTCTCGCGATCTGGAACAATTTATAGCTGAAGGTTTCAGTGTTGATATGAAGCTTGTCAATCAACCACTTATAAACAGGAATTAACGCAACGCTACCTGAAATAAGCAACGCGTTATAAAGACCGTTGAAAATGTACTGAGCGGTAATACCGTGCCAGATACCCATAAGGAAGAAAACAACCAAGGGTGCTGCAACTGATGGTACAAGCTTACCAGCATAGGTGCCGTGTTTTTTACGCATTTTTTTACTTAAGTTTGAAACGGGCTTACAAAGCATAACGGGATAGAAAACATATTCTCTCATCCATGCGCCAAGTGACATATGCCATCTGCGCCAGAAGTCTGCCAATGAAATTGAGAAGAAGGGTCTTTCAAAGTTCAAGGGAAGATTAATGCCCATCATCTGTGCAGCACCGCGTGTAATATCAGTACCACCCGAGAAGTCGCCGTAAATTTGGAATGAATAAGCGAGAACACCGAAGAAAATCTGAGAGCCATTGTAGTCAGTTGCTGCAAAGCTGCTTGAGAATATTGTTGCCGCGATTGCTGAAACTCTGTCAGCAATAACAAGCTTTTTAAATAAGCCCCATATAATTAAAAGTGCACCATTTTTAAGGTTGTTGTACTCTAATTTATGAGGTTCCTTAAGCTGAACGCCAACATCACCGAATCTATTTAAGGGACCCTGAACAATTGAGGGGAAGAATGAAACGAAAAGTGCAAATTTACCCAAGTGCTTTTCGGCTGCATATTTACCACGACCGATATCAATCAGATAACCAATACTGTCGAAGGTGTAATATGAAAGACCGAGCGGTACAATCAAATTAACAAATGGTATTGATGCATCCCATTTGAAAAGGGTGAAGAGGTCATTAGCGGAACCGATAAAGAGATTAAGATATTTAAGTGAAGCAAGTACACCAAGGTTTACAAGTACAGTTAAAACCTGAACTGTATGTATCTTCTTGGCAACCGTTTTTTTCATCTCTCTCTTCTGGTCCATGGTTATACCTTCGCCGAGAGAATCAATCTTCTTTTGATTTTTGTTTCGCATGCTTTGCATTAACAAAGCTGATAAATAGGTGAATAATGTGGTTCCCACAATGAAAACGAGGTTTTCGACACCACTGAATAAATAAAAAGCGTAGCTTGATACTAAAAGCGCAGCCCACTGAAATCTCTTTGGCACAATGTAATAGAAGAATATTACTGCAGCCAAAAAGAAGAAAAATCTAAAAGATGTAAAAGGCATATTAATCTCCTCAAATACAATCCCTAATAATATAGTTTGCCGAAACAGTGCAAAAAAACACTGTTTCGACTAGCATTAAGGTTTTTAATTTTAAATTACATTTCGTCGATAAGACGCTCAACCAATGCAAGAATAGCGCTCGCGCTGTTGAAGTTTTCGGGCTCCATATCGTCAACTGTGATTGTGATGTCATAAGCATCGCACAATTCACCAACGATAGAAACGATATCAAAGCTATCAAGAATTTCGTCATCAATGAGCTTTGTTTCGTTTTCAAAATCAACATCGTCTCTGATAGATTTAAGGATTTCTAAAAGTTTTTCCATAATTATTCTCCTAAAAAAATTATTTGTTTGTAAACATATTTTAACTAATACAATATATCACATTGTTCGACTAATGTCAACAAATTACTGTTATACAAGAGTCCGAATCATCATCTGAACTCCTTCATATCTTTGGTAAGAAGCTTATGACGAACTATTCTGTGAAGAAGCTCCTCTTCCCCTACTCTGCTGAACAAAGCGTTACAGAATGCAACGGGATTAACAGTGAAATCATTGCCTGCGGGTAATATGAATGAAAGGCTTACAGTATCATTATCGAAGCTGCAATTAAAATCCTGAATATGCTCGCTTACATTAATTTCCTTCATTCCACCCTTTTTTGTTTTCTTTTCGATTGTTATATCGCCTTTTGAAATTTCATCCTTGATTTTATTGTAAAGCTCTTTAGCATCTTCAACTGAGGGAATTGTAACAGTATAAAAAGCCTTATTTATAGCAAGATTTTTCTCAACGGGTTCTGCAACCTCTAAAAACTCGATACCCGGAACGCTTACTCTGTTTAATTCTGATAAAACTCTTTCGTTTGTGTAATTATCATCAGTAAGACGGATATCAAGTACCTCGCGCAAGCCCTCTGCACCCAAGGGCAACGGAAGACCAAAAACAAGGTAAGGATGTGGATTGAAGCCCTCTGTGTACCATAACGGAATATCAGTTCTTCTGAATGCACGGATAAGGCAACGGGTCAAATCAAGGTGAGAAATATATTTAGAAGCGTCTTTTTTAGTGAACCATATTCTTATTGAGCGCATCGCATTTTCCTCCATTCAATGAATTTGAACCGCAAGCAGCACATTGCTGACGGCAATGGCCTGTTGTAAGTGCCTGCTTTGCTTTTTCGTTTTCTGCAATAAGGAAGGATTTTTTGATACCTGAATTGATGTGGTCCCAAGGTAAAATTTCCTCATAGCTTCTTCTGCGGTTTGCATAAAATGCAGTTGAAGCACCACAATCGTCAAACGCCTTCATCCAACCATCGTAATTGAATTTATCGTCCCAACTGTCAAAGGTACAGCCATTGTTATATGCTGCTTCAATAACATCACAAAGCTTTCTGTCGCCTCGTGCAAAAACACCCTCAAGGAATGTCAAATCTGTGTTATGGAAGCGGAATGTGATTTTCTTTGTTGTGCAGGTTTCAAGAAGTAATTGCTGCTTTCTGTGAAGCTCTTCTTTAGTGTCTTGGGGCTCCCATTGGAATGGTGTGCAGGGCTTTGGAACAAAGGATGAAACACCTGCGCTTACGCTTACGCCCTTACCCTTGGGCTTGTCTGGATTGTTATAGAACTCATTGACAACCTTTTGTGAAAGCTCATTGATACCGATAACATCTGCATCAGTTTCAGTAGGAAGACCAACCATAAAGTATAATTTAACTGCGGTCCAGCCACCTGTAAAGGCCTTACGGCAGGTTGTGAGGATTTCTTCCTCTGTGATATTCTTGTTGATTACATTTCTCATTCTCTGTGTGCCTGCTTCAGCAGCAAAGGTAAGACCTGAACGGCGTACAAGAGCAAGTTTTTCCTTAAGCTCGTCCGAGAAATTGTCAATTCTCAATGAAGGTAATGCGATATTGATTTTCTGAGGTGTTGCCCATCCAAGAAGCTCTTCAAGAAGGTCTGTGATTTTAGTATAGTCACTACTTGAAAGAGAGCAGAGAGAAAGCTCGTCATAGCCCGTTGTGCAGGCAAGGCGTTGACTCTGCTTACTAATAGTTTCAACTGATTTTTCGCGGATTGGTCTGTACCAGAAGCCTGCCTGACAGAAGCGACAGCCTCTTGTGCAGCCACGGAAAATTTCGTGAACTACTCTGTCATGAACAACCTCAACAAAGGGAACAACGAAATTATCGGGGTAAAATACATTATCTAAATCGGAAACGACTCTTTTATTAACAACATCAGGTGCGCCACATTGAGCTGTAACGGATTTGATTGTGCCGTCCTCGTTATAGTCAACATCGTATAATGACGGAACATAGATGCCCTCGATTTTTGAAGCTTCAATCAAAAATTCCTTTCTTGATTTCCCCTGCTTTTTATATTCATTAAGCAAATCAAGGAAATCAAGCATCATTTCCTCGCCCTCACCTATCTGGAAGGCATCAATGAAATCTGCCAAGGGCTCGGGATTGCAAACGCAGGGACCACCTGCAACTACAATGGGTAAATCAAGAGTATCGCCTCTGTCCTTTGAACGAAGCGGAATTTTACCCAAATTAAGCATATTAAGAACATTGGTAAATGAAAGCTCATATTGAAGAGTGAAGCCCACAGCATCAAAGTCAGTTAGTGCATCTCTGCTTTCAAGACCAAAAAGCGGAATATCACGGTCACGCATTACCTTTTCCATATCGGTGTCGGGAGCAAAAACTCTTTCGCACCAATAATTCTCGCGTGAATTGATAAGGCTGTATAAAATCTTCATTCCAAGGTGAGACATACCTATTTCGTATGTATCGGGAAAGCAAAAGGCAAAACGGATATCAACATTTTCTTTATCTTTTACAACTGAATTCAACTCGCCACCTGTATATCTTGCTGGCTTCTGAACCAATGGTAAAATTCTTTCAATTTTTTCTTTCAGCATTGCAAAATCTCCAATTTTAAGTATGTAGATATTTTACAATATTTCTTATTAATAATCAAGAGCGTTTTGCTTTTTGAAGATAATTGAGAGAAACATATATACACACATTATCAAAAGTGAAAAATTATGGTGATAATTCAGGAAAATATAAATTGAAGTAAAGGAAAAGAGAACAGTTACAACAAGCGAAATCACGGTCATTAATCCCTCGGTTGCCTTCTCGGTACAGAATTTCAGAAGAAAATATTTCAAAGCATTTCCACCATCAAAGGTGTAAAACGGAACAAGATTAAATAAACCGAGAGCAAGATTCACAAGTGCAGTCTCTTCCAATAAAGAGTTATATTCGCTATTTATAATTGAGATAATCTTTAAAAAAGCACCTGTAGCAATATTGAATACAGGTGCGCTTATGTTTATTAAAAATTCTGAACTAAGGCTGGTTGTTGAATTGTCACATCTTGAAATATTTGCCCCTAAAAGCGAAAGTGAAACCATTTTCGGTGGAACAGAAAGACAATAAATAAAAATCAGATGCACCGCTTCATGTAAGACTGCAAAAATCAGAAATAAAATAACTGTCCTGCTTTTATCAGTTGCCAAAGCAAGCAGAATCAGTGCCAAAAATGAAAAACTGATTTTAAAGGTAGTGGTTTTGATTTTAAACTGCATTTTTTGCTCCTTTAAGAGCTATTTGAGGATTATATGAAATATCATTTACTCTCAATTCAAAATGTAGATGTGGGCCCGTTGAGCTGCCTGTTGACCCCACAGTAGCAATAACCTCGCCTGCTCTTATATTCTGTCCCTTTTTAACATTAAGACTTTCGCAGTGACAGTACACCGTCATAATATTATTATCGTGCTTAATTTTAAGGAAATTGCCGTTCCATTGGTCATAGCCTGCTTCTTCAACAACACCATCAAAGGCAGAATAAATGCTTGTTCCCTTGTCTGCAGCTATATCAATACCTGCATGAAAGCGCAAATCACCGCTTATGGGATGGGTTCTTACACCGAAATCCGAGGTTGTTTTTCCTTCTAAGGGCAACACCATTTTCTGACTTAATTTATAGTCATTAACCGATACATTTTCGGGTATTTCGCTTTCGCTTGAAACCTTAATATCCTTGCCACCGCTTGCAATTATTTCCGCACTCAACGAAGGTTCTTCAAAGGGTTCGTATTCAGTTTCGTTTTCTGTTACCTCTTCTTCGTCTTCAGCCCCATTTTCAGCTTCTTTTTCGGGTTCTGCTTTTGTTGTAGTTGCAAAAACTGACCTTGCCTCTTCAACACTGAGATTTTCCTCGAGTTTTTTTGAAAATGTGTTTTCAAGCTCTGAAAAAAGAGCAGAATTACTGCTTTTTAAAGCAAAAACCAATCCGAATAAAATCAGACATACTAAAAATTGAAGCAATAATGTTTTTGTTAAATAATCCTTATTGTTTTTATTCATAAAAAATCACCTGCAAAATTTTATGCAGGTGAAGTTAATATTATTCTTCTGTCTGAAGCTCTTCCCATTCAGAATACATTTCCTCAAGGCTTGTTCGCAGAGCGTCAAGATTATTAGTGTATTCAAGAAGCTTTTCATAATCTCCTGAAACCTCGGGTGTTGAAAGCTCCTCTTCAAGACTTGCTATTTTGTTTTCGTTTTCTTCAATTTCAACCTCTAATTTGGCAATTTTTGTTTTTCTTTTTCTTTCGTTACTTGCCTTTTCCTTACGGAGCTTGTAATCGTTGACAACAGGCTTTTTCTCTACAGCTTTCGCCTCTTCAACAACCATATTTTCCCTGTAAAGAAGATAATTGTCATAGTTGCCGTCGATGTTTACTGCGCCGTCATGAGTAAGATAAACAGTTTTATTAGCAAGCTTATTTATAAAATATCTGTCATGAGATACAACAAGCATTGTTCCGTCAAAATCAAGAAGGGCGTTTTCAAGAACCTCTCTTGATGTAATATCAAGGTGGTTGGTAGGTTCGTCAAGAATAAGGAAATTCGGCTTTGAAAGCATAATTTTAAGAAGCGAAATCTTCGCTCTTTCACCACCGCTTAAAAGAGAAACCTTTTTATATACATCCTCGCCGCAGAAAAGGAACATTGCAAGTGCGGAGCGGATTTCTGTTTCAGTGAGGTAGCGATACATATCCCAGACCTCATCGAGAACAGTTTTGTCAGAATCAAGTCTATCAATATTCTGGTCGAAATAACCGATTTTCACATTTGAACCGAAACGGAATGAGCCGTTGTCTGCATTTACCTCTTTATTAAGGATTTTCAAAAATGTGGATTTACCGCATCCGTTAGGGCCTAAAAGAAATACTCTGTCCCCTCTATAAACCGATAAATTGAAATTTCTGAATAATTTCTTTTCGGGAAAGCTTTTTGAGAGGTCGTGAACATTTACAACCTCGTCCCCTGTTCTCACATCAGTTTTAAAGCTGAAATGAACGCTTTTCAATGCCTTATCAGGAATAACAAGGTCAGCTTTAAGCCTTTCAATCTGCTTTTCCTTACTTGCGATTGTGATATAGTTGCGAGCCTGATTAAATCGCTTCTGCTGTTCAATTATACCCTCAATTCGCTTGATTTCGGTAATGGTTTTCTCATATTCACGCTCAATCGTCAGCTCTCTTTCAGCCTTAAGCTTCTGGAAAACTGTGTAGTTGCCCGTTGTAAGAGTGAGCTTTTTATGAGAGATTTCCATTGTAGAGGTTGTTATCTTATCAAGGAAGTATCTGTCATGGGAAACGACTATAACCGCGCCCTTATACTTGATTAAAAAGTCCTCAAGCCAGTTTACAGCATCAATATCAAGGTTATTTGTGGGCTCGTCTAATAATAATAGATTAGTATCAGATAAAAGGAGCTTACACAAAGAAAGCTTTGAACGCTGACCGCCACTTAAGGAGTTTACCTTTAAATCAAGGTCTTTTTCAGAGAAGCCAAGACCCATAAGAGCAGATTTTGTTTTTGCCTTATAAACAAGTCCGTCACGGTGTTCAATATCTTCTGTTAATTTAACCTGCTTTTCGATAAGCTCAATATTGCTTTCAGTTAAGAGCCTTTCGTTTATCTCTTCAAGTTCCTCTTCCATTCTTGCAACATCATTGAATACTGTCAGAGCCTCGTTATAAAGTGTCTGATTATCGTCACATTCAAGGTACTGCTCCATATAACCTATGCGGACATCCTTACCGCGGACAATACCGCCCTCATTAGCTGAGTATTCCCCTATTATAAGCTTGAAAAGAGATGTTTTACCTGTGCCATTAGCACCGATAAGACCGATTTTATCGTTTTCTTCAACCTTAAAAGCGGCGCCTTTGAATAAGACGCCGTCAAGAAAACCAAATGTTAAGTTTTGTGCCGTTAATAGAGACATAAAACCACCAAAAAAGTCAATAAATTATAAAGTGCTTACCAATACTTCAAAGCTACCCTTGAGAACAACCTTGCCTGCATTTGCGGGAACAAAAATACTGTTACCTGATGCGATTTCAACAACTGTACCACCGCATTCAACTGTACCTTCACCCTTTGTAACAAGAAGAGAAACAAAGCTTTCATTGTCAACATTGAAGGTATATGTGCCGTCAACATCAAGAGTTGACATTTTAAAGAACGCGCAAGAGCAAAGGTCCTGTGAAACTGCGCCATCAAGAGCAGTTTTCTCGCCGTCTGCATCCCCTGAACGAGTAGGAGGAACAGTATCGGTTACATCAAGTGCCTTTTCAACATGTAATTCACGGGGCTTGCCGTCAACAAGTCTGCCGTAGTCATAAACGCGGTAGGTTGTGTTGCAGTTCTGCTGAACCTCTGCAAGAAGAATTCCGCCACCAATAGCGTGGAGAGTGCCCGCTTCGATGAAGAATACATCACCTTTTTTTACATTAACCTTGTTAACATAATCAAGGAAGGTGTTATCTTCAATTGATTTCTTGAACTCATCGCGGGTTAATTCCTTGTTGAAGCCATAGATAAGCTGAGCGCCCTCATCGCAATCAAGAATATACCAAGCCTCAGTTTTGCCGTAGCTGTTTTCATATTTCTTTGCATATTCATCATCGGGATGAACCTGAACAGACAAATCAGCCTTAGCGTCAATGAATTTTATAAGAAGAGGAAATTCCTCGTATTTCTCGCCCTTTGTACCGAGAAGCTCCTTATGCTCCTTAACAAGCTCTGTAAAGGATTTACTCTCATATTCGCCGTTTACAACAATATTATCGCCGTCGTTTCTTGCGCAAAGCATCCAAGCCTCTGCAATATTTTTAAGGTCGGATTTGAAGCCGTAATCATTCTTTAAGCGGTTACCGCCCCAAACAATTTCTTTAAAAACAGGCTGTAATTTAATAGGATAACTCATTTTTATTCCTCCGATTTATTCTGTTGACTTGCTCCCGCTTCCACGGCAACAACATTCTTTATTTCTTTCTTTTCTATAAATGGAACAGAAGATGATTTAATGTCAATTCTGTCATAATACTCTTTAAATCTGATGGTAAATCTTATTTTTCTCTTACACTTTTTGCAAAGGAAAATAGCCCTGAAGGACTGATTCATAAGACGCCAATCTGTGATTCTTTCGCAGGTTGAACCGCAGACATCACAAAGGCAAACCATTTTTGTTTTATCAATAAGAGGACTGTTGATATCAGTAATAACCTTGGGTTTGAATGTGATTTTAGAGTAAAAGGAATTGTCGCAAACCAAGGTATAAGATTTCAACATATTCTCATTGAAAATCTTTTTGAATAAATCTGCGGTAAGCTTACTGTCATCCAAGGCTCTGTGAAGAGAATAAGCATCAAAATCAACTCCGAGCTTCTCTGCAGCAGCAGAAAGACCAATCTGGTCAGCCTTGGAGATATTCATAAATGCCTGTGCATATTTCTGAAGATTAACATAGTTACTCAAAAACGGAATAAAGGAAATACCATTAAAGTATTTAAAATTTTCAATAAGTACTCTGATATCTGTGTCGCCCCAGGTGAGAATAACATTCTCCTCGTGGGAAACCCATTTCCTGAAATTGGACATAGCCTGAGAAAAAGGTGTACCACCGCTTATATCATCATTTGTAATATTGGTAAGCTCTTTAACTCTTGCGTGAAGCTTTTTACCCAACTGTGCTTTAATGAAAACAGAGAATGTATCAACAACATCGAGATTGCTGTTAAGCTTAACAGCACCAATCTCAATGATTTCATTCATAAAGCCTTTTTTCTTTTTGCAGTAAGTGTTATTCCACTCAAGGTCCATTATGATATAATTCACAGTTTAAAACTCCTACATCCAAAAACTGAACTTTGACCGCCATTAAAGACGGTCAAAAGAAATAATTATTTTAAGCCCTCTGCATCATATAAAAATGCAGTTTCAAGAAGAACTTCAGCACCAACCTTGAGAGCTTCGGGAACAAGCATATCAGGGGTGTCGAGTCTTGTATGATAGTATCTTGGTGGTGTGGGATCCATAGCAGCAAAGCCTGTTGCTTTAATACCCTTCTGAGTGAATGCAGCCGCATCACAAGCACCAAGATATATTGAAGCGTAAGGAATATCATATCCGCAGTTAAGAGCAGCTTTTTTAACAAGCTCTTTTGCCTGCTTATCGTGCTTTAATGTACCGCTCAAATCTCTGTCGTAAACTGCCATATCCTTAAGGTCGCGCATTGTGTCACAAGCAACTACAACAGTTTCGATTTCCTTAAGCTCTTTTTCATGTGCTTTAGCATAAGCCTTTGCACCGCGAAGACCTGCTTCCTCAGAGCCTGAAAGAATAACCTGAACCTCTGTATTTTCAAAACGAATGTCTGCCTCGTCCATTAGTCTAAGAACGCTCATTGAAGCAAGACAGCCTGAAAGGTTATCGTTAGCACCGGGAACGCTTTTTGTATAGCTCTGGAAGAAAAGGAAGCCTATGTAAGGAATAATAAATACGCAAAGCACAATGCCGACAACAAGGAAAAATGTATTTGCACCTGCAGATTCAACGCCCTTTAATTCGAGAACGATGAATTTAATTAAGCTTGCAGCACAGCAAGCAATAAGACCAACAACAGCAGGAATAAGGAAAAGCTTCATTCCTGTTCCGCCAAGCTTATAGTTAAGAATCCATTCATACTGTGAGTCAGCGTGACCGACGAAAACGATTCTTTTCTTGGTTTCGCCGGTTGGCTTTCTTGTTGCGATAACATTATGAGAGGTGTGACCTTTGAAAAGAGGGTCAATAAACTGCTTATACATTAAAAATTCAAGTACAAGCGGAATAAAGCCGAGAACAGTAAGCAAAAAGCCTACAAGAGGATAACTGAAATAAAGAACAGTTGCGATAATTGCCATTGCAACTGTAAAGGGAATGAATCCCATAAATGCCTGACGATGAACAATAAATTCCTCGAATGAAACATCATCGGACCATTTCTTTAAATCCTCGCCCATAGACTGCTGGGCAGCAAACTCCTCCTTACTACCGGGAGCGCGAGGACCGATTTTTTCACAGATTTCTGTGATTTTTTTTACCATATAATCGGTGTTAGCATCAAGGTTAATTCTGGCTACATCAAGTTTTGATAAAACTGTTTTCATTGAAATCACCTTCAATTTCCAAAATACACAATCAATATAACACATATGTTTGTCATTTACAACAGTTTATACGAAATTAAATATGTTGATTTTATCATATTATTATTGTAATATATGAATATTAACACAAGGTGGTGTACTTTATGGTAAACGATTCAAAAGTATTATTTTACAAATCTGCCGCTAAAGAATGGCTTCAGGCTATGCCTTTAGGTAACGGCTTTCTCGGTGCTATGGTTTATGGCAGAACAGATACAGAAACAATTGCAATGAACTCTGACTCTCTCTGGACAGGCTTCCCCCGACCCTCTCAGGTAAAAGAAGGTGCAAATGAAGCTTTTATCAAAGCTAGAGATTTAGCAATGAAGGGCGAATACAGAAAGGCTCAGGACATCCTTGAAGACAAGGTTCTTGCTCACTGTTCTCAGGCTTATATGCCCCTTTGTCACATTAAATATAAATTCAAAAATACTTGTCTTTTAAAGAATTATGAAAGACAGCTTGATTTGGAAACAGGTATTAATACTGTTACATATTATCGCGGTAAAAACAAATTCAAAAGAGAAAGCTTTGTTTCTGCTCTTGAAGACGCATATATTGAGCATATTTCTTGTAATAATAAAGCCTTGAATTTTGAGATTTCTCTTACAACTCAGTTAAAGGGTAAATCCTTCTGTGAAAATGGTGTAATTATTCTTGATGGTATGGCACCCTCAGATTCACCCTGCAATCAGGAAACTTATGCTCGTCTTGATGCGCCTCAGTATCCTGATGACCCTGCTCTTCAGGGAACCCATTTCCGTTGTGCATTAAAGCTTGCAACTGATGGTAAGGTTGAATATAAGAAGAAATCAATTGTTGTTACAAATGCAAAAAGCGTTACAGTTGTTTTCTGTACAGAAAACTCCTTTAACGGTTACGATAAGCACCCTGTTTTAGAGGGGAAGGAATTCAAAAACGCTTGTCTTGAAAAGCTTAATAAGGTTGATGAAAATGCTTTTGATGCTATCAAATCAGCTCATGTTGAGGATTTTTCAGGCTATTTCAACAGAGTAAGTCTTGACATCGGTTCAGATAATAAGGGTAATATTCCCACCGATAAGCGTCTTATCAAGCATAACAAAGGCGAAAGCGATATTGCTCTTTATGCACTTATCTTCAATTTTGGCAGATACTTGGTTATTTCAGGCTCAAGAGCGGGCTCACAGGCAACTAACCTTCAGGGCATCTGGAATGATAAGGTTGCACCACCTTGGAGCTCAAACTATACAGTTAATATCAACACCGAAATGAACTATTGGCCTGTTCTCCCCTGTAACCTTGCTGAATTCAACCAACCCGTTATTGACTTGGTTAAGGATTTATCAGTTAAGGGTGAAAGAACAGCTAAAGAGATTTATGGCGCTCGTGGCTTCTGCGCTCACCATAATGTTGATATCTGGAGATATTCTGACCCTGCAGCAGGTGACGCTCAATGGGGCTTCTGGAATATGTCAGGTGCATGGTTCTGCCAGCATGTTTTCAACCATTATTTATATACAAATGACAAGGAGTATTTAAAGGAAACTGCATACCCGATTATGAAGAAATGTATTCAGTTTATTCTTGATTTACTTGTTGAGGATAAAGATGGCTATCTTATTATGGCTCCCTCAACCTCACCTGAAAATGAATTCCTTATTGATGGAGTTGCAATGAGCCTCAGCGAAACAACAACAATGACAATGAGTCTTGTAAAAGAGGTTTTTGCAAATACTATCAAGGCCGCAGATATTCTCGGTGAAAATGACGAAGATATCGAGGCTATGAGAAAAGCATTACCAAGACTTTTACCATTTAAAATCGGTAGTCGCGGTGAGCTTCTAGAATGGTATAAGGAGCTTAAGGAGCACGAACCCGACCACAGACATAAATCCCACCTTTACGGACTTCACCCCGGTAACCTTATTACTCCCGATGAAACACCTGATTTGGTTAAAGCTTGTATTCGTTCACTTGAGCTTCGCGGTGATAACGGCACAGGCTGGAGCTTAGGTTGGAAAATCAATATGTGGGCTCGTCTTTGGGATGGCGACCACGCATTAAAGCTTCTGGATATGCAGTTAAGACCTGTTCCCGCAGTAAGAAATGTAAGATATCGCGGCGGCGGAACATACCCCAATCTTTTTGACGCTCATCCCCCATTCCAGATTGACGGTAACTACGGCTGTACTGCAGGTATTGCAGAAATGCTGCTTCAGTCCAGAGAAGGAAAAATCTTCCTTCTCCCTGCCCTTCCTTCAACTTGGAAAAATGGCAAGGTTACAGGACTTAAGGCAATCGGCAATATAACAGTAGATATTGAGTGGAAAAATGGCAAAATGGTTAAATATAACCTTGACGGCAACACAGACGGCATCGAAATCTATTGTCAGGGCGAAAGAATATAATAAACAAAGGAGTGGTTTTCGCCACTCCTTTTGCTATGCTATGTATTAACTTATTTGCCTAAAACTTCACCAATGATATTGTAAAGTGCTTCAAGCTCTTCCTTTGTTAAGGAAATACCCTTACCCATTTTTTCGTGGTCGGGTGCCCAGTCACGAATATCGTATTTGGGCTTGCCACCGTTCCAAGAAATAAGGTTAAGCTCTCTTGTCCAACCCTTACCTGTTTCTGAAATTTCGCCTAAGTTTTCCTGAATTTCGTATTTGAATTCTGCCATTTTTTTATCTCCTTATTTTGTATTTATTGAATATTAAATTTCTCTTTAACTGCATTAGTGAAAGCATACATCTGCTCGATTTCAAGCCTTCTGCTTTCTGTAAGCTCTGCAGGGTTTCTTGTTCTTGTGTTGATGCCGATATTAACACCGTCAAGGCTTACATAGTATTTTGCATTTACAGGGTAGCACTGACACTCTGTAACAGAGAAATAGCCAACCATATTCTGTAAAAACTCTGCTTTGGATTTGTCCCCTTCTTTATGTGCCTTGAAAAGCTCAACATAAAGCTCGGGATGGAAGTTTGCCATAACACCTGAATAACCAAGAGCGCCCATTTTAATGCTTTCATAAAGAGTTGCAGCATTTGCATTAAAGAGTTTAACGCTTGTGCCGTTAATGATATCAAGTTTTTCTTTAAGCTCGGAAAGACTGCAACAAGTGTCTTTAATAAACTGATATTTACCGTTTTCAACCATTTTCTTTAAAACATAGGGTGAAATTTTACGCTTGTAAGGATAAGGACATTCATAAACACCTAAAGCAACATCAGGAAGTTGTGATGTAACATATTCCATATTCTTTAAAAAGACATCATCATCTTCATCCTCTTTAGCAAAACGGTTAGAAATGAATACATATGCGTCAATACCGCAATCAATAAACGCTTTTGCTTCCTTAATCTGAACATCCAAATCGTCTGCAGTATGACCGGATGCCACAATTGACATACCCTTGGGCTTATTTTCCATAATGAACTTTAAAAGCTCCAATCTTTCCTCAAAGCTTAAAAAGAAAATTTCACTGCTCTGGCAAATTGCGAAGATGCCGTCAACGCCCTTTTTATCGTACCAGTCAATCAAAGCCTTGACACCGTCATAGTCAATTTTATTGTCATCAGTAAAGGGTGTTATCATAGTTGGATAAACACCATTATTGATTTCCTTCATTTAGTATCACTTCCTAAATATTTTCTATTATATCTATAATACCACACAATTCTTTTAAAATAAATAGACTTTTGCCATTTTTATTGTTATAATATAAAAAAACTTTTCAGGAGAATAATATGAATATAAGAAAATTTGAACCCAAAGACTTTGAAGCAACAAAATATGTTTGTCTTAATGATATGCTCGGTAAAGAGGGTTACGAAAAGATTATCGAATATGTTGAGATAATGTTCTGCAGATATTACCTTGAAAAAGAGCCTGAAAATTGCTTCGTTGCAGTTGATGAAAACGATAATGTTGTTGGTTATACCTACGGTGTTAAGAATTATGACATTTATCAGGAAAATTTTACTGACTATATCAATGCGGTTGCAGAGCTTGAAAACAGAAGATTTTTATCAGAAGCGCTTATAGAAATGTATGACCACGCGATTTATAAAAAGGACTACCCTGCTCATTTACACATTGATATTCTCCCCGATTATCAGTCAAAGGGCATCGGCTCAAAGCTCATTGAAGCATTTTGCGATAACCTTAAGGAGCAAGGCGTTAAGGGTGTTATGCTTATCGTTGGTACAGAGAATGAGGGCGCAAGACGCTTTTATGAAAGAAACGGGTTCACTCTTTTGCAGGATATGCCAACAGGCGCAGCTTATGGTAAAAAGCTTTAATAATTAAAATATAAACGACAGTAGTTTTTAGCTAAAAACTACTGTCGTTTCATTATTGTTGGTTTATTTTGCGAGCCATTCGTCAGCCTTGGCTGCGGACATTCTCTTGATGTTTTCTTCCTTATAGGGAGATTCCTCACCACCGTTTACATAAAGGAAGAATTTGCCGTCTGCAGTTTTGTAAAGGGTTTCTTCATAGCCTGCAGCGTCACCGAATACGCCAAATGCGTTCTTTTTAACAAGCTCCGCTGTAGCTGTATCATACTCAACCTTACAAATAACCTTTTTCATCGTTTTCACCTCTTGATTAAATATTTGTGATTAACCAAAAGGCATTATATACTAAGAAGCCTTACAAATCAATAAGAAAATTCAGGGATTTATTTCAGATTCTTATATAACTCTTTAACTGTGGGGTAAATGAGTCTGAATTTCTCATATCTTTCCTCATAAAGAGCAACAAGGCTTTCCTCGGGAAGAACATTTTCTTTAATTCTAACAAGCTTTTCTGCTGCTTCTGAAACAGAGCTGTATTCGCCTGCACCAACCATTGAAAGAATAGCTGTGCCGTAGCCGGGGCCTTCCTCTGCAACGGGAATATTAAGCTGAATATTGAGAACATTCGCTAAAATTTTTCTCCAAAGCTTACTCTTTGCGCCACCACCACAAAGACAGCTTGCTTTAATATCAATACCAAGAGATTTAGCGATTTCAATATTATCTCTGATAGCAAAGCTTACGCCCTCTAAAACTGCGAGAAGCATCTGAGAACGGCTTGTATCAGGACGAAGACCTATGAACATACCCGTTGCATCAGTATCGTTTATGGGGCTTCTTTCGCCCATAAGATAAGGTAAGAAGAAAAGCTCATTTTTACCTAAAAGTGCGGTATCAATTTCACTTTCAAGTAAGCTGTAATCCTTTTCGTATAATACCTTGTCACAAAGCCATTTGTGGCAGGATGCAGCAGAAAGAATACAGCCCATTAAATGAAAGCCACCATCTGCATGAGCAAAGGAATGAAGGGCATTGAATTTATCAACACCGAATTTCTCCGAGGAAACGAATATTGTTCCTGAAGTACCGAGAGAAATGTTGCATTTGCCCTCGCCTGTTGTGGCTGTTCCTACGGCTGCTGCGGCGTTATCGCCTGCACCCGCAACTACTATTGCCTTATTGCTTATCCCCAACTCTGAGGCGATTTCAGGTAAAACAGTACCGATTACCTCGTAGCTTTCAAAGAGCTTTGGCATCTGCTCCATTTTTACTGAACAGATTTCAAGCATTTTTTCTGACCAGCATTTATTTTTTACATCTAAAAGAAGCATACCTGAAGCATCAGAATAATCACAAGCATGAACACCTGTGAAAAGATAGTTGAGATAGTCCTTAGGAAGCATTATTTTTGAAATCTTCTCGAAATTATCAGGCTCGTTTTCCTTTACCCAAAGGATTTTTGGTGCGGTAAAGCCTGCAAAAGCAATATTTGCGGTATTCTCAGAAAGAACATCCTTACTGATAACTGTGTTAAGATACTCAGTTTCCTTCCATGTTCTGCCGTCGTTCCAGAGAATTACAGGGCGAATAACATTATCGCATTCGTCAAGAATAACAAGTCCGTGCATCTGCCCTGCAACGCCTATACCTGCAATTTCTTTACCGTCTATATCTTTAATAAGCTCGGGTAAGCCAAGCTTGAAGGCAGTCCACCAATCCTCTGCGTTTTGCTCGCTCCAGCCTGATTTGGGGTAAGAAACAGAATAATCCTTAGTAACAGAATTGATAATCTGACCGTTAACATCAGTTAAAATCAATTTTAATGATGATGTGCCTAAATCCGCACCGATAAAGTATTTCATAAAACGACCTCATTTGATAATGATTTCCTTCATTTTAACATAAACAATTGAAAATATCTACTGTAAAAACCATTGTATTTTTCTTTTATTGAAAGTATAATTGATTTATCAAGTTTTTCATACGAAAGCGGTATTTTTATGAATGAATTTTGCAATTTAGTTTCTGAAATAAAAGATAATGATATAATAATTTTAGAGAAAAATAAAATATATGATGTTCGTCAGGATGATTCTTTCACTTTAAAAGGATTTTACTGCTCAAACACTGCAAAAAAACACGAAAATCCTGATGGTATCCGTTACACCGCCCTTTATTTAGACGGCAAAAGGAATATTACCATTGATGGTAACGGCGCAACTCTTCTCGTTCACGGCAAAATGACTCCATTGTTGTTCAATAATTGTGAAAATATAACCATAAAAAACCTTACAATTGACTACGCTTGTCCTACAATGGCTGAATTCAAGGTTCTTTCAAATGAAAACGGCACTTGTATTATCGAAATAAACAAGGACTGCCTTTACAGAGTTGAGGGTAATAATCTTATTTGGCAAGGTGAAAATGATTTAACGGGTGTTCCATATTGGGAGGATTCATATATCGGTAATCGCCGACATATTAAACTGATTGACCCTGAAACAGGCATACCAAGAGATTTCAGAAGAGCAGATTTAGATTTTGAAACCATTGAAGATTTCGGAAACAATCAATTAAATGTTGTTTTAGTAAAAAAATATGCAGATTTCCCTGTTGGAGCAGTATTTCAGACAAGAAACATTGTCCGCGACCAGACAGGTAGCCTTTTTCAAAGGTGTAAAAATCTGCATTTTGAGAATTTAAGAGTTAAATTTATGCACGGCTTAGGTATGGTTTCTCAATTCTGCGAAAATGTAACATATAAAAACTGCGACTTTACCCCTGCCGAACACCGAACAATTACAAGCACCGCAGATTTCTTTCAGTTTTCAGGGTGCAAGGGCAATTTAATTGTTGAAAACTGCAAGGCTCAGGGCGCACACGATGATTATATCAACGTTCACGGCACACATCTTAGAATAATCGAAGCAGATTATGAAGAAAATTCAATTGTTGTTCGCTTTATGCACGATGAAAGCTGGGGGTTTCAGGCTTTTGAGGTTGGTGACGAGCTTGAATTTATTGAATGGAATAATCTACAGCCCTACGCAGAAACAAAGGTAAATTTCTATAAAAAGCTGAATGATACTGACATCCTACTCCACCTTGATAGAGCCTTACCTGAAATTGAAATTGGCAAGGATGTTGTTGAAAATGCAACTTGGACACCGAATTTATATGTTAGAAACTGCGATTTCGGCACCACAAGTGGAAGAGGTATTCTCTGCACTACCCGTGGCGAAATAATTATTGAAAACAACAGATTTTATAAGCTTCAGGGTCCTGCTCTTCTTATGGAGGATGACTGCAATTTCTGGTTTGAGTCAGGCTATTCAAAGGAAGTTGTTTTCAGAAATAATGTAATTGATACCTGTGACCACGGTAACACCTACCCCGATGCACCCGTCATTCGCTACACACCGAAGATTATGGATGAAGCCTTCGAGGGCTTTGTTCACGGAAGGCTTATTATCGAAAATAATACATTTAAAAATCCTATTTCCAATAAACACGCCTTCCACCTTGAATATCTCAAAGAGGTGGAAATAAAAAATAACACCTTTGACACATATTTTGTGATTAACACAAAGAATGTCGGGTCAATAATTGAAGAAAATAACACTATAAAAGGTAGCCTGTAAGGTTATCTTTTATTTTTTGTTGACAAAATCAAATATTGGGTGTATGGTTGTATTAGTACAGTAATACAAGGAGGCGATAATTTTGGCATGGAAATTCACTTCTGACAAGCCTGTTTATCTTCAGATTTCTGAAAGAATAACAAAATCTGTGTTATCAGGCGAATATAAGCCCGGTGAACAAATTCCGAGCGTGCGTCAATTAGCTCTTGAAGCGGCAGTAAATCCCAATACAGTTCAACGAGCTTTTACAGAGCTTGAAAACAGCGGTATCGTTATTTCACGAAACACAATCGGTAGATTTGTTACAGATAATACAGAAATTTTAGAAAGCTGTAGAAATGCCCTTGCTAAAAAATTGGTAAAGGAATTTATGCAGAATATGAATCACCTTTCTATTACCACCGAGCAGGCAATAAAAATTATCGAGGAGGAAAAGCAATGAGTGTTTTAGAGCTTAAAGGCTTATCTAAAGCGTATACCAAAGGCGTAAATGTTATTAACAATCTTAATTTAGACATACCTCAGGGTAAAATTATCGGTCTTTTAGGTCCCAATGGTTGCGGTAAATCAACCTTAATCAAAATGATTGCAGGTCTTTTACAGCCAACCGCAGGCGAAATTAAGGTGAACGGAAATCCCGTTGGTGACGAAACCTGCTCAATGATTTCATACCTTCCTGAAAGAACATATTTTACCGCTTCAATGAAGGTTATTGATATAGTTAATTACTTTGCAGATTTCTATAAGGATTTTGACAAGGACAGAGCCCTCAGGCTTCTTAAGGACCTTAATGTTGATACAAATTCAAGACTTAAAAAGCTTTCAAAGGGTACAAAGGAAAAGGTTCAGCTTGTTCTCGTTATGAGTCGTCAGGCAAAGCTCTACCTTCTTGACGAGCCTATTGCAGGCGTTGATCCTGCAACAAGAGAATACATTTTAAGCACAATTGTAAGTAACTATAACCCCGAGGCAACAATTATCATCACAACTCACCTTATAACTGATGTTGAGCCTATTCTTGATGACTTTATTTTTATTACCTATGGCGGGCAGATAGTTATGGGCGGTAACGCTGAAGAAGCAAGAAATGCAACAGGCAAATCCCTTGACGAGCTGTTTAAGGAGGTATTCAGATGCTAAAAAAATTATTGTCATATGATTTTAAAGCTATATTCAAATATTGGTGGATTGGCGCTCTTACTACCCTTGTACTTTCGGGTGTCGGCGCAGGCTGTGGTTCAATCCTCGAAACTGAAAAGGAATTACCAGGTAGTGTAATTGTATTTGCAACTATCGGTATGGTTTTGGTAGTTTTAAGTATATTCGCGTTTATTTTATTCTCTGAATTGTTGGTTTATGTAAGATTTTATAAGCATTTGTTTACAGATGAGGGCTACCTCACCTTTACCCTGCCCGTTAAACGCCATCAGATACTTTCTTCAAAGCTTATCAGTGGCTTCGTTTGCGGATTAATGACCTTAATAGTTGCAGCTGCTGACGCTGCCATAATAATTTTAACAACCTTCAGAAAAGATATTTTCTATGATGGCTGGTACCCTGATTTTATAAATGGTGTAAAAGAGCTTGTTGCTGATTTTGGCGGAGTTAATTTCGTTATACAGATAATTGAGGTTATAATTTTTTCTCTTCTTGCCCTCGCTTTAACTATTCTCTTTACTTACCTTTGCATAACCTTTGCGGGTGCGATTTCTAAGAAGTCAAAATTAGCAAGTGCTATACTCATCTATTATGGAGCAACTTCAGTTTCAAGCATATTTATGTATATGTTCTATTTCTTTGGTGTTGACGCAGTATATGGTTGGATGTATGACCTTCCTCGTAATACCGAGGTTATGCTCTATCCCCTGTTTTTACTCCTTGCAATTTTCTTTACTGCTATGCTTAGTGTGGCTGCATACACCTTAAATTACCGTCTTTTAGATCGTAAGCTTAATCTTAACTAAGGAGGAAATAAAAATGAAAAAAAGTATTTTAATATTAGCTTTAGTTTTAGCTTTCTCATTTACTTTCAGCGTTTCTTCCTTTGCTGGTTATGATAATATAGCAGATTTATCTGATGATTACTCCACTCTTTATATCAATGGTGATTCTTATTCAAGGGCTAATACAGATACAGTTGACCTTGATGTATTTGCTGATGGTCAGGTATATTCATCAGGTTTTGGTTCAGAAGATAAGAATTCGATTAATTATGTTGAAAATATAAAAATCGAATTAACCGATTCTCAGAAATCAGAGCTAACAAAGGCTTATGTCAGAACAATGGGTGAAGAGCAATTGTTTGCAATTGCAGAGCTTTATTATGAGGATGGTACAACTATTTGGTATTCATATGTCAGAGATGATGTAAAAGAAGATTTTGAAAAAATTAAGAATGGAAAAACCGAGGAATTCACTCTTGAATTTTCAACTTATTCAGACCAAGGCGATATTCTTAAAAATATTTCTAAGAAAAATCTTCTGACGGGTAATAAAAGCTCTATTCCGTTTTATGAATATCAGGAATTTGATGTTGTTGTATATTCTGAAAAATATAATTACTCGGTATATAAAGGGTTTTTATATGTAAATGACGATAAAAATTCATATTATTACTTTGATTTTGAGGAAAACGGACTAACAAGCAACTTTGACTTATACGAGTTTGGTTATATTTCAGAAATCGAAGCCCATAAAATAACAGATGAAGAAACCATTGCAATTATTGAAGAGGGTCTTCAGGAATATTATGATGGTGACTATGGCTATTTGTATAACGAAGAATTTACAGAGCCTGTTGCAAAGATATTCTTCGCTCTTGTTTTTGCAATATTCCCACTTGCAATTGCAGTAACATCACTTGTTCTTTCAATTAAATCAAAAAAAGGCTTGTATAAAAAGCTTTTACTTGCAATAAGCGGACTTTCCCTCGCTTCCCTTGCAGTTTTCGTTTATATTGCATTTACACTCTTTAATAAATAAAACATAAGAAACAGCAGTTGGTAGTATCAAACTATCAACTGCTTTACTTTTATATCTTTATTTTAAATAATCATTGAGCCACAAGAAATGGGATGGTCTGTGGAATTTGGGCTTCATTGTAGGATTCAGGGCGAACAAATGCTTATCCATTTCTCCCCCATCAGTTTCCAATCTGTAGGCATTAAAATAGATTTCACCGTCACCTGAGAGGATTTTTTCCTTTGGGAAGCTTACAGTTGCTTCGTATGAAGTATCTGTTATGTTAACATCACTCACAACAAAGCAATCTTCAACGAAATTGATTTCTAGTATAGGCTCATTATTTTCGTCGTCGCCCTTGTTTTCCATAAGAGCACACATCAGCTTGTTTTCAGGGCTTATTTCAATTTCAAAATAAAATCTTTTATCAGGGTCGGAGCCTATGAGAACCTCGCAGGCATCACCCTCAGAATGAATGTCATTATAATTACTATGTGGGCAATAAAACTGGGTATTCTCTGCCACAAATTTAAAGGTTAAAATCCCCTCGTTTTCGCTGATATTAACAGTTGTTTTATATGTTGCAGGAGAACCATCTCTGCAATTCTTCAATTCATAAACCATTTATTTCACCTGACCTTCAAAAATACCGATGCTCTCTCTGCCCAATAAATTATTTGAAACATTACGGGCATTGAAATAAAGTCTTAATTTATTGTCATAATATGTAAGACAGCAAGCGTAAACATACTGCGCCATCCAATTGCTTTCGCAACATTTCTGAGGCACTAAAAAGCTTTTTACATACTCAAAATTGATGCCATCATCACTCTTTAAAAGCACAATAGCAGAATGACTTTTTCCGTTCTTTTCAAATAAGCCATTCTGAAGCCCGATATAGCAATCCTTTAACTCATAAACCTTAAGACATCCTGAGCAAAGATTAAGGTATTCTATGTCTTTATTAGGCTTGATTATAGGCTCTTCTCGTGCAATATATTCTTTTGTAATTTCATCACTTTCTGCAAAGGAAACATATCTCGGCTCGCAGAAGCCGCAGTCCTTGATAAAGGTCTGACCGCAGGAATAATAGAGTCTGTTTTTGCCGTTTATGTTAAGTAAAAATGGATTAGAAAGAGCCTGACCATTTTCATCAACCTCGTAATTTCTTGTGTTTCCTAAAACTAAATAGGGCTCAGACCAGTTCTTTAAATCAATACTTTCTGTGCAGTAAATTTCGGATTTCCAATTGCCTTTAACTGTCGCAAGGGCATTTTCTATGGGAGTTTTAGTTCTCTCGTAGAAAAGATAGTATGTTCCGTCAATGTAATTTATATTGGGGCGCATAGCTCTTTTAACGATTCTCCCCTGCTTTTCAAAGCTCACACCATCATTACTGTCATACATATAAACACCGAAAAAGGTGTGGCAGAATAAATGCCATTTCTTGTCGTGAGAAACATCAGGTGTCAGAACACTCGGGTCTGCAACAACAAAGCTGTTAAGAGGATTTTTGATGATAGGATTACTATCGTATAATCGGAATTCTATATTATTGAATTCTTCAAAGGTTATGTTTTTCATAAACTCATTCTTTTCTTTTATAAAAATTATCACACATCATCAATGTATATCTTTACTTTAATTTTAAATCAAAGTGCGTGAAAAAACAACATAATTTTGACAAAATGTTTAGTATTTTATATTCATTCATTTTTTGTGAGTTTTTTTCGTTATTTTCAACAATTTCCTCCCCAAAAAAATTATACATGTTTTTGCAGAAAATCTATGGAAAATAAAATAAAAGATGATATAATTCTATATGTGTGCGTATCACAATAAGATACAGATAATATTAAAAATTTCTTAAAGTTAAAACAGGAGCGATTTTTTAATATGGAAAAATCAAAATTCAATGTAAAAGACTATTATGTTATTGATTTAGCCCATATACTCAAAACAATCAGACATAGAGTCTGGCTTATTATTGTTTCGAGCTTTTTATGTGCTGCAATAGGCTTTTCAATAGCATCCTTTGTTATTGCACCTACTTATTCATCATCAATTATGCTGTATGTTAATAACAGCTCCTTTACAGTTGGTGATTTAGGCTTCAGTATCAGCTCTTCTGAAATCAGTGCTGCTCAGAGCCTTGTTAAAACCTATACGGTTCTTCTTAAAAACAGAACAACCCTTGAAGAGGTTGCAGAGGAAACCGAGCTTTCTTATACATGGGAACAGTTGTATGATATGATTGATGCTTCCCCTGTTAATGAAACTGAGGTTATGCGCGTTACTGTTACTTGTGAGAATCCTTATGAAGCTAAGAAGATTGCAAACGGAATTGCAAAGATTCTTCCCAGAAGAATTTCTGAAATCGTTGAAGGAAGCTCCATGGAGGTTGTTGACTCAGCTATCGCTGATAAGAACAAGGTCGCTCCCAGCATTACAAGCTATACTGCGGTAGGATTTGTTCTTGGTGCTTTATTCTCTTTCGCCTTCCTTGTACTTTTGGCATTGATGGATAATACTGTTCATGACGAAGAATATGTTCTCAATACATATGATTATCCCATACTAGCAAAAATTCCTAATCTTATGGAAATTCCATCTAAAAGTCATAGATATTACTATAAAAAATAAGGAAGTGTAGATATGGGGTTCAGAAAAAAATCTTCTAATAAACCAATAATTAGAGAAAGTGAAAATACTTTACATAAAAACTTAAAATTCGTCGCTACTGAGCAGTACAAACTTTTGAGAGCAAACCTCTCATTTACAATCCCAGAGGACCAGGAGTGTGCGATAATCGGTGTGACTAGTGCGATGCGCGGTGAAGGCAAAAGTACAACCGCTGTAAACCTTTCATATGTTCTTGCGGAAAGCGGAAAAAAGGTTCTACTCATTGACGGTGATATGCGACTTCCCAGTATCGCAAGAAAAATGAGAATCGATAATTCAATCGGACTTACAGATTTACTCAAAGGTGAAGACACTATACAAATGAATCAGTTTAAATCCGATGTTATTGATAACTGGTATATTTTACCATCAGGCAATCTCCCTCCAAACCCTTCAGAGCTTCTTGGCTCTAAAAGAATGGAGAACCTTCTAAAGGTTTTGTCAAAGCGTTTTGATTACATTGTTATCGATTTACCGCCTGTTAATCTTGTTTCTGACGCTCTCACAGTTTCTAAATTGATCACAGGTATGGTTGTTGTTATCAGAGAGGATTATACAGAGAAAAAAGAACTTGAAACCTGCTTCAGACAAATCAAACTTTCTGATGTTAAGGTGTTTGGTTGTGTAATCAATGAAACCAAAAGTGGTAAGGGTTCTTATCGTAAGTATAAATACCGAAATCATTATAAATATTATAATAAGTATTATAAGTCCTATGGTAACTATGAATCACAAGAAGCTGACGGGGAGAATTTACAGTGATTGATTTTCATTCGCACATATTACCAGCTATGGATGATGGTAGTAAGAATGCCGAAGAAAGTATAAAGATGTTGGAAATGCTCACTAACCAAGGTATTACGCGTGTTGTTGCTACCCCTCATTTCCATGCTAATCATGAATCTGTTGATAATTTTATAACGCGTCGAGAAAAATCCTATTCCCTTATTTCTGAAAATCTGAATAATAAAGCTCCTGAGATTAAATTGGGTGCAGAGGTCAGATATTACGAAGGAATCAGCAGAATGGAAAATCTTGATAAATTATGCATTCAAGATACAAAGGCGCTTCTGATAGAAATGCCTTCTACCCGGTGGACTAAATACACAATTGATGAATTGTTCAATTTGTCATCAAGCGGAACGATAACCATTATTCTTGCACATATTGAAAGATATATGGATTACCAGTCTCGCGATATATTTGATGCCTTGCTCGGAAATGATATTCTTATGCAAATCAATGCCAGCTACATCAATAGTTTTTTAACAAGAAAAAAAGCGTTAAGGCTGATTCGAGAACAAAAAGTACATCTTATCGGATCAGATTGTCACAATCTTACCGATCGTTCTCCTGATATGGGTACAGCTCTTAACACAATTCAAAAAAAGCTCGATAATGAGTTTTTCAATTACTTTGTAAATTATGGAAACAAATTGTTTCTGTAAAACATAAATTCATTTTGAAAGGATGAATATATTATGAAAAAAATCTCTTCTATTTTCTTTGCAATTGTAATGGTATTTACAATGGTAACAACTGCGTTTGCAGCTCCCGGTGCTTTTATTTCAAGCCCATCCAAAAATGATAATCCTGTACTTGTTGAATGGGGAAATGAAAGTGATGGATGTGCTGCAGGTGTAAAAATTACTGCATATAAGGATCGCGATGAAGCTTCCGAGTATATTCGCAATATGCTTGAAAAGGCATATAAAATTATTACAGAATGTGATGACCTCACAACTCTTTGCAAGGATTTTGCAGATTATGCTGAAAAATTAGGTCTTACAGGTAAGGATCTTGCTGTTAGTGACTTGTTTGATCTTAGCTATGGTGGCTGTGATGCCCATGATGAACACGGAAAATTCACAATCAAGCTTACAGCAAAAACACTCGATAATTTCGTAGGTCTTTTACACTATAACGATGGTGAATGGGAATTTATCGAAAACGCAAAGGTTCTTGAAGATGGTGAGACTCTTGAATTTGTGATTGATGACTTCTCTCCCTTTGCAGTTGTTGTAAATGCAGGAGATGCTCCTGTTAGTACAGATGCAGAACCCTCAATTAATTATATACCTTTAATAATAATTGCTTGTTGTGTAGTTTTATTCATAATCATCGTTGTAGTTAAACGCAAGAAAAAAGATGAAAAATAAAAAACGACATTCAAGCAGACACAAAAAGAATTATTCGCTAAAAATAGTTTCAATGGTTTTAGCTGTTGTTATTGTTGTTTGCGGTATTCTTTTTGGAATTAGCTTGTGGGAAAACAAAAGTGCATACCCTTCGTTTGCTGAGGAAGCTGACGATTTAGCACAGCTCAAGGATACACTCGAGTATAATGGTAAAGTATATGAATTGAAAAAAGGCATTGAAACAGTTTTGGTTTTGGGTCTTGATAAATATGAATATGCTTCAGAAGATTCATATGACAATGATATGCAGGCAGACTTTTTGATGCTTCTTGTAATAGACAACAAAAATGAGAAATGCACTGCCTTGCATATCAACCGCGATACTATCGCTGAAATGAGTGTTTTAGGTGTTGCCGGTGATAAAATTGATGTTGTTGATCAGCAAATCGCTTTATCTCACACCTATGGTAATGGTAAAGAGGTAAGCTGTCGCAATACTACAGAAGCGGTCGAAAAGCTCCTTATGAATATTGATATTGACTATTATGTGTCAGTTACGATGGAGGCTGTTTCAACATATAACGATTTAGTTGGTGGCGTTGAAGTAAAGGTTCTTGATGATTTTACCGGTGTGGATGACACTCTTGTAAAAGGTAAAGAAGTGAATCTTATGGGTCAACATGCATTGAATTATGTCAGAACTCGTTACGGTCTTGAGGATAGCTCAAACAATCATCGAATGGAGCGTCAGCGTCAGTATATTCAGGCTTTGTATGATAAAACAATGCTCTGTCTTGAAGAAGATGATGACTTTATTATGAATACAGCATCAAAGCTTACAGAATATATTGTTTCGAATTGCTCTGGCAATCGTTTACAAACTATCGTTGAGAAAATTGCTGACTATGAGTTTGTTGAAATTTGCGATTTAGAGGGTAAAAGTGTTAAGGGTGAAACTTTTATGGAGTTTTATCCTGATGAAGATTCAGTAAAAGATACAGTTATTAAGCTCTTCTATACAGAAGAATAATAATGATATTTTTGTTGAATTTTAAGGGGTTTCACAAAGAGAGGGTTGGAAATGATTTTAAAAGAAGCTAGTAATATTGATACACAAGGCACTAAAACTAAAAGAATAGTTGAAGTTGAGGAAAAGTCTTCGTACACTTTCTGTAAAAGAGCGTTTGATATTTTTTGTTCACTTTTTGCTTTAATAGTTCTTTTTGTACCTATTGCAATTGTTTCTCTTATAATTATAATTGACAGCCCCGGTGCATCCCCTTTCTATACTCAAACCCGTGTTGGTAAAAACGGTAAAGAGTTCAAGATGTATAAGCTCAGGTCAATGGTTCCCAATGCTGAGCTTATGCTGAATGCTCTTCTTAGTAAAAATGAGATGGATGGTCCTGCATTTAAAATGGAGGATGATCCCCGTATCACCCGTTTCGGTAAAATCATTCGTAAGTGTAGTATTGATGAATTACCCCAATTTCTTAATGTTATTAAAGGTGATATGAGCCTTGTTGGTCCCAGACCTCCCCTTCCTCGTGAGGTTGCATTATATGATGAACAACAAATGCAACGCTTGTCCGTAGTACCGGGAATTACTTGTCTTTGGCAGGTTCAGCCCCAAAGGAATACCCTTTCCTTTGATTCCTGGCTCGAATTAGATTTAGAATATATTGAAAATCGTAGTATCAAAACCGATTTAATAATATTATTTAAAACTATTGGTGCTGTCTGTGGTATGGAGGGTACATAATGCCAACAGAAAAACGCGATAAATTAAATATTGCTATGCTAGGGCATAAAAGGATTCCATCTCGTGAGGGCGGTATTGAAATTGTTGTCAGCGAGCTTTCAAGGCGTATGGTGAAAAAAGGTCATAATGTTGTTTGCTACAACAGACGAGGTCACCATGTTAGCGGTAAGGAATTTGACGGACAAGCTATCACCGAATACGAAGGAATTAAAATTAAAGATGTTTTTACTGTTCAAAAAGCCGGTTTAGCCGCTATGAGCTCCTCTGCTGTAGCTGCATTTAAAGCGGCTTTCGGACGTTTCAATGTTGTGCATTTTCACGCCGAGGGTCCCTGTGCTATGCTGTGGTTACCAAAGCTGTTTGGTAAAAGATGTATTGCTACCATTCATGGATTGGACCACCAACGAGCAAAATGGGGTAAATTTGCATCATTTTATATTAAATTCGGTGAAAAATGTGCTGTTAAATTCGCTGATGAAATTATTGTTCTGAGCGAGAATGTTAAAAATTATTTTAAGAAAACTTATAATCGCGATACTGTTTTTATTCCTAATGGTATCACATCCCCTACTATTGAGAATGCAGAAATTATAAATAAGGAATATGGTCTTGAAAAAGACAGTTATATATTATATCTTGGTCGTCTTGTTCCTGAAAAAGGAATACAGTATTTAATTGAAGCGTACAAGCTTATTGATACCGATAAAAAGTTGGTTATTGCAGGTGGTTCATCTGATACCGCTGATTTTGAAAATGAATTGAAGCGCTCTGCGGAATCAAATGACAATATTATTTTTACTGGCTTTGTTCAAGGCAAAATTTTGAACGAGCTTTATAGTAATGCTTATGTATATGTACTGCCGTCAGACCTTGAGGGCATGCCTTTAAGTCTTTTGGAGGCTATGAGTTACGGAAATTGTTGTCTTACATCAGATATACATGAATCTGCATCAGTTATCGAGGATTATGGCGTTACATTTAAAAAGAGTGATGCCCAGGATTTGAAGAATAAGCTTCAGTATCTGTGCGATAATCCAAGTATTACACAGAAATACAAAGATAAAAGCTCTGTTTATATATGTAATAAATATAAATGGGATGATGTAGTCCAAGATACCTTGGATTTATATTATGGAGATTGAGTTTGAGGAAAAGCTATGAGGATTTTGTTAGTAAATAAGTTTTTGTTCCCTAAGGGTGGTGCTGAAACATATACCTTCAAGCTTGGTGAAACTTTAGCTCAACATGGACATGAGGTTGAATACTTTGGTCTTGAAAACGAAAAGAATATCGTAGGAAACAGTGCAGGCTCATTTGTTTCTGATATTGATTTTTCTCAAGGTACAAAAAATAATCTTACTGCACCTTTGAGAATCATTTATTCATCGGAGGCAAGAAAAAAGCTCCGTTTGGTTCTTGAGAGATTTCGTCCTGATGTTGTTCACCTCAATAATATTCAGTTTCATCTTACTCCCTCAATCATTCTTGAAACCAAAAAATTTGCTGAAGAAAATAATCATAAAATAAAAATCATATATACTGCGCATGATTATCAATTAGTTTGTCCTAGTCACGGCTTATTTGATGCGCAGATAAAAATATGTGAAAAGTGTCTTGGTGGGAATTATCTTCATTGTATTAAAAAGAAATGTATGAAAAACTCAACTGCCAAGAGCGTGCTCGCAGCTGCAGATGCATATTTTTGGAAAATAAGTAAGGCATATTCATTTATTGATACAATAATTTGTCCTTCCCATTTCTTAAAGACAAAGCTTGATACCCGTTCAGTTTTAGCTAATAAAACAACGGTTATTCATAATTTTATTGAAGAAATTGAGGCTCCTGAGGTTACTAAGGAGAAGTATGTGCTTGAGTTCGGTCACTTGTCTAAGGACAAAGGTACAAATACCTTATTGAAGGTTGCTGAACGAATGCCGGATGTTCGTTTCCTCTTTGCAGGTTATGGTGAATCTGAAGCTGATATTGAAAAGGTTGAAAACGCCGAATATGTCGGCTTTAAAACAGGCGATGAATTAAAAGAACTTATTTCTAAAGCTTCTGTAAGTGTTTGCCCGTCGGAATGGTATGAGAATTGTCCTTTCTGCGTAATAGAGTCAGTGCTTTTAAACACTCCCGTAGTTGGCTCTAAAATGGGGGGTATTCCCGAATTAATAATAGATGGTGTTACAGGCTTCGTTTTTGAATCAGGTAATCCTGATGATTTAGAGGCTAAATTAAGACATATCTTTGACACACCCGGTTTAATTGAAGCACTTACTGAAAATTGCAAAAAAGCTACATTTGAAACAGAAGAGTCTTATTACAACAAACTTATAAAAATATACGAGGGTTGATTATGAAAATATACGAAATCGGAACCGGCTACACCCCTATTCCCGCTCAGATGGGTGCAGCAACTGAAATTGTTGTTGAGGAGCTTACTCGTTCGTTTGTAAAAATTGGTGAAGCTGTTGAAATCATTGATATTGCAGCTCAGGATCGTGTTAAGAACGACCTTCCGATAATTGAGGTAAAGGTTCCTTCTATATTCACAAGAGATGATGTAAGTCTTGGAATAATGCATAAATTCAAAAGAGTTGCGTATTCTGTTGCTCTCGCTAATAAATTAAAATCAATCCTTAAAAATTCAAAAGAGGACATAATTCTTCATTTCCACAACCAATATAATTTATTCTTTTTCTTAAAGCTTGTATCAGAAAAATACAGAAAAAAAGCTAAAAGTGCATACACAGTTCACTCGTATATATGGGGAACTGAATGGAAGGAAATCGAAAATACTGTTAAAAAGAAGTATTTTCAGGAGGTTTATTGTGTTAAGAATGCAGATTTCGTATTCGTTCTTAACGACATTACAACCGATCATTTTGTCACTAAGCTTGGGGTTAATCGTGAAAATATTTACAAGATTATTAATGGTGTTAGTATTGATAAATACAGACCATTGCCTCAGGATGAAATTGATGTTTTAAAGAAAAAACATAAGCTCGAAAATAATAAAGTAATATTTCAGGTTGGTTCAGTCTGTGAAAGAAAAAATCAGCTGGGCTCACTGGAAATGTTATGTGAATATATGAAAGCACACCGTGATGTAGTTTTTATGTACGCCGGTGGAATAATTGATGAAGAATATCAGCAAAAGATAATTAATTTTGCCGAAAACAATGGTTTAACAGACCAAGTGGTATATGTAGGTGAATTGGCGCCGGGTAAACAGCTTAATGAGTACTATAATATTTCGGATTGCAGTATTTTTACATCAAAGCTTGAATCCTTTGGTCTTGTAATTATCGAGGCTATCGCTTCAGGTACACCAACAATAGTTGGTGGTAAACCTATGTTCAAGCTTGATAGTGGTTATTACTCATATAATAACGAGCAAGAGCTCGTTTCATGTGTAAATAAGGTGCTGAATAACGAGTTGTCAGAGACAACTGACAGCAATCAGGTTATCAATGAATACAATTGGGATTCCGTTGCAGCACACCACTTAAACATTATGAAAAACTAAGGTGAATTTATGTCAAAAAAACTCAATGGTACTGTTATAGTTACATATCGCTGCAATGCCAAATGCACAATGTGTAACAGATATAAGGTTCCTTCAAATCCCGAGGATGAAATCTCAATAGATACAATTCGCAAATTACCTGAAATGTATTTTACCAATATTACAGGTGGCGAGCCCTTTATTCGAGAAGATTTAAAGGATATTGTCCGTGAATTATATAAAAAAAGTGATAGAATTGTTATATCTACAAACGGCTTCTTCACTGATCGTATAGTTGATTTATGTAAGGAGTTTCCTCAGATTGGTATCAGAATTTCTATTGAAGGTCTTGAAAATACCAATAATGAGATTCGTGGACTTGATGACGGATTCAACAAAGGCTACACAACCTTAAAGAAATTAGTTGAAATGGGTATGAAGGATGTCGGCTTCGGTATGACTGTTCAGGACAAAAACGCACCTGATTTAGTACCCTTGTATGATATTTCAGATGAAATGGGTATGGAATTTGCTACCGCATCGCTCCATAACAGCTTCTATTTCGTTGAATCCAATAATATAATCAACGACCGTCTTATGGTTGCTGAAAATTTTGAAAAGCTTATTAATAAGCTCCTTGATTCAAATAGTCCTAAAAAATGGTTCAGAGCATATTTTAATCACGGACTTATAAATTATATTTTTAGTCAGAAGCGTCTTCTTCAATGTGATATGAGTTTTGATACATTTTTCATAGACCCTTATGGTGATGTAATGCCCTGTAACGGAACTAAAGAAAAGGAAGTTATGGGCAATCTTAATTCGCAGTCATGGGAAGAGCTCTGGAACAGTGAGCAGGCAGAAATTGTTCGTAAAAAAGTTCGTTGTTGCGATAGAAACTGCTGGATGATTGGTTCTGTCTCCCCTGCTATGAAAAAATACATCTGGGTACCGGTGTTGTGGGTTCTCAAGCATAAATTTCTTCGTTTTTTCAAAAAGAAAAAGTACTCAATGTACGAAAACAAAATTGTTCGTGATTACCGCGATGGCAAGGTATCGAAGGAAGAGCTTGATGCTTGTTCAACCTGCGAAAAATGCGCCAAGCTTTAAAATGGTGATAGTATGGTAATCTTGTCAAATGGTTTAACTGACTCCCCTGATGAAGGCTTTTTAAATGTTGCTAATAATTTAGTTAAACGAATTAAAAAATCGAATCCGGATACCACTATTATTTCCTATGAGCGAAGCTCAGGCTTAACAGATAAATATATTGAGCTTAATAAATTACTTATTAACAAAGAACTTATTTCATTAATAAGAGCAAGTAACGAGGATTTATTATATGTCCCCTTTCCTGCCAAAGCGTTTGCTACGGCTCTCCGCATTTTTATTTTATCTGTTTTCACTAGAAAAAAATTGCGTGTTATTCTTGTTATGAAAAGCAAGTTTGATATTTTGTCTGGTCTTCTTGTTTTGCTCAGTGGCGCTGATATTTTTGTTTTGTCAGCAGATTCAGAGAGCTTTTATCGAAAGTATCTCCCCCAAAAAAGAATTAAATATATAAAAACAGGTGTTGATACTAAAAAGTTTGTCCCGGTGGACTCTTCGAGAGCAAATGAGCTTAAGAAAAAGTATGGCTTTGATACTGATAAGCCAATTTTGCTTCATGTAGGGCATTTGAAGTATGATCGCAATCTTGCAGTCCTTAAAGAAATTAGTAGCTGTTATCAGGTGTTATTGGTTGTTAGCTCAATGACTAAGGATGAGCGTGATGATGCTTTGAAGCAGGAATTACTGAGTAGACCCAATATAAAGATATTTGATGAGTACTTCAGCAATATTGAAGAGCTTTATCAAATGGCAGATGCCTATATTTTTCCAACTATCAAGGAAGGCAATTGTATTGATGTACCACTGTCTTGTCTTGAGGCTGCAGCTTGTAATAAGCCTGTGATAACAACTTCTTATGGAGAAATGAAGGCTTTCAGAAACAATAAAGGCTTTTTCTTTATTGATAATTCAGAAGGTAATATAAATGACATTATAAATTGTGCTTTGAGTTGTAATGAGAGTTGTACTAGAGAAGCAGTTTTGAATTATGATTGGATTAATGCGGTAGATATTTTGTCCAAGAAGTAATTTAGTATATGTCTGGAGTCAATCGTTTATGAATATTTTGTATGTTGCTTATTCCTGCTTACCTAATAAAGGTAGCGAGGAAAAAATCGGATGGAATATATCAGTAGAAAGCGCGAAAACAAACCGTGTTATCGTTGTAACAAAAAAAGAGCATAAAAATACGATTGATAATTATCTTGCCAATAACCCTATTGAAAATATTACATTTTATTATGTTGATATACCTGAAATTTATAAAAAATTATTCAAAGGAGTAGCTTATTCTCTCCGCTTGAATATCTGGTTGAAAGCGGCGCTCCCCCTTGTTGAGGAAATTTGCGGTAAAGAGAAAATTGATATAATTCATCAGATTACACCTATCGAATTCAGAAGTATAGGGAATTATTATAAAATTCCTGATGTGAAAATTATTTGCGGACCTTTAGGCGGAGGCGAAGAGATTCCTACCGGACTTAAGGAATATGCGGTTGGTAATGAAATTGTTGAGCGTATCAGAGCTTTGTTAAACAAATGGTATAAGACAATGTACCGTCTTAACAAAAAGCTTAAAAAAAGTTCTTATATTTTATTTACAAACAAGGACACAGCGTTGTACTTATCGGATGTAACAGCCGATACACCAAAAGCATTGTTCTCTGATACAGGAATAAGCTCCTGTGATTTTATAGAAAAAGATTATTCAGAAATAGAATCAAAAGAAAAGATTGTTTTTCTTGTAGCAGGAAGACTCGTATACAGAAAAGGACATAAATTATTGCTTGATGCATTACATCAAATTCCTGAAAGTATTGCTTACGAGTGTCGTTTTGTTGGTGAAGGTCCAAAAGTCTGTGAACTGAAACGATTAACTAAAGAGTACAACCTGGAAGATAAGGTATTTTTTACCGGAAGAATTCCTTTTGATGGTATGGTTGAGGAGTATAAAAATGCAGATGTTTTTATAATGCCTAGTATCCGTGAAACATCAGGTGCTGTTCTTTTGGAAGCTATGTCAAAGGGCTTGCCGATGATATCACTAAACCAATTTGGTAGTAGTGTATTATTAGATAATGATTCAGCGTGGTTTTTTACAGGTAAAACAAAGGATGAGTATATAAAGAGCTTGTCAGATGCTATAGTTCAATGCTGTACTTGTCGTAATGAGATTGAAAGAAAAGGTAAAAACGCACAAAAGCTTGCAGAAAAGCATTTGTGGAATATGAAGGTTGATTATTACAATTCAATTTACCTTAAAGTATTAAACTGATAGAGGTGTGTATGGAAACGCTGATTTCTATTGTTATTCCGATTTACAATGTTGAAAAATATCTTGATAGATGTATAGAGAGCATTGTTAATCAGACATACAAAAACTTAGAAATAATTCTTGTTGACGATGGTTCGACTGATGGCTCCCCTGCTATTTGCGATTTATGGGCCCAAAAAGATTCGCGAATTAAAACCATACATAAACAAAATGAAGGTGCAGGATTTACTAGAAATGTCGGAATAGAAAATGCAACCGGTAAATACATTTTTTTCATTGATAGCGATGACTATGTTGATTTAACAATGGTTGAGAAATGCTTGGTCAATGCTCAAAAATATGATTCTGATGTTGTAATGTTTGGTAGAAATGATGATGTCAACGGAACAGTAAAGAAACGTAGAATCATTGAAGGCGATCCTGTTTTTTTGAATGAAGATGTCCAAGAAAAAGTATTACCTACACTGTTTACATATGAATTAGGTATAGGAACCAGCGCTAGCATGAAAATGTTTAAGCTGGATGTTATATCAGAAAACAACATAAGATTCAAATCAGAGAGAAATGTAATTTCAGAAGACACATTCTTTGTTTTGGAGTACTTTTATAAGGTTAATATTGCAACTGTTGTTTCTGAAAATTTCTATTACTATTATAAAAGAGGAGCATCTTTAACCACATCTTATAAAAAAAACAGACAACAACTAAATGATCGATTCCTTGAGATTTGCTTACAATCTGTTTCATCAGTCGGATTGTATGACAAGCTTGCACATCATATTATGGCAAAATATCATGGATTGACATTGGGTGCTCTGATGCATATTGTAAGATCTGATATATCTTACAAAGAAAAATTTAAAGCTATAAAGGAAATCCTTCATAGTAAAACACTTTTACAAACACTAAGTCTAAAGGTTATAAAGTGGGATGGTCGTGTTCCCCGGATTTTTTGGTTGTGTTTAAAATTCAGGTGCTATTTTTTGTGCTACTTATTATTAATGATTAACAGCTTGTAATTTCAGCTTTGGGAGATAGAAATGATTAGTCTGAGTAATAAAAACAAGTATATTCTGTATGTGAAGAAAATGAAGTTTATGGAATTGCTTTCATTTTTGGTGTTTATCATCCCCATATTACTTCCCACATTAATACAGTTTTTTCATGCTCCTAGCTTTGTAAAATATACAGTAGACTTTTTTATAGTTGTTTTGTTATTTATAATTATAATCAATAGAAGGTTGTGTTTTGAGCGACTGTTGCTCCCCTTTTTGATTTTATTTGCATCAGTTTTTTTATTATGCTTTATTGTATATGTTTTTAACTACCAATCAGTTTTTTATTTCTTATGGGGCTGCAGAAATAATTTCAGATTTTATATTGCGTTTTTAGCTTACATATTGTTTTTAGAGGAAGACGATATTTCTTCGATGTTAAAATCATTCGATGTTCTGTTCTGGATTAATGCAGTAGTTTCCTTGTATCAGTATTTTGTTTTAGGTTATAACCAGGATTATCTCGGTGGTATATTCGGCGTTGAAAAAGGCTGTAATTCAACTACATTGCTCTTCTTTTCAGTGTTTATTGCAAAAACACTTATTATGTATATGCAAGGAAACGAGAAAAACTATGTATGTTTTATAAAGTGTGCAGTTACTTTGATTATTTCTGCTATGGCAGAGTTAAAAATGTTCTTTTTGCTATTCGCAATTATCTTACTTTTTACGATTATCTTCACAAAATTTTCTTGGAAGAAAGTTATATTTGTGTTAGGTGCTTTTGGACTTCTCAGTCTATCAAATATACTTTTAGAGAGATATGTTGATAGTGGAATTTCAATCGAAAGTATAATAAAGCTCATGACCGCTACATCATACTCGTCAGGTAATGATATTGGTCGTTTTTCTGCGATATCTATTATTTCGGAACAATTTCATACTGGTATATTTGATAAATTATTCGGAATGGGATTGGGCAATTGTGATACCTCTAACTTTGCTATTTGCAATACGCCCTTCTTTGAGGCACACAATGAATTGCATTACACTTGGTTTAGTACTTCTTTTTTATATCTTGAAACAGGTTTCGTTGGCTTGGTGTTAATTTCATTTGTTTTTGTTCTGTGCTTTATCTTAGCATATCGTAAGTGGAAAAGCGGAAACTGTAATGAACTTTACTGTAAGCTTGGAATGGTAATGGCAATTGTTTGTTTTATTGTTTTATTCTATAACTCGTCACTTCGTATGGATATAGGATATATGGTTTATTTTATTCTTGCATTGCCCTTTGTTTCCGGTTCGGAGAAGCCCATAGAAAAAATATCGGATATTTCCGCTGAATCAGCGGTTTAAATATTAAATTTTTTAGGAGGAATAACTATGAAAAAGTTTCTTTCAATTGCATTGGCTATTTTGATGGTTATCTCAATATTGCCAATGTCGGTTTTTGCCGGTAACATTGATAGTATGCTCGGTAATGCTAACTTCACTGTTATTGACAAAGACCACTCAACACTTGCTCCCGGTGTTGATATGGATGAATTGGTTCTGT
Source organism: Acutalibacteraceae bacterium (assembly GCA_045660345.1). Taxonomy (GTDB): domain Bacteria; phylum Bacillota; class Clostridia; order Oscillospirales; family Acutalibacteraceae; genus DTU089. The sequence continues at coordinate 56,069 of JAZRDP010000049.1, forward strand.
ATAACAGCAGTAACCAGCGTGTCGAAATGTATGTAACTACCGTTGATACTAAAGTAGACACTGTACAAGTAAAGGCAAACTACCTTGACAACCAGAACGATGTGTTTGGTATGCAGACATTGAGTGATCAGGTTGCAGCTATGGAGGCTAACTATGAAGAGCCCTTTAAGGTTGTTGCAGGTATCAATGCTTCTTATTACAATGTTACTACAGGTCAGCCTACAGGTGCATTTGTAATGGAAGGCAAGGATGCTTCTGCAGCCGGTGATAGTTACGCTTTCTTTGCTGTTCTTAAAGACGGCACTTATATGATTGGTGCCAAAGGTGAGTATTCAAAATATAAGGATCAGCTCCAGGAGGCTATCGGTGGTTATATACACATCGTTAAAAACGGTGCTGTTGTTAGCGGTCTTGACAAGACAACATTATATCCTCGTCAGACTCTCGGTTTAACAGAAGATGGTAAGCTTATTCTTATGACTGCTGATGGTAGCCAGGCTCCCGCAACAGTTGGTATAACAGTTCAGGAACAGGCTGAGGTTATGCTTGCACTTGGTTGTGTGGAAGCTATTCATTTGGATGGCGGTAACTCTGCTACATTTGGCGCTGTTCGTGAGGGCTCCGACAAGTTTGAAACAGTAAACTCCCCTTCCGGTGGTGCAGAAAGAGCTGTTTCTAACACATTGATGATTATCTCTACCGCTATTCCTGATGGTACATTCGACCATGCGGTTATTAATAGTGACTATGAATATTTTGCACCTAATTCAACATATACCTTCTCTGCTTTCGGTGTTGACGCAACAAACGCTTCTGCTGATATTCCCGAAACTGCTGTTTGGACATTGTCTGATGACAGCTTTGGTACAATTTCTGATGGTACATTTGTTTCCAACGGAACTTTAGGTCAGGTTGACATTCAGTTGTCTGACAACGGTGAAGTGGTAGGTTCAAGAACTATCAACATAATAAATCCCACAAGCGTATCTTTCGGTGCACAAGAAGCAACCGTGCCTTACGGCAAGTCTGCAGCACTTACTGTAAATGCAATGTACGGTAATTTTGCGATGCATTCTGACGCCGATGCATATAATTTCTCGATTAATCCCGCAGTTGCAGGTACATTGAATGGTTTTCAGTTTACTGCGGGTAACGATGAAACAATAAAAAGTGCAGAAGTTACTGCAACATACAAGTATGATGATACTGTAAGTGCAACTTCAGTTACTGTAAAATTCGGTAAGGGTTCTGAAGTTCTCTTTGACTTTGAAGATGGTGATATCAGCGATTGGAGAGGCTCTGATACCGTTCACGAATGGGTAGCTGATGAAAATGCAAAGTATCCGAACGCTAAATATCCCATTCTTACTCCTGAAAATTTTGGTAATAGCATAGAGAATACAAGCACAGGCGTTTTTCTTTCATCTAAAGAAAACGGTGGAATAACCAAGAGTGGTGATTATGCACTAGGACTTAATATCAATCGCTTGAATGCTGAAGGTGTTGGCGGTTGGATCTACAATTATCTGTTCTATACAGGTGATCCGATGATCTGGCGTGATGTGGCTAACGGCAAGAGTGCAGTACGTGTCGGTATGTGGGTTAATATGCCTCAGACAGGTACTAATACAGCTTTCCGTATCTGCCGTACATTCACAAAGGACAGCACCGGAAAGTTGTACACAAACTACGACTATATGATGTCTGATTATGACGGTGCAAAAGTTAGCTATAATACTAATTATGGAATCCCCGAGTCTGGTTGGATATATGTATATTTCGATTTGACTGCTTATGATTTCCAGTCTTCTTTGCAGTACAATCCTGAAGAAAACTATGCACTGAACAATGGTAAAGGGGAAGACGGTGACTATTATCCTGCATTTATTCAGTTCATTAACGGTACTTCCGTAGCTGATGACACAATGGAAGAGTTCGTAGTATATATTGATGATATTACTCTTGACTACAGCGAAGTTACCGATGATAGAGATGCACCCACTATTTCAGAAACAACTGTATGCTCAGATACAGCTAACTTTGTAGAATTGAACGGACAGACAGTTACAAACAACCTCTTGTCTTTTGCTGCAAAAGTTTCTGATGTTTCTGGGAACAGTAATGCTACCGGTATTGATTACACAACAGCTAAGATTTATGTAGATGGTATTGATGTTTCCGATAAGAGCACCTTCAATGCTACAAACGGTAATATTTCCGTATCTGACATTTACTTAACTAATGGTAACCACAAGATTACATTTGAAATTTGTGACAATCAGGGTAATGATACTCGTGTTACTAAAAACATTGTTGTAAATGGCTCAGCAAACAATGCGATTGTGTCAATCTCTGGACACAATGATGGTAATAACACACCTAAAGCCGGTTCTGTTTATTACATTGATATCAAAGCATCCGATGCTGCTGCAATTAAAGATATTACAACTACATTGAGACTCAATAGTGCAAATACTTTTGAATACGATAATATTATTTGTGCTGAAGGTGTAAGCGCAACAGTTAACTACGATGAACTTAATCATGAAGCTACAGTTACACTCACTCATGATGGTACTCAGTCGGGTGAAACTATTTTGGCTTCAATTCCTGTTCGCGTATGGTCCTGGAATGAAGAAATTACAGGTGTAACTGCAGATGCTCAGTTTAAAACCGGTGCTATTCCGATCATTGATATCGAGTGTGAAGCAATATATGGTAAAATCACTTACAACGATGCTGCATATAATAACTATGTCTGCGGTTTCAGAGATGCTATCGATATAGCAACTGAACTCGACAATAAAACAGCTTGGCATTCTCATACTGTCAGCGATATGAAAGATGAAGATGCAACTTGCACAAAGACTGGTTTTACAGGTCGTACATATTGTAATGACTGTGCATCTGTAATTGATTGGGGTACTGTTGTTGAAGCTACTGGTCACTCATATAAGCTTGTAAATGGCAATATGGTTTGTGACTGTGGTGATGCTTACAAATCAACAGGTCTTTTCGAAAACGAAAACGGCACATATTACCTTGTAAATGGTATTCCACAGACAGGCTGGCAGACAATTGACAATAATTGGTATCTCTTTGATGATAACACCAAGCTTGCTGTAACAGGCACTTATGATTACACTGACGAAATCACTTATGAATTTGATGAGTCAGGTAAGATGACAAAAGGCTTCTGGGCTAAGACTCTTTACGGCTATCGTTATTATTATGGTCCCGATTACTACAGAAAAGGCTGGCAGGTTATTGACGGCAAAGACTATTACTTTGAAAATGGTTACCGTTTAGAAGGTGGTTATCAGGGAATCTATAGCGTTGATAGCAAGACTTATTGGTTCTTCTTTGAAGAGGACGGTTCATGTGATAAAACACAGACTGTTCCGGATGGCTTCTATACAGACAGAAACGGTTATGGTTATAGCCGTGATGGTATAGCTCTTATTGGTTCACAGGAAATCGGCGACAGCTATTACTATTTCAACTACAAGGGTTATGCTGAAAAATCCGGTACATATGCAGGTCGTTTGTATAAGGACGATTATAAGGCATTTACCGGTATTCATACAGTAAACAATACTCTTTATTACTATGAAGATGGTAGAACAGGTCCTTGCGGTCTTGTGAAGGTTGATGATGATTACTACTACTCATATTGGGGCGGTGTAATCAAGACTGGTAAGCATTATGTTGATACATCTTATTGTGATCTTCCTGCTGGCAACTATGAATTTGGTGCCGATGGTAAGATGCTTAATGGTGTTGTTGAAAAAGATGGTCAGAAGTATCTCTATTACAATGGCGCTACTGCAAGCTCTGGTCTTTACAAAATCGATGGTGATTACTACTACTCATCTTGGGGCGGAGCACTCAAAACTAATGGTAAATACTATGTAGAGGCAACTTATTGTGATCTTCCTGCTGGCAACTATGAATTTGGTGCTGACGGTAAGATGCTCAATGGTATCGTAGAAAAGAACGGTACTCTTTACTACTATGACAACGGTATAACAGGTACATATGGTCTTATTGAGCTTGACGGCGACTACTATTATGTATATTGGGGTGGCGTTGTTAAAACAAACGGCAGATACTATGTTGGTACAACCTTCTGCGACCTTCCTGTAGGTAACTATGAATTTGGTGCTGACGGTAAGATGCTCAATGGTGTTGTTGATAAAAACGGTACTCTTTACTATTACACAAATGGTAAGACAGCTACTTGTGGTCTCTTCAAAGACGGCGATAATTACTACTACTCATATTGGGGTGGTGTAGTAAAAACTAACGGAAGATATTATGTTGAAGCAACCTTCTGTGATCTTCCTGCAGGTAACTATACATTTGATAAAGATGGTAAGATGCTTGATGGTGTTGTAAATGTAGATGGTACATTGTATCTCTATAAAAACGGTACCACAGTTACTTGCGGTCTTTACAATATTGATGGTGATTACTACTATGCATATTGGGGTGGTGTAATCAAAACTGCAGGTAAATACTATGTAGACACAACATTCTGTGATCTTCCTGTAGGCAACTATGAATTCGATGCCGATGGTAAGATGCTCAATGGTGTTGTAGAGAAAAATGGCAAGTTATACCTTTATATAAATGGTGTAACAGCTAATTGTGGTCTTTACAATATCGATGGTGACTACTACTACTCATATTGGGGCGGCGTACTTAAGACTGATGGTAAATACTATGTAAGTACAACCTTCTGTGATCTCCCTGTTGGTAACTATGAATTCGATGCTGATGGTAAGATGCTTAACGGCATTATAGAAAAGAATGGTGTTCTCTATTATTACGAAAATGGTAGAACTCCTGCTCCCGGACTTATCGAATATAATGGCTCCTATTATTTCGTTGATTGGGGCGGAAAGCTTATTACAAATCAGAGATTCTATGTTTGGGAAACAAATGGCCATACATTAAAGATGAACTACACCTTTAACGAAAAAGGTCAGATTGTATTATAATTCTTATTTCCTCACAGCTTCCTTACAGAGGCTGTGAGGAAAATTTGATAACAGCATTTAAACTTTTATTGTATTAATTACATCTATTAATTTGTTGGTGGATTATGAATTTTAAGCTTATTTTTAATAATGCTAAGTGGATAATAGTTTGTAAGGTGTTGCAATCATTGTTGCAGCTCGTAATTGGTATGCTTTGCGCAAGATTTTTAGGTCCTTCTAATTACGGACTTATTAATTACGCAGCATCTATCTTTGCTTTTGCATTACCAATAACAAAATTAGGATTTGATTCAACCCTTGTCAACGAGTATGTAAAACACCCGGAAAAAGAGGGCGAAATAATAGGTACATCAATTGTTCTGAATCTTTTGTCTGCATTAGCTTGTTATGGTATGGTAGCAGTATTCGTATTTAACATGAATGCTGGTGAAAAAGAAACTATTACTGTGTGTATTTTGTATAGCATCACCTTGTTTTGCTGTGCATTTGAAATGATTCAGTATTGGTTTCAGTATAAGCTTAAAGCAAAATACTCTTCTGTAGTTATGCTTATTGCTTATATATTTGTCGCAGCGTACAGAATTTTTCTTCTTGCTACCGGTAAGCATGTATATTGGTTTGCGCTTACAAATACAATTGATTATGGTTTAATAGGTGTTTCATTATTTATTATTTATAAAAGACTTGGAGCGCAGAGGCTATCCTTTTCATTCAATACTGCTAAAGAGCTTTTTTCAAGAGGTAAGCACTATATTCTTGCATCATTAATGCTAGTTATTCTCCAGAACACAGACCATATTATGCTTACCTCTATGATTGATAAAGCTGAAAATGGTTACTACACCGCTGCCATTACATGTGCAGGTGTGGCGCAGTTTGTATTCACGGCAATTATAGACTCCTTTAGACCTCAAATTCTTCATCATAAAAAAGATAATGATGATAAATACAAAAAAAGTGTTTCATTACTCTACGGAATAATCTCATATTTAGCAATTGCACAAAGTATATTCTTTATTATTTTCGCTAAATGGATTGTATTTATTCTATATGGAGCTGAATACGAGGCTGCTGTTTCTATTCTGCGTATATTATCTCTTTATTTTGTTTTCTCGTTTATGGGCTCTGTTAGAAATGTATGGATTCTTGCAGAAGAGAAACAAAAATATTTATGGGTAATAAATTTAACTGGTGCCGTTTTCAATGTTGTGTTAAACACTGCTTTAATACCTCACATTGGTGGTACAGGCGCAGCAATAGCTTCATTTTTGACGCAAATTTTCGCAAATTTTATACTCGTTTTCATTATGAAACCACTTCGTGAAAGTAATTTCTTGTTTATCAAAGGAATTAATCCTAAATTTATGTTAGCTGAAACCAAGAGCTTATTGGTAACGCTAAGAAAAAGTAAAGGTAAATAAAAAAAATCCTACTATGATAGAAACAAACTATCATAGTAGGATTTTTTATATGAGTGTAAAGTTTAATTAATACACATTCTATCTTATAAACCTCTGCGCATAGCCACATCTTCTGCAAAGATCTTCGGTTGCCTTCTTACATTTAAAGCCATTAACCATACTACTTGCCCTTTCACAAGCCAAAACAGCCTTTAAATCATCCTTGAAAATGTTACCAAGATTAATAACTCCGTCGCTATCGAGGCAACATGGCACTATTGTACCGTCTGAAAGGATGCCGAATTGGTCTTTTAAGCCATAGCAATAGAATTTATCACCTTGAATTTCAGCGTTGCTATCAGGCCATAAGAAGCGTTCACCATATTCAAGAAACATCTTTTTCTTGATTTTGAAGCCCTTGGTATTTTCAGTCCATTCCGTATTAAAGCAGTTCTTTAAGTATTTGATAATATCAATATTTCTGCCGTTGTCAAAGCCGTTATTCCAGAGCCTGAAAACTACAATAACTCCCTTTTCATTAGCTTTTTCTGCAAAATCAGCAACATTTTCAAGATAGCTTTCAAACTGCTCATCTGTTCCATTCTCAAAGCTATGTATGGAAATATTAACCTTATGAATACCTGCTTCAATAAGTGCTTCGCCACGCTGATTGAGAAGTGTTCCGTTGGTAGTGATAATAGATTTGAAGCCATTATCACCTGCTAATTTGATAAAATCAGGTAATTCAGGATGAGTCAATGGCTCACCCATTAAATGATAATAAATGTATTTAGTGTAATCAGTTAATTTCTCAAGAATAAATTGAAACTCTCCCCTATTCATACGCCTTGAAGCGCGATTATGACCGTGACAAAAGGAACAGTTCATATTACAAATATTCGTAATTTCAACATAAACCTTGTTATACATAGCTTTCACCACACTTACAAAAAGTGGCTCAAAACCTTTGTTTTAAGCCACTTTAAAATTAATTAATTATTCCCACTCGATTGTGCCGATGGGCTTAGGTGTAAGGTCGTAAAGTACACGGTTTACGCCTTCAACCTCGTTTGTAATTCTGTTTGTTACCTTGTGAAGAACTGCGTAGGGAATTTCTTCGATTGTTGCGCTCATAGCGTCTGTTGTATTAACAGCACGGATGATAGCAGGCCAACCCTCATAACGAGCCTCGTCCTTAACACCAACGCTCTTGATATCAGGAATAGCGATAAAATACTGCCAAACCTTTTCTGCAAGACCGTTAATATCAAACTCTTCACGAAGAATTGCGTCAGCTTCTCTTAAAGCGTGGAGTCTATCGCGAGTGATTGCACCAAGGCAACGAACACCGAGACCGGGTCCGGGGAATGGCTGACGATAAACCATACCATGAGGAAGACCGAGAGCTTCACCAACAACTCTTACTTCGTCTTTAAATAACAATTTAACAGGCTCAACAAGTGAGAACTGAAGGTCCTCTGGAAGACCACCAACATTGTGGTGAGCCTTAACTGCTTTTTTGCCCTCTGCCTGCTTGATGCTTTCAAGAATATCAGGATAAATTGTACCCTGAGCTAAAAATTCAACTCCATCAAGCTTTCTTGCTTCATCAGCGAAAACCTCGATAAATTCCTTACCGATAATTTTACGCTTTGTTTCAGGGTCAGCAACATCAGCAAGCTTATCAAGGAAGCGATCAGTTGCATCAACATAAATAAGGTTAGCATCAAGCTCCTTACCGAAAATTTCGATAACCTGCTCGCTCTCGCCTTTTCTCATAAGACCATGGTTAACATGAACGCATACAAGCTGTTTACCGATTGCTTTAATAAGAAGAGCGGCAACAACTGATGAGTCAACGCCACCTGAAAGAGCAAGAAGAACCTTCTTATCGCCTACCTGATTGCGAATTTCATCAACCTGCTCAGCAATAAAAGCCTCTGCAAGTTCAACTGTTGTAATTCTCTGCATATCGTCGGGTCTTTTAATAATTTCCATAACAGTTAAACCTCCCTGAATTAGTCAGTATAGTTATCAAAATAACCTTGAACAAGAATGATGGGTGTACCCTTGTCGCCTGAACCACTTGTAAGGTCGCAAAGTGAACCGATAAGGTCAGTAAGCTGACGAGGAGTTGTACCCTGAGAAGCCATATTACCAACAAGGTTACCCGATTTAGCTTTAATGCTGTTAGAAATTGCTTCCTTAAGCTCTGCACCTGAAAGACCTTTAAAGTCATTATCTGCAAGATATTTTAGCTTAAGCTCGTTAGGTGTGCCGATAAGACCATCTGTGTGTGCGGGAGAAACAACCGGGTCTGCAAGCTCCCAGATTTTACCCTGAGGATCTTTAAATGCACCGTCGCCGTAAACCATTACTTCAATGTGCTTGCCTGTTCTGTTAAGGAATTCAGCCTGAATATCTTTAACAAGGTCATTACATTCTCTGGGGAAAAGTTTAATTGTATCTTCTGTCGATTTATTTGAACCTAAAAGACCATATGCTTCATTGCAGCCACCGCTGTTTACGGGAGATGTAAGAATATCATCAAGACCGCAAACAACCTTGGCACCTGCTGCTTTAAGGATTCTCTTAGTTCTTGCGCGTGTGTGAATATCGCAGGTAAGAACACACTCTGTGTAGTTAAGAATTGTTTTTGCCTGATTTGCAAACACAATTTCAACCTCAGCACCTGCTTCTTTGATTATATCGGAATAATACGCAACGTAATCAACGCCTGTGAATTCGTGTTTGTTTTCGCCGAAAAGCTCTCTGTACTTTTCAAGTGAAAGAACATCTGAATAAGGGTTAATGCCCGCATCATCAAGTTGATCGTAAGTCAAAAGAGAGTTACCTACCTCATCACTGGGATAGCTGAGCATAAGAACAACCTTTTTTGCACCCATTGCAATACCCTTAAGACAGATTGCAAAACGGTTTCTTGAAAGAATGGGGAAAATAACACCAATAGTTCCGCCACCGAGCTTTGCTTTAACATCTTCTGCAATATCCTGAACAGATGCATAGTTACCCTGAGCTCTTGCAACGATTGATTCAGTAAGAGCTACAACATCTCTGTCGCGGAGCTCAAAGCCTTCGCTCTCAGCAGCTTCAATAACGCTGTTTACTGTGATATCAACAAGGTTATCGCCCTCACGGATAATGGGGCAACGAATACCTCTTGATACAGTACCGACTTTTCTTTCCATAAATAATCTCACCACTTTATATAGTTTACCATTTCTGGTATTTTATGCATTGAAAAAAGTATAGAGCGACTTTCGGAGAAAGCCGCCCTCAATTGAAATCTTATTTCATCATGCTGGCAACTTCGTCAGCAAAATTGTCTTCTCTTTTTTCAAGACCTTCGCCTTTTTCAAGACGAACAAAGCTTACAACCTTGATTTCAGAACCTGTTTTCTTAGCAACATCAGCTACATAGCCTGCAACTGAGCCGTCGAAAAGGTCTGAACGAACGAATGCCTGTTCAAGAAGGCAGATTTCTTTAATCTGTTTCTTAATACGGCCTTCAACAGCACCAGCAAAGATTTTGTTTGTGATGTATTCTTCTTTACCTGCAATAGCAAGTGATGCAAGAGTTGCAACTGCTTCTTTTGAAAGGAAGTTGAAGAGGAAGTTGCTCTTCTTGTTTTCTTCGTAAGCAGCAGCGTCTTCAGCACTGAAGAGGTTTTCTGCAAGTGCTTTTGCGAAAAGCTCATTAAGAATGGGCTTGGGAAGAGAATCGGGTTTATTAAGTGAGCTATCAATTGTGATAGATTTCATCTTAGCAAGCTCGTCCTCAGAAATGCACTCTTTACCAAGGTACTGAGGAGTCATAGCTGCGATCTGCATAGCAATGTTTTTGCCCATTGCTGTGAATTCAGCTTTATCAGCAAGGTTTGTTTCGAATTTAACAGCAACGCCTACTGCACCGCCTGCGTGGATGTATGTTACAACATCGCCTTCGATAATTTCGAAACGACGGATTTTAAGGTTTTCACCGATAACGAGGATAAGGTCGTTAAGGTTTTCTGTAACAGTTCTGTCAGAACCGATAAGCTTGAGGTCTGCAAGAGCTTCTACAGAAGCGGGCTTGCTAGCTGCGATTGTTTTAGCAACGCTAAGACCAAATTCCTGGAATTTTTCGTTTTTACCAACGAAGTCTGTTTCAGAGTTGATTTCAAGAAGAACTGTAACTTTAGCATCTTCGTCTGTGAAAGCGATGATAGCACCTTCAGCTGCAATTCTGCTTGCTTTCTTCTCAGAAGCTGCAAGACCTCTTTCACGAAGAATTTCAAATGCTCTATCCATATCGCCGTCAGCTTCTGTAAGTGCTTTTTTGCACTCCATCATACCAACGCCTGTTTTTTCTCTTAAGTTTTTAACATCTAAAGCTGTGAATGCCATAGGTGTCTCCTCCTTTATAAAGTTATCAAGGCGGAAAAAGATTCCGCCTTATTAATTAACTGATTATTCAGCTTCAACTGCTTCTGCTTCTTCAGCAACAGTCTGCTCGCCCTGACGACCCGCAATGATAGCATCAGCCATAGCGCCTGCGATAAGCTTAACAGCGCGGATAGCGTCATCGTTACCGGGAATTACATAGTCAATTTCATCGGGGTCACAGTTTGTATCAACGATAGCAACGATCGGAATACCGAGCTTCTTTGCTTCGAGAACTGCAATTCTTTCTTTTCTGGGGTCAACAATGAACATTGCTGCGGGCATTTTCTTCATTTCTGTAATGCCACCCATGAATTTTTCAAGTTTTTCTCTTTCGAGGTTGAGCTTGATAACTTCTTTCTTAGGAAGAAGCTCGAATGTACCGTCAGCTTCCATAGCGTTGAGCTGAGCAAGTCTTCTGATTCTTCTCTGGATTGTGTTGAAGTTAGTAAGCATACCGCCAAGCCAACGAGCGTTAACGAATGACATACCGCAACGTTCTGCTTCTTCCTTGATGGAATCCTGCGCCTGTTTCTTTGTACCTACGAAAAGTACTTCGCCGCCGTCCTGAGCGATCTGGTTGATGAAGGTGTAAGCCTCTTCAAGCTTCTTTACAGTCTTCTGAAGGTCGATGATATAGATACCATTTCTTTCAGTAAAGATGTACTGAGCCATTTTGGGGTTCCATCTTCTGGTCTGGTGTCCGAAGTGAACACCTGCTTCGAGTAATTGTTTCATTGAAACTACTGACATAATTTTTGTCCTCCTTTTTGTTAAACCGCCACAAGGTTTCGACTCATACGCACCACATCACCTGATGCACACGGCACACATAATCTACCCTGTGTGAGTTTTTGACTGAAAAAGTATATCACCATTTTACAAAAAATGCAATACTTTTTTATGAAATATTTACTGGAAACACACTTTTTTACCGTGCGTTTAAGTTAAACGAGTATTTTTTATACCTCATATACTGTGTTATCCGCTTCATACGGGTTTCTCTCGCGTATTCATTGAGAATAAAACTACCGTTATCTCTCATTGAAATAACTTTTAGAGGTGCAGTTCCCTCGGGCAGTTCCTTAAGCGGAAGCCTTATAATGTTCCCTGCTTTATCGGGTAATCGGCAGACTGCATAGCTTCCGTCAATATATTCAACAAAAATATCCATAATTATTCCTCTACATCATAATTGGTGTTATTTATTGCTGAACCGAAGTAATTATGCTCTTCGGTAACTTTAGGCTCACTCTGAGGTACGGGCGCAACCTCGATATCGTCCACAGAAAGCTGTTTCGGAACAGAAACTGAAGAATTGGCTTGCATCTGATACCATTGTTCTTTGGTGATAAGCACCTTACGGGGCTTGCTTCCCTCAAATGGTCCTATAATACCTTTTTCAGAAAGCTCGTCAACGATACGAGCTGCTCTTGCATAACCAAGCTTAAGCTTTCTCTGAAGAAGAGTTGTAGATGCCATCCCCGCTTCAACAACAACCTCAACTGCTTTGGGGAACATTTCGTCGTCATAGTCCCCTCCTGCACCAACATTATCAGTATCAACAGCAGAGCCAGCCTTCTTTTTACCTTCTTGGGCTGCCTTAAGCTCGATTTCCTGCATAACGGCATCATCGTACTTAACCTCGCCCTGAGAGGTAACGAAATCAATAACTCTTTCAATTTCATCATCTGAAACATATGAGCCCTGAACACGGACAGGCTTTGAAAGACCAACAGGACAGTAAAGCATATCACCATTACCAAGAAGCTTTTCTGCACCCTGAGTGTCAATAATGGTTCTTGAGTCAATCTGTGATTTAACTGCAAAGGCGATACGGCTAGGAATATTAGCTTTGATAAGACCCGTGATAACATCAACTGAGGGTCTCTGAGTTGCAACGATAAGATGCATACCCGCTGCACGTGCCTTCTGTGCAAGACGACAGATTGAATCCTCAACCTCATTAGAAGCAGCCATCATCAAGTCAGATAACTCGTCAATGATAATAACTATCTGTGGCATTTTAGGAAGACCTTCAGATAAAGCATAGTTGTTATAGCCCTGAAGGTTTCTTACGCCCTTATCAGCAAACAAAGCATAACGCTTGTCCATTTCTGCCACTGCCCATGAAAGCGCGCCTGCAGCCTTTCTTGGGTCTGCAACAACAGGAACAAGAAGATGAGGAATTGAACGATAAACGGTAAATTCAACCTTCTTAGGGTCAATCATTATAAGCTTAACCTCATCGGGCTTTGCGTTAAAAAGCAAGCTAACAATCATTGTATTAAGACAAACTGATTTACCTGAACCGGTAGTACCGGCAACAAGCAAGTGAGGCATTTTAGCTAGGTCTGCACAGGTTGCTTCGCCCTGAATATCACGCCCCAAAGCAACATTGAGCTTTGATTTTGAGTTTTTGAAAGAACCGCTTTCAAGAATTTCGCGGAGAGTAACCATTGCTTTTTCTGCATTTGGTACTTCTATGCCCACTGCATTTTTATTTGGTATAGGTGCTTCAATTCTTACGCCATAAGCAGCAAGGTTCATAGCAATATCATCTGCAAGAGCAGTAATTTTACTAATTTTTACACCTGGGTCAGGCTGAAGCTCAAAGCGGGTAACAGAAGGGCTCTGACAAATATCAACAATACGGGTGCCAACGCCAAAGCTCTTAAGAGTTTTTACAATTGTCTCCCCTCTTTGACGAAGCTCCTCTGCACTGCCCGTATTACTATTAAGTTTAGGCTTATCAAGACAATCGAGTGGTGGCAATTCATAAACCACCTCTGGAACAGAGTCTGTCTGTGCTTCTTCATTTTCTTGCTCTTTTTCTTCAACAGCTTCCTCAATATCAGCTATGAAGGGTTCAGGCTGAACGGGTGCCCTCTCCTCAATCTCTTCAACAACTTCCTCATAAGGAATACCTGCAGGTGCTTTTTCAGCAAATAATTCATCAAGCGCTTGCACATCCATAGGTGGCTCTTCTTCAAAGCTACCAAGAAGCTGGATTTCCTCTTCAACAGGTGCAGGCGTTGTATCTATAATAGGTTCAACACCCTTATCAACAGGAATTTCATCATCAATCGGAACATCAAGCTCAATCTGATGCTTGCTCTCTTTTCTGCGTTTTGCAGCATTACGAGCTCTTCTTTCGTGGATATCTTCACTTACAGCTTCATAGCCATCTTTGAACTCTTCTAATTTCTCTCCTGCATATTCTGCAGCAACCTCTGCAGGCTTCTTTAATGAAGAAATAAGCTTGAGAACAGTTGTACCTGTGAAGAGCATAAGAAGTGCCAAAAGAACAAGAATAACAACAACACCTGCAGCAAGCTTATTTCCTGCAGTCATCAACAATGGCAATCCACCGATTAAAGCACCGAAAACGCCATAGCCATAGTGCATACCTGTACCATCATACGCCTTGAATACTTTATACGCTTCAGAAATCTGTTCACCATATGTAAGCTCGGGCTGTGAATTTACAATATGTAAAAATGCTACAAGTAAAACAAAAATCACAAAGCTTTCTATAACCTTGAATTTGTACTTTCTTGTATCCCTACCGATTGCAGAAACAATTGATACAAATAAAATAAAGAAAGGTAAAAGAAATGCAGTTAAACCAAACAAGCCAAAAAAGAGATTACGAAGCATACCCCAAAGGCTACCTGCATCAATAAATACAACTGCGCCCATAAACAAAGCAAAGAAGCAAGCAATCAAAGCTGATATCTGCTTATGCTGAGTGCTGAAAAGTGAGTTTTTAGCGGCTTTTTTTGCAGTATTCTTTTTGTTTGCGGTGTTAGGCTTCTTTTTATTGTTAGAACTGTTAGTCTTTTTAGTCTGTGCCACAATAACCCCTCCTTACATCTTTCCGATTGCACTGATAATAGTAGTAATAAAACCAAGTGCGAGGCAATAAAAACCAAAATACTTGAATAAATCCTTTTTCATTAAAATCTGCAATAATTTAATAGCGAAAACGCTAACAACAGCAGATGAAATAACGCCGATTATTAATGGAAATACAGGTACTATAACATCTGTTTCCATTGCATCCTTAAATTCAACAAGACCACTTGCAAGAACTGCAGGTATTGAGAGAATGAAAGAATATCTTATCATACTCTTTTTTGAAACACCACAACAAAGTCCTGCTGAAATTGTTGAGCCTGAACGAGATATACCGGGGAAGCAAGCTGCAAACAACTGTGCGATACCGATTATTAATGCAGTGACAGGTGTAACATTTTTAGGTTTTTTATAGTTAACATTCAAGGTTGTACCAAGAATCAGTAAAAACCCCGTAACCATAAAGCAAATGCCTTCTGCAAGAAGACTGTCATCAGTAGAGAAAACTGAAACAGAATCCATTATATTGCTATCTTTACCTGTAGGAATAAGCAAAAGAAGAAGCGGAACACATGAAATAACAAACATAAAGAGTATTCTTCTTGTTGCTGACATTTTCTTTAAATTGAATGTAAACTTACCTGAAACAATATCTTTAAAGCACAAAATAAATTCCTCAAACAATTCGTAAATGGGTCTGTAAAACATTAAAAGAATTGCCACGAGAGTTCCTATATGTAGCATAGCAGAAAATAATCCTGCTGTGTCAGTTTCAACATTGAATAATTGCCTAAACAATGATAAATGTCCGCTACTCGATATTGGTAAAAATTCAGTAACACCCTGAACAATACCAAGAATTAAAGCCTTTAAGATTTCCATAGTACCTCCGTTAGTTGCATAACTTATCTATATATGCGAGGGCTTCTGAAAGCCCGCCGATTTCATTAATTAATTTTTCATCAACAGCCTCTTTACCGCTTAATACAGTCCCGAAATCAGTAACAAGCTGTTCATTGTTCATCATAAGCTCTTTGAAACGCGTTTTAGTGATTTCAGAATTACGGGTAACAAACTCTACTACCCGCTCTTCCATTTTCTTTAAATACAAAAGTGACTGCGGAACACCGATTATAAGACCATTCATTCTCACGGGATGCACAGTCATAGATGCAGTAGGGACAATAAAAGAATGCTTTGTGCTTACTGCCAACGGGATCCCTATTGAATGGCTACCACCGAGAACCAGCGAAACAGTAGGCTTGCTCATGCTTGTAACAAGCTCTGAAATAGCAAGACCTGCTTCAATATCTCCGCCAACAGTATTAAGAATCAAAAGTAAGCCTGAAATATCATCATTTTCTTCAACAGCAACAAGTCTGGGAATGATGTGCTCATACTTAGTCACCTTGGTATTCTGAGGAAGATTATAATGCCCTTCTATCTGACCGATAATTGTAAGACAATGAATATATTTACCATTTCGGCAAATTGTTATGCCACCATCGTTTTCCGAATCAGCACTTTCCACTGCAACATCATTGTCACAGGACACCTCAGCATCGCCATCAGGAGCAGGTGTTGTAAAGGCAAAATATTTAAAAAGCTCGTTATACATAATTCAATCACCAAATGTTAGTATAACCGAAAAAATATTAAAACCCACTACAACTAACTAATAATAGCACAATAAACAAAAAAGTGCAAGATTTGACAACATATATTTATAGTATATATTAATTATTATTTGTGTTAATTTCTTGACAAAGAGTTAAAAAGATATTAGAATAACTTTGTTAAAAATTTGAACAAGTTTTTGGAGGTTTAAATTATGGGTCTCACTTTATGTGAAAAAATCATCAAAAACCATCTTGTTGACGGCGAATATGCTCCCGGTAACGAGGTTGGTATCAGAATTGACCAGACACTTACTCAGGATGCTACAGGTACAATGGCATATCTCGAGCTTGAAGCAATGGACATTGACAGAGTAAAAACAGAGCTTTCTGTTGCATACATTGACCACAATACCTTGCAGACAGGTTTTGAAAACGCAGACGACCACAAATTTATTCAGAGCGTTTGTAAAAAGCGCGGTGTTCGTTTCTCTCGTCCTGGTAATGGTATCTGCCATCAGGTTCACCTTGAGAGATTCGGTATCCCCGGTAAAACTCTTATCGGTTCAGACAGCCATACTCCCACAGGTGGCGGACTTGGTATGCTTGCTATGGGTGCAGGCGGTCTTGATGTTGCAGTTGCTATGGGTGGCGGCGCTTACTACATATCTGTTCCCGAGGTTATCAAGGTAAATCTTACAGGTAAGCTCTCCCCTTATGTTGCAGCTAAAGATATTATTCTTGAGGTTTTAAGAATTCTCAGCGTTAAGGGTGGTGTTGGTAAGGTTGTTGAATATGGTGGTGAAGGTGTTAAGACGCTTTCAGTTCCCGAAAGAGCTACAATCACAAATATGGGTGCAGAGCTCGGTGCTACAACATCAATCTTCCCTTCTGACGAAATCACTTATGAATTTATGAAGGCTCAGAGCAGAGAGCAGGATTGGGTTGAGCTTCTTCCCGATGCTGATGCAGAATATTCAAGAGTTATCGATATTGACCTTTCAACTCTCAAACCTCTTGCAGCTATGCCTCATATGCCCGATAATGTTAAATCCGTTGAAGAAATCGGTACAATCAAGGTTGATCAGGTTCTTATCGGTTCTTGCACAAACTCTTCTCTTCTCGATATGATGAAGGTTGCAAAAATCCTTAAGGGCAAAAAGGTTCATCCCTCTGTTTCTCTCGGTATTGCACCCGGCTCAAAGCAGGTTCTTAATATGCTTGCTCTTAACGGTGCTCTTGCAGATATGATTGATGCAGGTGCTCGTATTCTTGAAAGTGCTTGCGGTCCTTGTATCGGTATGGGTCAGTCACCCTGCTCTTCAGGTGTATCTCTTCGTACATTTAACAGAAACTTCGAAGGCAGAAGCGGTACTGCAGACGGTAAAGTTTACCTTGTAAGCCCCGAAACTGCTGCAGCATCTGCAATCACAGGTGTATTCACAGATCCTACAACATTAACAGACGATATTACAGTTACACTTCCCAAATCATTTGTTATCAATGATAATATGATTGAAATGCCTGCTGAAACAAAAGAAGAGGCAGCTGCAGTTGAAGTATACTATGGTCCTAACATCAAGCCCTTCCCTAAGACAACAACTCTTGCAGATTCAATATCAGCAAAAGCAGTTCTTAAGGTTGAAGACAATATCACAACAGACCATATTATGCCCGCAGGTGCAAAGATTCTCCCCTATCGTTCAAACATTCCCTATCTTTCACAGTTCTGCTTCCGTCAGTGTGACGAAAACTTCGCAGAGCATTGTAAAGAAGCAGGTTCAGGCATCATTATCGGCGGTAACAACTATGGTCAGGGCTCATCTCGTGAGCATGCAGCTCTCGTTCCTCTTTACCTCGGTGTTAAGGCAGTAATTACGAAGTCCTTTGCTCGTATTCATAAGGCTAACCTTGTTAATGCAAGCATTCTTCCTCTTAACTTTGTAAATGCTGACGATTACGATAAGATTTCTGTTGGCGACGAGCTCGTTCTTCCCAAAATCAAGACTGAACTTAAATCAGGTAAAGAAATCACACTTAAAAACATTACTAAAAATGAAGAATATAAGCTTATTTGCGATGTTTCCGAAAGACAGGTTGACATCCTTTGCGCAGGTGGCTTACTCGATTATACCAAGGAGGAAAACAAATAATGACTGAAATACAGATGGAAAACGCTCTCGCTAAATTCAAACAGCTTCTTATTGAGCAGGACGAGAGAAATCAGAAAATCAAAGCAACAAAGGATTTCAAGGATTTCAAATCTCTTGATAAAATCGTTATCGGCGTTTGCGGTGGTGACGGTATCGGCCCGATTATCACAAAGGAATCTGCAGAGGTTCTTAAATTCATCCTCAAGGATGATGTTGAAAGCGGTAAAATCGTTTTCAAATACATTGATGGTCTTACAATAGAAAACCGCGCTAAGGTTTTAAAAGCTATTCCCGACGATGTTATGGAAGAGCTTAAGGCTTGTGACGTTATTCTTAAAGGACCTACAACTACTCCTCAGAAGGGTGACGGTTATCCCAACATTGAAAGTGCAAATGTTGCAATGAGAAAGGCTCTTGACCTTTTTGCAAACATCCGCCCCGTTAAAATCCCTGAAGAAAACATTGACTGGACTTTCTTCCGCGAAAACACTGAGGGTGCTTATGCAGTTGGCTCAAAGGGTGTTGACGTTGACGGCGAATTGGCTTTCGACTTCGTTGTAACAACAACTGAAGGTACAGAAAGAATTGCTAAGCTTGCTTATGAATATGCAAGAAACAACAAAAAGGAAAGAGTTTCCATTATCACAAAGGCAAACATCATCAAAACAACTGATGGTAAATTCCTTAACCTTTGCAAGGATATCGCAAAGGACTACCCCGAAATCATTACTGATGAATGGTATGTTGATATAACAACTGCAAAGCTTGTTGACAAAAAGCGCAGAACAGATTTCAAGGTATTCGTTCTCCCCAACCTTTATGGTGATATTATTACTGACGAGGCAGCTGAATTCCAGGGCGGTGTTGGTACAGCAGGTAGCGCAAACATCGGTAAGCAGTACGCTATGTTTGAAGCAATCCACGGCTCTGCTCCCCGTATGGTAAAAGAAGGCCGCGGTCAGTATGCAGACCCCTGCTCAATGCTTCGTGCATCTGTTCTTCTTCTTTCTCACATCGGTTATCAGGAAGAAGCAGACAAGCTTGAAAAGGCACTTGACATCTGTATGATTACAGAAAAGAAAATGACTATTACAGGCCGTGACACAGGCTGTACCTGTGAAGAGTTCGGTAACTATGTAATGGAAACATTAAAAACTCTTTAATTTTTAAAGGAAAAGCAATATGAAAGAAAATAACCATCAAGTTTCAGTACCTGTTATCAAGCGTCTTCCGCGCTATCACAGATATCTTGAAGAATTGAAGAATCTGGGTGTTGTCAGAATCTCCTCAAAGGAGCTTTCAGCAAGAATGGGACTTACAGCATCTCAGATCAGACAAGACCTTAACTGCTTCGGTGGATTCGGTCAACAGGGTTATGGTTATAATATTGAGCAGTTATATAATGAAATAGGTGCAATTTTAGGCTTAAACAACAAATCAAAGGCAATTATGATAGGTGCAGGTAATCTTGGCCACGCTATTGCCACTCACATTCATTTCGATAACCGCGGATTTGATTTAATCGGTATCTTCGATAACAGTCCTGCAGTAATCGGAACAAGAGTTGGCGGAAGAATCGTAATGAGCTGTGATAGTCTTGAGGAATTCTGTCTTCAGGAAAAGCCAATCGTTGCAATACTTTGTATTCCTGCTGAATATGCTGCAGAAAATGCTGATAAGCTTGTTTCTCTTGGTATTAAGGGCTTCTGGAATTTCACTCAATATGATCTTGTAGGCAGATATGAAAATGTTGCCGTTGAAAATGTTCATCTTGGTGACTCTCTTATGACCCTATGCTATCAGGTTAAAGAAATCAACGATTCTTGCGAGGATTAAAAATGAAAAAGATAATGGACATTGACATTGCCGATATTGTCCCTTTTTCAAAAGGCATTATCGTTGCAAGAAAAGACACCTTAAGCAGCGGTAAAACAAAGATTTCATTTTTTACCTATGATGTTAAATTAGAAAGACCCACAGCCAGTACAAGAGGTGCATATCTTCTTAACAAGTATGGTGAAAAGTATGAAAGAATTGCAGAGCAATTAAGTGATTTTATTTACTGTGATGCTGCTGTTTTACCAAATAAGCATGTTGCAATTGCATATACAAGCGGTGAAATCGGACTTTTTAACGATAAAGGCGAGCTTTATTGGACCGGTGATTTACAGTATAAGGGTTGTCCTATTAGCGGTGTTGTACCTGAGGGTAAATATATCTGGTGCGTTGTTCCTGAAAACAACTGCATTATAAGATACTCCCCTACAACCGAAAAAATTGTTTTAAGAATCGGCGGTGATTCTTCTACTGCTTTCTTGAATCCCGTTTCAATCAGTGTTTATGAAAATAAACTGTATATCTGCAACTACCAATCCTGTAAAATCAGAACAGTTAATTTAAAGGATTTCACTGTTGCTGATTATAAAACCTTTGATGAACCTGTTTACAGATACATCAAAACCAATGACAGAGAAATTGTTGAATTGGAATCCGGAGTATATATGTTATAATTACCAAATTTTCCTTCGACATTTTTCACTTTCAGCCACTTTACAAATGACCTTTTTAGTATTAAAATTAACTCAAATAAACTTTTAAGTTGATCCGAGAGGTCTATAAGGTTTTCAGAATGCACAATACCTTGTCGCACCTTGTGACAAGGTATTTTTTTGAGGTTAAAATGGAATTCAAAGCAGAAATAATGGATAAGGCATCAGTTAAGCGCTCATTGGTAAGAATCGCTCATGAAATAATCGAAAAGAACAAAGGAACAGACAATATTGCTCTTTTCGGAATAAAGCGACATGGTGTTCCTCTTGCAAAAATGATTGCAGAAAACATTGAAAAAATCGAGAACAAAAGCATATTCGTCGGTGAGCTTGATATAAAGTATTATCGTGACGATTTGACTGAAATACAGAAATCGCCGGACGCTTCACCTCTTGATAATTTTTACGATGTTACAGGAAAAGATATTGTTCTTGTTGATGATGTTCTCTTTACAGGAAGAACCGTAAGAGCAGCTATTGAAGCGGTTTTCAGTATTGGACGACCATCCAGCATTCAGCTGGCAATTCTTGTTGACAGAGGTCACAGAGAGCTTCCCTTCAGGGCAGATTTTGTGGGAAAAAATGTACCAACCTCAACTTCAGAGCTTATTAAGGTACATCTACCTGAATTTGATAATGCTTTATGTGTGGAACTTTATCAGAAATAATTGGTTATTAGCCTTAGGGCTGTAATAAAAAATAAAAGTGGGGGTAAATATGAAACTTATTTACAATGTCAACGACAAACCTAAATTCGGACAACTTATAATTTTCGCAATCCAGCAATTACTTGCAATTATGGCTGCTACATTAGTTGTTCCTGTTATTATCGGCAACAGTATGAGTTCAGCTGCTGCTCTCTTTGGTGCTGGTGTAGGTACTCTTATTTATGTTGCATTCACTAAAAAGAAAAGTCCTGTTTTCCTTGGCTCTTCTTTCGCTTTCATTGGCTCAATGTTCGCAGCCTTCGGTGGCGCAGCATCAATGGCTATGGGCTACTTAGGTATTATCCTCGGTGCATTTTTCGCAGGTCTTATTTATGTGATCATCGCTTTAATTGTTAAGTTTGTTGGTGTTAAATGGATTAACAAGCTTATGCCCGCAGTTGTTATCGGACCAACAGTTTCTATTATCGGTCTTTCTCTTGCAGGCAACGCTATCGGCGACCTTACCTCCGGTGGTCTTAAAACTGCTGAAGGCGCATCAGTTGCTTCTCCCTATGTCGCACTTATCTGTGGTCTTGTTACTCTTTTTGTTGTTTGCATTTCTTCTGTTTACGGCAAAAAAATGGGCAAGCTCATCCCCTTTATTATTGGTATTCTCGCAGGCTATGTAACAGCTACTGTGTTCACAGTAATCGGTTTTGCCGCTGAAATCGATGCTCTTAAGGTTATTAATTTCTCTTACCTTACAGACTTATTTGCAAATGGTATTACGCTCGAATCCTTTGTAAAGGTTCCTGATTTCACATTCTTAACAGCTATTGACGGTATTAAGGAAATCACACCCACATATATTGCAACTCTTCTTGTTGCTTATGTTCCTGTTGCGTTTGTTGTTTTCGCAGAGCATATCGCAGACCACAAGAACATTTCCTCCATCATTGAAAAAGATCTTCTTGAAGATCCCGGTCTTTCAAGAACTCTTCTTGGTGATGGTGTTGGCTCTATGGTTGGCGCTATCTTCGGCGGATGCCCCAACACAACATACGGCGAATCAGTTGGTTGCGTAGCTATTACAAAGAATGCTTCTGTTTATACAATTATCACAGCTGCTATTCTTTCAATCCTTATCTCATTTGTATCTCCCTTCGTTGCTTTCGTAAACTCTATTCCTTCTTGTGTAATGGGTGGTGTTTGCGTAGCATTGTACGGCTTTATCGCAGTTAGCGGTCTTAAAATGGTACAGAAGGTTGACCTCGAGGATAACAGAAACCTCTTCGTTGTTTCCGCAATCCTTATCGCAGGTATCGGTGGTCTTACACTTCAGTTTGGTGAGGTTCAGATTACTACAATTGCTTGCGCACTTATTCTTGGTATTCTTCTTAACATCGTTCTTTCCAAAAAGAAAGTTGAAGAAACAGCTGAATAAGATTGACAGGTTACAGCACTTGTTATATAATTAAATAAACTAAAGAGGCATTACACCTTTGGTGTGATGCCTTTGTTTTAGAGATTATTCGGAGGGTGAAATTATGTTTTATAAAGCAGAAAATAATAATTTTACATTAGCAGTTAATGAAATGGGTGCAGAATTAAACTCATTAAAATCCAAGAAAACAGGCATTGAATACATATGGTGTGGCGACGAAAAAATCTGGTATGGTCAGTCCCCTATTCTTTACCCAATTATCGGCAGATTGCTTGATGATAAATATACTCTTAACGGCATTGAATATACAATGGAAAAGCACGGCATTGTTCGTAAAAAACCATTTGAATTAGTAGAACAGACTTCCGACAGCCTTACCTTTGTTAAAACTCAGAACGAAGAAACGTTAAAGCAGTACCCTTACAATTTTGAATTCAAGGTTACATTCAAATTAACAGAAAAAGGCTTGAAGGTAATTCATAAAATCACTAATACTGATGAAAAAGAAATGTTCTATTCCTTTGGTGCTCATCCCGGCTTCAATTGCGAAATCGGCGATTATCTTGAATTTTCTGATGATACAAAGCTCTTCACAGAGAGAATTGACCATGAATCAATTCTTATTGAAGAAACCTTCCCCGTTGAAATGGATGGTAATAAGGTTATATTAACACCCGAAATATTCAACGATGACGCTCTTATTTTAAGCGATTTCAAATCAAAGAATATCAAAATCAAAAGCAATAACCACAATCGTGTAATCAGCTTTGATTTCGACTCCCCCTTCTTAGGCATCTGGGCAAAGCCCAACGCTCCCTATGTTTGTCTCGAACCCTGGTGGGGCGTAAACGATGATTATGATAAGAAGGCAGATTTCTCTCAAAAGAGAGGTATTATGTCCTTATCACCCTCTGAAAGCAAGGAATATGTTTGGGAAGTTTCAATTTCCGAATAATTAACAGTTGACTTGCATGTAAAAAAATATTAAAATTATAGTATAAATTGAAAGGTTGTAGGTGAATATTATGGTAGATAATTACGAAGAAACCTTCGGCAACAATATTGTTTCTGTTGTTGATGAGGAAGGCGTTGAACACAATTTCGAGGAGCTTGACAGAATCGAAACAGATAACGGCAGATATATTGCTCTTCTCCCCATTTATACTGAGGCTGAGGAAATTCTTGATGGTGATGGCGAATTAATCATTCTCTCTGTTGTTGAGGACGAGGATGGCGAAACCTACCTCGAACCAATCGAGGACGAAGCTTTGTTCAATGAAATCGGCGAAATCTTTGAAGAACGTCTTGCTGATTATTTTGAATTCGACGAAGAATAATCTTAAGAAAACAAAATAAACTATTTGTATGCCTGCGGTGTACGAGAAATGCGACTAATACTAACCCTATGTCAATTAAAAGGGAGTCCGGCTTCTGCGGCGGATTGCAGACCTCCCGAGCTTGCTCGGACGAAGGGAGCGCGAAAGCGTGGAGAGGACACCCACCTGCTAAGAGCAGGTTACTATTATCGCATCCGGCATTGCGGGTATTATTTTGCCTATAATAAAAGTAGTAGCAAATTTAAGTTTGCTACTACTTTTTTGTTATTATTTAATTAATTCAGAGCATAAGCTTATTTTGCAATATTTGCTTTTTCTTCTAATGCAGCAATTTCTGCTCTTCTTCTTTCCATTCTTTCGATATATTCAGAAAGGTCTTTGTATTTAACAGGAATATTCTGTTTCTTGATGAGAACATTCACAACAATGATTGCAATAAAGCCTAAAATAACAAGGAATGAACCAAATCCAAGGCTACCTGAATACATAGCACCGAAAGTTGAAGAAAGCTGGCTGTTGAAAACCAAGAAAGAAATGATACTTAAAACAGTGAAACCGATACCGCAAGAAGAAAGCTTTATATTCCTCTTGAAGCCTTTGGGTGAGCATGAAACTGCATCAAAGGGAATATTCAAGATTGCGAAAACTGCAGCAACAAGAAGGAACACTATTGAAAGAAGATAAGTAATAAATGCAACTCTTGTTAAATCGGAACCGCCAATCATATCAAAAAGAATACCAAAATCCATTTCCATAAGAACGTCCATTACAACGTTAAGAACAGAAACATCAGTATCAATACTCTTATAAGGCATATTAACTGTTACATGAGCCAAAGGTAAGAACAACATACCAATGGGAATAAACAAAGAAATGAGACGAACAATAGAAAGCTTTGTACCAACGAAAGCGAATTTAATTCTATCAATCTTGGGTTGCATTCTGATATGCTCTTCTTCAGCCTTATCGGCATCTTCTGCAAGCCTTTCCTGATGGTTATAATACATAAGGTTTACGCCACATTTAGGACATTCAGCCTTAATATCAATCAATCTGAGCTTGTAACCGCATTTAGGACAATTAGCCATATAATCTCCTACCTATTCTTAATTTAATACTTCTATAAGTATAACATACAAATTAAATATTTTCAATAAAAAAACAATAAAATAAGTTATAAAACAGTAAAAGTTGTTAAATTATTTTTTAGAAATAGCGATTTTAGCTTTTTTAACGATATTTTCAGCATCAAGACCAAAGATGTGAAGAAGCTCAACTGCAGGTCCAGATTTACCGAATGTATCTTCAACACCGAGTTTTACAACAGGTACGGGATACTCTTCGCAAACTGCGTCACAAATAGCATCACCTAAACCACCGATAACATTATGCTCTTCAGCAGTAACGATGCAACCTGTCTTCTTTGCAGCTTTGATTACAGCCTCTTTATCAAGAGGTTTGATTGTATGCATATTAATAAGCTCAACAGAAATGCCATCTGCTTCAAGAGCTTTTGCAGCTTCAATAGCTTCGTTTACCATAAGACCGGTAGCAATAATTGTTACATCACTACCCTCTTTAAGTGTAACCGCCTTGCCGATTTCGAATTTATAATCCTCGTCAAAGATTCTCGGAACTGCAAGTCTGCCAAAACGCATATAAACAGGACCATCGTGCTCTGCTGCTGCAAGAACCGCTGCTCTTGCTTCAATATCATCTGCAGGGTTAAGAATAACCATACCAGGAATTGAGCGCATAAGAGCGATATCCTCGCAGCACTGATGGCTTGCACCGTCTTCACCAACGGAAATACCTGCATGAGTAGCACCGATTTTAACATTAAGATGAGGGTAAGCAATAGTGTTTCTTACCTGCTCAAATGCTCTGCCTGCGGAGAACATTGCAAATGAAGATGCAAAAACTGTATAGCCTGTTGTTGCAAGACCTGCTGCAACACCCATCATATTGCTTTCAGCAATACCTGTGTCAAAGAATCTTTCAGGGAAAGCCTTTTTAAATGCACCTGTTTTTGTAGCAGCTGCAAGGTCTGCATCAAGAACAAGAACATTAGTGTTCTTTTCGCCAAGCTCAACAAGAGCCTTACCATAAGCATCACGAGTTGCTGTTTTAATTACATCTGCCATAACTTAACCCTCCAAACCTTCGAGAACTGCTTTGAGTTCTGCCATAGCTGTTTCATACTGTTCTGCGTTAGGAGCAGCACCGTGCCAACTAACCTGATTTTCCATAAAGGAAACGCCTTTACCCTTAACAGATTTTGCAATAATTGCAGTGGGCTTACCCTTAGTTGCCTTTGCGTTTTCAAGAGCTGCTTCAATTTCATCGAAATTATGAGCATCGATTTCAACAACATTCCAGCCAAAAGAAGTGAACTTTTCAGGAATCGGATAAGGTGAGTTTACCTCTTCGACTGTACCATCAATCTGAAGATTGTTGTTATCAACGAAAGCTACAAGGTTATCAAGCTTCTTTGCAGCTGCATACATAGCAGCCTCCCAAACCTGACCTTCACCGATTTCACCGTCACCAAGGATTGTATAAACTCTGAAAATATCACCCTTAAGCTTTGCACCGAGAGCCATACCGCAAGCAGCAGAAATACCCTGACCAAGTGAACCGGTACTGATATCAACACCGGGAAGATAGTTCATACTGGGGTGACCCTGAAGACGAGAGCCAACCTTACGAAGAGTTTTAAGCTCTTCAACGGGGAAATATCCTTTCTGAGCCATAACTGCATAAAGTGCAGGTGCAGCATGCCCTTTAGAAAGAACAAATCTGTCTCTGTCTGCTTTTACGGGTGCATCTGCGTCAACATTCATCTCTCTGAAATACAGATAGGTAAGAATATCTGCGATAGAAAGAGAACCACCGGGATGACCGGATTTAGCATTGAAAGTACCTTCGATAATGCCCATACGAACATTACAAGCAATTTTAGCTAATTCTTTTTTAGAATTTGCGTCCATAATAATGCCTCCATTATTTAATATATTTTGTTTGTATATAATCTATAAAATCAGCAACTGCACCATCATTACAATGACAAGCAACATACTCCGATATTTCCTTAATATCACCAGGTGCCTGGCCGCAACAAACGGGATGAGCTACTCTTTTGAGCATATCAACATCATTATAATAATCACCAATAGCTGCTGTATTAGATTTTTCGATTTTCAAAAGCTCTGCTAATTTTAAAACCGCAGCACCTTTATTTACGCCCTTGCTCACTACCTCCAAGGTAAAGGGCGATGTTTTAAAGCATTCAAAAAGCTTTGAGTTTTCTTCATTGGTAAAAACATCTTTAAGCTTATTTACTAAACCCTTTGTACCGAAGAAGGAAACCTTCCCCCATACACCACGTGGTAAATCAGATATTTTCTTATATAGCTCACAGTCTAATTTATCAATCGTAGAAATAACTCTGCCATAAATACATTTTCTTGTAGCAAGAAGTATTTTATCTGCGGTAAAAACTGTCAGCTGCGCGGTTTTGTGTTTTTTAAAAACATCAAGAATGATTTTTTCACCATCAGAGGAAATAAAATTCTGATAAATCATTTCTTTATTTTTAAAATCATATATGCCTGCTCCGTTAAGGAAAATTGCAGGTGTATTAATACCTAGCCTATTGTAATGAACAGCAAGTGACTGTAGATTTCTTCCTGAGCATAATGTAAAATTACCACCGTTATTTACAAATTCATTAATAGCAATTTTGTTGTTTTCGGGTAATTTCATCGATTTTGAATTTAGCGTTCCGTCAATGTCAGAAACTAGCAACCATTTATTATAGATTTCTTTCATTACGATATTCTCCTAATAAAATCAGTGAAATAATCCGGCAATTCGGAAGTAAATTCAAGATATTCCTTAGTTATGGGATGAATAAAGCCAATTGTAGCTGCGTGAAGACACTGACCATCCAAGCCATAGGTTTTCTTTGGATTACCATAAACCACATCCCCTGCAACCGGTGTTCCTCTGTAAGCCATATGAACTCTAATCTGATGTGTTCTGCCGGTTTCAAGACGAACCTTAAGGAATGTAAAGCCGTTAAAACGCTCAAGAACCTCAAAATGTGAAACGGCATTTCTTGAATTTTTATCTGTTACCGCCTGTTTTTTTCTGTCCTTGGGATGTCTGCCGATGGGTGCATCAATTGTTCCGGTGTTGTCCCTAACATTACCAACAACAATAGTTCTGTATTCTCGTGTAAAGCTATGGTCCTTTATCTGCTCTGCAAGACCTTTATGAGCTGTATCATTTTTTGCAACAATAAGCAATCCGCTTGTATCTTTATCAATTCGATGAACAATGCCCGGTCTTATAACACCATTTATACCCGAAAGTGAATCACCACAATGATATAAAAGAGCATTAACTAATGTTCCATTGTAGTTTCCAGCTGCAGGATGAACGACCATTCCTTTTGGCTTATTAACAACAAGCAGATGCTCGTCCTCATAAACAATATCAAGCGGTATATTCTCCGCATCAATTGAAAGCTCCTTGGGTTCAGGTAAAAATACTGTAACAACATCGTTTTTCTTAACAGAATACTTTTTGTTAGCAACGACGCCGTTTACAAGAATATTTTCATCATCAATAAGCTGTTGAGCAGCATTGCGGGACAAATCAGAGCATAAAACAGTAATCGCCTTATCTAATCTTAAGCCCACAACCTCATCAGCAACTATATACTCATTCTCCTGAATCATTCTGCGTTCCTTTCGTATCAGTAGCTTTGCTATTTTTGGTATCCTTCACTAAATCATAAATCAAGTAAAAAATCAAAGCAAAAGCACCAACAGTTATAAGACAATCAGCAAAATTAAAAACGGCAAAATTTACGAACAACGGTTCGATATAGTCAACAACATAGTGAAGACGGATTCTGTCAATAATATTTCCTATGCCTCCTGAAATCATTAGCAGTAAGCATAAATTAACAAGCTTATTTTTATTCTTATTGGTTACAAGAAAGAAAATTGTGAAACCGAGTAAGATTATTGAAAAAACAGTTAAAACCACAGTATGAGTTGAAAAAGAGCCGAAAATCGCACCCGTGTTTTCAACATATCTGAAACGAAGAACACCGTCAATAATGTCAATATACTGAACAGGCTTCAGATAGTTTATAACTAATAATTTAATAATCTGGTCAATACCAACAAGACCAATACACAATAAAATTGCAGAAATTACCGTCATCTAACACTACACCTTAATATTATTTTCTTTTAAAGAAACCAAACTTCTTTTTTGGCATATCATCATCGTTATCGGTTTCTTCTTCAACCTCATCAATAGTTTCTATTGAATTAAGCGCCGGTTTAAAGGTCAATTCCTCATCAGTGTTTGCAAAATCGCCAACAGAATTAGCATTTATTGAAAAACCTCTTGAAATCGGAATATCATCAAAATCATCATCGTCGTCGTCATCGTCATCATCATAATTATTGTTAAAGAAAAGCTCGTTAGCGTCATCAAATCCGATAACCTCTTCATCTGAATCCAACATATTATTAAAAGTAACGATGTTAGAAGCTTCTTCATCATCATCTTCCAAATTCTCAACAAATTCGAGAGGATTCTCATCACCAAAGAAATCATAAGGAAGCGTTGTTTTAATAACAGGCTCACCATCATTTTCTAATGCTTCGATACCTGGTAAAACAAATTCTTTTTCCTCTTCAGAACGCTCCATAAACTCAATAATATCATTTTCAGGGTCAACTGAATTGATTTCGTCAACGATATTATCGTTATCACTGTATGCAGGCTCATCAGCACTCTCTTGCTTCTCTATCTCTTCAACAGCAAGCTCGGGAAGTCTTGAAATCATTTCAATATGTGCCTTGTACTGCGCAAGAATTGAAGCTCTGAACTCTGAAACCTCTTTTTTGAGCATTTCATAATGTAACGATTCGCTTGTAATAGTTCTTGTTGCAGCACCAACTGTATTCTTTGCAGAATCCTTTGCCTCAATAAGAATACTATGAGCCTCTTCTTTCGCTTTATTAATTATACTTTCTGCTTTATCTCTTGCAATTGAAAGAAGTAAATCTGAATCAGCAATAGCCTGCTTTTCTGCATCAGCCCTGATAATATCTGCTTCTCCCTTAGCTGCTGCAAGAATAGCATCTGCTTCAAGCCTTGTGTCCTCAACTGAAATTTCAGCTTCCTTTACAATAATATCAGCAGCCTTCTGTGCGCCGATAACAGCCTGCTTTATCTGCTCTTCATCTCTCTTAAACTGCTCGAGTCTGTCAGCAAGCAAGCCAACTCTTTTTATGAGCTCAGCATTCTCTCTGAAAATCTTTTCATAGGCAACGGCAACCTCACCGAAAAAGTTATCAACATCATCGGATTTATAAGCGTTTCTGCCGGCACCCTTAAATTCATATTCTCTGAGTTCTGATGGTGTCATCATAACAGTTTTTCCCCACTTCCACTAAATATTAAAAGAACACGCCGGTGTTTTCTAATTCATCAATAAGGTCACCTGATACATTTACATTATAAGGTGTGATGATATATGTGTTTGTTGAAACCTTTTTAAGCTGACCTCCATTAGCATAAGCAACACCATTAAGAAGGTCAACAAGTCTTCTTGAAACATCCTTGCTTGCAGCTTCAAGATTAAGAACAACAGTTCTTTTATCGTTGAGATGGTCTGCAATAGCGCGTGCATCCTCAAATTTATCAGGCTTTACAAGAACAACCTGAAGCATTGCAGTAGTTCTTACATCAACAACTCTGCTAGGATCGGCACTTGTTCTTCTTGCTCTTGAAGATACTCGGGGTGTTTCGCGTTCATATTCATCATAAGAGGAAACAGTAGAAAAGGGCTTTGCCTCAAATGCTTCAGGAGCATCATCCTGAGCTACTTCTTCAAATTCTTCATCATCCTCTGTGTTAGTAAACTTTTTCCAATAATCCATAAATGACATAATAAAAACCTCCGAAAATTATTTGTATATTCTTGCTCCGAATATTGAGGAGCCAACTCTGACTAAATTAGAACCATGTAAAACAGCTTCTTTATAATCACCTGACATACCCATTGACAGAATCTCAAAATCAAAATTAGAATAATTCCCCTCTTTGATTTCGTTATAATACAAATTCATTCTATCAAAGTATTTTTCAAGCTCTAATGTATTTTCGCAGATAGGCGGAATAGTCATAAGACCCTTAACCTTAATATTAGGTAACATAGAAATCTGACTTAAGGATTCCTCGAATTCAACCTTATCAAAGCCTGTTTTATTATCTTCGTCACCGATATTTATTTCAAGCAAAACATTTGCTGTCATATCAGCCTTTATCGCTTCATTAGAAATGCTTTGAGCAACTCTGAGGCTATCAACGGATTGAATCATATCAACCTCGCTGACAATCTTTTTAACCTTGTTGGTCTGAAGATGACCAATAAGATGCTTTTCAACATTATCTAAATGCAACAAATCTCTTTTGGAAAGAAATTCCTGGACCTTATTTTCACCAATTAAATCTATGCCACAGTTATCAATTGCGTAGTTTATATATTCAACGCAAACTGTTTTGGTTACTGCCATAAGTCTCACATCATCAACCTTGCGATTGCTTTTTATTGTAGCCTCGGCAATTTCATCCTTTATTCTTTTGATATTTTGAGCGATAACAGAAAAATGAGCCTCATCAAATGAGCTTGTTATCATATAAATCAACCCCTTCTGTTACAACCTTATCATAAAGCTTAATATAACCTGATTCATTTTCAGGATTAGCAACAATAGAATAATCGTCAGTTGTATAAATAATTTTAATTTTTCTGAATCCCATTAAATTACCGCGGACTATATAAACCCCCTGCTGTCCGTCAATTGTTCTGATTGAAGAATTTGAGATTTTGAAGCCTGAATATTCATCGGTGATAATCTCAATTTTCTCAATTCTGAAATCGGATAAGGCTTCATTCATTTCATCACAGCTGAATATAACAACAGTTTCTTTTTCGGCTCTATCGCCTATTCTATGAATCTTAACAGGTAATTTTTCAATACCTGATTCAGGGAAATTCAGATATATTTTTTTATCGTTTGATATATCTACAGTTTTGTCTGTATCAATAACGCAAGCAATATACCATTTGAACGAAGATACTGTTCTTCCAACAACATCGGAACCAACCTTTTCAGGCTTGGATTTTATTGCCTTCTTTAACTGCTTGACGGTAAGGTTATCAACCTCATTAAAATTTAGAGTTTTTTCGTAGCCGTCAGCACCACTGATAAAATAACCTGCATTTTCAGTTTTGATTTCTGTAAAATCAAGATTTTTAGTATCAAGTGCTTCAAGCTCGTTATTTAATTGAACTAATTTATCTGATAAATCCAGAGCCTTGCCTGTAGCGATTTGCTTACCTGTTACAGAGTCGCGGAACAATTCTGCTGAAGAAAGCGCATTCTCGAAATCGCGGGTATCAACGGCATCAAGATAATCAGTTAATTCATTATTTATCTTTCTGGTTAATGAATCTATATTAAGAGGCTGGAAATTTGCCTGCCCCTCTAATTCTTCATAGTGTGCAATACTTTTCCTCAATTCCCTTGCCTTAAGATAATCTGCCGCATCCTCAGGTGAATCAAAAACAACAGAAACAGTATCACCTCTTGCAACTCGTTCACCGTCATTAGCAAACGAAACAGATGTGCCGACCGCATCATTTATAATAAATT
The DNA here is from genome assembly GCA_045660345.1 of Acutalibacteraceae bacterium. Classification (GTDB taxonomy): domain Bacteria; phylum Bacillota; class Clostridia; order Oscillospirales; family Acutalibacteraceae; genus DTU089. The sequence goes on from JAZRDP010000049.1 coordinate 89,269, forward strand.
CTTCATCACGAATTACAAAGCACTCAGCATCTATTGTTTTATAAACAGTTTCTTTTAAAGCAAATTCAGTTTTGATTTCACTATTAGCTCTATTGACAAGATGATAAATAATGTATGAAGAGAAAAAACCAATTACCAATGCAACCGCAACAACGGATGCAATTCTTTTAACAGATTTATTCTTCAATCATATCACCACCTAAATAAGCTTCAATTATTTTATCAACTGTCTCAAGCATTTCTTCCTTTGGGAGCTTGTCTGCAAAGACCCAATTAATATTTTTATTTCTTTTAAACCAAGTTATTTGTCTTTTTGCATATCGTCTTGTTTCTCTTTTAAGATTTTCAACGCATACATCAAAGGACAAATTACCGTCTATAAATGGCTTCAATTCCTTGTAGCCGATTGCATTGAAAGCAGTTTTTGAAGGATTGAGCTTAAAAAACTCTTTTGCTTCCTCTAAAAGTCCTGCTTCAAGCATTAAATCAACTCTTAAGTTAATTCTATTATATAAATTTTCGCGATCACTATAATTAATTCCAATATATAAGGGCTCGATATCTGACTCAACCGCGTGTGATTGCTTGTTTTGTTCAGTAAGAGTTTTTCCTGTCGTTTTATAAATCTCAAGAGCTCTGATGACTCTAACTGTATTATTAGGATGTATATTTTCTGCAGCATCAGGGTCAATAACCTTCAACTGGTCATAAAGACTTTCTATACCGTTTTTTTCTGCTTCAACAAGTAATTCTTGTCTGACACTATCTGAAGTGGCAGCCTCTAAAAATTGGGTATTGGATAAAAATGAGTCAATATAAAGACCTGTACCACCAACAATAACAGGTAATTTATTGCTCTTGGTAACCTTATCAAAGACGATTTTGGCATCTACACAATAGTTTGAAACGCTATACTGATTTTTTACATCAACAAAATCAATAAGATGGTGCTTGATGCCATCCATTTCTTCTACAGTCGGCTTTGCAGTGGCAATATCCATACCCTTATAAATTTGCATAGAATCAGCCGAAATAACCTCTCCGCCGAATTTCTTTGCTATATGAACACCTAAAGCGGTTTTACCGGATGCTGTTGCTCCGACAACCACAATTGCTTTTTTCTTCAAAATTACACAATCCTCTTAAATTGCTTTTCAAGCCCTCTTTTAGTCATTTCAATCATAACCGGTCTGCCATGAGGACAATACCTTATATCTTCACGCTTCAAAAGATTTTCAACAAACTTTTCAGCCTCATAAGCAGAAGTAAAGTTACCGGCTTTAACTGCCGCTCTGCAAGCCATAGAATGATAAATCCAATCAAGCTTTTCGGGCATCAAGGTTTTTACATTGTTTGCAAGATAGCCTGAAATTTCAGTAACTATATCTGCTATATTGCAATCAATAAGCTCAGGTGGACAAGCGCTAACTTTAACGCATCTGTCACCAAAGTCAGATATATCATAACCCGCATCTGCTAAAAGCTCCTGATTTTCAATAACTGCGTTATATTCATCAGGCGAAAGAGTAACAGTTATAGGCTGAAGCATAATTTGTGACTGACCACAACCCTCTTCTTTGAATTTTTCGAATAAAATTCTCTCATGGGCTGCATGCTTATCAATCAAAACAAGCTTACCGTCAAGCTCAGCAATCAAATAAGTATTAAATGCTTCGCCAACGAATTTATAATTCAAAGAAATTTCTTTTTTTACTTCCTTAACAGGCTCTTCAACTACAGTTTCAACTGTAGCTTCAGGTGTAAGCTTAATTTCTTCTTTTTCTTCACTTACAATAACTCTTGGTGATTCCGTTATTTCTGAATTTATGTTGATTTTGAAATCAAAATCGGACTTAACTTCCTCAACAACTGGTTCATTTTTAATTATACCCTCGACTTTTTCTGTCTTTTTCTCTTCAACAACAATGTGAGAAACAGCAGGTCTGATGTATTCATCCTTTAAGAAATCAAGCTGCTTGGGCTCTTCTTTTACAGAAGAATGAACAGATGTTTCAACGCCTGTAACGGATTTTCCGTATTCTTTTACTTCAAAGGTCTTTTTTTGTGGCTCCATATCAGTAATTTTTAACTGTTCTCCCACTTCAGCAGGCTTTGAAAAGATTTTCGCTTCGGAAAACTTGGCCTGAACGCGGGTTGTATCACCCTGAAGAGCGGATAATGTGCCGTAATAAACGCAATCAAAAACCTTCTTCTCTTCAAAAAATCTTACCTCGGTTTTTGCAGGATGCACATTTACATCAACTGATTCATATGGCATATCAACAAACAAAACACAAGCAGGATATTTACCTACCATTATTGAGTTTTTATATGCCGCTTCCAAGGCACTTAAAAATACAACGCTTTTAACAAATCTCTTATTCACAAAGAAAATCTGCATTGTACGGTTGCTTCTGCCTGCAGTTGGCTTAACAACAAAGCCTTTGACAGAAATACCATTCTGCTCATTATGAACAGGAATAAGACCATCTGTAAACTCTCTGCCAAAAACAGCATAAATAGCAGATTTCAAGTCATTATCACCGGGAGTTGAAATCTGCAATTTACCATCACGAATAAATTTAAAGGAAATATCAGGATTAGAGACCGCTATTCTTTCCATTAATGAGGCAATATAGTTGCCCTCCTGAACATCCTTCTTCAAGAACTTCATTCTTGCAGGAATGTTATAAAACAAATCTCTGACGATTATAGTTGTTCCCACAGGACAGCCTGCATCATCAAGTAAGACCTCTTCTCCACCCTCAATCACATAGCGAGTACCGAAATCAGAATCAGCAGTTGCAGTCAGAAGCTCGACTCTTGAAACCGCACAAACAGAAGCTAAGGCTTCTCCTCGGAAACCAAGAGTAGAAATAGAATCAAGGTCATCAATATTTGTAATTTTACTTGTTGCGTGACTGATAAATGCTTTTTTTACATCCGCTCTGTCAATACCGCAACCATTATCTGTAACGCGGATATAGGTTTTACCACCATTTTTAATTTCAATTGTAATATTGGTTGCACCTGCGTCAATAGAGTTTTCAACAAACTCCTTTATAACTGAAGAAGGGCGCTCAACAACCTCGCCTGCAGCAATCAAATCAGCAATATTTTTAGGTAAAACATTTATACGAGGCATCATTCACCCTCCTTTCGATTAATTAAAATTAAATATTTTCTGCACTTTTCTGCAATTCGAAAAGAACTGTCATAGCTTCAATTGGTGTTAAAGTGTTAACATCAATATTTTTAAGTTTTTCGATAATCTGCTCTTTTTCACCGGAAGAGAATGAAAGCTGGAGCATATCTTCGGGTTCTTCAACATTTTTAATTCCTTTAACAACACTTACTTTTTCCTGAGTTTCAAGTGTTGCAAGTATTTTCTTTGCATTTTCTACAACCGCTTTTGGTACACCCGCAAGCTTTGCAACCTCAACACCATAGCTTCCGTCAGCAGCACCTTTTACAATTCTTCGAAGGAAAGTAATGTCGTCACCGCGTTTTTTAACAGAAGTATTATAATTTTTTACGCCGTCAATTGTGTTTTCGAGCTCTGTCAATTCATGGTAATGGGTTGCAAACAAGGTTTTTGCACCAATTTTCTTTTTATCTGCGGTGTATTCAAGAACAGCTCTTGCAATACTCATACCATCATAAGTAGATGTACCTCTACCAATTTCATCAAAAACAATAAGGCTTTTTGGTGTAGCGTATTTAAGAATATCTGCAACCTCGGTCATTTCAAGCATAAATGTTGACTGACCTGCAGAAAGGTCATCAGAAGCACCAACACGAGTGAAAATGCGGTCAACAATACCGATTTTTGCACTGCTCGCAGGAACGAAGCTACCAATCTGCGCCATAAGAGTAATTATAGCCACCTGACGCATATAAGTAGATTTACCTGCCATATTAGGACCGGTTATTATAGCACTTCTGTTGTTACGACAATCAAGATGAGTGTCATTAGGAACAAATGGTGCGCCACCAAGCATAAGCTCAACAACGGGATGTCTGCCATCCTTAATAATGATTTCATCTGAATTATCAACAATCGGTCTTGTATAGTTATTATTAACTGCGGTATAAGCCAAAGAGCAAAGAGCATCAAGGTTTGCTACAGCTCTTGCAGTTTTTCGTACTCTTTCAAGCTGATCTGCAACATTCTGACGAATAGCAGAGAAAAGCTCATATTCAAGGCGAACAATTCTCTCCTGAGCACCAAGAACCTTTGATTCAAGCTCCTTAAGCTCCTGAGTAATATATCTTTCGCAATTGGAAAGAGTCTGTTTTCTTATATAATGCTCGGGAACAAGCTCCTTAAAGGAGTTTGTAACCTCAATATAGTATCCGAATACTCGGTTATAGCCAATTTTAAGTTTTTTGATACCTGTTTTCTCCTGCTCAGACTGTTCAACAGCAGTGAGATAACCCTTGCCATTTTCAACAATGTCATGGAGGGTATCAAGCTCATCGTTATAACCCTTTCTTATCATACCACCCTCACGAACTGAAAGTGGCGGTTCATCGGTTATAGCGTTTTTAATCAAGGTATTAACATCTTCAAGTAAGTCGATGTCATTATAAATGCCTGAAAGCATTTTAGATTTAGCACCGCTCATTGAAGATTTGATATTATGGAGTTGGTCAATAGTAAGACTTAATGTTTTCAATTCTTTAGCATTAGCTGTACCATAAACAACTCTTGTCATTATTCTTTCTATATCAAACATATCAGAAAGATATGACATCAAGGAATCAAGTAAAATTGTGTCACAGGTTAATTCTTCAACAGCATTCTGTCGGAGAATAATTGAAGAATAGTTAATTAAGGGCTGTTCAACCCAATTTCTTATAAGACGCTTACCCATAGCAGTTTTTGTATGGTCAAGCACCCAGAGAAGACTTCCCTTTTTCTCTCTTCTAATCTGAGTTTCGGTAAGCTCGAGATTTCGTCTTGCAGTAATATCAAGAGTCAGGAAGCTATCTTCATTATAAAAATCAACATCATTGATGTTTTGGAGTTCATTTTTCTGAACACCTTTAAGATAAGTAAGAGCCGCACCAAAGGCATACAAAAGGCTCTTATTAGAATTAAACTGCGCGATACCAGTTTCATCAGAAATATGAGCACCGATTAATTCAAAAAGCTCACTCTCGTTATACTGAGATTCAGAAACCAACTGATAATCAACAGACAATCTGTCCTTAATAAAAGACACAATTGATTTAACTGAAGCAGCATATTTATTGATAATAACCTCGCTCGGTGAATAGCAACCAAGCTGATTGATGATTCTGACAGTAGCATCTGCATCAGTAAACGCATCAAGGTGAACCTCACCTGTTGATACATCAACAAAAGCAAGTCCGCAATCCTTATCTGAAACAAAAACAGATGCGAGATAGTTGTTTTTACTTTCATCAAGCATATTGCTCTCGATAACAGTACCGGGAGTAACAATACGAACAACATCACGCTTAACAATGCCCTTGGCAGTTGCAGGATCTTCAACCTGCTCGCAGATTGCAACCTTATAACCTCTGCTAACAAGCTTTGCTATGTAAGAATCAGCACTGTGGAAGGGAACGCCACACATTGGTGCGCGTTCCTCCTGACCGCAATCTCTCCCTGTGAGAACAAGTTCAAGCTCTTTTGAGGCGACCTTTGCATCATCGAAAAACATTTCGTAAAAGTCACCTAATCTGAAGAACAATAAAGTGTCCTCATAATTCTTTTTTATCTCAAAATATTGCTCCATCATGGGAGATAATTTAGCCATTTCCTACCTCAGTACATTCAGTAATTTTTCTTTTAATTAGTGGCAACCGCCGCAAGAGCTGCAAGAACCATCACAGCTATGCTCCTGGTGAGGTGTGCATGTAGCAGGGTCCTGACCGTCAACACAGCATGCAAGAATGCCCATAATTTCGTTCATCATATCGTCAACTGCAGTTTTAGCAGCCTCAAATTTAACCATATTGCCGTTAAGCATAATTTCGCGATAAAGCTGCTCGAATTCCTTTGCAAAGCCTTCCATAGCTTCTGCATTTGCTTCCTCGCCTTTTGCTGCTTCGTTCTGATAATTCATCTGAACAAGGTTGATTTTGCCGATAAGACCGTTGAGAGCATCATCTGCTTCGTTAGCTTTTCTAGCTTCTTCATAAGCTGCATAGCGCTCGTCCTGCTGAATTGCAGCACCAAGCTGTCTTGTAAGTTCAATAACTGTCATTTTGTGTGTACTCCTTAAAAATAAATTATATTAAAGGGTTTCCCCTCTTCTACCTTATTTACCTGCAATTTCTTCCTGAACCTTCAAAAGCTCCATAAACCATTTTGTTTTTTCTGATTTAGTAAAGGGGTCAGGCATTTCGGCAGCAGGTGTGCCTTTTCTTGCTGAATAAATGAATGTGAACATTGAGCCGTATCGTACCTCTTTAACCAGAGATACTGTATCAAGAAACTCTTCATAGGTTTCACCGGGGAAGCCAACTATAATATCAGTCGTTAAATCTACATCCGGAATTTTCTTTTTAGCATAATCAACAAGCTCGAGATAATGCTCGCGAGTATAGTGACGATTCATTTCCTTAAGAATTCTGTTATTACCTGATTGAACAGGCAAATGAAGATGTCCGCAGAAATGCTTACTTTCACTTAAAGCATCAATTAATTCAAAGCTACAATCTCTTGGATGAGATGTCATAAAATCAAAGGTGAAATCCCCTTCAATTTCATCAAGCCTTCTGATAAGCTCTGCAAAATTCATATTAAAATCGCAGCCCTTACCATAAGAGTTTACATTCTGGCCAAGAAGAGTAATCTTTTTATAGCCTTCTGCCACAAGCTGCTTTGCTTCGCTTAAAATCACTTCAGGGTTCCTGCTTCTTTCTCTTCCTCTTACATGAGGTACAATACAGTAAGAACAGAAATTATTACAGCCGTACATAATAGAAATCCAAGCGTTCTCGCCACTGTCACGGGAACAAGGAAGACCCTCGGCAATAACACCCTCGCTTTCCTCAATGCAAAAAACTCTCTTGCCACCTGTCAGAGTTTTGGAAATTAATTCAGGAAGCTTATGAACAACGTGGGTTCCGAAAACAAGAGAAACAAAGGGATAACTCTTTTTGATTTTTTCTGCAATATGAGCTTGCTGCATCATACAACCACAAAGAGCGATGATTAAATGAGGCTTTTCAGCCTTTAATTTTTTCAATGCGCCTACATTTCCTAAAACTCTGTCTTCGGCATGCTCACGGATAGCGCAAGTGTTATAAAGAATCAAATCGGCTTCTTCAACGCTTGCGCAAAGCTCATAGCCCATTTCAACAAGCATACCCTTGATGCGCTCGCTATCAGCAAGATTGCCCTGACAACCATAAGTATGAATAAAAGCCTTTGGCTTATTATCAGGAAATCTTATATTTAAAATTGATTGAACCTTTTCAGAAAAGTCTTTTTGTAAATTCAACTCTTCTTGAGATACAAAAACATTTTTTTGCAATACATTCACCTGAATCAAAGAATGGATTGTGTCCATCCAAGAATATCATTATAAACCTTTTCTTTACAATCTTCGTTAAGAATTTCGTGTCTGACTCCGGGATAGATAATAACTGTTGGTTCGTGACCTGCTTCAATCAAGGAGTCAGAGCAAGCTATAGGTCCTTTACCATTTGAGCCAACAGGGTCTTTAGCACCGGAAATAATCATTATGGGTAAATCTGTCGGAACAGTTGCAGGCCACATTTCATCGCAAGCAAGAATACCGATAGCTGCAAGGTCTCTTACACCTGCAAGAGAAAGCTCGAAGCCACAAAGCTCGTCCTCTGCGTAAGCTTTAACATTCTCTCTGTTTACACTCAACCAATCAAGGTCAGAAGCTCTGTCCTTAATGCCGATTGAAGAGAATTTGTTAAGCATCCCTGCAATAGTGCTATTAACAGTTCTCGGGCCGAATTTTTCAACCAATTGGTCAATAGTATTGATAGCAAAGCCAAGGCCTGAAGGTACCTGAGCAGTACCGCAAAGAATAAGTCCTGAAAGCTCGGAACCGAAGGAGCTTGCATACACTCTAGCACAAAGAGAACCCATACTATGACCAAAGAGAATATATGGCAAATCAGCGTAACGCTTATGCATAATAGAATAGAGAATGTGCATATCGTCAACAAAACGACGGTAGCCATCTTTTTCTGCAGTAAAGCCTAAATCATCCTCATCGTCAACAGACAAGCCGTGACCGATATGGTCATTACCACAAACGATAAAGCCATTTGAAGCAAGAAATCTTGCAAAGTGATCATATCTGCCGATATACTCTGCAACACCATGAGCAATCTGGAAAACTGCAACCGGAGTTACCTCGTCATCCTGCCATATTAAAGTACGGATTTTATTAACACCCGTAGAGGAATTGAAATAAGCTTCTTTTTTAATAATTGCCATAGTTTTTTCCTCCTTTTTAAGTGAAAAAATGCAAAAAGGCACATTCACCCATAATTGTATTTATATTATCATAATACCATCTTTTTTTCAAGATAAAACAAAGATAAATCTATTAGAAAATCATTAAATTTTATCAGTTTTTTTATTAGATTTGTTTTTTACCTAAAATATTGAAATTGGGAACATATTGTGTTAAAATGTTTATAATTATGCGAAATATAGTGGAGGTACATAAAATGAATACCGAATTTAACACTAATTCAAAAGCCATCATTATAGGAATGACCGACACTGGCGAAAAACTTCCTGCAGCATCCGGCAGAATCTCAACTCAACCCGGTACTGCACTCGAAATTTTAGAGCTTTCAAAGGATGCCGAAAAGAACGCTTCTTTAATTTCAAAGGTTACTCGTTCAGGTCATACTTCAACTGTTGAACATACAGTATTTAACCTGGCTTTCCAGAATGTTTCAGTTCTTGTTGAACAATTCGTAATTGAGTTCAGACTTGCTTCTTTTACCGTTAAATCAAGAAGATATGTTGACTTTGCAAAATTAGGCTACTATACTCCTCATTTTGAGTCAAAGAATGTTCAGAATAAATACATCGAGCATATGGATTACTTGTATGGTGAATATCAGTCGTTTATTGATGCAGGAATCCCCAAGGAAGACGCTCGTTTCCTTCTCCCCTATTCTCTTTACAGTAATTTCTACTGCACATTAAACGCTCGTGAATTAATCAATATGCTTTATGCTATGATTTACGGAAGAGGTTCACAGTATAAGGAGCTTAAAACCTTGGGCGAATCCCTTTTAGAGCAGGCTCGTTCAATGACACCCGGTATATTCACTGATTTTGAAGGCAGACGCCCCGCTGTGCAGGATATTCCAACATACAAATATAAGCCCAACAAAGAGCTTATCAAGAAAGAGCCTGCAGTTGAGCTTCTCAGCCATACTCCTGATGCTTCCAAAGCAGTTGCAAGAGCCGCTCTTATTGAGGGTTGCAATCTTCCTACTGCTCAGATTGAGGAGATAATAAGCGATAACAATGAATGCAGCGCAATTATTGAAAAGGTTATCAACTCAAAGCGTCAAAGACCTCTCGAGGCTGCAACCTTCACCTTCAGAATCAATAATGTTTCTCTCTCCTGTCTTACTCACTTTGCTCGTCACAGAATGCACTCTATCGGTATTCCTCAGCTTTCTTTAACTGACAGAACCCGTCACATTCTCCCCGAAACAATTGCAGTAAACGAAGACTTAAAGGAAAGATATTGCCAGGCATTCGTTAAAACTGCTGCAGTTTACGAAGAATTGAAAGGCTTGGGTGTTGACGAAGAAACTCTTGCCTATGTTCAGTTAAGCGGTAATACTCTCGATATTGTTACAACAATCAATGCCCGTGAGCTACTTTTATTTATGAAGCTTCGCTCCTGTAACAGAGCTCAATGGGAAATCCGTGATTTTGCAGTTGATATGCTCCAAAAGCTTCGTGAAGCTGATGAAACAATCTTCAAATTCTATGGTCCAAGCTGCTATGTTCATAAATGTCCCGAAGGTCCTATGACTTGCGGTAAAGCTCTTGAAATCAAAGAATTTTTCAGCAAATTATAATTATAATTAATAGCGTAAATGAAGAAGCCACTCATAATGAGTGGCTTCTTCATTATATTTATTCCAAAACAATATTTGTATCTCTGCCAGTCACTGCTCTTTCAATAATTACCAAGTCAATTACATCAAGAGAACCATCGCAGTCAGCATCAGCCGCCATATCATAAGCGGTAGAAATTCCTGTATCAGATAAAACCTTATTAACAGCTTCAGCATAGTCGTTAGCATCAGCTAATGCGTCACCGTTACAATCACAAACTGACACTAATGTCCATTCTTCCTCTGCACCATCAACTCCACTTTTAACTGTAAAATTAGAGTTTGTTGCAGGTGAATTAATCTCAACATACATACCGTTGTAGTAAACAACACTATCGTATACATCAAAATAAGAACGAACTAAATAATTACCGTCACGCTTCGCTATACTGTTATAAGTTGCAGCAAATTCTGTGAAGTGATTTGTCTGTGCATATTTATCATTAGCATATTTGAGTATGGGCAACATTTTATCATTATCAGCAATATGGCTTTCAGAAAAAAGTAATCCACCGAAATGTGTGTCTACGGAATCGCTACCTACAAGGAAGAAATCCTGCAAAACGGCTTGCGATGCTTTTTGAGTTTGGTCATCCCATGTAGCATCGATAAAGTACCACAAGCCGTCATCCATCTGAACGGCATTCCACATATGGGCGCCATCACCTGTTGTTGTAACACCCGTTCCATATATAGTAACACAAGGAATATTGTAGTAATCACAAATCATTTTAAATGCCTCGGCATAACCTTGACAAACAGCTACTTTTTCCACAAGAGCACCATAGGCATCATGAGCGTTACCGGTATATTCAGGAGTATTCAACTCGGGATAATAAATTGTTTCACAAAGATAATCATGTACTGATTTCACAAAATTATATCTGTTTGATAAATCAGCCGGAACCTGTTTCATCGCGTTAATCATATCATCATAACAACCGGGAACAGTCGAATATCTATATGTTGTAGTTTCCAAAAACAAAATTGTATAGGGAAAACCCTCAATACAAGTATTATCGTGCTCACGAAGATCATTTATTGCAAAACCATTGTAATAAAAAATTTCCGGATGGTCATTACAAATAGCGTACATTAATTCATCAAAATATTCTTGAACAAAATTGCTATACGGAAACTCACCATATTCAAAACTAAAATCGAAATTAATTGTACCTATAGGTGCATTTACAATTGTGTCATACATTTTTTTCTGACAATCATCAAGCAAATCATATGAATAATACATGGGCTTACCATTATCAAACAAATAAAAATAAGATGGTGCTTGACTAGAGAGAACAGGTGGTTTTTTTGAGCTATAATCAACCATACCGGTTAAATTACAAGGAATTTCTTTATTTTTGTTGGTATCTGCTGCAAAAGCAGAAACACTAAAACTCGCTACTAATATAACAAAAGAGACTAAACAACACAAAAAACGCTTCATAAATATACCTCCATTGTAATAATAACATATGATAAATAAAAAATCAATAACTATATTACCTAAAAACCAATAGGTAACCCCTAAAAATATTATTAACTTTTTCAGTTTTTATTGAAAAGAGTTAAATTTATATTGAAACTTGGAAATAAAAGGTATATAATGTATGCTAGATTTTCTTAATTTCGTGAGGTTAACATTATGTTAGGCAAATTAGTTAGAGTTTGCATAACCGACCCTGTCGGTTCACCTCTGCCGAATGGAAACACCTATAAACTCAATCATGGTAAGCCTATGGGCAATTTCAAGGTATCATCCCCTATCAGCGGTGTATTAATTTTGGGGATTGATAATCCGGTAAGACATTTTGACGGCAGAGTTATTGCAATTTTAAAATTCCGCGATAATGGTGAGCAAAAAATCATAGCTTCACCAAAATCCAAAAGATTCATCAATTGGGAAATTGATGAAAAGTTAAAATTCTATACTGAAGGTCGTCCTTATACATTAGATTGTTACTACGAGCGCTCCTGCGGTGCAGTAGTTTACAGAAAAATCAATGATGATTACAGATATCTTCTTATCAGAAATCGTCGCAGCTCAAACTGGAGCTTCCCCAAAGGTCATGTTGAAGCAGGAGAAACATTAGAAGAAACTGCTAAACGCGAGGTTTTAGAGGAAACAGGATTGCGTATTGATATAATCCCCGGTTTTATCAGCAAATCACAGTATTCTATTCAGAACCGAATTCAAAAAACAGTTCAGATTTATGTTGCTTCAACAAAAGATACTCATACAAAAATCCAGATTGAGGAAATTGAAGACTATGTATGGCTGACTTATGAAAACGCTCTTAAAAATCTGAAATTCGAGAATGATAAGACTATTCTCACAGACGCTCAACAGTTTTTATTAGACAACAATTACATCTCCGAGGTGCAAAATGGTTGAAAATATTGTTACAGGGATTGTTGATTTCTTTCAGAACGACTTTCCACCCCAGCTTCTTGCATTTTTAATATCGCTCTGTCCTATTCTTGAGCTTCGCGGTGGTATGATAGCTGCAAGATTACTTGAAATTCCGTTTATACAAGCGTTTTTGATATGCTTCATCGGAAACCTTATACCAATTCCCTTCATCCTTCTTTTTATTAGAAAAATCTTTAAATGGATGAGAAAGTACAAACATTTTGGAAAAATTGTGGACAAGCTTGAAGCTCGTTCAGAAAAGAAAAAAGGCACAATAGTTAAGTATCAGGAATGGGGTCTACTTGCATTTGTTGCAATTCCTCTTCCAGGTACAGGTGGATGGACCGGTGCTTTAATTGCTGCTCTTCTTGATTTAAGAATGAAAAAGAGCTTACCAATTATAGCGTTGGGTGTTTTTATAGCGGGTCTTATTATGTCACTGATTACTTACGGAATATTTTAATGAAAAGCACCGTCAACCGACGGTGTTTTTTAAAAAGCATATTAAGGTGGTGAAAAAATGTATTGTTACATCTTCAGTGCTATGCCTGTTAAAAACTTCAATTTTGAAATCACAGAAAACGATATTGTAATTGCTGCAGACTCAGGCATAAAAAATGCTCAAAGATTCAACATTGAGCCTGATTATATTATCGGGGATTTTGACTCATTAGGCTTTATACCTGACAACTACAATACAATCATTCACCCTATTGAAAAAGATGATACTGATACAATGCTTGCCGTTAAGCTGGGCTTTGAAAAGGGCTACAGTAATTTCCGCATTTTTGGTTGTCTTGGCGGTAGATTAGACCACACTTATGCAAACATTCAAACAGCAGCTTATGTTGCAGAAAATGGCGGTAATGCTGTTTTTTATGGTGACAATGAAAACCTCACAGTTATAAAAAACAGTAAAATAGCTTTTGATGAAGGCTGCAGAGGTAATATATCAATATTTGCTCTTGATAATTCAGAAAATGTAACGATAAAAGGAACTTATTACGAATTAGAAAATGGAAATCTTACACCGGATTTTCCGTTAGGAACAAGTAATAAATTCAATAACAAGCCTACTTACATCTCTGTTAAACAAGGCAAACTGTTAATAATATGGGAAAATCAAGGAGAAAAAATGAATACAGAGCTTAAAAATATTCAAGGTGCAATTTTTGATTTAGATGGTACAATTCTTGATTCAATGCACATCTGGAGTGATATTGGTTTACTCTTTTTAAAGAATAAAGGTATTGAAGCACCCGAGGGTATTGAAGACGAATTTGTAAAAATGAGTATGGTTCAGGCAGCTGAATATTACATTAAAAACATTGACCCTACCGCAACAGTATTAGACATTGTAAATGAAGTAAATTCTTTAGTTCAGGACTTTTACTTTAATGAAGTAATAAACAAAAGCGGAATTGAAGACTTTCTTAAATATTTAAAAGAAAAAGATGTCAAAATGTGTATCGCAACCGCTACTGACAAGCACCTTGTTGAAAAAGCACTTGAAAGAAACGGTATCCGCGATTATTTCTCAGAAATCTTCACCTGCTCAAGCGTTGGTGCAGGAAAGGACACACCTGTTATTTATGATGTAGCTTTAGAGCATTTAGGAACTCCAAAAGAAAACACATTCATTTTTGAAGACGCACTCTATGCCATAGAAACAGCAAATAAAGCAGGCTACAATATTGTTGGTATCAACGATGTTTCAGAAAAAGCAGATCCGAACGATGTTAAAAGGCTTTGCAATTATTATATAAACACTTATTCTGAAATTTATAAATATTTTGAATAAAAATTACTCGGTAACTTCAAATAGTTACCGAGTAATTTTTATTCTTCTGTTTTTTCTTCTGATTCAGTTGCAATTTCAACCATAACATCTTCAACATTTCCAATAATCTCTTCAGCCGCTTCTTCAATAACCTCTTCGATTATATCTTCCTCAGGCTTATAATTTTCATCCATAAGCTTAAGGAATTCATCACCTGAAATTTTTTCGTTTTTAATAAGAGTTTCAGCAATAAGTGTAAGCTTATCATTATGCTCTGTAAGTATGTTTTCACACTTTGCATAGCACTCTGTCATAATGCGTTTAATTTCATCGTCAATAGTAGTTGCATAGGTTTCAGAGTAGTTTTTGGAATGTGAATAATCCATTCCCAAGAACACCTCGTCTGTGTCCTTACCATAAAGAACAGGACCTAGCTTTTCACTCATACCATATTTGGTTACCATTGAGCGAGCAATTTCAGAGGAGTGAGAAATATCTTGTGATGCACCTGTTGAAATATCTCCAAAGGTAATCTGCTCTGCAACCCTACCACCCATTGCAGTAACGATTCTGTCAAGCATTGCAGATTTGAGCATATGAGAGGAATCCTCGTCAGGTCTGTAAAGAGTATAACCGCCAGCCATACCACGAGGAATAATTGAAATTTCATAAACAGGCTCGCAATTTTCAAGATAGAAGGCTGAAACAGCATGACCTGCCTCATGATAAGCAGTAATCTTCTTATCTTTTTCAGTATATTTACGAGATTTCTTCTCTGCGCCAACCTCAACCTTAACAGTAGCTTCATCAATTTCAGTCATCGTGATAGCCTTTTTGTTGCGTTTAGCTGCAAGAAGAGCTGCTTCGTTCATAAGGTTTTCAAGGTCAGCACCAACAAAGCCGATGGTTGCATGGGCAACGCTCTTTAAATCAACATCGGGTGCAAGAGGCTTATTCTTTGCGTGAACTCTGAGAATTTCTTCTCTACCCTTCAAATCAGGTCTGCCAACTGTTACCTGACGGTCAAAACGACCTGGTCTTAAAAGTGCAGGGTCAAGAATATCAGGACGGTTTGTTGCGGCAATAATAATGATACCCTCGTTATTACCGAAGCCATCCATTTCAACAAGCAACTGGTTAAGAGTCTGCTCGCGTTCATCGTGACCGCCACCCATACCTGCGCCACGGTGACGACCGACAGCATCAATTTCGTCGATAAAGATAATAGAAGGTGCGCTCTTTTTAGCCTGATCAAAAAGGTCACGTACACGGGAAGCACCGACACCAACATACATTTCAACAAAGTCAGAGCCTGAAATTGAGAAAAATGGTACATCAGCTTCACCTGCAACAGCTCTTGCAAGTAAGGTTTTACCTGTACCGGGAGGGCCAACAAGAAGAACACCCTTAGGAATTCTTGCACCAAGCTCTGTAAACTTCTGAGGATCTCTCAGGAACTCAACAATTTCCTGTAGTTCTTCTTTTTCTTCGTCTGCACCGGCAACCTGCTTAAAGGTTGTTTTTCTTTTTTCATCCTTACCAAATTTAACTCGCGCTTTTCCAAAATTCATAGCGCGATTATTTTCAGTTGAAATTGAATTATTCATTCGCTTCATAAAGATGAATGCAATTACAATAACAATTACCAACCCGAAAAGACCCGGTAAAAGCTGAACAACAAGTGAGCCTGAAGCACCTGAAACATAGTTGTATTTAATGGGCGTTTCAGGATTTTCTCTGTTGTACTCTACAACTGAATCGTGAATATCTTCAATAAACAAAGAAACATTAGGTACTGAATATTTAGCAGTAGAGCCATCCTTTAACTCATAGGTTAAAGCACCTGAACCAATATTCAGATTATATTTAGTTACCTCGCCTTTATCAAAAAGCTCAATAACCTGATAATATTCAAGATCAGTCTTCTTTGCTCCGCCCGAATTCATAAAATATATAAGAAACAATGGAATGAGCGGAATAATAATATAAGGCAGAATTGCCTTTATTTTTTCTGCGTTTTTTATGACAAGTCACCTCTTAATCGTTATAAACAGATTCCTTTAAAACACCAATAAAGGGTAAATTTCTGTAATATTCATTATAATCTAATCCATAACCAACAATAAATTCATTGGGAACAGAACCACCGATATAATCGGCCTTAATATCTGCTTCTCTTCTTTCAGGCTTGTCAACAAGAGTACAGATTTTAATACTGTTGGGATTCCTTGCTGAAAGAATTTCTCTGAGGTAATAAAGAGTATTACCGCTATCAAGAATATCTTCAACAATAAGAAGGTCTTTACCTTCAATGCTCTTATCAAGGTCCTTGATAATTTTTACAACACCTGATGATTTTGTTCCTGAACCATAGCTTGAAACAGCCATAAAATCAATATTACAGGGTATTGTTATTGCTCTCATAAGGTCAGCCATAAATATTACCGAGCCCTTAAGAACGCTGACAAGCAACAAATCCTTGTCCTTATAATCCTCGCTGATTTGTTTGCCCATATTATCAACAATAGTTTTAAGTTCTTCTTCAGACACGAGAACTCTTTCGATATCTGCAAACATATCCTTACCTATCATTATTTTTTCCCCCAACAATAATAATATTATCAGATTGCGCCGTTGCGCAACATCTTTTTGTTACACCAAAGCCATAAACCCAGACAACACCGATATCATCGCTGAGAACAGGAATTTTATCTCTTTGCTCAATTGGTATATTTACCTCAGTAAAAAGCTTCTTTAAGCTTTTAGTAACATTTCGTTTTAAAAAAGTAAAGGAATCCCCTGCTTTTCTTGTTCTCAGAACCAGATTACCTGAAACCTTATTACAGTCTATCATATTGACTATATCTGATTGGTTAACAATTTTTGAATTATATGGAATTTTTTCCAAATTCAAAAAATAATCACCAAAGCTTATTTCAAACGGAAAAGAAGCAAGCGTAACACTTTCAGTCAAATAACTATCATTCATAGTATAAAATCGAAAACAATCCTTTTTGACCTCTGCATAAATGTTACCATAAAGCTGAATTCTGCCACCATCGAACAACAAATCATATAGGCTATTTACTTTTCTGTTATCTAAAGTCAAGCCACTGTATTTATTAAACTCGGAACAGAGCATCTGAGCTACAACTGCCTTATCAGCCTCTGAAAGTAAATTTCTGTTATATGAAAAATCTCCGATTTCGGCTTCAAGCAACAAGCTATCAGACTCTTTTGTCAGAAAGCCATAAACATTTTTTGCATTATTACTCAATGAGCTGAAGCAATTTAAATAAGACGGATTAATTTCCTCGAGAACTGGCAAAATAAGATGCCTGATTTTATTACGGGTGTACTCAACACTCGAATTGGTACTATCAGAAACATATTCAAGGTTATTTTCCTCACAATAGCCTTCGATTTCCTTGCGCGAACAGTACAACAACGGTCTGATTATATTATCTCTGACAAACGGGATACCGCAAACACCTTTAATCGAAGCACCTCTTGTTATATTGAAAATAATCGTTTCTGCATTATCGTTTGAATTATGTGCCGTTGCAATTTTAGAGGTTTCACTGCAAAGCTTATTAAAGCTTTCATAACGCAATCGTCTGCCACATTCTTCAAGAGATTCTTTTGAATTTTCTGCCTCTTTGATACAGTTAAAAGCAAAGCATTCAAAAGGTATTCCGTAATTCAGGCAAAAGTTTCTTGTAAAATCCTCATCATCATCTGCCTCATCACCGCGAATTCCGTGATTAATATGAACAGCCTTCAAGGTATACTCAAAGCAATCCTTTAGAGAATATAAAACATGCAACAAGCAAACAGAATCTGCACCACCTGAAAATCCGACTACAATATCCTTGGTGTTTACAAGCATTTCATATTCATTGATAGCTTTAAGTACCTTTTCTTTTACAATATAAGTAAAATTACTCATCTCTGTACTCCAAGGTAGAGAACAAGGTAAACTGACCATCCCAGTGAAGCTGAATTCTGTCAGTAGGACCATGTCGGTTCTTTGCAACATCGACATCGGCCTTAGTCATATCAACCTCATCAGGATTCTGAGCACCGTTTTTATAATAGCCCTCACGATAGAGCATCATAACGATGTCGGCATCCTGCTCGATAGAGCCCGAGTCACGAAGGTCAGAAAGCATCGGTCTGTTTGAAGCCTTACCATTCTTTTCAGGACCACGGGAAAGCTGTGCACAACAAACAACAGGAATCTTCAAATCCTTTGCAAGCATTTTAAGGCTACGGGTAATTTCAGTAATTTCCTGAACTCTGTTTTCCTTCTTAACTGCAGATTGCATAAGACCTAAATAGTCGATAATAATGCAGTCAACATCCTTTGTTCGCTTGATTTTAGATTTAATATCAGGAACAGTGATTGTTGATGTATCATCAAAATACAGATTACATCTTGTAAGTCTGTCTGTTGCCTGAGCAAGACGAGCCCATTCCTCATCAGAAATATTACCTGAACGAAGCTTGTTACTCTCAACTCGTGCCTCTGTTGAAAGCACACGGGCTGCAAGCTGTTCGTTAGACATTTCCAAGGAGAAGAAAATAACCTTCTTTCCTGTAAAACCAACATTACGGGCAATATTAAGCGCAAAGCTTGTTTTACCCATAGCAGGACGAGCACCAATGAGAACAAGGTCAGAACGGTTTAAGCCTGATGTGATTTCGTCGAGCTTTGAAAAGCCTGTGGGAATACCCTTGAATTCTTCAGAATTTTCGGAAGAAATCTGAACAAGATTAGGATAAACCTCGGATGAAATAACATCACTTAATTTCTGAAGTGAGCCTACTGCTCTACCCTTACGGATGTCATAAATTTTCTGCTCTGCTGAATCAAGAATTTTCTCTGCTTCAGCACCACCATCAACTGCTGAATCGATAGTTTCTTGTGAAATTTTAATTAAAGAACGAAGGAAATACTTTTCACGAACGATTTTACAATAGTTCTCAACATTGGCAGCGCTTGGAACCATCTGTGCAATCTGAAAAAGATAATTCTTGCCGTTTTCAACATCAAAATTAGGATTACTGCTTAATTTATCGAGAATAGTCAAAGCATCAATTCTTGAACCAAGTGTATCAAGAATCATAACCGCATCCATAATTGCACGATGCTGTTCAAGATAAAAATAATCAGGCTTTAAATGAGATAAAACAACAGTAACACATTCAGGATTGATAAGTATAGAGCCGATAACTGCTTGTTCGGTTTCAAGACTGTATGGTAAATCAACACCATCAAAAGTCGGCAATTTATTTTTTGAAGCCATATTTTAACCTCTCTGAAAGAGTTTTAAATAAACTCTTTATTATTCTTCCACAACCTGCACTTTAAAGGATGCAGTAACCTTGGGATGAAGACGAACCTGAGCATTATAAGTACCGAATGCTTTGATATCATCCACACTGATTTTTCTCTTATCAACTGAAACATTGAACTGCTTTGAAACAACAACTGCAATTTCCTTTGCAGTAACAGAGCCGAAAAGTTTGCCGTTAGCTCCACCCTTTGCTTTGAGAACAACAGTATTGTTATTGATTTTAGCAGCGCTATCCTTTGCTGCTTTGAGCTCCTCTTCTGCCTTAAACTGCTCGGAAGACTGCTTATTTTTCATTTCTGAAAGTGTCTGTGCAGTTGCTTCTGCAGCAAGACCTCTTGGGAATAAGAAGTTTCTAGCGTAACCGTCAGAAACATTTACCTTTTCGCTCTTTTTACCAAGACCTTTAACATCACTTTTTAAGATAACTTCCATCTATTTGTACCTCCGTAGAAAGTTTATTTTGTTAAATAATAATTATCAATTGCTTTTAAAAGCATATTTTTAGCTATATTTATATCAGCGTTCTTAATCTGTGCTGCTGCCATTGTACTATGACCGCCACCACCGAGATTTTCCATAATAAGCTGAACATTTTCTTCTCCGAGAGAACGGGCAGAAATCTGAACAACATCGTCGCCGATACCTGACAAAACAAAGGATGCTTTAACATTTTCTATATTAAGCATTTCGTCCGCCGCCTTTGCGGTTACGATTCTTAAATCCGGACTTTGCTTGTCAGAAAATGAAATCATACAATTTCCATAGAACTCGGCATTGCTTAAAATTTCATTTTTCAGATTTATATTATCACTGCTGATAGAAAACAATTTCTTTACAGCAACGGTATCAGCCTTATTCTCCTTCAGAAAAGCTGCAGCCTCAAAGGTTCGCCTTGAGGTTCTCAAAACATAATCCTTTGTATCAAGAACAATACCCGAAAGAAGTGCGGTTGCAACAACCGATGGTAAGGTTTGCTGAATAATTGAATATTCAATTAATTCCGAAACCATTTCACAGGTTGAAGACGGAGATGGATGGTGATAAAAAATATCAGCATCATTGATAAAATCTTCAGACCTTCTGTGATGGTCTATAACAATCTTTGTTTTGGCTTTTTCATACAAGGAGGGTTCGTCCATTAAAAGCCTTCTGTGAGTATCAACAACAAACAAAACAGTATCATTATCACATAACTCAACAGCTTCTTTTAGAGAAAGAAAGCCATCAAAGCCGTTTTTTTGCGATAATTCTATTAATGGTTTAGCTAATGTTGTTTCACTATCGACTGCAACATAAGCCTTCAAGCCGTTAGCCTCTGCAAAGAAATGTATTCCCATTGCTGATCCGACCGCATCATAATCAGAAAACTTGTGACCAACAACAATAACCTTTTTATGCTTCTTGATAAGTGTTGACATATTAGCCGAGGTCTGACGAGGTGAAACACGGGAGCTATCATTAAACAAATTAGACACGCCACCGTAATAAACATAACCGTTTTCAGTATAAACAGCAGCCTGATCGCCACCTCTACCCAAGGACATTTCGAGGGCTTTCTTAGCTCTTGCCTCGCACTCAGATAAATCCTTACCCGTGCCCACACCAATTGAAAGAGTAGCATTGACTAAATTATTGTCATACTTATATTCGCGGACATCCTTTAAAATTGAAAATTTATCTGCACAGAGTCTATCAAGATTTCTTTTCTCACCTATGACAACAAAGTTTCCGTTTCCCGTTTTCTTAAAAATGAGCTTTTCATTTTTTAACCAGCCCTCAATCTTCCCTTCAATTCCGCTTGAAATCTGTGCAAACCTACTATCAGTATGCTGTCTTAAAAGCTGGTCAATATTATCAACAAAAATTGACATAACAAAAGGTCTTGAAAGCTCATACTCAACTGCAGTTTCCTTCATATATGTATCATCGAAGAAATAAAAGCAAAGCATTGGATTTGTTTTGCTTTTAATCCTCGTGATAAATGCAGTGAACATTCTGCCGTTAAATTCTGCATTAGCTGTTTTAAGCTCAGAATAATCGTAGAAATTGTAATCATCAAAAAAGTCGCATATCGAAACCTTTTGATTATCGGTCAAAACACTTTCGCTAAACTCCTTATTGAACCAAACAATGTTTCCTTTTTTATCACACATTACACAAGGCAACGGAAAAGAATCAACATTGCTGATTTTGTCCTGAGAAAGTGATTTATTAACCTCTTTTATATATTTTCGCGTTGCTTTAAAACGCAACAGCGCATACACAATATTAGTTAAAAGAACAAAAAGAAAAGCTATCAGGAAAATTAAAGCAGTGTTATTATTTATAGCAAAACTGACTACAGAAAACACAAAAAGTAATAATGATGTTAAATAGCCTGCAGGGTTCTGATAAAACAATGCAAGAAATTTCATATTTTAAACCTCTAATAAAATGGGCAAAATCATAGGATTTCGCTTGGTCCTTTCATACATCAGACGGGATATTTCATCTCTTAATTTACTATTCATAGCATTAACATCAAAGCTATAAGGCGGGAAGCTATCAATAACTCTCATAGAAACCTTAACAGCCTCATTCATAAGAAGCTCGGCTTCTTTAACGTACACAAAGCCCTTTGATACAACCTCAGGACCGCTTAAAAGCTCACCTGAAGCACCATCAATGGTTGCAGCGATAATGATAATACCATCCTGACCGAGATGCAAACGCTCCTTCATAACTCTTGCGCCTACATCACCAACACCGTAACCATCAACATAAACCTTACCGTTAGCAACTGTACCTGAAATTGTTATATTTCTTTCTGAAACCGATACCTCATAGCCGTTATCTGCTATAACGATATTGTTTGAATCAATACCTACGCTTTCTGCAAGCCTTGCATGATAACGAAGATGCTTCTGTTCACCATGAACAGGAATAAAATACTTGGGTTTAACAATTGAAAGCATTAATTTAAGCTCTTCCTGACAAGCGTGACCCGAAACATGAACATCATACATCTTTTCGTAGATAACCTGTGCGCCAAGCTTAAGCAAATCATTTATAACCTTGTAAACTGTTTTTTCGTTACCGGGAATCGGACGAGCAGAAATAATAACACAATCATTAAATCCGACGGATACCTTTCTGTGACCGCCCTGAGCCATTCTTGAAAGAGCGGACATAGGCTCACCCTGACTACCTGTTGTAACAATTACAAGCCTGTCATCAGAATATCGCTTTATTTCATCAATACCGATAAGAGTACCATCAGGTATATTTATATAACCAAGCTCTGAAGCGATTGCAACAACATTTTCAAGGCTACGGCCTGAAAGAGCAACCTTTCTGTCAGTCTGCTCTGCAATATCAATAATCTGCTGAACACGATGAAGATTAGAAGCAAAGGTTGCGATAATAATTCGTCTGTCGCCAGCCTGATTAAAGAGATTGCGGAAGGTTTCACCAACCTTGCTTTCACTCTGCGAATAGCCGGGCTGCTCAGCGTTTGTTGAATCGGAAAGAAGAGCAAGAACACCTTCATTACCTAACTCTGCAAATCTGTTAAGATTGATTCGGCTTCCGTCAATAGGACAAGTGTCGATTTTAAAGTCACCTGTCTGAACAATGGTTCCTGCTTCACATTTAATAGATAACGCAACTGCATCAGGAATAGAGTGATTAACCTTTATAAACTCAACATCAAAATCGCCAAGCTTAACAACATCACCTGCTTCAACAATGTTGATTTTAACATTATGCTGAAGCTTATGCTCGCTTAACTTACCATTGATAAGACCTGCGGTAAGAAGCGTTGCATAAACGGGAATATTAACCTTTTTCAAAAGGTAAGCCAAAGCACCGATATGATCTTCATGACCATGGGTAATGAGAACACCCTTGACCTTATCGATATTACGCTCAACAAATGTGAAATCAGGGATTACAAAGTCAACACCTAATTGATCTGATTCAGGAAACGCAAGACCACAGTCAACGATAATCATAGACTTACCATATTCATAGCAAGTCATATTCTTACCAACCTCATTAATACCGCCAAGGAAGGAAACCTTGATTGGGTCATTTCTCTTAGGTGGTGTTATCTTGGAATAGCGAGAACTTTTCTTCGCTGTATTCTTACCAGCATCAGTTTTTTTGTTATTAGCTTTTTTATTGTTTGGTTTGTTTTTAGAAGCCTTGTTCTGTGCGCTTGACTGATTAGATTTATTAGATTTCTGGTTAGATTTTTTATTCTTTTTTGTCTGCACAGGATTTTCAGAAGACTGTTTTTTCTTCTTGTTTTCTTTCTGCATAAGAAACTCCTATTTAAAATTTATTTCATTTATGTAGAGCCGTCAGAAACAAGACGGCATTATAACCTATTTTAATAGTTATAATATAATACTATTAATTATTTATATTGTCAAGTATTTATACACCCGGTAAAAGCTCAGTAAAAAGTCTGCAAAGCTCCTCGGAAACTGCCATTTTTTCAGATGAAGCAATAACCTTAATTTTATCGTTTTCTTTATCATTAATTACCTTCACATAACCATCATCAGCCATAATATTAAACGCGCCATTTTGATGATTATACCTGAATTTTGAGCTGATTTTTTCAGCTAGCTGACTCTCTTTGCATTTAAGATTTACAGAATCAGTCCTAATATAAAAGCTCGGTGTATTTTTCAACAAATTGTCAAGGCTTTCCCCTGAATATTTAATTATATTCAAAACAGCCATAATCAGAAAAACACTGTCAAACCGCCAAAGCTTCTTGCATAAATCACTTTCAAAAAATTTAATGCTTTTCTCTTCTTTAAAAAAGAAAAAAATGAGTTTTTTCAATGCCTTTTGGGAAAAAACGCGTCCCTTAAATTTAATATTGACATTTGTTCCACTTTCATTCATATGAATGATAAATCCATTGTCGCAACCAATTTTTCCGTTACAGATTTTCAAAATTTCTTCAAGAGTTTTCAAAAGCAAAGGATTACTACATACAACACCACTTACACAAGGTAAATTCAGCTCCGAAAAAGCGGTAATTTCGCGAATATACATCCGCCTCAACCCTTTGATTTGCCTTATGTTTTTGCATTTATTTGACTCTTTATAAACAAACTCGCCCTTATTGCAAAAATCGAACAAATTGCAGTACTGTGTTTTACTTAAAGTTTCATTATCAGAGTTAAAAATTTCAATGTCAGTTCCACCACCAATACCACTAAAGAAAACTGAATAATCACAATCACAAAAGGAAGAAGAGAAAAAAAGCTGTGATTTAAAGGTAATTCCAACATCAATACATTCACCACCCGAAGCTATCAGACCGCTCATAAAAGCAAGCTTTAAGCTCAAGGCACTGACCGAACCATCACATCCAACAATGATTTTCGGACTTTTAAACACGATCGCGGCTGCCGACCCCAACAACGAAGCCTTATCAGGTGTAAATCCCTGCAATTTATTATTTAATTCTACAATACTCTTGCTTCTGAAGGGTTGAGTATTGAACTTATCATACCTTACATTTTTATTGATAATCGAGCCATTTTCGAGAGTCATATCTTCCCCTATCAGTGCATCACTACCTATAACAGAACCACTGAAAACTGCAGAATTCCTTTTAATTGAGGCATTATCGCAGCAAACTGCACCATCAACAAAGCAAGCGGAAGAAACAAAGACATTTTCAAATAAAACACTATTTCTGATTGATGTATTTTCTGAAATCAAAGTATTGTTATAAATAACAGTATTCGGACCTATAACAGAACCACTCTCAATCTGCACAGCATCACCAAGATAAACCGGTGGAATAATTGAAAAATCACCTTTAGGAATTACTCCGGCCGTAAAAACGCCCTCGGCAACAAAAGGTGGCTTATAATTCGTTCGCTGATTTAAAATATCTAATAATAATCTTTTATAGCTTTTTACTGTATCAAGGTGCTTAATATAACCATCATCAACCACCTTGCACCTGCAGTTTAGTTTTTCAATATTCTTAAAAGCATCTGTCAACTTTATATTTTTGTTGCATAAGCTTTTCAGATGACCGATTGACCCTGCAACTAAAAATGCAAGATTACTTTTATCTTTAAGTGTTATAAACTCTTCATTAAAATCAACCGCAAAATCCGAATCCTTTATTTCAAAATAAACATCATTTCTGAATGCAATAAAGCTTTCGTTATTGTCGATAAGCGCCAACTCCTTGAAAATATCGCACTCTTCAATCATAATGGTCTCAAAAAGAGATAAATTAATACCCTTATCAGCACCTATTAAAAAGCTTTTAGTTATAGATAAGCCTGCAAATTTTGTAATTTGATGTTCAATCAGAGCTCTGTCTGTAACAGGCAGATTATAAAAAGAGTCCTCACCGATTTGCTCAATCAACAAATTATTTCTCGAAAAATCCACACAAAAAAGATACATTATTACCACCAAATTAAATTATACCCACCAATTGATAAAAAATTAGATGCTATAGTACTTTAAAAATATATTTATTTGTGTTAAAATAATTACATAAATTTTATTGAGGGAATTATATGAAGATAGTCGAAATTTTTACTGATGGCGCTTGCAGCGGAAATCCCGGTCCCGGTGGTTGGGGCGCAATTTTAAGATGTAACGGAGTCGAAAAAGAAATAAGCGGTGGCGAAAAAGAAACCACCAACAACAGAATGGAGCTGACTGCAGTAATATCTGCACTTTCTGCTTTAAATCAGCCATGTCAGGTAACTGTTACAACAGATTCCAAATATGTTTGCGATGCAATCAATCAAGGGTGGGCTTACTCTTGGAAGAAAAACGGATGGAGAAAGGCAGACAAAAAGCCTGCTTTAAACCCTGATTTGTGGAGTCAATTATTAGACCTTTTAGAGAAGCATCAGGTAACATTCAAATGGGTAAAGGGACACAACGAGCACCCCGAAAACGAAAGATGTGACAGATTAGCTGTTTACGAATGCGAGAAATACAAATAACAAACACCTTACATCAAAATAATTTGATGTAAGGTGTTTACATTTATCTCTTTATTGATTTGTAAATTTCTTCAACTGTGTCTGCAATAACCTGTGCGGTTTTCGGACCCATAGAATTGGTTTCTTCATAATGGCGTCTGTCGTGTCTATCTCTTGCATTATCGATATATGGTGATTTTTCATTAAGAATGAAATCATTGGGCGGTAAAATATACCCTAACTCATCATTTGCAAGACCAAATACAAGAATTTTTTCATCCTCAACAATGTTACAAATAAGCTTTGGATTAAACTCAGAGCCTTTTCCTGTTGCAGACTCATCTGCACTCAAAGCACCACCAAAAACAAGCTCGGGGAAAATCTCTCCAGGTAAAAAGAGAATCTTCTTACCACCGATTTCAAGATAAGTAATTTCAGATTTAAGACACCAATAGTTTGGCGCATCTGCTCTTGTGAATTTATCAGCAGTTAAAATGCCGATATCACAAGCGATTGTAAGAACAGGATTTTCAACATCAGCATAAAACTCTTTTCTTGCAAAGTTCACAAGAGGCTGAAGCTTTTTGTCATTGTCAATAGACATTGCATAGTCTGCAAGCTTATAACCGATATTTCTGGTTGATTCAATAAGACGATGCTCACTGCGAAGCTGCTTTTCATCAGGAATATCCATACTTATCATACCGCCAATAGCACCGACTCCATAGAAGGTTTCTGCACCGGTTGTATTTCTTATTTTTTCTCTTAAATAGCAAGGAAAATCAGCACTTACAAGGTGGTTGCAGCCCTGAAGAGATTCTGAATGAGATGCAAAGTTAAGCATCCAGATTTCCTTTGAATTATCCTCGGGAACAAAACGGAAGCGGGTTAAAGTCTTAGAATATACAATAGGTGTTCTTATATCCTCCTGCATATCAGGAACTTCAATTTCACCTAAATATAAATCACCACTTTTACGGTTTTCATAAGCTTCAAAAGCACATTTAACAACTGCTTCAAAAAGAATATTCATAAACTTTTCGTCTTTACCGCTGAACGGTAAACGGCCCCAAATACCCATTGTATCAATACCTGCGTGGTTATGAGTTGACATAACACCGATATATCTGCAACAAGTCTGAGCAGAAAAGCCTTTTAAAAGCTCACGGATTTTATTGACATCTTTATTGAGAAGACCAACAACATCAAGAGAAATAAGTAATATACCGCCACGCTGGGTATTGTCATCAATCCATACCGCATGAGCATACTGTGGGTCAATCACTCCTTTAGCAGGATTGTTTTCCCCATAGCCCGCAATATAATATTTCTTCTTATCGATATCATCAGGCAGCATTATCTCCTTATGAAATCCGATTGTGAATTTTTCTGCAGCTGGTTCTGAAATGAAATCCACCTCGACAGACTCCAAGGGCTGTGCCTGCCTTGATTTTAATGACATTTTTCCGTGACCCCTAACAATACCGTTAAGTAAATAATGTAAAACAGATTTTTCCATTTTTCCCACCTCAAAGCTTCATTCTTTCTTTATAATCAGGCATAAAAAGCTCAATAAACTTATAGAAATCCTTGCTATGATTATGATGCTTGATATGTGCTAGCTCATGAACAACAACATAATCGATAAATCTTTCATCCTTGTCCATAAGGTACAAGGAAAAATTCAGGTTATTAGTTCCCGAACAAGAGCCATATCGTTTTTTAGCTGAATTAATTTTCACAGATGCAGGTTCGACTTGCATTATTTTTGCATAATATTCCACTTTCTGCGGTATTATTTCTTTTGCTATTTTACGCAAAAGCTTAATATCATCGTCAGAATATTCTTTAATATTTTTCTTCTTTTCCCGTTGTGAAATTATAGTCTTCTCAAGCCAACTTTTCTTTTCAAGAAGAATATTATCTATTTCTTTCTGAGAAATTCTCAATGGCGCACGAACAGTAATGTTACAATTTTCATCAACCTGAATTGCAACACTTTTTCGTTTTGAACGAATCAGGGTATAATCAAAAAGCATAATTAAAATCCGTTCTTGTATTCATCCATCGGCTTACCACCACGGGCAAGATACTCATTATACAATTGCTCTTTTCTTTCTTTGGTATATTCATAGCACCAAAGATTGAAAACACCTGAAAAGCTCTCAAAGGTTTCGTCAGGTAAAACCTTGAACTCGCCTGATTTATAAGGCAAAGGTATCTCAACAGTACCGTTGGATGCAATAAAATAATATTTGGAAATTTCCAATGATTTTCTGTTTGCAGACTGTCTTGGAAGCTCTTCATCAAACTTAATCTGAGTAACAGGAAAGAGAGCAACCTCTGCACCTACAAGCTCATAGAATTTATCGGTTGTTCCGAAATGTCCGTGGTGAGCCTGCTGAACAATATCAGACTTTAAAAACTCGGGATAACGGGCTTCAAGAATATAGCTTTCCTCATGACCTGCATCACCGGGGAACAATATTTTAGTTCCCTCAGTCTGTGCCATAATAACAACAGACGAATCATTATAATTTTCATTATCACCAGGGAAAACATCCTCATGAGAGCAGAGAACATCGAAACGAATATTATTTGCATAAAAATACATACCTGTATGTAATCTGCAAACAGGAATTTCAGGATGCTTTTCCATCAATTCATAGAAAATCGTTACATAATTAAGATTTGAGGGAGTCCAATATGTACCGTCACGATGGTCATTAGGAACAAAGTTATGGTATACCTTTTCGATAATTGTATCGTGCGTATAGTAACGAATATAATTCATAAATTGAGCGATATGGTCCTCGTGGCCATGACTCAAAAACCAACCCTTGATACGAACCTTTTGTCCGTTAGGTGTTCTCTCACGGAGAAAATCATAAATTCTGTCACAATCTCTCATTGAGTAGGTATGTGCGCTGTCAATTACAAAGAACGACCCATCGCAATCGCGAAGAATATAGCACATACCGCAGTCGATTAAAGTATGGTCAACCTCAAACTGCCAGAGAGTTGTTTCGCCTTTATCAGTGTATTCTTCTTTTTCATACTGAGGAAGAGCAGTATCGGCATCGAGGGAAATTCTGACAGAGTTATCACAACCATAATAACCAAATGAAAGTAACACACCTTCATCAATACAGAAAAAGAATTCATTATTTTCGATTATATTATCAAAAAGCTTCTTTTCTGCATACTGAGATATAAGCTTATAGAAAGCCTCTTTCTCAACATCATTATAAAGCAACAGCTTAGAATCTTTTCCCGAATCATAACACTGAGCTTCAGTTTTAATGAAATCATCTGTTTTATTTTTAAAGCCAATCAAATATTCGTTAAATCCCATAGTTTAAACTCCGTAAAAATCAGATAGCATTCAAATCAAGCGAATTAAAATAATTTATAATATCTTGTTTTCTTGCGTTGACTTTACCCTGAATCATAGTACCTCTACCGCCACCTCTGCCGTTAAGAACAGAATTAAAATTCTTTGCAAACTTCATTAAATCATAATTAAAGCTGCCTGCAACATAAGAAAAACCATTTTCTTCATTACCTGAAAGAATTACACAAAGTTCTTTTTTGGTCATACCATAGTTTGCAAGTTCTCTCATCATATCAGAATCATAAAAAGATGTGATGAAAAGAGCGGTATCACCGATATAGGAAAGATTTTCTTTATCGTTTTCCGCAATCTGCATTTTAAAATCAGCAAAGGCGTGGTGCAAGCTTTCGTTTTCCTTAATCTTCTTTTCTACAAAGGATGCTATTTCATGCTGCTTTGAGGAAAGCATAACCGAAACATCATAAACACTTGTATATTTTTCTCTGTAATCAAAAAGAGCTTTCAAACCCGATTTCATAACGATTCTCACACCACCTCTGTGGCGCATAAAATCAAGGATTTTTACAACACCTATTTCCCCTGTTCTTTTTACATGAGGCGCACAGCAAGCGCAAAGGTCAGCTTCGCCGATCCTTACAAGGCGAACACCTTCTTTTAAATCAAGCTTACTGCGATAATCAAGGTTTTCTATCTCATATTCATCAGGGAAAAAGCACTCTATTTCAATATTTTCATAGATATATCTGTTTGTTCTTTCTTCAACCTCGTCAAGCTGTTCTCTTGTTAATTCACCGCTGAAATCAACGGTTACATAATCCTCTTCCATATGGAAACCAACATTATCATAACCGAACAAAGAATGAACAACACCTGAAACGATATGCTCACCGCTATGACTCTGCATACGAAGAAATCTTTGCTCCCAATCAAGCTTACAGGTATATTCGGCGGAAGCATTTAATTCCTTGTCAACAAAATGATAAATAACATCATTTTCTTCCTGAACATCTGCAACCCTTGCATCACCTATAAAGCCTGTATCAGGCTTTTGGCCGCCACCCTCAGGGAAAAAAGCGGTTTTATCAAGAACCACCTTAAAGCCTTTTTCAAACTTCTCACAAGAAACAACAAGAGCATCAAACTCTTTTATATAGCTATCAGAATAATATAATCTCTCAGTTTTCATAATCAACCTCTGTAAAATGCTAATGAAAGCGCGATAATATACTGCGCTGCAAAATATGTTGCATGGTTTAAAACAATAGCTTTTCTGTTAGTTCTGTCTTCGGGATTTTTGCTGAAATAAAGTCCTGCAAGGAATGCATCTGAAAGAACAAACAACGCAAAACCAATATTAAGAAGAACACTATGTAATGTGTAGCTTTCGGTTATAGTATAACCACCTGCAAAGCCTAAAGTCATACATAAAACTGATGTATAAAAAATTGTAATTTTCTTGAATTTACCGTATTCAAGCTTCATAACCTTTTCAGTAGCTACTGCAATAACAATACCTGCAACTATACCAATAGCAACGCAGATTAAGTTAACTAACTCAACACCATAAGCAGAAACCATAGCTATGCTATAAAAAATATGACCTATAAGAAAAGCCCAGAAGCCTAAATGGGTACATCTTTCCGCATCATTTAATCTTGAATATTTTAAGTCAAGAACAATATCACCGAGCACTCCGAAGCAAGCACCGCCAATTGTAAAAGCACCTAAATAATCAGGGCAGGCCTCGTTATCAATAAAGAAAAACAACCCCGAAAGAATAAACCCCATACTTGCAATTGACTTTATGGCCACAACATCAGTTGTTACTCTGGCAGTTCTTTTGACAAGGAATATAATAGTTGCCACAATTCCTATAACGAAAAACAAATAACCCACTACATTACCACCTTAAATTTTACAAAAAATTATATAAAATGATATTAACATAACCTAAAGTAAAATTCAATTAACACCACTTAAAAAGGATTGCATAATTTTAAAGGCTTAATTTTGTTGATTTTAACTAATGAAATCTTCTTGATTTTTCCTTTCAGGAGTGGTAATATAAAGGCAAGTTAATACGCCAATAACTTACGCAAACACCGACAGCCGCTCACAAGATTGAGCGGCTGTCGGTGTTTTCTGCGTGTTTTGTTTATTATATA
>JAZRDP010000050.1:0-25232 GCA_045660345.1 Acutalibacteraceae bacterium
ACAAACAAAAAGATAAAAGGTATACATAACAGTAAGCGTCAAAAAAACATCCTTAATTGGAAAGCAAGAAACGAACACAGTCAACGGCAAGAAAGCAAAGATTTTTGCAGACATCAATGCCGTTTTGGTATCATTCGACAACTCGTATGTTAGTTTATAAATGGTCTTGATACATATTGTAGATAAAATTATATTTACTAATCTTCCGGCATATTTTGTCTTAAAAATATACGCCAAAATACTAGAAACAGTAGGCCAAAAAATATCGGTATAATGATTTTTAATATTCTGAAGAAGGTTAATATCTATAAGGCCTTGTGCAAACGAAAGATAATTCTGAGCTGTATTTTCATACTTCACATCATCAAGCACAAAATATGGTTCCTCAAATAAAATTCCTACAAAAAGTATAAAAAACAGAAGTATTGCTCTAACAAAAAATCCTCCAAGAACGACTTTGTTTAACCTTATATCATTCTTTCTCTTTTGAAAATAATCCAATCTCTGCATTATTTTTTTATTCCTTTTATACAATCGTTATAATATTTTTTTAACTCCTTAGCCTGAATATCAATGTCATAACCAGCTCTTGTAACATCTTCTGCAGCATTTATATCATGGCCGTCTGTTGCAAGTGAAATAGCATTTTCGGCCCAAACATTATCCTTCTCGTCAAGAGAAAGAAATTTCACACAATCACTTACTTTAACATGCTTTGTAACAGCATCGGATGAAAGAGCTCTCAGACCATTACACTGTGTTTCTATAAGGGTAAATGGCAGTCCTTCATGGGTACTTGGAAATACAAACACGTCAAAAACATTTAGTAATTTTTCTACATCATCTCTTACGCCTAATAATTTTACATCCTTTTCAAGACCTAATTCTCGGATTTTTTCAACTATCTGGTCTTCACTCTCGCCTCTACCAATAAGATAAAGAACCGCATCGTTTCTAATGTTTTTTATTTCTTTAAAAATTTCAACTAATCTCACTTGATTTTTTTGATCACTTAATCTACCTACATGACCAACCGCAAGCGTATTATCATCAATTCCAAGAGCCACTCTTTCAGCTTTTCTTACTTCTTCCGAATAAGCAAATTTTTTAACATCAATTGCATTATTGTGGATTTTGACTTTTCCGTTTTCATACTCTTTTTCGCCCCAAATCCACTTTGCAGCATCTATTCCGCAAGCACAAAGAGATGTTGACAAAATTTTACATATGACAGTAAAAAACTTACGTATCATTTTTGATATTGTCGTTTCTGGCTCAAAAGCAATGTGCGCATGACTTATTCTGCACTTGATGCCGCATCTTATTGCACAAAAAAGAGCAATTGCACCTCTATATCCTAAGTGAACATGAACGGCATCATATTTTTCCCCATTCATGATTTTTACCATTGTTTTATAATTGTTTATAATACCCGCACGTTGACGAGGCACACGGTATATATTACATCCCAAGTCTTCAAGGGGTTTCTCAAGGATCCCTATTTTTCCTGTATCCACTATTGCAAAATCAAATTGTATGTCATCTATTCTGCTACAATAGTTATATAAATATCTGTCAATTCCGCCGCCGTCTAAATCAACGCAAACTTCTAATATTCTCATAAATACTCTCCGAATATCTTCAATTTATATTAGTGCTTTATACAACTCTATATACTTCGTATACTGTTGAGATTTTTCATACTTAATTGCAGTTGAAAAAGTCTCAAAAGAATTACATTCAAGCACCCTTTCTATCGCATGTATAACATTTTCCACAGTTAAATCTTCTACAACTATACCACTATCCTGGGTAACCACTTCAGGAACTGCTGTACAATTAGACGTTACAACCGGAGTTCCACAAGCCATAGCCTCAACTGTAGTAAGCCCCATTGTTTCCTCGCGACCCAAATTTGCAAAAACATCTGCAGAGGTATATATTTCCGCCATCTCTTCGACACTATTGGTACGTGGTATTACCAAAATTTTGTTTGAGCATTGTCCTGACTCTTTAGGTGATACACCTACAACTACAACGCGATAACTATCATCTAATTTATCCGCGATTTCAGAAAACATTTTCAAATTTTTGCTTTCAGGCCAGGATGTCGCCGCACCAAGTATAATTTTTTTATTTTGCAAACCATACTTTTCTCTAAAATTTCCTTCTGTTGGTTTAAAAACCGCTAAATCAATGCCATTTGGTATTGTTATTATTTTATGTTTTTTTAAGAAAGATTGCTTCGCCATGTCTGCAAGCCATTTTGATGGAGTAACAATCGTTAGATTATCCAAACTTGTAAATAATTCCTGTTTTAATTGATAATTTCTTTTTGAGTTATCAATTAAAACACTTGACGGATATGCACTTTTTTGCATACAGGCGTAACAACCCGTTTTCCATTTATCGCATCCTGCCATTGTAAAATGTGTACAATGCCCCGTGAAAGCCCAACAATCATGCAAAGTCCAAACAACAGGCCTTCCATATTCCTTGAGAAAATTAAAAAGCAATTTCACATTTATGTAGTAACCATGGATGTTATGCAAATGTACAACATCCGGTGAAAAAGACTTTATCCAACATATCAGTTTTTTTGTATCGTGAGTTGAGTTGAAACCAGCATTATCAAAAAAACGAGTTTTCAAAGCATCTATTTTTACGCCTATATCACTACCCATTTTATATGAATATTTTTGATATTGGCTTGGAACTATTTCTCTTCCATACGCAATTCTACACTCATGACCCTCACGCTCTAAAATACTAGCAATATCTGTACATATTCTACCGGTGCTTCTTATTCCACACACAGTATTAATTTCTAATACTTTCATCCAACTCTCCCCCTTCAAAGTAAATTCACCACTTATATTCACTCAATATTTTTCTTTACTATCTAAATATTTTCTTATACATCTTTCAGTGTCTTCATAATCCTTAATTATTGATTCTCTGAAGCAATCACAACGCTCTTTGAAATCATCAACGGATAAACTTTTGTAATATCTGTATATATCCTCTGTTAGTGTGTCAGAATTAACATCCACAGCACAACCGACACCATATTCCTCGGCCTTTTCGCCCATATAAGAGCCCTTCGTACAAATCTGAGGTATTCCGAAAATAACGCCATCAAAAAACTTGTTTCCCATTGCCATACCCTCTGTACCGTTTACGCTATACAGGTTGTAGAGTATATCTGTTTTTTTGGCAAAATCGTATCTGTCCTCTTCCTGATATTCTCCATAAAAATGAATGTTTGAATAATTCATTTTTTTGCAATAGTCTTCAAGATTTTCAACAGTCTGCTGTTTTTTGCCATAGAAAGAAATTTCAAAACGGGAATCCATAGCAAATTTGTCAATTACATTTTTGTTAAATTCCTCGTTTCTGAGAATACCCCAATAAGAAACCTTTATTGGCTGACTAAAATTTTTTATAAAATCCTTTTTATACAAAAGAGAAGATTTTATAAAATTGTGAGCAATGTACAACTTCTTGCTTTCAGGCAAAAAATCCAAATGCTTTTCTGAGCTGTAAACAGTCATTGCAGAATTTTCAACCATTTTAGCAATTAATGCTTTATATGGCTTGAACCACTCAAATGTAAAATCTCTGTAATCGAAAATGTATTTTTCTTTATATCGTCTCAACAGCAACGATGAAAGCAAGATTGTCGGAATGCTTGTAAGCGATATTACAAAATCAAACCTTTCTTCTCTAATAAGTTTTTTTGCTTGTTTTGTAAATCCGAAAAACGCTCCCAGCTTTTTTGATTTAGGGAGCTCGTCTGCCAAAGACTTAGTAAAAACATGTGTTTTCACCAAAGGGGATATAGCTTTATCCGCCCCTCCGTCTCTGTCCCAATATAAAAAGTGAACGTCATTATTCTCAACATCTATATTATCAAGATACAAGTTGAGATAAGGCATATATTTAATTTTTGCAAAGCCTATAATAAGAATTTTCACACGCTCACCTGCAAATTAATTAAAACTGTCTTTCAAGAATTTCAACACATCTTTCGACAGTGAAATTCTCTTTCATATATTTTCTACCGTTTTCACCCTGACGCATGCATTTGTCTCTATCGGCAGAAAATTCTTTTATTTTTTGGAGGAATGCGTCCTCATCCTCGGAGCAAACCCACTCGCCACAATCGGCAACTTCTATAAGCTCTTTCATATCTGTAACCTTATCTGTTGCTGCAAGAACAGGCTTAGCATAATCCATATATGAAAGTATTCTTGAAGGATAATTAGGAATTGTAAAGCGAGGGTCAAGAGTTATAAGCCCTACGTCACTTTCCTTTGTAATCTGCTCATATTCTTCTCGGGGAAGATTGTCCAGAAGAAGAGCATTTTTTAAATTATTATCTTCAATCGCCGCTGCAAGAACAGGCTTTTCTGTGCCTCTTCCCACAAAAACAAAGAAAACATCATTATCATTTTTAAATTTTTTGGCAGCAGACGCCAATATTTCAACATACTGAGGCTTACCCATATTGCCACCAAAAAGGAAAACACAAGCATCCTGTGGTATGCCTAATTTCTCTCTTGCAGAAAAATCTTTACACTGATAATCCTCTGTAATCCTTTTGGCATTCGGGAAAATCTCTACTTTTCTCTCGGAAAGCTCCGGGTTATGTTCAAGAAGATACTTCTTATTGCCCTCTGACATACAGCCTATAGTATCTGCTGTTTTGTAAAGGAATTTTTCCTTGAATTTAAAATAGTTAAAAATTACTTTTCCGAGAAGACCTGAACCAAGTATACCAAGGTCTACCCCGTTCTGAGGGAAAATATCCTTCAACATCAGGTATGACTTACAGTTGAAATGCTTTTTAGCCCAAGCAACAACACCTGCATTTGTAATTGGTGGTGTTTCAAAAAGAACTAAGTCAAATTTCTCTTTTCCAAGGAATTTTTTTATTTCTTTTTTCATTATGAAGGGCAAAAGAAGTGTAACTATTCCTTTTTTTATGAAGCCTACATCATAATAATCTCCCACAACCGCTCTTAATACCTTAAACCCTCTTTCAAGCTCAAGGGTAGTATTAGGTTGATTTCGCTTTTGCTCTGAAACTGCAACAGTTATTTCGTGACCCTTCTGATGCAACGCCTCTGCTAAATCTGTATAAATGGTTGCACCCTTACTTTCCTTAGGGAACGATGTTGCTATGTAAAGAATTTTCATTTTTATACCTCAGTCATTTCTAAGATGAAAGATTCTTGTTGTTTTTGAAAATCTGAATCCACATTTTATGTAAAGATTAATTGCAGTTATATTCATTGCCTGAGTACCAACATAAAAATCCACACAACCATTTTCAAAGGCGTAATTATCAGCATATTTTGTTAATGCTGTTCCAACACCCTTTTTTCGATTTTCACCACCCGCTGCAATAAGGTTAAGATGTGCTGTCTTTTCGTTCTGATAGTAAATGAGAAAGCCATTCTTTTCTTCAGAAACAAATATAGTCATATTCTCATCAGCAAAGGCATTATTCACCCAGGATTTATACAAACCACTTGCTTTTTCTTCAGGAATTTGCGGGTCATTATAAAATCTCGAAGTAACAAAAGCTTCTTTTGCAATATCTTCAATCCACGGTAAATCCTCTTCAACTGCTAATCTTATTGATGTATCTCCATAAGCTTCCGCAGAATGAGCTTCACTTTTCTTTTTCAACAAAACAGCACAGTCTGTAATATATGCCTTGGTTTTTTCGCCAAGCAAGAAATTATTCATAGAAGAGCCACAGGTGTTTTCAATTGTCACAAACTCATACGCCTTACACTGTTCCTGCAAGGCTTCCATTTCCCGTTCTGTTAATTCTTTATTTAACGTAACTCTTGCACATGGAATCCCAAAAAATTCTGTATCCCAATCCAAGGGCTTTATAGTATATACTTCTATCATTTCACTGCATCACTTTCATCTGTTTGTTTCAATGAATCTTCATTTCTGTAAATATCGCTATGGGAAAGAATTGTTTTTATGGTCTGGAAAAAAACCTTTACATCCAACATAAAGCTGATATTTTCTGCATAATATAAATCACATTTGTCCTTCTCCACTAAAGGAAGAGTATTTCTGTAATAGGCTTGTGTATAGCCAGATATACCTGGCTTAACAGTGTATTTTTTTCTCATTTTGCCACTGTTTATTTCAAACCATTCAGGTGGGTCGGGGCGAGGTCCGAGTATACTCATTTCACCCTTTAACACATTTATGAACTGAGGAAGCTCATCAATGCTTGTTTCCCTGAGCTTCTTGCCTATTTTTGTAAGACGAGGGTCATCTGCTGCACTGTACGTTGTGCCATCCTCATTTCTGATGTCAGGTGCATTTTCCTTCATAGAACGGAATTTATACATGTCAAAAACCTTTCCGTTGACACCAAGGCGTTTTGCTTTATAAAAAACTGCACCGCCATCATCCTTCTTTATGAGAACCCACACAACTACACATATAGGCACTAAAGCCAGACATGCAAAAAAGGATACAAAAACATCAATAAGTCTTTTAAAAAACTTTGCGTACATTTAATCACCTGTTTGTAAATTTTTTACACAATCAACGAAGCACTCAATGATGTAATCAACCTCTTCGTCTGTTAAGCGAGTGTGAAGAGGTAAAGTTATTTCGTTTTCAAATTGCTTGTATGCATTTGGATAATCTGCAATATCAAAGCCTAAATTTTTATAAGCTGTCATCATAGGAAGTGGCTTGTAATGAACGTTACAAGCTATCCCCTTTTCGGCCATTTTTATGATAATCTCATTTCGTTTTTCAAAATCCGCACCGGGTACTCTTGTAAGATACAAATGTCCGCTGGAAATGTGATTGTCATTTTTATGGCACAACACCTTAACACCCAAGGGTTCAAAAGCATTATTGTATTTTTCAATTATTTCCTGTCTGCGTCTGAGCATTTCAGGGTATCTTTCAAACTGAGCAAGACCTATTCCCGCCATAATGTCAGTCATGTTGCATTTATATGCAAGGTACTTAATATCATATTCCCATGCGCCCAACTGTGTTTTTGCAAGAGCATCCTTTGACTGACCGTGAAGAGAAAGCAACTGATATTCGCGATAAATGGAATCATTATCAACACCATCAATATTGCGCCATACAATAGCGCCGCCCTCTGCAGTAGTAAGGTTTTTAACTGCATGGAAGCTAAAGGATGTAAAATCTGCAACCTCACCACACATTTTTCCATTCTGTTGTGCACCAAAGCCGTGAGCAGCATCAGAAATAACAGCTATTCTTCCGATTGCTTTCTGCAAATCATTGGCAGCTTCAAATATATCTGCTTTTCTGTTAACTATGGCAAAAATGCTATCGTAATCACACATTACTCCGCCTAAATCAACGGCAATAATTGCTTTTGTTTTTTTGGTAATAGCTCTTTCAAGTGCATCGCAATCCATTTCAAATGAACCAGGCAAAGTATCTACCAAAACGATTTTTGCTCCAACATGGTCTATAACGCTGGCAGATGCTGTGTAGGTATAGGCGCTTGTGATTACCTCATCACCCTTACCTATACCGAGAACACGCAAGGTCATTTCCATTGCTGCTGTTGCAGAATTAAGGCAAACAGCCTTTTCTGTATTGCAATAGTCTGCAATTTTCCTCTCAAACTCTTTTACCTTAGGACCTGTTGTAATCCAACCCGATTTTATAGCCTCAGAAGCACCAATTGCCTCTGCCTCCGTCATATCCGGAGGTGAGAAAGGAATATTAAACATTTACTTCATCTCCTTTTTCTGCAACCTGCTTATCTGTATTTGCAGAACCCTTATAAGCCTCATTCTGAGGATTGAAGCTTGGAACAAGCTCCTTAATAACATCAACAATTTCCACAGAACCGGCAGTTTCAAGCATCTCCTTAAGCTCTGAAAGCTTTCTGAACAATTCCTCTGAATCAAATTCCATTGGTCTTGCAACATAGATAAGGTCGTTCTGAGTTTTCTGGATACCCTCTTCACTTATGAGAAGCTCTTCATAAAGCTTTTCACCATCACGAAGACCTGTATATTTAATTTCAATATCCTCCCCGGGAATATGTCCTGACAATCTAATAAGATTTTCTGCAAGCTCACGGATTTTTACAGGTGAACCCATATCAAGAATAAAGATTTCACCGCCATTTGCATAAGCACCTGCCTGAAGAACGAGAGAAACCGCTTCAGGAATAAGCATAAAGTAACGGATAATGTCAGGGTGTGTAACTGTTACAGGACCACCGTTTTCAATCTGCTCCTTAAAAAGAGGAATAACACTACCATTTGAACCAAGAACATTACCAAAACGAACTGCAACAAAGTCTGTTTCAGAAATTTTATTGAAGGACTGAACAATTTTTTCGCAAATACGTTTTGTTGCGCCCATAACATTAGTAGGGTTAACAGCTTTGTCTGTTGAAATCATAACAAAACGCTTTACGCCATATTTATCTGCAGTTTTTGCAAGGTTGTATGTTCCGAAAACATTATTCTTTACAGCTTCCTTGGGGCTGTCCTCCATAAGAGGAACATGCTTATGTGCCGCTGCATGATATACAAAGCTGGGCTTATACTCTTCAAAAATTTCACAAAGTCTTTTTTCGTCACGAACAGAACCGATAAGAACCTTTAAATCCACATCAGGGTATGTTCTTCTGATTTCCTGCTGAATGTCATAAGCACCGTTTTCAGCTATATCGAAAATGATAATTCTTTTAGCAACACCACTTGCTGCAACCTGACGAACAAGCTCACCACCAATAGAACCGCCGCCACCGGAAACAAACACAGTATGACCCTTGAGAAGTTCAAAAACCTTTGAAAGATCAGGCTTAATCTGTTCACGGCCCAAAAGATCAGTGTAATCAACCTTGCGGAGTTGAGCACCAATATTGTCTGTCTTCTCGACAGCTGTAATTCTCGGAAGTGTCTTAAGAACGCATCCTGTTTTATTACAAATTTCCAAAATTTCTTTTTTGTTTTGCTCAGTCGCAGAAGGAACTGCAAAGAAAATCTCATCCACATCAAGCTCTTTAACAGTTTTGATAATTACATCTCTGCCACCAACCACTCTTACTCCACTGAGAATTTCACCATGCTTACGCTTATTGTCATCTATAAGAGCAACAACCTTGTAGCGATTAATAAACCGAACACTGTGGAACTCATTGATTAGTCTTATTGCAGCACCACCTGCACCAATTATCATAATCCGCTTCTTTTTTCCTTCTTCGGAATTTTTTTCAGCAAGATAATTCTTCTTCCATAAGCTATATGATAAAAGAAGTGTTCCTCGAACCGCCATAATCAGCAAAAGAAAAATCATTGAATACAATGCTACGAAAGTAAGAAATGAGCGAGTATATTCAAACCAAATGTAGACAAATGGCAAAACAAGAACAATCCTTGATATTGCAAAAGCTGCCAATAAGTTTGCATAATCGGTTGCCATAAGGTACTGCCACATTCTTTTATAAATTTTAAATTTAACAAAGCAGATCGATGTAATTACCAAATCAGCCAATAAAATAAACAGACCATTTGTTAAAAACCACTCTGGCAAATAAACAATTGCATCAAATTTCAAATACAGAGCTGTAGCAAAAGCTACGCCTAATAAAATCAAATCACTTGCTATTAAAATTGCCTTAATATGCTGCTTCAAAAAGCCTACAAATCCTTTTATAAAACCCAATGGAATCCCTCTTTTTCTATAAAATACGTATAAACACACATTTCAACTTATACATTTTACCATATGTGTTTTATCTTTGCAACATTTAAAGTAAATATTTTTACAATATTATTGTAATATATATCAGTATTCCATAGCTAGTTTTCAGCCTTATCTCCTTTGATTCTGTGTTGTAAAACTACACAGTTTATGCTATACTTGTGTAGAATTTTGAGAAAAGGAGCGCTAATCATGCTTCACTGGATGAAAAAAATAAATGATTCTACTCCTATATCTTGTATCAACCTTCCCGGAACACACGACAGCTGCACTTGTCGGGTACAATTTTCCTTTATTGCAAAATGTCAGAATCAGACTATTGAAAATCAACTGAATTCAGGCGTCCGTTTTCTTGACATCCGCGTGGAAAAGGAAGGTAACAAATTAAAATTGGTTCACGATATCGCTGACTGTAAAAACCCTGAAAGTCGCGGTAAAAAATTGCTCTTAGATGATGTTTTGAAGGATTGCAAAAAATTTCTTTGCAAAAACCCCTCGGAAACAATTTTATTTAGCTATAAGAGGGATGACGGACCTAATCAGGAAGAAACCTTTGACTTGTTTTTTGAAAATTATCTTAAAAATGACCCTGTTTGGTATACTGAAAACCGCATTCCTGTTCTTAAAGAAGTGCGTGGAAAAATTGTGCTTCTAAACCGCGATAACATCGATAAAAGCAACAAAAATTACACCGATTTCAATACAGGAATCAACCTCTCAACCTGGATTTATCAGAAGGAAACTACCGAGAGAATTTATGAGGTTGCAGAGCACCTGAGCCGTGACGGTACAGCAACGGAAAAAGCCTTGAAAATTCAGGATTTATACGGCTTGACACCCCAGAAAAAATGGGAGTTGGCAGCACGCCCATTTTTAGAAAACCCACCTGAATTTAATGGTGTTTTAATCACATTTTTTTCTTGCGTAAGCTTGTTTTACAACCCTAAAAGAAGTGCAAAATATATCAACAAAAAACTTGAAAAAACCACTCTCAAAAAAGCAAAAAAATATGGTTGGATAATACTTGATTACCCAACCAAAAAATTCATAAACGAGATTATAAATTCTAATTTTTAAAGTGGCATATGTGCTCAATTATTTACCAACACAGAAATTCTTAAACACTTCGTTGACTATTGTTTCTGTTGCCTTTTCACCTGTTAAAACACATAAATTCTCAACGGCACAATCTATGCAAACATTAGTCGCATCAGGGGTTATACCCATTAAAAGACCATCAAGAGCTTCTGTTAAATGCTCAACCGCTTTAACTACACAGCCACGCTGTCTTTCAGTGGTAATAAGAGGTGCAGACGGATCAAATCCCGCTGTTCCCACAACCTTTTCAACCATAGCTGTAAGCTCATCCATGC
The DNA here is from genome assembly GCA_045660345.1 of Acutalibacteraceae bacterium. GTDB lineage: Bacteria > Bacillota > Clostridia > Oscillospirales > Acutalibacteraceae > DTU089. The sequence goes on from JAZRDP010000050.1 coordinate 11,133, forward strand.
CCTTGCGATTTTTGGCGGAAATTTCAACAATATTATCATCTTTTACAAACGCTTTCACGCTTTCTCGTGTAAGCGTTTTTTCTTTATCTGTTTTATTTATAACAATGATTGAATTCTTGTTTTTGCAAAGCTCGAGAAGCTCCTTGTCATCATCTGACAGACCTTGCTCTGCATCAAGAACCATAAGCACAAGGCTTGCTCTGTCAAAGCGTTCCTTTGCTCTTACAACACCGATTTTTTCAATTTCATCATCCGTATCGGTTCTGATACCTGCAGTATCTGCAAGACGAAGGGTAATGTTGCCCAATCTTACAGTTTCTTCAAGGACATCTCGGGTAGTACCCGCAACAGAGGTAACAATTGCTCTTTCTCTACCTGAAAGTGCATTCAAAAGAGTTGATTTACCAACATTAGGTCTGCCCACAATAGCAGTATCAATACCTTCGAGAATAGCCTGACCTGCATCAAAGCCGTCGAGAAGCTTTTCAAGACGATATTTGACAGATGAAAGAGTTTCAGTCATCTGATCATCAGAAAGCTCTGGAATTTCATCATCAGGGTAATCCACCCATGCTGCTAAAAAAGCTGCCGTTCTTGCAAGCTCATCCCTACATTCACCGATTTCTCTGCTCAATGCACCATCAAGAGCATTAAGAGTTGCAGCTCTTGCTTCTTCACCTGATGCGGAAATCAGGGACATTACTGCCTCTGCCTCGGACAAATCCATTTTTCCGTTAAGGAAGGCTCTTTTTGTAAATTCGCCACCCTCTGCGGCAACTGCACCCGCACTAAAAACTGCACGAAGCACTCTCTGAAGAATGAAAAGACCTCCGTGACAGCTTAATTCTACAACATCCTCACCTGTGTAGCTTTTGGGTGCTCTGAAAACGAGAGCAACCGCATCATCAAGCTGGGTTTCACCATCGTGAACCTTGCCGTAATAGGCTGTATAGCCCTTTGCATCTATTAACTTTTTTCCTGAAACAGCAGAAAAAACTCTGTCTGCAATTGACAGAGCGTTTTCTCCTGATAATCTTACTGTTCCTAAACCTGCTGCCGCCTGAGCGGTAGCAATTGCTGCAATAGTAGTACTCATTATTTTTTACCTGTTGAGCCGAAGCCACCTGCACCGCGATCAGTTTCATCAAGCTCTTCAACCTCAATAATTTCGGGCAATTCAACGGGCTTGATAACCATCTGTGCAACTCTTTCAAAGGGTTGAATTGTGTAAGGACCTTCAGTCTGCTTTATTACTCCGACGCAAACCTCTCCACGATAATCGCTATCAATAACACCAACAGAATTAAGAAGACCGATACCCTGCTTAATAGCAAGCCCGCTTCTTGCATAAATAAATGCTGCATAGCGAGGGTCATCAAGACCGATTGCAATTCCTGTGGGAATAACAGCCTTATCGCCTTTATTTAAAGTTATAGGCTCGTCAATACAAGCATATAAATCAAGACCTGCACTACCTACTGTTGCTCTTGTAGGTAATTTTGCATTTTCTCTTACTTTTTTAACCTTTAAAATTTCCATAATTATCTCCAGAGTCCGCCTGTTTTATCTTCAACAGTGCTGATTGCTTTAATTCTGTCAAGCTCTCTCTTATAAAAATCTCTTTCACTCTTTGCTTTTGCTGCATCTTCAAGATACTCTTTAAGCTGCAAGCGAAGATTATCTGTTGTACCTCCGTGCTTCTTTGCTTCGTCAGCGTACTGTAAAGCAACAAGCACTGCCGCCTGAGTTGTTGACACTCGCGCGCCGCGAAGAATTTCAGCCATTTTCAAATCAATTTCGTGAGCAAGCTCGCTCATATATTCTGCAGATTCGTCGGAAACAATTCTATATTCATCATTCGCTATTCTAAGCCTGTGAGTTGTTTTATTCATCCTAAATCATCCTTATTTTTAACAAAAATATTCACTATGAAATTATACATTGTTTTCATTTTTTTCGCAACGCTACATATTGTAAAAATTCATTTTATATACACAATTTATAGGTTGCTATTTATAAAAATAATTGTTATAATTTCTTCATACTCTAAACCAATTGAAAGGAGCAACTATGGACTATACTCCTGATAACAAACCAAACTCTGCAGGTCAGCCAATGGGCAATTTACCTCAGGGCAACAACCAAGCCTTCCAAGGACAAGCCCAATCACCTGCTGAAATATATAATGCAAGCATTAATGCCAATGGACCTCAATATCATTATGGCGCTCCTCAAAGCTTTTTTGACCCACGCTATATTGAACAGCAGCGCCAGAAAATGCTTGAACGCTCAAAGCACGAAAAGAACCTCAGAATGTTGGGAACGAACACAGGCTTAACCCTTTTAATTGTTTTGGCTTTTTCCTTTGTTTTTTCACTCATTCTTTATTTACCGGGGTTATACAAGTTATATGAAACAAACCTTACCTTTGCAAGCGCATTCGGTATATTTTATTCTGCAATCAGCGTAGGATTAGCATTTTTCATCGGCTCATTCCTGTTCAAACGCTCAAAAAGCTTTAAAAAAACACCCTATAATCCTCCCAAAGATAAAACTAAAGCATTCTTGCTTGTTCTTATAGGCTTCGGCGGTTGCCTGGTAGCAAATTACATAACAGTATTCTTCCGCGCTTTTATGGAGGGTATGGGAGTTTATTCTGATTACACTGCCTTACAAGACCCATCAAGCACCTTGGATGTAATAATGATTTTTATTGGGTCTGCTATTGTGCCTCCGCTCTTTGAGGAATTTGCAATTCGCGGAGTGCTTATGCAGAGTCTTCGTAAATATGGTGATGCATTTGCAATCATAACCTCTGCATTCGTTTTCGGTATTTTCCATGGAAATGTAGTTCAGATACCCTTTGCGTTTCTTTGCGGTCTTTTTATCGGTTATGCAGTTATTGCTACCGAAAGCCTGTGGACAGGTGTTATCATCCACGGACTTATGAACGCTATGTCCGCTATTTCCTCCGGAATAATTTACTACTATGACGAGTACGCTTCAAACACATTCTTCTATATTGCATCCGCAGTAGGAATTGTCTTTGGTATATTGGCACTTATTGCTTATATGACCCGCTACAAATTCAAAGAATCACTAAAAGATACCATCTCTGTTAATACTCTTTCTCCAGGTGAAAAATTCGCCAAATTCAGCACCTCACCCATAATGGTAATTGCTATTATCATTTATATAATCAACGCTATAACCCAATTAACAACAGCTCCACCAACCTATTGATATGAATAAAACAGATTTTATGAATGAGGCATTATGCCTTGCAAAAGAAGCCGCCCGTGAAGGTGAAGTTCCTGTTGGTGCGGTTGTTACAATCGGTAATAAAATTATCGGAAGAGGACGAAATCGTCGGGAAAAGCACAAAAACGCTCTTTGTCACGCTGAAATCGAAGCCATAAACGAGGCTTGCAAGCGTCTTGGCGGTTGGCGTCTTTGGGAATGTGAGCTTTATGTTACTCTTGAGCCTTGTCCTATGTGCGCAGGTGCTATAATCAATTCCCGAATCAGAAAAGTTGTCTTTGGTGCTTATGATAAAAAGAATGGTGCCTGCGGCTCTGTTGTTAATCTTTTTAACGCAGATTTCAGCTTCAAGCCCCAATATATCGGCGGATTTATGGAAAATGAATGTGCAGATATTCTCACAGATTTTTTTAAAAATTTAAGAAGCAAGGAAAATAAAAAAACAAAAAATACAGAGGAGAAAAATGTAATGGAAAGAATAGACAGCTTCAATGTTGACCATACAAAGCTTTTAAGAGGTATGTATATTTCCCGAATTGACGGAGATGTTGTTACTTATGATATAAGAACACGCCGTCCAAATGTAGAAGAGGTTATGGAAAATGGTGCAATTCATACTCTTGAGCATCTTTTTGCAACCTATGTGCGCAACTCCGCCCTTAAAAACAATATCATTTACTTCGGACCTATGGGCTGCAGAACAGGCTTTTATTTCCTTACAACAGGAATCACCCACGCAGAGGCTCTTAAGCTTACTCAAGAGGCTCTTGATTTCGTTTCAAAATTCGAGGGTGATGTGCCCGGCGTAAGCGCAATTGAATGCGGTAACTATCGCGACCACGATTTAGACGGCGCCAAAAAAGAAGCAGCCGACCAATGTGAGATTCTCAAAAACTGGTCAACTGCTGATATGATTTACTAAAAACGGCGGAAACGCCGTTTTTAAATGCAAAATTGAAAATGCAAAATATCGGGGCGCAGAAAAGCGCCAAATTATAATTGCTGTGCGCAGCACCCGATAAATCTGCATTTTTCATTCTGCATTCTGCATTAAAATAATATTTCTCTAAGGTTATCACCAAGAATACCACATTTTGCCTCCTCAGTAATGGGGAGGTTTTTTATTCTTTCGATAGATGCTTTTATGCCTTCCGCGTTTTTATACGGTGTATCAAGACCGAATATACTGCGCTTGGGCCCTGTCTGATGAATTAAATCACAGAGCTCTTCGTCAGTAATGGACCATGCACCTCTTCGGGTATTTCCTAATTCGTCCTTTTCCATTGCAATGCTTGTCCAGCCTGCAAAAACATGGTCAATTTCGCCCCTTGAATTGTTGTTCATAACGAGTAATGCCTCTCTGAAAAAGCTGTAACCACCCATATGCTCCATACTGAAACGTAGCTTCGGGAAATTATAGGCAACCTCATCAAACAAAAGCATCTGATAATCAGCAATTCTATGCCAATGAAGACCTGTGTGAAATGACAAGAAAAGTCCCTGCTTTTCAGCTTCCTCGTAAACCTCAAAAAGCTCCTTACCTGCAACATTGACCTCTTGTGCAGCAGGATGAATTTTTATTCCGTAAAGTCCTAAATCCTTGATTTTCTTAACCTGATCCTTTAACTGCCCTCTGTCAAAATCAACAGTACCGAAGCCCACAAGATTCGGCTCATTTTTAAGAGCATTCGCTACCCATTCACAAGGGTTCTGCCCTGTTGTATGAGCATACATATCCATCTGATGCCAGAAGGGTGAAAAGCAGACTGCACCCTCAATTTCACATTCATCCATAATGGATTTTAAAGTATCCAAATCCCCGTTTGGCTTTGTATTATCAGGAAAAAGGTGTGCGTGATTCGCAAAAATTTTATAATCTGCCACAGATATCACCTCAAATTAATCTTAAATCATCGTCAGACATATTTTCCCAGTCGATATCCTCATCCTCGGGAATATCTGCGTAATAATCCCATAACTGCTCTTCCTGCTCCGCAGTCAACGGTTCAGCGGGAATTTCACTTATAACCTCGAATTTTCTTGTAGCACTCCAAAGTGATGGGGTTATACGGATTGTATAACCGCAACAGGACGGGCAAAGCCATTCTGTCATAGGAAGCTCCGGCACACCGAATGCGGCAAGTATACTCATCATAACACCGCCGTGTGTGATAATAGCCGCTGTTCTTGTACCTGTTTTTATTAAACCATCAACAGTTTTTGCAAAGCAATCGCAAACCCTTGTTGCAAATTCAGAGTTGCTTTCTCCGTTAAGAGGACGAGCATCCTCACCGCCGGAAAGCCATTGTGAAAACTCCTCGTAACGCTCCAATTCTTCGGCAGTATGGCCTTCAAACTCACCGAAATCGCACTCTTCAAAGCCTCTCATTTCAATAGGGTTTTTATCGGGATAGAGTATTCTTGCAGTTTGAATACAACGCTTTAAACCGCTTGAAAACACAACATCTGCAAGAGGATAATTATAATCTCTCTTCATCACTTCAAGCTGCTGGAGACCCTCCTGACAAAGCTCTTCGTCAGTCTGACCTATATACCTGCCCTCAACATTTCCTTGAGTAAGGGCGTGGCGAATTAAATGTATTGTGTAAGTTTTCATTGATTTCTCCTGTAAGATAGTGTATAGTATTATACAAATAGTATAATTGGATGTGGTTATATGAACACAAATTTTAATGTACGATTAGTTGAACTGCGTATGGAAAAAGGCTTAAGCCAAAAGGAAGCCGCCGCAGATTTAGGTGTTTCCCAAGCACTTTTGTCCCATTATGAAAAGGGCATCCGCGAATATAGTCTCTCATTTTTATGCAAGGCTGCAGAATATTATAATGTTACAACAGATTATATTTTAGGTGTCGCAGACAGCCGCGCCGGCTTTGACTCTGCAGAGCTTCAGGACAGCAACGACGACTCTGTTTTCAACACAAAATCCATTTATAAGGCGGCAATTATGACCCACGAAAGAATGAACGCAGGCTCATTCCAGGCAGGTGAATATGCCGATATTCTTTATGCTGCAACAATTTACAGAACACTTTTTGCTGCTGCTCAGAAGGGCTATATTCCCAAAAGATGGTTTTCTCTTCCACCAAAGTATGCCCAAGCGGTATGCCTTTCATTAGTTGAAGCATATCTTGACGATTTCCCTGAAAAAACCGTAAACGCACGACGCTATGGCGGCCCCGAACCCAAGAGTATCGAGGCCGTCATAAAAGGAGTTGAAAGTCTTTTAAATAAAATGGCAAACTCTATAAAGTTTCCTGAAAACTGATTTTAGCCCTTCAGAACTTCTTTATACATTTTAATGTATTCATTAGCAGATTTGCCCCATGAGTTATCGCTTTCCATAGCGCGTTTTACAAGGATTGCCCAGCCCTTCTGATCCTGATAACCCTCAACCGCGCGTTTGATAGCGTGAAGCATATCATGAGCATTGTACGATGAGAACACGAAGCCGTTACCCATATTGTCACCGCTATCTGTAACAGAGTCACGAAGACCACCTGTTTCGCGGACAATGGGAACTGAACCATAGCGAAGAGCAACCATCTGTGAAAGACCGCAGGGCTCACTCTTTGAAGGCATAAGGAACATATCGCTACCTGCATAAATTTTTCTTGCCAAATCAGGAATAAATCCAAGGCAAAGACCTACCTTATCGGGATAGCGCTGTGCAAGGCCTCTGAAGAATTCCTCATACTGATAATCTCCTGAACCGAGAACAACCAACTGAATATCTGTTGTTGCAAGCAATTCATCAAGAACCGCCTTGCAAAGGTCAAGACCCTTGTGTGAAACAAGTCTTGTTACCATACCCATAACAGGAGTATCTTTTTTCTCCGGAAGCCCTAAAAGCTTCTGGAGTTCTCTTTTATTTACTGCTTTTCCGCGCATATTATCAACTGAATAGTTCTTGAAAACATCTTTATCTGTTTCAGGATTATAGTTTTCAACATCAATACCGTTGAGAATTCCGCGTAATTTATAGCTTCTGTCACGAAGAATTGTATCAAGACCGTGAGAATACCATGGGTCAAGAATTTCCTTAGCATAAGAGGGGCTTACAGTTGTAACCGCGTTAGCACACTCAATACCCGCCTTCATAAGATTAACCGCACCATCATATTCGATTAAATTCTTATGAGCGTGGTCAATACCGACAACATTATCTATAAGCTCTTCGCCATAAACACCTTGATACTGAATGTTATGAATTGTAAGAACTGTTTTGATGTTCTCGTAGCCGGGCTGATTTGCGTACATTGTGCTGTAATAAAGTGGTGTGAGAGCAGTCTGCCAGTCATTACAATGAATAATGTCGGGCTTGAAATCAATGTGAGGGATTATTTCAAGAATTGCTCTCGCGAAGAATGCAAATCTTTCTGCATCATCATAGAAGCCATAAAGAGAATCTCTCTTGAAATAATACTGATTATCTAAAAGATAATAGATAACTCCGCCTGCTCTTGCTTCAAATATTCCGCAATACTGTCTGCGCCATGCAACAGGAACAGAAATACTTGTAATAAATTTCATTGAGTCCTTAAGCTCTTGCTTTATACCGTCATAAAGAGGCATAACAACTCTGCAGCCTACAAGCCTTTTTCTCAATGCCTGCGGAAGAGAGCCCGCTACATCTGCCAATCCGCCACTTGCTATAAAAGGAAGGGCTTCACTTGCAGCATATAAAACCTTCATATATTTATCCTCCGTTAATTTGCTTTAATTTATAGTGCAATTCCTGCCATATCAAAAATAGTCCTGATATTGTCTAAAATACCTGAAGAAAGAAATACGATAACCAAAATCAAGAGAAGCGCAAAGGGAGCGCCAAGCTCAATAATATTTTTTATCATCTGCTTTCTTTTCATAGCTCGGATTTCATTTTCAAGGGCAGTAATACGATTTTTTAATTCAACAATCGTATTATCGTCTGCATCAGTTCTTTTAGCAGAACCCTGTGGCACTACACTTACCCTTTGTTGGGAAGGTTCGGCAGGTTGTGATATTTCATTTTCTGAATATTTCGAGTAAATGCTCTTCAATGCAGCAAAAACATCCTCTGTTCTGTCAGGAACATCTTTATTGATTACTGCAACAATCCACCTTAACTGTGCCTCAGTCGGTTCATTTACAGTATCAAAAACATTTAGCTGACGATTGCAAAAGGAACACACCTTACAATCAGCTTCATTTATCTTTCTTTCAACAAAATCAAGCTCATCAGTTTTGCAACCGCAAATAGGACAAACCGCCATATTAACACCTCACAACAAACGATTCAAAAATCAATCAGATAACAATTTCCTTACCAACAAACAAAGGATAGCTCTTATCACCGCTAAGAGTTTTCTTAGGTGTGATAACTGTATTCTTATCCATAATTACGCAATTAAGCTTTGCGTCCTCGCCAACAAAAGCATCCTGCATAAGAATTGAATTCTCAACAACTGCACCCTTTGCAACCTTTACGCCACGGAAAATGATACTGTTTTTAACTGTACCTTCAATCTGACAGCCGTCTGCAATAAGAGAATTTTCGCATTTTGAATTGATGCCGTAAACAACGGGCATATCGTTACGAACCTTTGTGTAAACAGGAGCATCTGCTCGGAAAAGATTTTTTCTGCATTTTTTATCGAGAAGAGCCATATTTGCATCATAATATGACACCATACTGTCAATTGTACAGGTCCATTCGTCAACCTTATATGCAAAAATATTAAGGTTGGAAACATTTTTCTGAATAAGGTCTTTTTCAAAGCTTGTATAAGTGTAGCTTTCTGCATCACCAATAAGTCTTTCAAGAAGAGCCTTTCTTATAAGAATGATGTTGGTTGAATAGTTGATGTCAGCATCAGTCTTAACATCAATACCAATACTTGTAACTCGGCTCGCTTCATTGATAGTGAGAGCCATTGTTCTGTCAAGCTTAGGAGCCTTGCCGTTAGTATAAGCAATAGTAATATCAGCATTTTTACCTGCGTGGAAGCTGAAAAGTCTTGATAAATCCACATTGCAAACAACATTGGTGTCCATAAGGAGAACATATTCCTGCTTTGATTTTGCAATGAACTCCATTATTCTGTTAAGAGAATCAATTCTGTCTGCGCTATCTCTGTCTGTTGCGCCATGGGTAAAGGGCGGAAGCATATAAAGACCGTCAACCTTTCTTGAAAGGTCCCAGGGTCTACCGCTACCAACATGGTCCATAAGAGATTGGAAATTACTGTTTGCAATAACACCAACCTTTGTCACACCGCAGTTTACAAGATTTGAAAGAGCAAAATCAATAAGACGATATCTTCCGCCAAAGGGTACTGAACCCATAGCGCGTCTTGCTGTAAGTGCGCCTAAAGAGGATTCATAAGAATTGGAATAAATAAGTCCGAGAACATTTTTCGGCATCATACTGTTTCGCCCTCCTTAACATCTTCTGAAATCATTGCCTGTGCCTTTACAGTTGCATTTTTGCCAACTGTAACACCTGCACCAACAACGCTTACACCCCAATTTTCGAGATTATCGCATTTTTCGGGGTTTTCACCAACAACTGCGCCCTCTTCAATAACTGCATTTTCTGCAACCATTGCATACTGCACAACTGCGCCTTTTTTAATTACTGCACCGGGCATAATAATTGAATAATCAACGAATGCGCCCTCTTCAACTGTAACATTGGAAAAAAGAACTGAATAGTCAACCTTACCTTCAATCTCACAGCCCTCTGCAGCAAGTGAATTTTCAATTGATGCTGTATCAGCAACATACTGAGGAGCGGTAACTGCACCTCTGCCGTAAATTTTCCAGCTCTTGTCTGACAAGTCAATATTTACCTTGGGATTAAGAAGGTCAAGGTTTGCTTCCCAAAGAGAATCAATTGTTCCTACATCCTTCCAATAACCATCAAAGCCATAAGCAAAAAGTCTTTCACCTGCTTCGTGCATTGCAGGAATAACATTTTTACCGAAGTCATTTGATGAATCGGGATTAGCTTCGTCATCAATAAGATATTTTCTGAGCTTTTCCCAGGTAAACATATAAACACCCATTGAAGCCTTGTTGCTCTTGGGGTTCTTGGGCTTTTCTTCAAATGCAGTAATTCTTCCGTCATCATCTACAAACATAAGACCGAAGCGAGAAGCCTCTTCCCACGGAACCTCAAGCATAGCAATAGTACATGCAGCTTCCTTCTGCTTGTGGAACTGAAGCATTTTTGCATAGTCCATTTTGTAGATATGGTCACCTGAAAGAATTGCTACATATTCGGGATTATATCTGTCAATAAACTGAATATTCTGATAAATCGCATTAGCAGTACCTTTATACCATTCTGTACCCTCAATTTGCTGATAAGGTGAAAGAATATGAACACCACCGTTTGCACGGTCAAGGTCCCAAGGACCGCCGTTGCCGATGTAGTCATTAAGCTCAAGGGGCTGATACTGTGTAAGAACACCAACTGTGTAAATACCTGAATTTACACAGTTTGAAAGGGGGAAGTCGATAATTCTGTACTTACCGCCATAGGGAACGGCAGGCTTTGCAATGTTTTTTGTAAGAACGCCAAGACGGGATCCCTGACCGCCGGCAAGAAGCATTGCAATACATTCATTCTTTTTTGCCATTTACATTACATTCCTTTCTTATATATAAGTTTACTTTTTAACATTTTTTTGTGATAGCTTTTCCTCTTTTTTCTGTTTGAAATAAAGAGTTGTCATAGGTGGTAGGGTCAGCTCAATATACTGCTTATACCCATGCATTTCGCCATCCTTTGTTTTATATGTTTTCTTTATTTTTTCACCCGAACCGCCGAATTTTTGGGCATCGGAATTGAAAACAAGCTCATAGCCTTCACCCTCTGGAACACCGATTTTATAATCCGTCCTTAAAACAGGGGTGAAATTGCATACTGCAACAATTTTTTCATCCTCTTTATCTGTTCTCACAAAGGCAATAACTGAGTTTGTATTATCATCACTTACAATCCAGTTGAAGCCTTCCCAACTGTAATCAATTTCCCAAAGAGGAGAATTCTTTTTATAGAATTTATTAAGCTCTCTTGCATAATCCTGCAACCAAAGATGCATTTCATAATCAAGAAGAAGCCAATCAAGACCTTTTTTATAATCCCATTCAATAAACTGACCAAATTCGCTACCCATAAAAAGAAGTTTTTTACCAGGGTGAGCATACATATAACCAAGGAATGCTCTTACGCCTGCAAATTTCTCATTATAGTTACCGGGCATTTTATTAATGAGAGAGCATTTCCCGTGCACAACCTCATCATGCGAAATAGGAAGCACAAAATTTTCGCTGAAAGCATAGAAGAAAGAAAAAGTAATCAAATCATGATTAAACTTTCTGAATATTCCATCAAGAGAGAAATAGCGTAGAATATCATTCATCCAACCCATATTCCACTTGAAGTTAAAGCCAAGACCGCCCATATAAACAGGCTTTGAAACCATTGGCCAGGATGTGCTTTCTTCTGCCATCATCATAATGTCACCATGCTCAGTAAACACAGCTTCATTAAGCTGTTTAAGAAAAGCAACCGCCTCTAAATTCTCGTTACCGCCATTGGCATTTGCAATCCATTGGCCATCTTCTCTGCCGTAATCGAGATAAAGCATTGAAGCAACTGCATCAACGCGAAGCCCGTCAATATGATACTCCTTAAGCCAATAAACAGCATTTGAAACGAGAAAACTCATTACCTGCGGTTTTCCGAAATCAAAAACAGCAGTCCCCCATTCCTTATGCTCTCCTTTACGCGTATCTTCATACTCATAAGTGGCTGAGCCATCAAATCGGTAAAGTCCGAATTCATCCTTCGGGAAATGCGCAGGTACCCAATCAAGAATAACACCTATCGAGTTTTTATGCATAATGTCGACGAATTTCTTGAAATCGTCAGGCGTACCGTATCTCGAGGTTGGCGCATAATATCCCGTTACTTGATATCCCCAAGAGCCATCAAACGGATGCTCGGCAATGGGCATAAGTTCAACGTGGGTATATCCCATATCCTTAACGTAAGCCGATAATTCCTCTGCCAATTTAACATAATCATAAGAATTGCCGTCATCGTACTTTCTCCAGGAGCCAGCGTGCACCTCATAAATGTTTACAGGAGATTTATAAATGTTTTTATTTTTCTGTTCCTTTATCCACTCTTCATCGCTCCACTTAAATTTACTTTCCTTGTAAACCTTTGAAGCGGTTGCAGGCGAGGTTTCAAAATGCCTTGCATATGGGTCGGATTTTAGAACAGTTCTTCCGTCAGCTCCAGTAACAGCATATTTATATGTATCAAAATTTTTAATACCCGAAATCTCGGTTTGCCATATCCCATTGCCAATATTTTCCATTACATTTCTGGAAGAATCCCAATCATTGAAATCTACAACGACACTGACAGATGTAGCATTTTGAGCCCAAACTCTGAAAACAGCAGAATTCTTCTTTAGAAAAGAGCCTAAATATTTATAAACATCGTTTTTTATTTCGCAATTAAAATTATTAAAATATTCACTCATATAAGAACTCCAATATAAATTTATACAATAATATTATACCAACTAAACATCTCTTTTTCAATAAGTTTTTGTTAAAAATAAAATACATTTGTAAAACTTTTTCGAGCGCATTTGTTAGTATTATACAAAAAATGACACTTTTCCCACCATAATACAAATAGTTTAAGAAAAAAACATAAGACTTCGGAACGATAGCCGAAGTCTTATTTTGCAAGCGGATGAAATTTTGAATATGCAAGTGAATACTTGCTTTTCATAAACTGAGCATAAATTTGGGTTGAAGAAATGTCGGAATGACCGAGCATTTCTTTAATATCCTTTAATTGTGCACCGTTTTCAAGAAGGTGCGCCGCAAAGGAATGTCTTAAAGTATGCGGTGTTATTTGCTTGGTTATTTCAGCCTTGGCTGAGTAATGTTTAATTATTTTCCATAAGCCCTGACGGGATAATGCCTGTCCCGACATATTGGTAAATAAAAGTTCTTCCCTATCGTTTAAAACAAGGGCGGGACGAACATTAATAATATAGTTAGAAATAGCCCTGACAGCCGCAGGATAAAGCGGAATAATTCTTTCCTTCTTATCATGCAGATGCAAAATTCCTATCTGTAAATTAATATCAGATAATTTAACCTCGATTAGTTCTGAAACCTTTATACCCGTTGCATAAAGTAATTCAAGCATTGCTCTATCCCTAACGCTCTTTAAATCGGTACCATCGGGAGAATTAAGTAGTTTTATAATTTCTCTTGAATCCAAAACATTAGGAAGTTTTTTATCTACCTTTTTAGTATGTATTTCCTCAAGCGGATTACTTTCGACAAAACCCGAAGCTTTGAGGAAACGGTAGTAACATCTAAGTGCCGCAATAACACGGGTTTTTGTAGCCTCAGATTTGCCCATCGAGGAAAGATATTCAAGATATTTGTTAATATCGTTTGAACTTATGTTATTAGCATCAAGTTTACGGAGATTGCAAAATGAAATAAACTGGTTTAAATCTCTGATATAAGACTGAATTGTGTTGTTTGAAGACTTTTTCTTTTGGGTAAGAAAAATCTTAAAATCAGTTATATGATTATTCATTTTACACCTCCTAAATTTGATATTTAAAAATTAAATATATTTGATAAAGAACAAGTGAAAGCAGCATCGAGCAAAGAAGAAATCGCTACGGCGATAATAAGAAAAACATACTTGATGCAAATATCACGAAATTTGGTCGGCAAATCGTTGACTGTTGATTTCGAAAATGTCATTTTAGAAACCGAGAA
>JAZRDP010000051.1:0-114203 GCA_045660345.1 Acutalibacteraceae bacterium
AATTGTGAGTTGGTTACTTTAGAAGTAAGGGTAAGTAATACATCTGCACGCAAGCTTTATGAAAAGTTAGGCTTTCAGAATGTAGGTGTACGAAAGAATTTTTATGACCGACCCCAAGAGGATGCTATTATTTATACTTTATATTTAGGTGAAGATAAATGAAAATTTTAAGTATAGAAAGCAGTTGTGACGAAACTGCTGCAGCAGTAGTTGAAGATGGAAGAAAGGTTCTTTCAAATATTGTTGCAAGTCAGGTGGATGAACATAAAATTTATGGTGGCGTTGTGCCTGAAATTGCTTCTCGACGTCATGTTGAAGCAATAAGTGGTGTTGTTAAAAATGCCCTTAGTGAAGCTAATTGCACATTGGATGATATAGATGCTATAGGAGTGACTTATGCACCGGGCCTCATTGGTGCGCTTTTGGTTGGTGTTAATTACGCAAAAGGTCTTTCGTTTGCAACAGGAAAACCATTAGTGCCAGTTCACCATTTACGCTCACACATAGCGGCGAACTATTTAACAAGCGAAGAATTAAAGCCACCTTTTTTAGCACTTGTAGTGTCTGGTGGTCATAGCCATATTGTTAACGTGAAAAGCTATACAGAATTTGAGGTTATTGGCAGAACTCGTGACGATGCCGCTGGCGAAGCGATGGATAAGGCAGCAAGAACAGTGGGACTTCCATATCCTGGCGGTGTTAACTTAGATAAGATTTCGCAAAATGGTGACGAGAATAAATATAAATTCCCAATACCACATCTTTCTACGGGTAAATATGATTTTAGCTTTTCTGGTCTTAAAACGTTTGCTGTGAATTTAGTACATAACGCTTCACAAAAGGGTGAAGAGGTGAGTGCAGAAGACCTTGGGGCTTCATTCATAAAAACTGTTACGGATATTTTAACCAAGAATACAATGTCGGCGGCAAAGGATTTAGAGGTAAAACAGATTGTTTTAGCTGGTGGCGTTTCGGCGAACTCGCGTCTTCGAAAAAAAATGGAAGAAGAATGTGAGAAAAACGGATTTAAGCTTTTTATGCCAGAGCTTAAATACTGTGGAGACAATGCCGCTATGGTAGGCGCGCAGGGCTACTATGAATTTTTGAGTGGCAAAAGGGCAGGGAATGACCTTAATGCAGTTGCGTCGATGAGTATTACGGAGATTAGTGATTAGGAACTAGGAAATAGGAATTAGGGGGACTAATAGCTAACTCTGGATTGTAACCATACGAAAACAAATACACTTTAAGTTAAACAAAATACAAAAAAAGTGCAAAAAAATATCATTTTTAGTCAAAAAACAATCATTTGAGCAAAACTGCTTACATTACATTGAATTATATGCTACAATACAGATGTTGAGTGGTTTTCACACCAATCACTTAACTGGTTTTTTATAAACCACAGGGGGAGGGATATATATTTTGTATCCCTAAAAATCACAGAATCAGGTTTTGCAGTTCACACGCTGCGTTCGCTTCTTTCCTGATTCTGTGTTTTTTTATGTTGAAATTTGTCGAATAGTAATGTATTATGGTTAATATATTATCGACAAGGAGCTTTGCATTGATAAAAAAGACTTTTATTATCTGGGTATCAGTAATTATGTTGATTTCTTTTTCTGCTTGTGATAGTGAAAATGTTACTGATTTGAGTGAGAAAACAATAGTTGTAGAAGCGAATAGTAGTTCGTATCTTGCAGCAAAAACAGTTAAAGATAGTGTTAAAGAAATTAAAGAAATATCAACAGAAGATGGGGCTGTTTCTGTAGTTGAAGCTAAAGAGGCTGATTTTGTCGTTCTGGATGAATTTCAATCTGCACTGTATATTGAAAATAAAAGAAAAATTGATGTTGTAAAGGTGTTGGACTTTACAATGGATTATTGTGCTTATTTGCATAACAATCAGGACTTGTTGAATAGGTTTAACAGCGAAATAATTAAGCTCCTCGAAGATGGCACTATAACAAAAATTAAATCGTCTTATAAAGCGGGTGAAACCTTTTATCCGGAGCTTAAAAAGCTTTCAGAAAAATCACCAGTTTTGACTGTTGCAACAGATGTTGTTGGTTTTCCTTATACGGATTTAACAGACGAGGGCACGATTATTGGCATTGATATTGATATATTGACTATCGTTGCAAATCGTTTAGGATATAACCTCGAATTAATTGTAACAACCACAGACGATGCATTTAACCTGTTGCAGAAAGATGAGGTTGATATGGTGATTTCAGGACTTGTTTATGAAGAACATAGAGATGCTGTTTTTGATGCCTCAATTTGTTATCTTTCAGTTGACTATTATCTTCATTCAAGGGGATGAATTTTTCAGATAATTAAAGATTGTAATGGTGAATTTGCACAAGTAGAAAGGGCGTTTTTTGACGTTTTAAACAAGGTTGTTTTTTGTGTGTTCAAAATACACTTTTTTTCTTGCAAACTCAAATTCACTGTGCTATAATTATTGAGATATGTAACCGTGGAGGTGTCTTTTTTGGAAAACGAAAATTTAGAAATCCAAGAAGGCGTTGCGGTTGGTACTGATTCAGAAGGTGGATTAAACAGAGAATATGTTTATGAAAACCGTCGCTATGTAGGTCTTAAAGAAACTGTATGGTACGTTATTTATGATATGTGCCAGAGCTTCAATATCGACTCATTCGGTGACCGTTTTGTTACAAACATTCTTCAGATTGACCTTGACTTACAGACCGTTGTTAATGTTTTTAACGGGTTCTGGGACGTTATCAACGATATTTTTACAGCGGCAATCGTTGAAAAGACCCGTACTCGTTGGGGTAAATTCAAGCCTTATCTTGTAGGTCTTGGTATTCCCGGTACATTGGGTACTTGCTTCTATTGGCTTCTTCCCATGTTCTTCAAGGGAAAAGGCGCAAGAGATATGACAAAGTTCATTACATATTTCCTTCTTGCAATTGTCCGTGAGGGTGCAGGTACATTCCGTGCAATCGCAAAAACAGGTATGTTGGCAACTATTACGCCGCACCCTGTTGACCGAACCCGACTGATTACGGTTGCCGAGTTCTTCTCGGGTCTCTTGGGTGAAAAGCTTCCCCAGCAGATTTTGACCGTTTTAATCGACCTTATCGGTAACAAGGTTATTAACCTTTCTTATACCTCAACCTTTATGTTTATGGGTAACTTTACCGCAATTGTAAGTGGTCTTGCATCCCTTATCTTCTGCGTTATGACCCGTGAGCGTGTTCTTCAGTCAGTTGAGACCCCCAGCGTTATGCAGAGCTTGAAATCCGTTGTTAACAACAAGCCTATCTTGTTGCTTACTCTTTCAGAAACTCTTTCAAACTTCAGCGTCGGCGGTAGCATCAACGACTACTACATTGACGTTCTTAACTTCGCATCAATGACAATGGTTGCAGGTATTCCCGGCGCTATTATCAACCCCTTCTCATTCTCTCTTGTTCCTTGGTTCAGAAGAAAGTTCTCAACAAAGACTCTCTACCTCCTTGGTACAAAGAGCCAGCCGTTGCTTGACATCCCCGTATTCCTTATCGGTATGATTGGTGGTAAGCATAACGGTATTTATAAGAAGGTATTGCCCATGTTCTTCGTTATGGCTATCAAAGAAGCCATTTACATGGTATTCTGGGGTGTTCGTAGAGTTATTCCCAGTGAGATGTATAACGAATCTATGGACTACTGCGAATGGAAGAATGGTTATCGTACAGAGGCTATGACTTCTGTTGCCCGTGACCTTACAAAGAAGCTTGCAAGTATCGCAAACTCTGCTCTTTCCCTCCAGCTTAAGAAGCTTATCGGTTACGATATTTCTTCTTACACAAGAGGTGAGGCTCAGACAGATAACACCAAGTTTGGTCTTTTCGCAATGGCAACAATCATCCCCACTGTTACAGGTCTTCTCGGTATTATTCCCATTCTCTTCTATGACCTTAGTGGTGAAAAGAGAGAGCGTATGTACGCTGAGCTTCTCGCTCGTCGTGAGGAAGCTTCAAAGCTCGCTATGTCAGGTGATAAGGAAGCTATGGAACAGCTTGCTAAGGAGCAGCTTGCAGTTGCTTCTCAGAGCAAAGAGCTTTAATAATGATTGTAATTTGTCCAAACGCAGTCGCGTTTCGCAAAAGCCGATTTTATCGGCTTTTAGCAAAATTGTTTTTCAAAAATACAATTTTGCATTACATTCATTGAAAGGATTATGGTCGAATTTTCAAAGAAAATTCGATACCAAATCATATATTTGGTACCGAAACAGTGTAATTTTACACTGTTTCGACTAACTATAATCGTTATAAAAAACATTCGGCGGCACAATGTGTCGCCGATTTTTTAAGAAATAAATCAGAAAGGAGCAGCCTATGGCAAAATCAACCTATTTATCTAATTCAGCGAAAATATTAGCCGTTTTGTCGGGTATGCTTCTTTTAGCGAATATTCTTGTGGCTGTGGGTTCAATGGGTGGCTTTCCCTCTGTATCAGAATTCGCAACAAGCTTCTCGAATTTATGCCTTTATGTAGTTCTTATAATGGGCTATATTGCCTTCAACGGCGAAGCAGTCTGCCATAAAAGAAACCGCGACAGAAAGAAAAAAAGACTCTTAGGCGTTTTTAAATTGCTTCTTCTTTTATGCTTCCTTTTAAGATATATAAAGGTAGTTCCTGAAAATCTTGCAATGACAATTCCTGCATCGAGCCTTGGAGGTGTTCTTGCTCGCTTGGGTGTGAGCCTTCTTTCAACTGTTGGCTCATTCGGATTCCTTTTTGGTGCAGTTTCCCTTTGGTATTTAATCCGCGATAGAGAAAATCAAAGTCTTCTTTTACCCGAGCTTGTTTCTGTTATGATAAGCTTTGCTTACAATTTCTTCAAGTTCTTTAACTATGCTGTCGGGAAATATGAAATTACCGCCTTTGGCGAGGGCTTTACAGCAATTTTCTCTCAGGATTCAATATCACAAATTCTTTGTGTTTTCCATTTTCTCTTTAACCTGATTATGCTTATTATGGTAACAGCCTGCTATTCAAAAAAAGGCGAGAGCGAGCAACAGGTTCTTGATAAAAATACTAAGGAGCTAAAAAAAGCAAGAAATGTTCTCAAAGAGGATGGCTACGGAATTGATAGCCTTGAGGATGATTTTTTAACTCCCGAAAACTGAATAAGTGAATAAATAATGAACACCGTCTGTATAAATTACAGATGGTGTTTTTTAATTCGGAATTCGGAATGAGGCTTCGCAAAGTGTAGATAAAGAGCGAAAGGGAAAATATAGCGAAGCTTATCCCTCTTTTTTCGTGAAACGAAAAAGGAGGGGGGACCACCCTTAAATTCAATATAGTTTAATGATAATTAAATTTTGTGTGTGATGTTTTTGTATTGATGTGTTGCATCGGGGTGGTGGGTGGTACAAATCTATGGAAAACAGTAAAAGGTTACCACCCACCATTCCGCCTGAACTTTATTCTATAAGAAATTTAATTACCCGAAATTTACATATACAAATATGTTATTAACAAAAAGAATGGTCCCCCCTCCTTTTTGCAAGCAAAAAAGAGGGATAGGCTTCGCGTTATTTTTTACAGGGTGGTGGTTTTATGAAGAAATTGATTCTCTTTTTTATTTTAATAGCTACAATAATTTTCTTTTGTTTTCTTCTTGAAAAAGAGGATAGGAGTAAAACAATTCCTGAAGCTACAACTGTAAGCTTTTCAACACAGAAAACTGAAAATAAAGATACCAAAATCTACGCCGTCTGGCTTACATATTCCGAAATCAGTTCTTTTGTAAAAAACAAAACCGAAGGTGAATATAGAGAAAGTCTTGAAACAGTTTTTGAAAATTTAAAAAATAATAAAATCAATACTGTCTTTTATCAATGCAGAGCATTTTGCGACAGTCTTTATAATTCCGATATTTTTCCTGCTTCAAAATACATTATCGCAAACAGTAGTGCTCCTGATTTTGACCCATTTGAAATATTTCTTGAAAAGGCGGAGAGCTATGAAATTTCGGTTCATTGTTGGATTAATCCATATCGCATTTCTTATGACAATGCTTTCGGAAATCTGCCCAAGAGCTCGCCTGCAAGAAGTCTTTATAAGAAAGATAAAAATACTCTTATAATATGCGATACAGGAATTTTTCTGAATCCTGCTCATAGTGAAAGCCGCAGGCTTGTGCTTTCAGGTATAAGAGAGATTCTCAGTAAATATAAGGTTTCGGGTATTCATTTTGACGATTATTTCTACCCCGAGGTGGAAAAGCTCAATGACAGTAAATTGTACAAGGCATATAAAGAGCAGGGCGGTCTGCTTTCATTGTCAGATTGGCGCAGAGAGAATGTGAATGTGCTTATAAGCTCGGTTTATTCTTTGGTTAAAGAGAATAACGAGGGCTTGCTTTTCAGCATCAGTCCGTCGGCAGATATAGAGAAATGCAAAAATACCTTCTATGGGGATGTAGAGAAATGGTGCAGTGAAGAGGGCTTCGTCGATTTCATTGTCCCACAAATTTATTATGGCTTTGAAAACGAGGAAATGCCCTTTGAAAAGGTTCTTGGTGAATGGCGCGTGTTGTGTGAAAATGGTAAAACCAAGCTCATTTTGGGTATGGCATCCTATAAATGCGGAAGAGTAGATGAGTTTGCAGGAAAAGGTAAAAATGAATGGAATGAAAATGTAAACATTTTGTCACGGCAATATGAACAAGCCCTGAAAACCCAGCTGTGTCAAGGTTTTTCCCTGTTTTCATATTCATATTGTTTTGGTGATAATGTGACCGAAAATTCTAAAAAAGAAATAAGAAAACTGCTATATATGGTAGAATAAACTCATATTATGGGGTAAAAGGTCAAAATGTTGTTAGAAAATTAAGAAACAGAGGTCAATATGAAAAGAAGCTTAAGACTTATTGCATTATTGCTTTCAATTCTTTCTCTTAATTTAATAGCCCCCGTGGTTAAGGCGGAAAATATTTTAGGTGATGTTAATGGCGATGGCCAAATCACCTCTGATGACGCGCGCCTTGCTCTGCGCTTTTCTGCAGGTATGGAAAAGCCCACCGCTGCTAAAAAGACTGCTGCCGATGTAAACAAGGACAGCGCAGTTACAGTTGAGGATGTAAAGCTTATTATGTCCGATGCTCTTGACCTTGAAACCTATGAGGAAAGCCTTTTGAGAAAGGGCTTTCCGAAATCCTATGTTGAATATCTTGTTGAGCTTCATAAGAAATATCCTGAATGGGAATTTGTTCCTATGCTTACGGGTCTTGACTGGCAGAAGAGCGTTGATGGTGAAAGAAGCTCTCATAAAAAACAGCTTATCGAAAATGTTGTTCAATCCTCATTTAAGTGCTCCTGCAGTTCCTGTAAGGGCGTAATTCAGGAGTCACCAAACTGGGTAAGTGCATCCGAAGAAGCTGTAAAATATTATATGGACCCTAGAAATTTCCTTACAGAAGAATATATTTTTCAGTTTGAAAGCACAGAGTATGACGGCTCTTACACCAAAGAGGGCGTCGAAGCAATTCTCAAAAACACATGGATGTATAATTCTTCTATTACCTATCTCAACGCCTTAGGTGATGAAAAGACCTATAAAGAAGACGGCGTTGCAGTAGAATATTCTGATGTAATTCTCAAGGCTGCAAAGGATAGCGGTATGAGTGCATATTATCTTGCATCAAAAATGGTTCAGGAGGTTGGCTCAACCTCTTCATCCAATTCAGGTGGCGCAAGCGGTAAAAACGCACCCTTCAATGGTATTTATAATTACTATAACATCGGAGCTTATACAGGTGTGCGCGACGGTCTTTTGTGGGCAAACGGCTTTATGAAATCCGCAAAAAGCATAACTCTTTATAAATCCGCGAATACCTCTTCCTCAAAGGTTGTAACAATTCCCTCAGGTAACGAGCTTTATTATATTTCAACAAGCGGTGATTTTTACAGAGTAAGCACCATTGTCAGCGGAACAACATACAAGGGCTATGTTAAAAAAAGTGATACATCAATTTATACCTCTTACGGCAGACCTTGGACAAACCCGCAGAAAACCATTTACTACGGCGCACAGTATATTTTTGATTCATTTGGTGATACACAGTTTACAGGGTATCTTCAGAAATTCAATGTAAATCCCGAGTCGGAAACACTTTACGGTCACGAATATATGGCTAATGTTAGAGCTGCGATGTTTGAGTCACAGAAGACATATAAAGCCTATGTTTCTGCGAATATTATCAATAATAAAAAGGTTTTCTCAATTCCCGTTTTCAAAAATATGCCCGGTGCAGATATGACAAGAGAGGACTATTTCAAGGAATCAAAGACCACTATAACAGTTCCCGAGTATACTCAGACCTCGATTACACTTAACTGGACAAGCCTTGACAATGCGGAAAAATATCAGGTTTTTAAATATAATTCCGATTCCGCAAAATACGAAAAGGTTAAAACAACCGATGCTACAAGCTATACAGACACTCTTTCCAAGGGGGATTTACCGAAATATAAGGTGAGAGCATATTATGTGAATAGTGAAGGTGAAACAATTTATTCCTCTTATAGCTCGATTTTCTATGGCGCAACTGCACCCGATACACCAACAGGTCTGACTCTTTCCTCAAAGAGCGAGGATTCTGTTAAAATCAAATGGAGTGGTGCGGATTGTACGGGCTATCTCATTTACCGATATGATACTCTTTCAGGAAGCTATGAAAAAATCGGCTCAACAACAAGTAAATCATACACCGACTCAACTGTTGATAGCGGAACTTCCTATAAATATAAGGTGAGAGCGTATACTAAAACCGATAGCAGAACCTTCTATTCTGCTGATTATAGTAACATTCTTTCTGTTACAACAAGTGGAGAAGCCGCAACAAGAAAGGCATATGTCAATATCTCAGAGGGCTATCTCAATATAAGGAAATCTGCAAGCACATCCGCAGATGTTATTGCTCAGCTTGAAAACGGCTTCAGCCTTACAGTTCTTGAAACAAGCGGTGATTGGTATAAGGTCAGCTTCAAGCTCAATGGTGAAACCATTACAGGCTACGGATATAAGGACTATATAAAAATTGGTACATATTCTGGTGGCTCGTCCACACCCGAAGAGCCCTTGGAACCCGAAAAAGAAAAATGCCCATATTCAGAGCCTGATGTAACTCTTCGTCAGGGCGATAGCGGTGATGTTGTTCGTTGGCTTCAGTGGTATCTTTATAAAACGGGCTATCTTAAGGAAAGTGATATTGACGGCTCCTTCGGTCCAACAACCGATTCTGCAGTAAGGAAATTCCAGACGGATAAGAAGCTTGATGTAGATGGACTTGTCGGCTCGGGAACAAGAGCGGCATTAAAAGAGGTCTACGGAGCATAAAAATATGAAACGATTTTTTAAAGCTATAATTTCAATGGTGCTTGTGCTTTCAGTGCTGGCACCATTCTCAACTTGCCTTGGGGCGAGTGTAAAGGGTGATATGGATTCTGACGGAAAAATCAAGCTTTCCGATGTCCGTGAAATAATGCGCCTTGCTTCATCAATGGAGATTTCAACGGAGGAAGCAATTGCAAAAGCGGATATGGATTCCGATGGCGTGGTAACAATGAAGGATGTTAAGAAAGCACTTTCCAAGGCGGTTGACATTGACCCAAACTGGACTCTTAATAAAATAACCCAGCTTTCTCCTACTGAGAAGCATAGCTCCTCAACTCAGAAGAAATTTATCAAGGTTAAGGACTATTGCGGTGAAACCTTTCCGACATCACCTGTAAACGATAAATCCAATCCCTTGTATTCGCCCTTGCCGAAGGGAACCTTCGATTATGTGAAATCAGGCCCCGTTACTGATAGCTCAAGCGGTAAGAAATTCTATATTTTAGAGTCGGGCAGAAGAATATATGCTGACGAGGTTAAGACCTTTACAGGCTATAAAATGCCTGATAATAAAATTCAGCTTCGCGACCCCATAACCTATGATGCGGACAGTACGAAGCTTTATCTTGCTCTTGATTGGCGAGTGCCCTTTAATGCAACAATCAAGCCTCAAAGCTATGAAAGTGGTTACGACGGCAGAGAATTCAATGT
Organism: Acutalibacteraceae bacterium; assembly: GCA_045660345.1. Classification (GTDB taxonomy): domain Bacteria; phylum Bacillota; class Clostridia; order Oscillospirales; family Acutalibacteraceae; genus DTU089. The sequence continues at coordinate 10,078 of JAZRDP010000051.1, forward strand.
TAAGGACGGGAAATTTACGGGAAAGTATATTGATTTCACCTTTCAGTATACAAAATCTGCAGAGGGAGAGCTGAAATTCCCCGAAAGCGATACAATCAAGTCTTGTAAATGGATTATCAACAGCGAAAAGAAAACCGCAACCCTGAGAATTTATTTCAGGGAAGAGGGCGGGTTCTACGGCTATTCTGCTACATATAACAAAAATAACCTTCTGGTTATTTCAATTAAAGAGACAACTCAAAAGCTTAAAGGCAGAACAATTGAAATTGACCCGGGCCACGGAGGAAATCAACCGGGCGCAGGGTCAGGGACAGGCGTTTATGAAAGCGATATTACATATAAAATTGCCTTGCAGTTAAAAAGCTATCTTGAAAATGCAGGTGCAACTGTTATCTTTTCGAGAGATAACAGTGACTCCGTTCCTGAAATCGAGGAGCGCAGACTGAATGCTATGGCGAATGATGCAGATATGTTCATATCAATTCATCTGGACTCTTCAAGCTCCAAATCCGTTCATGGCTCTTCCGTGTATTATTATAAAAATTATTCTGCACCATTGGCAGAAGCAATTTCCAAAAATATTCCGAAAACTCTGAAAAATGATTTGGGCTATAAAATGACCGACAGAGGCTTCCATTTCTACCCGTTCAGAGTTATAAGAATTGAAAATTGCCCTGCGGTTCTGGTGGAATGTGGCTTCATTTCCAATACAAGCGCATTTTTCACTCCTGATTCGGACGCGAAATCTCAGGCAAACTGCGATTTCAAGCTTCTCAATTCCTCAACGGGACAAAAATATGTTGCTAAGGGAATTTATAAGGGAATAGTTGAATATTTTGATATATAAAATGCAAAACGCAAAACGCAAAGCTTCAGGAGCTGAGGTCAGCATTTAAAAGCTTTGCAACACTTAAATATATAAAATAAAAAGAATTCAGGACAATCAATGTCTTGAATTCTTTTCTTTTAATTCATATTCGGCGCATTTTCGCGCCCCGACACTTTGCGTTTTGCATTTTGCACTTTGCATTTAGAACACTTTGTTCCCATTAGTCACAACTGACTTAATATTGATTTCATCGTCAAATAAAATCAAATCTGCATCGTAGCCCTTTTCGATTTTACCTTTTTGCTTTTGGAAGCCTAAAACCTCTGCGGGTGTTAAAGTTGCCATTCTGACTGCACTGTAAAGAGGTGCGCCAACTGTTTTATACATATTTCTTACGCAGTCTGAAAGCACGCTTGCGCTTCCTGCTAAGGCGGAGCGGTCAGCAAGCTTCATAACATTATCCTCGTAAATAACGCTCATACCGTTTTCCTGTGTGTAAACGGTATTTTCTTTTATGTCACTTGCAGAAAATTCCAGACCATCGGTAATGAGATACATTTTCTCGTCACCCTTGGATTTATAAATAAGCTGAAGAACACCCTTGGGAAGATGCCTTAAATCAGCAATAGTCTGAGTGGTAATGCTATCAATAACAAGACCTGCCTCAACAACACCTGCAGTTCTGAAAACTCCGGTTTTGAAGCAAGAGGTACAAGCATTATAAATATGAGTAATATCGCTGAAGCCGTGCTTAACAGCTTCCTCAACCTGCTCGAAGCTTGCGGCAGAGTGAGCGACGGAAGCAACAATACCTCTCTTTTTAAGCTTTTCGCCTAATTCATAACCGCCATCAACCTCGGGAGCCGCACCCATAATGAGAATTTTGTCCCATAAATCAAGAAGCTCCTCGGGTGGATTTTCATTGGGATTAAGTATGTTTTCAGGGCTTTGAGCACCCTTGTATTTTAAGTTAAGATAAGGACCTTCAAGGTGAACACCTAAAATATTTGCATTATTGCTTTCTTCGCTTGCCTTTTTTATGGAAAGAACAACCTTTTTCAACTGTTCAATAGGTGCAGCAAGAGTAGTGGGAGCAATTGAGGTTGTACCGTATTTCAGATGAGCCTCCGCCATAGCAATAATATCTTGTGGATTTTCGCTCATAGCACTTTTGTTTCCGCCACCGTGAACATGGGCGTCAATAAAGCCGGGAGAAAGATAAAGCCCGCCGCAATCGGTTACAATATCATTTCCCTTTTCTTCATATCTGTCAACTATATCAATTATTTTTCCATTGTCCGTAAGCACAATGCAGTCGCGGATTTTCTGCGGAAAAATAACCTTACAATTTTTATAAGCTTTCATTTTGTCACCTCTGTGAGTTTCTGTATTAATTTTAAGATTATTGTAGCTCATTGTCAATGAAAAGTTTTTTTACCGACCTTTACCGACAAAAGTTTCAGGGTAAGAAATGTATAATGAAATTGGTTCGGGGGTGGTGATTTGACGATTTATGCGGATGTTCTTGTTGCGCTGAATATTCTGCTTACATACATATTGATAGTTGCAACGAGAGTCATAGTGAAGGCTCCCACAAATAAATGGGCGGTGCTTCTTTCTTCTGTAATAGGTGGCGTAAGCTCACTTGTTATATTTTATGAGAACGGAGGAATTGCTTTTTCCTCGATTTATAAAATAGTAACAGGAGCAATTTTAGTGGCAGTAGGCTTTCTTCCTAAATCAGTAAAGCTTTTTATAAAAGAGCTTCTTGCATTTTTCGGTGTGAGCCTTTTGTTCGGTGGTGGAATGTATGCGCTTGAAATTACTATGCACCCGAAAAGCATTTTATTTTATAACGGCGTAGCTTATTTCGATATTAGCATCAGTTATCTTGTAGGCTCTGTTCTTTCAATTTACGGGATTTTTATTCTGTCCGATTATCTTATAACAAAGCATAATACCAAGGGCGGAAAATGTCAGCTTGAGATTACATATAATGGAATTTGTGTCAGTATGACTGCCTTTGTTGATACAGGGAATTCTCTTTCGGACGGTATGAGCGGAAGACCCGTTATAGTGGCAGAGCTTTCGGCAGTGGCACCCTTGTTTACAAGAGAGGAGATTCTGTTTTTTAAAAATGATGATTATGAGAATGTACCTCAAAGCCTAAAAAAAAGCTTTCGCCTGATTCCCTGTAAAACAGTAACGGGTGATAGCCTTCTTAAGGGCTTTTTACCCACATTTGTAAAAGTGAAAAATGAAAAGGGTGTTTATGTAAATAATTTCTGCACAGTGGCTCTGACGGAAAAGGAGCTTTCCCAAGGTGATTATAATGCCCTTTTAAATAATAATATTTTTGAAAATGTGAAAGAGGAGAAATTTGATGAGAAGCTTTATATATAAAATCGAAATATTAAAAGCAAGATTGTTAAAAAAGCTGGGATTGAATAGCGTCTATTACATAAATAGCCCTCAGACTCTTCCGCCACCCTTATCAAAGGAAGAAGAGGAAAGATTAACCGAGGAAAGCGCTAATGGAAACAGAATGGCGAGAGATAAGCTTGTGGAGCATAATCTCAGGTTGGTGGTTTATATTTCAAAGAAATTTGAAAATTCAGGGGTTAATATTGAGGATTTAATTTCTATCGGAACAATCGGTCTAATTAAAGCCACCAATACCTTTAAGCCCGATAAGAATATCAAGCTTGCAACCTATGCCTCGCGATGTATAGAAAATGAAATATTGATGTATCTTCGTAAAATCAATCAGCAAAAGCTTGATATTTCCCTTGATGAGCCACTTAATGTGGATTGGGATGGGAACGAGCTTCTTCTTTCAGATGTTTTAGGTACAGACGGCTTGGAAATCAATGATAACCTTGAGCAAGAGGATGAGAAAAGGGTGCTTGTCGCCTGTATGAAAACTCTTTCAGGCAGAGAAAGACTCATAATGAATATGCGCTTCGGTCTTGACGGAAAAAACGAACATACACAGAAAGAGGTCGCAGACCTCCTCGGCATTTCCCAAAGCTACATATCAAGACTCGAAAAAAGAATAATCTTAAAGCTGAAAAGAGATATTGAGAAAATGACGAATTGAAAATTCGGAATTCGAAAATCAGAATGAGTTGATTAGAGGAATTATTATCATCCCTGTGTGGCTCTGCCACATAGGGAGGGGGACCATTGCCATCGGCAATGGTGGTGGGTTGCCCCGTAAAGATACCCCTTTCTTCCTGAACGGAAATTTTTCCTTGTAATTTCCAAAATATTGTACTAAAATAAAATTATGGGTTTATTGGAAATATTTACAAGGGGGAATTTGTGTGAATAAAGCACAATTGGTTTTTAAAGCGATTGATATTATAGGGGATCCGTTGCAAAATAATATGCACTTTGAAAGTGTTGTTTCAGTCAGAGATATTGCTTATGGTAGCGAAAAGCTTAATAAAGGGGATTTATATTACATACCCGAAATTCTTAATGACGGCAAAAAGCATCCCGTTATTGTTTATTATCACGGGGGCGCATTCCTTGCGGGTGATAAAAAATACAGAGTTTCAATCTGCGAATATTATGCAAAAGAGGGCTATTTTGTTTTCTGTCCTAACTATCGTATGCCACCTGAGGTGGAGTACAAAGGGCTTATAAGAGACTGCGTTGATGCGCTCAATTTTGTTCCCACTCTTGCAGAAAAATATAATATCGATTTGAATAATCTTGTTATTACAGGCGACTCCGCAGGTGGCTATATGGCTTCCTACCTTGCAGCTCTAAAATATAACGAGGAGCTTTGCGATGTTTTAGGCTGCGACAGAGTAAGGGTTGAGCTTAAGGGTCTTATGCTTATGTGCGGTATTTATGACTTAGAGGTGCTTATGAAGGGTACAAGTCTTTTAGGCGTTATTCCAACAACCGCAAGAACTCTTCTTAATTTCAATTTCAAAAACGATTTCTCAAATCTTAAGGATTTTCCTGATTATGAATATATATCACCTGCAAAATTCGTAAACGATAAATGGTGCTCAACCTTTATTTGCTGGGCGGATGATGATTTAGTATGTCAGGGTCAGGGCGAACCAATGGCAGAAAAGCTCGAGGCGGTTGTTCAGCTCTATGACCAGTACCATGTGGCAGGCTTTGTTAATAACCATTGCTATCACTTGACCCCATCTATAAACAAATATGCAAGAGAGTGCTTGCAGAAATCCCTGGATTTCCTTGTAAAGCTATTTGCAGAAGAAAAAATTACTGTTTAAATTCGGAATTCGAAATTCGGAATGCGGAATGTTGGGGAAGCTTCGCTTCCAAACATCGTATTGATTATTCTTACAACAACTTTTTTCTATATGACTCTATTTAATTAAGTAAAAAACAAACAAAAAAGATTCAAGGCAACAAATTGATTGTCTTGAATCTTTTAATTTTAAAGCTGTTTTTTTAATTTTGCGAAGCTTAATTTCGAATTTCGAATTCCGAATTTCGAATTTCGCATTAAAAAAGATGGTCTTCCGACCATCCTTTTTTCTTATCTTATATTACCTGTATTTGTCTTAAGTGTAACGTCGTGTGCGCCACCTTCTACAATACTTGTAGCACTTACGAGAGTGAGCTTTGCATCTCTCTGTAAATCGGGGATTGTTATAACACCGCAGTTGCACATTGTTGACTTAACCTTGTAAAGGCTCTTTGTAACGTTATCGTGAAGAGAGCCTGCATAAGTAACATAAGAGTCAACGCCTTCCTCGAAGGAGAGCTTTGAAGAACCGCCGAGGTCATATCTCTGCCAGTTTCTTGCTCTGTTGGAGCCTTCACCCCAGTATTCCTTAACATAAGTACCGTTGATGTTAAGCTTGGGTGTGGGGCTTTCATCGAATCTTGCGAAATATCTGCCGAGCATCATAAAGTCAGCGCCCATAGCAAGAGCGAGAGTCATATGATAGTCATGAACAATACCACCGTCGGAGCAAATCGGAACATAAACGCCTGTTTCCTCAAAGTATTCGTCACGAGCTGCAGCAACCTCAATAAGAGCTGTAGCCTGTCCGCGGCCGATACCCTTTGTTTCACGGGTGATGCAGATTGAACCGCCACCGATACCGACCTTGATAAAGTCTGCGCCTGCTTCTGCAAGGAAACGGAAGCCATCGCGGTCAACAACGTTACCTGCACCGATTTTAACTGAATCGCCATATTTTTCTCTTACGAAAGCGATTGTTCTCTTCTGCCATTCTGTGTAACCCTCTGAGGAGTCGATACAAAGAACGTCTGCACCTGCCTCAACGAGAGCAGGAACTCTTTCTTCATAGTCACGGGAGTTGATACCTGCGCCAACCATATATCTCTTCTGAGCATCGAGGATTTCCTGAGGATTTTCCTTGTGCTGAGAATAGTCCTTACGGAAAACGAAATACATAAGCTTTCCGTTTTCGTCGATGATGGGGAGAGAGTTGAGCTTGTTTTCCCAGATAATGTCGTTTGCTTCTTTAAGAGTTGTAGAAGCAGGAGCGGTAACGAGCTTATCAAGAGGAGTCATAAACTCAGAAACTTTCAAATCAAGGGGCATACGGCTGATTCTGTAATCACGGGATGTAACAACGCCGAGAAGCTTGCCGTTGGGTGTACCATCGTCAGTAACAGCCATTGTTGAGTGACCTAAGCTGTCGTAAAGGTCAACAACATCTGCCAAGGTGTTATCAGGGCAAAGGTTAGAATCGCTAACAACGAAGCCTGCCTTGTAGTTTTTAACTCTTGCAACCATTGCTGCCTCGTCTTCAATTGACTGAGAGCCGTAAATGAAGGAAATGCCGCCTTCCTTCGCCAGAGCAATAGCGAGAGTGTCGTTAGAAACGGACTGCATAATTGCAGAAACCATAGGGATGTTAAGAGTTATGGGAGATTCCTCACCCTTCTTGAACTTGCAAAGAGGTGTTTTAAGAGAAACGTTTGCAGGAATACAGTCAGGACCGGTGTAGCCGGGAATGAGCAAATATTCACTGAAGGTTCTTGAGGGTTCGTTACAAAAATGTGCCATTCAAATCGCTCCTTTTGACAAAATTATTACCTTACATTTTAATCCTAAAATCCAAATATGTCAACTATAAAATATTACCATTTTCGACTTGTTTTTTTGCCTTAAATTATTGTAAAAGTACATATTCTATGATATTATTACCTTACTTTACCACAGTAAATTAAGATGAGGTTATTTTTTATGGCACATTTTGAAATTGATTTTCACGACAAAAATAGCGAGCGTTATATGATAAGCGGTCGTATCAATCAGCTGTTAAAGGATATGTATAGCAAATTTGTTATTATTGACAGCGTTGATACGGGCGATTTTTTATATCGTGACGGTCAGTATTCCATCGAGGATATTGACAAGGGCGAATGGACACCATTCAGAGCAAATAAGGATTATTGGGGCTATCGTGAATGCTATTGCTGGTTCAAGCAGACAGTTAAAATTCCCGAAAGCTTCAAGGGTCAGCATGTTATTTATAACATCAGACCATACGCAAGAGCATGGAATCAGGAGGTTAATCCTCAGTTTATTATCTGCGTAAACGGTAAGGTTGTTCAGGGCGCAGACAGTAATCATCAGTATGTTACTCTTACATCCTGCGCTGAGGGTGGCGAGGAGCTTGAAATTGCAATCAACGCTTATTCAGACGATTTTGAATGGAAGGGTGAGATTCAGCTTGGAGCTCAGCTTCAGGCATTTGATGATGTTGCCTTCTGCACATATTTTGATATTCTCACTCCTTTAAAGGTTGCAAAATATAAGGATGAGGACAGTGATGCAAGAGTAAATATTCTCAAGACTCTTAATGAGGCTTGCAACATTCTCGATATTGATACAAATAACCGCGAGGTATTCCGTCAGTCCTGTATCGAGGCTTCAGAATATCTTGATGAAAATCTTTACGGTAAATTCGAGGAAGCGACCTGCTGGGCTGTTGGTCATACTCATATTGATGTGGCTTGGTTATGGCGACTTCGTCAGTCAAGAGATAAGGCTTGCCGTTCCTTCTCAACTGTTCTCAAATTGATGGAGGAATACCCCGAATATAAATTTATGTCCTCTCAGGCTCAGCTTTATGAATATGTTAAGGAGGATTACCCCGAGGTTTATGAAAAAATCAAGGAACGAGTAAAAGAGGGTAGATGGGAAGTTGAAGGCTCAATGTGGGTTGAGGCTGATACTAATGTTGCCTCAGGTGAAGCTCTTGTAAGACAGTTTATGGTTGGCAAGCGCTTCTTCCGTGAAGAGTTCGGTGTTGATAATAAAATTATGTGGCTACCCGATGTTTTCGGCTATTCTGCAGCAATCCCTCAGCTCATTAAAAAGAGCGGTATGGAATACTTTATGACAACTAAAATCAGTTGGAATGAGTATAATAAATTCCCTTATGATACATTCAAATGGCGCGGTATCGACGGTACAGAGGTTCTCTCTCATTTCCCTCCTTCTTGTCACGCAACTGCAAATGAACGCTCCAATTGGCAGACAACCTATAACAGTAAATTAAGACCCCTCTATGTTTTAGGCGGTTATAAGAGATATTCCCAGAAAGACCTTAACAAAGACTATTTAATGTCCTATGGTTTTGGTGATGGTGGCGGCGGTCCTACCATCGAAATGCTTGAATACGGCAGAAGAATGGAAAAGGGTATTCAGGGCTGTCCCGTTGTTAAGCAGTCAACCTCTCTTGATTTCTTCCGTGACCTTGATAAAAAGGTTTCAGGTAATAAACGCCTTCCCACCTGGTGCGGTGAATTGTACCTTGAATTCCACAGAGGCACTCTCACAAGTCAGGCAAGAAACAAGAAATACAACCGTAAGAGTGAATGCTTATATCACGATGCAGAAACTCTTTGCGCAATTGCAAATAAGGAAATCGGTTTCGCTTACCCAAGAGAAGAGCTTCTTAAAAACTGGAAGACTATTCTTCTTAATCAGTTCCATGATATTCTTCCCGGTTCTTCAATTTCTGTTGTTTATGAGGACAGTAAGGAAGATTACGAAAGAGTTCTCAAGGCAGGCTGCGAAATGGCAGGAAATGCACAGAGCGCACTTCTTTCAAAAATCAACCTTAAAGAGGATAGTATTGTTGTTTTCAACACAACAGGCTTCAATCGTCACGATGCAGTAGTTTGCGAAATTCCTTGCGATGAAGAATTCGCTCTCTTTGATAAAAACGGTAACGAAATTGCATATCAGAAAACCTTTGACGGCAAAATCGTTTTCGTTGCAGATGTTCCTTCAAAGGGTTACGCAAGCTTTACGGTAAAGAAAACTGCACCTCAGAAATTCGATTTTGTTAATGCAACTGCTGATAAGGTTACAACACCCTTCTTTGATGTTGAGTTCAATGAAGAATATAATATTTCAAAGCTCATCCATAAAGAAACCGGCAGAAGCGTTGCTCCTGACGGACAGACAGTCGGCAAGGTTATCGCATATCAGGACAGACCCCATAACCACGAGGCATGGGACATCAAATGCTATTTTGATGAAAAGAGCTGGAACCTTGATTTCAAGAATGCAGAGCTTATTGAACTTGGTGCAGTAAGAGCAGTTTATAAGGTTGACAGAGCATTCCGTGATTCAAGCTTCACAGAATATTACTGCATTTATAACGATTTGCAGAGAATTGATGTGGACTACGAGGCAGACTGGCACGAGGACCATGTTGTTCTTAAAGCAGATTACCCCGTTGATGTTAATGCAACAAAGGCAACCTTTGATATTCAGTTCGGTAATATCGAGCGTTCAACAACAACTAACACAACATGGGAATTTGCTCAGTTTGAGGAGTCAATGCATAAATGGGCAGACCTTTCTGACAACGGCTTCGGTCTTTCAGTTATTAACGACTGTAAATATGGTTGCGATGTTAAGAATGGTCATATCAGACCCACTCTTTTCAGATGTGCAACTAATCCCAATACTATTCAGGACAGAGAGCATCATTCATTCTCGTTCTCAATTTACCCTCACGCAAAGCGTGCAAACGATTCTGATGTTGTTAAAGAGGGTTACAATGTAAACTTCCCGCTTTATGCAATTCCTCAGAAGGCTCAGGAGGGTACACTTGCTCCTGAATATTCATTTGTTTCCTGCGATAAGGAAAATGTTGTTATCGAAACAGTTAAGGTTGCAGAGGACAGCGACCATATCATTGTCCGTGCCTATGAAACATGGAACAGCAAAACTCCTGTTACTCTTACCTTCTGCGATGAAATTTTAAGCGCAACAGAATGTAACCTTATGGAAGAAGAGGACGAAGCAGTTGCATTCCAGAATAATACATTGACTGCAACCTTCAAGCCCTTCGAAATCAAAACATTTAAAATTAAACTTAAATAAGGAATTATTATGAATTACAGCTTTTTTGCGATGATTTCAAGAATGAAATACATCGACCGCTGGGCATTGATGAGAAATACTGACAGAGAAAGCCTTGACAGTCATTCAAAAGAGGTGGCTGTCATTGCCCACGCTCTTGCAATTATTGGTAACAAGCGCTTCGGCAAAGCCTATAACCCCGATAGAGCAGCAGTTTTAGGTCTTTACCACGATGCCCATGAAATTATAACAGGGGATATGCCCACACCCGTTAAATATCAGAATGATGATATTTTGGTGGCATTCAAAGCAGTTGAGGATTCTGCAAACGAAAAGCTTCTTAACAAGCTTCCCGAGGATCTGAGAGAAGAGTTCAGTAGCCTTTTAACAGGTGAAAATGAGGACGAAGAGCTTCTTGTTCTCATTAAAGCAGCCGACAGATTAAGCGCCCTTATTAAATGTATTGAAGAGCGCAAGGCAGGTAACACCGAGTTCAAAGAGGCGGAAAAATCCACCTTAAAGCGCATCAAAAAAATGAATGTACCCGAAGCAGATGTTTTCTTAAACGAGTTCATACCTGCATATGAACAGAGTTTGGATACGCTATGAAATTCGAAATTCGAAATTCGGAATGTAGGGGAAGCTTCGCTTCCAAATATTTTATTAACTAACCATAACAAAATTTCTTTTCTTTAAGTTAATATAATAAAAGCAAACAAAAAGATTCAAGACAATTATTTTTGTCCTGAATCTTTTGTTTTATACTATTTTTAAAATTGTTGCGAAGCTCATTTCGAATTCCGCATTCCGAATTCCGAATTCAATTTTTCGTGTTTCTCATTTATCTTCTCTGTGATTTCTTCCATATATTTTCCATGGAGCTTGAATTTCCAGGAGTAAATAATAAGTGAAAGTGTAATGAGAATTATGGGTGCAACAAGCATCATAAAGCTTATTGCAGATTTAACCTCGACCCTATTCTGAGCGTGGAGGTTTTCGTTATATTTGGAAATCTCAAGACCTGAGAAAAGAATAATTGTCTGAATGGTGTAAGCCATTTTTTGCAAAAAGCCCTTCATTGAGAAGGTGATGGATTCAGAACGGAAGCCCATTTTGATTTCGCCGTAGTCAACAATGTCTGCAAGGAAAACTGTCTGTGAAACGAACATAGAAGCAACACCGATTGAAGCGATAAGATAGCAGAAATTCATCGCCATATATGAGCCGAAACCCTTAACGCAGATGCCCATTGTCAAGAAACCGAAAATAGCAAGGCAGAGAGAAACCTGATAGCATCTTCTTCTCGACATAAATTTTGTAAGAACAGGAACAACACCAAGACCTAAAACAGAGCCGATAGCACCGATAATGTTAAAGGTGGACTGCTTTGCAGGGTCGCCTGCAACAACATCGAAGAAATAAACGCCCACGCCTGAAATCATATACCAGCCTGCATTTGAAAGCATTGCAAAAAGCATAAACACAAGAAGCTGGTCATTATTTTTTGCAATATTGAACATCTGCTTGAAGGTGAATTTTTCCTTAGGAGTAACAATATGCTTTTCCTTGGTGTTCAAAACAGAAAGACAGGAGAAGCCCACGAGAGCAAATGCACAGATTATTGCCCAAAGGCTGTAGCCTCTTGCATCCGCGATTTTCTCGCCGTTATATGTTGCCTCGCTTAATAAGGGAAGCATAACGGGTGTGAGAATAGAAATGATACCTTGACCGAGTCCCGAAAAGGTTCTGGCAACTGTTGCAATTAGGCTTCGCTCTTTAGGGTCGCTTGTAAAAGATGGTACCATTGACCAATAGGGAATGTCAGCCATCGTATTTGTCATACCCCAACCAACATAAAGCACCGCAACATAAATGTAAAGGGGAATACCACCAAGCTCAAAACCGGGGTTTGAGAATAAAAGGGAAAGAACAACCGCGTTACAGCAGGAGCCAATAAGAATCCAGGGGCGGTATTTACCCATTTTTGTTCTTGTGTTATCAACAATTGTACCCATCATAGGGTCATTGAAGCCGTCCCATATACGAGCAACAGGAGTTAAAAACAAAAGAAATTTTTTATTAAGATGCAGAATATCTGTCAGATATTTTGCAAGGTATGAGTAAAAAAGTCCGTAGCTTAAATCAAGACCTACTGCGCCCACACCATAGGAAAGCATATCCTTGAGCTTGCCTTTTTTCATTTTCATTCCCTCCGAAAAAAGAATAATATATCTGAATTATATCAATTAAATATTGTAATGGCAATATTTATTTTGTTGACAAAAACACAAAATCGGTTATAATGATACTAAATAGTATCACTTTGTATCACTTGGAGGAGTTATGAATATTTCAAAATTTACAACAATATTGAACGATAAGTATTTTTGTAATCTGAAAAAATTAAAATATAAATATTCCGAAGATTTTGATGAGTTTTTAAGTGTTTTTAAAGAAATGTATCTTAAGTCTGTTGATTTGTCTGACTTTAAGGGGAAAAATATAGTTTTTTCTGATTTTTCAAGTGTCAATTTGAAGAGTATCAAGCTTCTTTTAAAAGAACAAAGTGCGTCTTACGGTATCAAAGCTGCTGAAGAAGAGATTGCTTGCTCTTCTGCTATTGAAAGCATAGATTTTAACAGAGATAGTATAAGAAGCATCCTTAAAGGCTTTGCGCCCAAGGATGAAATGGAAAACAGAATTTTAGGGCAGAAAAAAGGTCTTGAGTTTATAAGCGATCCTAATAACAAAATCACGGAAGAAAATCTCTATGAGCTATATATGATAACTGTGGGAGAGTTTCTTGATGAAGAGAATAAATTTAAAACAGGCAGTTTTTATCGTGATGATACAGTTTTTATTGTCAGCGATAAATTAGAGCATTCAGGTCTTGAATATTCTCTTCTGCCATTTTATATGAAAAAATTTATTGAGTTTATTAACGAAGATAATATTGAAGACGATTTAATCAAAGCTTCTGTGATACATTTTTATTTTGCATATCTTCATCCGTATTTTGACGGTAATGGTCGTATGGCTCGTCTTTTGCACTTGTGGTTTTTAATCCAAAAAGGGTACAGAACAACACTTTTTGTTCCTTTTTCAAGCTTTATTCAAAAAAGCAAAAGCGGTTATTATAATGCGTTTACTCTTATTGAAGAGAACTATAAAATCAGTGGTGTCATTGATGTGACGCCATTTGTAAAATATTTTACTGATAATGTTTATAACAAGCTACCTGAAAGTGAAATTACCGAAAATGTTTTTGAAAGCTATAAGGAGCATCTTTCAAAAGGTGAGATAACCCAGAAAGAAACAGAGCTTTGGTCTTTTATTGTTTCTTACTATGGTACTAATGAATTTTCAACAAAACAAATTGAAAAAGATTTTTCGAATGTCGCTTATGCTACTATAAGAAAATTTGTGTTAAAATTCGAAAAATGGGGCTTGCTTTCTTCAAGAAAATTAGGAAACCGAGTAAAATATAAAATCAATGAATAAAATAAAGGAACGGCAGATTTGTGTCTACCGTTCCTTGTTTTTTATTACATCTCAACAGGCTTGATGTTAAAGCAGAAGCTTACAGTCTTTTCGTCAAAGAGTCTGTTGTTTTCGTCATTGTCAAGCTCGGGATCCTCGCTCATTGCATTGAAGCGGGCATCAAGGTTAACAATTGTATAAGGTTCTTTTTCAAGCTCGAAATCGTGCTTCTTTTCTGTTAACTGCTCTGCAGAATAGTGTGATGCGTTGAAGGAGAATTCCTCGGCACCCATTGAGCCTGTGAAGAAGAGTGCGTCGCCGCCTTTTTTACCGACAGTAGCTCTTCTTGTTTTTAAGTGAGAGGAGTTTTCCTGAGGACGAATAAAGTGAACAAAGTTATCTGTAACAGTGAGCTCATAGTCACCAAAGCGACCTGCCTTGTATCTGTCGGGGTAGGTTTCAACCTCACCAAGACCGAAATATCTGATGTCCTCAAAGACTTCGTTCATAAGAAGCTCAATGCCAAGACGGGGGATGAGAGGTGCATTTTCACGGATGTCACCAGAAAGTGCAATATCAACAGAGCCGTCGCCGTGGAAGATATGAGTAAGCTTACCCTTGAGAATCGGGGGATTTGCAGGGCCCCCAAGGGCAATTTCGGAAACGATAATAACCTTGTTGTTTCCTTCTTCAACTACGGTTGAATATGTCTTCTGAGCAATATGGTCAAGGTGGTTTGCAACCCATTCATCAACAGAGCCTCTGTTGTATGAGGGTGCACGCCACATTTTAAATTTAAGGGGAGCTTCAAGGAATTCCTTGCCGTCCTTTTTAATAGATGCAATTCTTCCGTAGGGCTTGTCGAAAGTATATTCAATATCACCGCAGGTGATAAGTGCATATCTGTCATTACCCTGAAGAACAACCTTGTTGCCGTCCTTAACTGCAACTGCCTTTTCTGCTTCAATTTCAAACTGAAGGAAGCCGATTTCGTAGCCCTTTTCTGCCCAGGGAGTGTCATTCTTCTGGTGGATTGTAGCAGTAATGAAGCAGTCGCCTGAAAGGTCGAATTTACCTTCGTCAAAGAGCTTGTAGGTTACACTTTCAAGAGGAGCGATGTCAAGAGTATCAATTTCACCCTCTGCAAGTACCTTTTCATTGGATGTAAGCTTCCATTTCAAAGAAAGGTCAGAAAGCTTTGTGAAATAGCGAACGCTCTTAACAGTAAGCTCGCCGTTTTCATAGCTTGCTCTGAAGGGCTCGTAAACCTTTTTCATATCAAAGTAACCGGGACGAAGACTTCTGTCAGGGAAAACAAGACCATCAAGACAGCAGATACCATCGTTGGGGAAATCTCCGAAATCGCCACCGTAGTAGTAACGAGGATTGCCGTTTTCGTCGGGGATGTTTATAGCGTGGTCAGTAAGCTCCCAGATACATCCACCGCAGAAATTATCATATTTGTCAACTAATTCCCAGAAAGCGTGAACATCACCGGTTGTTGTTGAGCAAACGTATTCACACATATAGAAGGGCTTTGTGAATTCCTCGTTTTCAAGGTAATCTCTTGAGTAAATCCAGCCGGGGTACATTCTGCTTTCTACATCGGAAATATCCTTGAAGCATTCGCCCTCGGGAACTGCCTTGAATTCAAGGTGAGCGTTTTCGTAATGAACAATTGCGTTTTCGTTACGGGATTTTATGTAGTTTCTCATAGCTCTGTGGTTTTTACCGCATCCGCTTTCGTTACCGAGAGACCACATAATAACGCAGCCGTGGTTTTTATCTCTTTCGAAGAGTCTTGCAGCTCTGTCAACATAAGCCTCCTCCCATTCGTCAATGGTTGAAAGCATTGACCAACGGAACCAATCCCAATCAGCATCTGTGTTGAAGCCCATACCGTGAGTTTCAATGTCAGCCTCGTCAACAATGTAGAAGCCGAGAGCCTCGCAAAGGTCTAAAAATCTCGGGTCGTTGGGATAGTGAGAGGTTCTGATGCAGTTAACATTTGCGCGCTTGAGAAGAAGCAAATCCTCAACCATTTCCTCAACTGTTACAACATAGCCGTTGAGAGAGGAGTCGTGGCGGTTGATACCGCGGAGCTTTGCTGCCTTGCCGTTGATAAGAAGCTTCTTGTCAACGATTTTATATTCGGAAAGACCAATCTGGAATGGAATGATTTCATCCTCAACAGTAAGGAAGAGGTTGTAAACATAGGGTGTTTCGTCATTCCACATTAAAGGCTTTTCGATTTCAATAGTAAAGCTGCCGTTTGCGCTTTCGCCGTTTGCGATAACATCGCCCTTGGGAGATGCGAGCCCGTAAAGAACAGAAGCGTCGCCGACTAAATCACATTCAACATTAAGAGTCGCAAAAGAATAATCCTCGTTGAAGCTCTTTCTGATATAAACATCTTTAAGACGGTTTTTGTTACGAGAAAGAATATAAACTTCTCTGAAAATACCAGAAAGGCGGAAATAGTCCTGGTCTTCAAGATATGAGCCGTCGCACCATTTAACAACAAGAACAGTGATTCTGTTTTTGCCTTCAACAAGATATTTTGAAATGTTGAATTCGCTTGTGCAGTGGTGAACCTGACTATAACCTACAAATTCGCCGTTGATTAAAAGATAGAAGCAGGAGCCAACACCCTCAAAGGTGATGATGTTATCTCTTTCGAGCATTTCCGCGCTTACATCAAATTCCTTGATGAAAAGAGAACAAGGATTCTCGTCAGGAACAAAGGGTGGATCAGTAGGGAAGGGGTATTTAAGGTTTGAGTAAAGGGGAGAATCGTGCTCAACACCCTCATAAAGCTGAATGTTACCGGGAACCTTAACCAAGGGTAAAGCCTTGGCATCAAATTCTGCGGTAAGATAATCGTCCTCTAAATCCTCAAAGCTTTCGAAGAATTTAAAGCTCCAGTCATCACCGCAAAGGTTGGTTAAATAGTAAGATTTGTTTCTGTCGCCTGAAAGAGCATCCTCAAGGTTGTCATAGGGAATGAAATATGCACGAGGACTTTCAGTACCAATGTGCAAATCTTCAAGGCTTTTGTGATATGGTTTGAATTTCATAAAACCTCTCCTTTAGTAAAAGTGTTGCAAATTCTATCCCTCTTTTTTGCGAAGCAAAAAGGAGGGGGGACCACCGAAGGTGGTGGGTGGTACATAATGACCACATTGTGTAAATAATACCATAAATATATAAACTATACAATTAATATTTTATACAAAAAAACCAAACCAATTTCAAACAAAAAAACAACAGACACCCGAAAGGGTATCTGTTATTTTTGGCGGAGAGCAAGGGATTCGATGGGCTCTGCCCATCGTTTGCTACGCAAACACCCGATTGTGTTCGGCTTCGCCGAGGGGGTTCGAATCCCTTTTTGGTTCAGTAAAAAAATATAGAGCGTTACCGAATGGTAACACTCTATATTTTATGGCGGAGAGCAAGGGATTCGAACCCTCGAAACGGTTTTGGCCGTTTACACGATTTCCAATCGTGCTCCTTCGACCGACTCGGACAACTCTCCATCTGATCAAAGAAATTAGCTATTAACTTCTACGCCTCTCTCAAAGCGCCTTGCTATTATAACTAATTGATTTGAAAAAATCAAGAGGAAAACCGCATTTTTTCAAAAAAGAGTTTACACGATTGGAAATCGTGTAAACTTTATTGAATTTATGCATGTAAGGTGTTATACTTTTTATATCAAAGTTTTGAGGTGCTTTATGAAAAAAACAATTTTAATAATTCTCGGCAGTTTATTGGCTCTCGTTCTTGTGGCGGCAATTGTTCTCGTTGGTAATACTTTTATGTATTACCCTCACTACAAAGAGAACAAAGAAGCTGTCAATATTGAACCCAAAGAAGATAATATCAAAATGATGAGCTATAACCTTCGTTGCATCAGTCCTACTGACTGGGGCAAAAAGGGTTGGTTCTATCGTGCGGATTTGATTATTGACGATATCGCAGAGGAAAAGCCCGGTGTTATCGGCTTTCAGGAAGCAACAAAATGGCATTATTCATATCTTGTTGACTCTTTAGAGGGCTATGATTCTGTTATAACATATCGTGACGATGCCTTCAATTCCGAGGGCTGTCCTATATTCTATAACACAGAGCTTTACTCGCTTGTTGACAAGGGCTCATTCTGGCTTTCCGAAACTCCCGATGTGCCCAGTAAATCATGGGGCGCGCAGTATAACCGAGTATGTAGCTATGTAATCCTTACAGAAAAGGCTACTGACAAGGATTTTGTTGTTTTCAATACACATTTAAGCCATGTAAGTGACGAGGCAAGAATCAACGGTATCGGCGTTGTGCTTGATAAAATCAGTGAATTCGGCTCTCTTCCCTCAGTTATTATGGGCGACTTTAATGCTCAGGAGGGCTCAGTTACCTATAACAACGTAACCGAAAATTTCCTTGATGCCAAACACGCTACCGAAAATACATCCGATGCCCATACCTACAACGGTTGGAACAACCCTGAAAAATTCAAACGAATTGACTATTTTATGATTTCAAAAAAGGGAATTAAGGTTAATTCATACAACGTTCTTTCAGGCATTCGAAACGGCAACTACACAAGCGACCATTGTCCGATTGTAATGGAAATTATTTTAGAGAAATAATTTCAATTAAATGAAAAATGCAGAATGCAAAATGCAAAATTTCGGGGCGCAAAAATGCGCCGTAGAAGAATATGTAAAGGCAAGTTTTTTGCCTCTCTTCGAAGAGAGGGGGACCGTCTTGAATAAAGTAAACCTTACAAATACAGTGTAATGCGAGCCAAATATAAATTCAACAAATTAAAGTAGGGCGGAACGGTGGAGAGTTCTTGACGCGACCATAGGAGCGTCATTGAAGCGTAAGCTTCAACTGTAGCAAGCTTTCCTTAGTTATATGCCCTTGTTGTGATATGTGCCTGATGGCACGAGAAAAAGAAGGTTTAATAATGAAATATTTATATCGCGCAATTTGTTAAAAACAAAAAGGGTGAAAGAATTTTTACTGCTTCAAAGGATTTAGTAGGCTTTGGCTTAATGTCTAAAATGGCTAAAAGATTTGAAAGAAAAAAGAATAAATAAAAAAACCACTCGGATGAGAATATCTCGTCCGAGTGATTTGCTTTTTACATCAGATCTTCATTGTAATGTGCTCTTTCGCCACCGATAAATTTCGGTCTTACTCTTGCGGCGGTGAGAGTGGCGTTGCCGATTTTATTGTTTTTAAGTCTTACAGGAACTGCAACCTTTTTTAAGTGCATACCGATTAAGGTTGAGCCGATGTCAAGTCCTGCATCCGCCTTGATTTCTTCAAGTGCAACGGGATTTTTAAAGGCCTTGTACGCAGCGGTTGCGAATGAACCGCCTGCCTTGGGCTGAGGAACAACATTGACGAATTCACCATTTGGAACGGCATCCGCTTCAACAATAATAGCTCTGTTAAGATGCTCGCAGCACTGCGCAGCAACAAAAACACCCGCTTCATTAGCAGCCTCGTAAATACCCTCGAAAATCTCATTTGCAGTATCGGGAGATGAATTAGTACCGATTTTGTCGCCGATTACCTCACTTGTTGAGCAACCGATAACAAGAATCTGTCCCTTTTTAAGCTTGCCTATTTCAATAATTTCTTTTGCAGCTGAGTAAGCCTCTTTTTTAATTGTGTTCATAACAACACCATCCTTTAATCAATTGTATTTTACACTCTTTTTTGAAAAAGTAAAGTATTATTATTGATATGTTAATAATTTCTTGTTAAAATATAGAAAAGGTTATAAAAGAGGTGTTACAATGGCAGTTAAATTCAATGATGATAAAGAGGTTGTTGCAAGAATAAAAGAAGGCCTTAAAATGAAAGGCGGCTATTGTCCTTGCAGATTGGAAAGAACAGAAGACAATAAATGTATCTGTAAAGAATTCCGTGAGCAGATAAAGGACCCTGATTTTGAGGGCTACTGTCACTGTATGCTTTATTACAAATCTAAAGATTAAAGATTGAGAGGAAAATAAATATGGCAGAATTAACAATCACAAGTGCTAACTTTGAGGAGTTGGTTTTAAAAAGCGAAAAGCCCGTTTTGCTTGATTTCTGGGCAACATGGTGCGGACCTTGTCAGATGATAGCTCCCACAATCCACGAAATTTCAGAGGAGAGAGCAGACATCGTTGTTGGGAAGGTTAATGTGGACGAGGAAATGCAGCTTGCAATGCAGTTCGGCATTTCAAGTATTCCAACACTCCTTCTTTTTAAAGACGGAAAGCTTGTTAATCAGGCGGTTGGATTGCTCCCTAAAGCAAGTGTTTTAAAATTAATTGACGGTTAAAAATTAAAGGGAAAACCTGTTGTTTCGGGTTTTCTCTTTTTGTTTTCTTATATGAAATATTACAATTTACTTACAATTCACATACTTTGTTTGACAGTTGACAATATTTATTGTATTATTAATAGGTATAATTGGAATAATATGATGTGATATTATGCGATATTGCGGTCATATTCTGAAAGGTTTGTTATAAGTCTATGTTTATTGATTTAGAGGGTCTTGACGGTTGCGGTAAAACAACCCAGACTGACCTTGTCTGCAAAAGGCTTGCAGAGGACGGGATTGATTTCAAAAAAATCAAGCTTCCCGATTACGAAAGCGATTCAAGTATTCTCGTAAGAAAATATCTTGCAGGTGATTTCGGTAAGAATGCAGGGGATGTTAATGCTTATGCAACATCTGTGCTTTATGCTGCAGACCGCTTCGCTTCCTACACAGAAAAATGGAAAAAGGAATATCTTGACGGAACACTGATTTTTGCTGACCGCTATACTCCTGCCAATGCAATTTATCAGATGACAAAGCTCCATAAATCCGAGTGGGACGAATACCTTGATTGGCTCTTTGATTTTGAATATAACAAAATCGGTATTCCTGCTCCTGATAAGGTTATCTTCCTTGATATGCCCGTTGAGGTTTCTCAAAGACTTATGACTCAGCGCTATGAGGGCGACGAAAATAAAAAGGATGTTCACGAAGCAAATGTTGAGTTTCTCAATGCTTGTCGCGAGGCGGCACTCTATGCTGCAGACAAATGCGGATGGATAATTGTTCCTTGCTCCGAAAATGGTGAGCCCCTTTCAATCAAAGAAATAAATGATACAGTTTACAAAATTCTACTTGATACAATAAAGAAGTAATTATGCTTGATTTTCAACCTGTAAAAATCTCTGACAGAGATTTGATACTTGATAATATTCCTGAAAGCTCTTCGCAGATATGTGATTTTTCCTTCGGTAATATCTTCTGCTGGAGTGTGGGTGAGAATACCCGATTTGCAGAGAAGGACGGCTTTCTGTTTCTTCGTTCACGCTTCAATGGAGTTAAAAGCTATGCTTTTCCTTGGGGCAAGGGCGATGTAAGAAACGCCCTTAAGATAATCGAAGAGGATGCAAGGAAACGAAATGTGGATTTCAGCTTCTATTGCCTCAGTGAAGAGCAGGCGGAAATTCTTAAAGCAATCTATGGTGAAAGACTTGTTCTTGAGGAGCAAAGAGATTTCTTTGACTATGTCTATCTTCGTGAGAAGCTTGCAACCTTGAGTGGCAGAAAATATCATTCAAAGAAAAACCATGTTAATTCCTTTTGCAAAAAGAACAATTTTTCTTACGAGGAATTGAATGAAACCAACTTAAAAGAATGTCTGGAGTTTTCTCACCTTTGGCATAAAAGCGGTGAGAGAAACCCGAAGCTTGACGAGGAAATGCTCGTTATCGAAAAGGCATTTGAGCATTTTAATGAGCTTCATTTATCGGGCGCACTTTTGAGAGTTGACGGCAAAATCGTTGCCTATGCTTTAGGAGAAGCGATGCCCGACGGCAAAACCTATTGCACCCACTTTGAAAAGGCTTCACCCGAATATCTTACTGCTTATGCGGTAATCAATAAATTGTTTGCTGAAAATTCTCTTTCGGAATTTGAATATATAAACCGCGAGGATGATGCCGGAGCTGAAAACCTGAGAAAAGCAAAGACCTCTTATCATCCCGAGCATCTTGTGAAAAAATATTATGGAAAAATCCTTTGAAATCCGCTTTCCTCTTGAAAGTGAATATGAGCTCTTAAAGGCTCTCTGGAAGACATCCTTTGATGACAGTAAGGAAAGTCTTGATTCCTTTTTCAGTAAAACTGCTTCATCCGACAGAGTGCTGGCAGTCTTTGACGAGGAAAAGCCCGTAAGCGCTCTTTATATGCTTGAAAGCGAAATTCTCGTAAATGAAAAAGCATATTCTTCTTATTATATCTACGCCGTATGCACACATCCCGATTATCGTGGAAAGGGTCTTATGAAGGACCTTTTTGAAGAGCTTTTCAAGGTGGCAGAATGCAGAGGGATTGACTATCTTTTCCTTGTACCCGAGAAAGAATATCTTTTCGGGATTTACGAAAAGCTGGGCTTTGAAAACGGCTTTTCATACTCTGAAAAAACGCTTTTCAAAAAGGATTTTTGTGATATTAACCCCATAAAAACAGAACTAATCACTTACGAAAAATACAGAGATGCAATAAAGAGAAGCAATAAAAATGCTCCTGTTGTAGCTCTTAAGGAAAGCACCTTTGATTCCTTCTTTAATTCCGTAAGCGGTGAGGTAGTGACTGTTTTTATTGAAAATGCGGGCTATGCCCTTTATGAAGAAAACGAAAAGGAGCTTGTAATATTTGAACTTTTCGGGAATGAAGAATTGCTCCTTGAAGCAGTTTTTCAGAATACCGAAAAGAATGAAATTATTTATAGACAAGCTTCAGATAAAAAAGCTGTTCCATATGGAATGTATTACAAAATAAATGATGTTCCCGAAATCGAAAACGGATTTTTCGGAATACCTTATGCAAATTGAGAGGTAATTATGATTTATGTATTTCTTGCCAATGGCTTTGAAGAAATAGAAGCTCTTGCACCTGTTGATTTCCTTTTAAGAGCAGGTGTGGAGGTTGAAACAGTTGGCGTAAGCGGTAAAGTCTGCAGGGGCGCTCACGGAATAGGCGTTGAAGCAGATATTCTTCTCGAGGATGTAGTTCTTGACGAAAGCGTTCAGGGTATCATTCTTCCGGGTGGTATGCCGGGTGCAGAAAATCTTAATAATTCAAGTGATGTGCAAAAGGCGATTGACTTCTGCGCAGAGAACGGAAAAATAATGGGTGCAATCTGTGCCGCACCCTTTATCTTGGGAAGAAAGGGACTTCTTGAAGGTAGAAATGCAACCTGCTTCCCCGGGTTTGAGGATGAATTAAAGGGTGCAAGCGTTCTTGAAAAGGGCGTTGTTACTGATGGTAATATTGTTACCGCAAGGGGTGCAGGCGTTGCCTGGGAATTCGGTGCTGCAATTTGCGCGGAATTAACAGGTGAAGAAAAAGCGCTTCAGATACTCAGAGGTATTCAATGGAAAAGATAATAGATATAAGACCCATAAAGAAGAAAATGAGAGCGCAAGCCAAGGAAAGCAGACTTTCAATGGAGCCTTCCATAAAAAGCTCGTTTGATAAAAAGATATGCAACAAGCTTCTCAATTTATGGGCAGTAAGAGAAACTGAAACATTTTTATGCTATGTTTCAACCGAAATTGAGGTTGATACAAAGGAATTTATAAACGCACTTTTGTCCGCGGGTAAAAAAGTCGCAGTTCCTCGTTGCGAGGGCGGACCCTCAGAAATGAATTTTTACTATATAAATTCCCTTGATGAGCTTTCGAGTGGATCTTTCGGTGTTTTGGAGCCTGAGTCCGATAAGGAGAAAATGCTCACAGAAACTGAAAATACAATATGCATTGTTCCTGCATTTATGTTTGATAAATCAGGCTATCGTCTGGGCTACGGCAAGGGCTATTATGACCGTTACCTTTCAAAATATAAGGGCTCAACAATAGGCATTTGCTATTCCCAGAATATAAAGGACGAGTTGTTTTACGGAAAATATGACAGAACCGTGGATATGATAGTTACAGAAAAGCAGATTATTACTATAAAGGAGTGATTTTGGTGGCAAAGGATAATTTCAATGATTACGAAGAGCTTTTGAGTATGTTTGAAGACAAAAAGGAAGCTGAAGCACCGAAGCCTACTGATGAAGAAGCTTTGAAAACCAAAAGGCAGAAAAAGGTTGATGATTTCAAAATCGACATCAATTCCAATAGTGCCTATGAAAATCCCAACTATAAGGGCGGAGTTTATTTTTCAAATCCACCCCGCGATATAGATAAGGCGGCGCAAAGAGAGAAAAAAGCAACAGTCCGCAAAAATCAGAGAGTTAAGCCCGCTGTTGAGAAGTTCAAGGTTTCTGCACCGCCCACAACTGCAAAGCAGAATAAAGCAATTGCAGCCAAAAATGCGAAAATGCAGAAGCTTCAGAATACATTCTTCGGCAAGTTCATAACCTCCGAAAAGCTTTCTCACCTTGCTCTCGCAATTGCAATAATCGTTCTTTCAAGCGTTGTTCTCTGCATTTACGGAATCCGTTGCATCAACGATGTCCTTGCTATTGATGTTGAGAACACAACTGTTGAGGTTGAGGTTTCAAAGGGTATGAGCGATAAGGATGTTATCGATGTTCTTGAAGATAATGACCTTATTCAGAATAAGCTCTTCTGCAACCTTTTCATAAAATTCTTCGGTAAGGACGGAGATTATGTTTCAGGTGTTTACACTCTCACACCCTCAATGGGTCTTGAAAAAATGCTTTCAACAATGAAGGCTGACATCACTCTTTCCGAAACAGTAACTCTTACCTTCCCCGAGGGCTGGACTATTGACCAGATTGCCGAAAAGCTTGAAGCAAATGAGGTCTGCACCGCTGCAAGCTTTATCAATACTCTTCAGAATGTTGATTTCTCAGAGGATTATGAGTTTATAAAATCCATTCCCAATAAGGATAAACGCTTCAGAGTTCTTGAGGGTTATATGTACCCTGATACTTATGAATTCTATATCGGTGAAAATCCTTCAAGCGTTGTAAGAAGATTTTTAGATAACTTCCAGAATCGTTGGACTGATGAATATGCAAAGCAGGCTAAGGACAGAGACTTAAGCCTTGATGAGGTAATTATTATGGCTTCCGTTCTTCAGAAGGAAGCAGCTTCAAGCTCTCAGATGGCTGATATTTCATCCGTTCTTTATAACCGTCTTGACAGGGCGGGAACATATCCTTGGCTTAACTGCGACTCAACAAGCGATTATGTTGTAAAAACAATTAAGCCCACATTGACATCTTCAACAGAGGACAGTCAGAAATATGTTGATTTTATCAAGAATTATGACACCTATGACACCGATTGTAAGGGTCTTCCCATCGGTGCAATCGCAAACCCCGGTGATGCGGCAATCAGAGCGGCTCTCGAACCCGCAACAACAAATTATTACTATTTCTGCCACAACACCGAAACAGGCGATGTTTTCTATGCAAGCACTATGAGCGAGCATGAGGCTAATATGAGAAAAGCAGGCTTAAGCTAACTGGGGATGTTAAAAAAGCGCAGACCGCATAAAATAATATAATAAAAAGGGTTCTATAGGTGTGATTTTTCCTATAGAACCCTTTTTATTTGTTCGAAAACTGCAAATGTTATAAAAAGCTATGTTTTATGCTACAAACAAACTTCGCCACTCGACGTACCTTTGTACGCCTTCGGGCAAACAAAAACAAGGCTTCTGCCTTATTTTTGCTCAGTTTGTTTGTTCTGCATCTTTTTTTTCTATCCCCATACAATTTCGTAAATTACCGAATTTGAAAGAAGATAGCCTGCTCTTGTGAGCCTTAAGCTTTCGCCCTCAAATTCTATTAAGCCTTGTTCCTTTAAGAACGGGGCTTTTTCTTTTATTTTAATTAAAGGCTTTTCGCCGTAAAGCTCCTTTAATTCTGTTAAATCAAGACCCTTTTTCAGTCTTAATTTAAGCATTATGTATTCTTCATGGTCACCGCCCGAGGAATCAAAAATCGCCTTATCACCTTTGATAAAGCCTTGGGTGTCGCCTTCAAAATAGAAGCGCTTCCCGTCAAAGTAAGAATGGGCACCTGGTCCTATTCCGAGATAATTTTCGAGTTCCCAATATTTTGTATTGTGTCGGCTTTCAAAGCCTTCTTTTGCAAAGTTTGATATTTCGTAATGAATAAACCCTGCTTTTTCAAGAGCGTCAGCGCATTGATTATAAAATTCTATTGTCTTTTCCTCGTCAGGAAAATCGTATTTGTCATAGCATTTGTAGAAATGAGTGCCTTCCTCGATTTTAAGCATATATGCGCTGATGTGTGGCACACCGCTTTCAATAACATAATTGAGAGTTTCATTGAGGCTCTCTTGGGTCTGATAGGGAATACCAAGCATAACATCAAGTGAAATATTGGTTATGCCATTTGATTTTAAAAGCTCAATAACCTCTGTGACTCTCTTTTTGTCACTTTGTCTGCCGAGAGCTTTTCGCTCCTTGTCAACGGCGGATTGAAGACCTAATGAAATTCTATTGACACCTGCTTTGAGAAGATAGGGGAGACTGGACTCAATATCTGAATTGGGGTTACATTCAACGGTAATTTCTGCATTGTCAGAAACAGAAAAGCGTTTTCTTGCAGTGGTTATAATTCTGAAAAGCTCTTCACCCGATAAAACCGAGGGCGTACCGCCACCGAGATAAAGTGTATCAGCCTCGAAAGGCTTTTTGACAAACTCGTTCACTCTTTCAAGAGTGTTGATTTCATCAATAAGAGAGTCAACGAAAAGGCTCATTTCCTCGCTTTTACATCTGTAAGAATAAAAATCGCAGTAAGGACATTTTGATGCGCAAAATGGTATGTGAATATATATGCCACTCATAAATTAACCTCCTGCGATAATTATCATCCCTGTTAGCCTTTAGGCTAATAGGGAGGGGGACCGCGTCAGCGGTGGTGGGTTGCCCCGTAAAGATATCCCCTTTGTAAAAGTATCGCAACAATTATACACTCACTCCTCTTTTTTTTCAACCGCCTCAATTTTTCTTTTTACATATTTATTTCTGCAGCCGCCCATTTCATCGCAGTTGCATTTGTGATAGTAAAGACAACGGATTTTCTTTCTTCCGTTGAGATAAGTCTGCTCTTCAATAATAACATTTTTCTCAACAACAGGGCAGTATTGCTGATAAGTAAAGGATTGTCTGCTCATAATAACCTCTTATAAAATTGATAATTGAAAATGGGAGTTTAAATTCGGAATGCGGAATTCGGAATGCGGAATGAGCTTAGCCACACTTTTACTTTATTCTACGGTACAGGCGAGCCTGTACCCTACGATAAACGGAAATAAACCAACACAACCGTAGGGTATGGGCTTGCCCATACCGTAGAGGGAAACAGGTCGGAGGAATATGTTGGTTTCCTTGTGGCATTGCTTACAGGCGAGCCTGTACCCTACGATAAACGGAAATAAACCAACACAACCGTAGGGTATGGGCTTGCCCATACCGTAGAGGGAAACAGGTCGGAGGAATATGTTGGTTTCCTTGTGGCATTGCTTAGCATTTTACACTTTGCATTCATATAATAATTATGCTCTTCAAAGCGCTTTAATAATCTGTAATAAAATTTATTTTCTGTGAATAAAAATAAATGTATCAGAATATAGGCGGTGATAGGAATAATAAAAGAAATAAGATATTCAAGAATGAGAAAAATGAGTGAACGGGATTTGCTTATCAAGGAAATTGAGGATGTAAGATTTTTGATGAAGCTTGCCTATTTCAAGCTTTCCTCGGCAGGAGATAACGCCCTTGTGGAGTCAGCGGTGCTGGAGCTTCGCAGCCTTGAAATCAAACACGCCTACCTGTTAAAGAAACTAAAGGAAGTGGAGAAATGATTTACTTTATCGGTGCTGTATTACTCATAGCAGTTTTTATGATATTCAAAAAAAGTGGAAGCTTTCTGAAATCCTTTTTTACAAGTGCCTTGGGTGGCGTGGGTGCACTGTGCGCTGTGTGGGCGGTGAATTATTTTGTACCGCTTTCCTTGGGAGTCAATGTTTTTTCCTTGGTTTTCAGCGTCCTTTTTTCAGTTCCGGGGGTAATATTTTTACTTCTGTGCAAGACTTTTATTCTCTAAAAAGAATAAGGTAAAAGATTTTATTATACGCGCCTTGGGCGCTAGAACCCTCTACCACGCCAAAGACGAGCTTCGGCGCGGTCCCCCTCCCTTCGCCAGGGAGGTGGTTTGAAAAAAACTATCCAAAAAACCATATAATATATTATACAACTTTTCGTGTTATTACAGTTGATTTTAGTGTATTTTTAGTGTAAAATGTATAAAAAATAGTAAAAAACTATGGTTTTTAAAAATATTTTTGGAGGATTTGTATGAATTATAAGCTTACAAAGAAGCAAGCAAAAGAGATGCTTGAGAATAAGCTTCTCCACTTTTTCGGTATCTCAACTGAAAATGCTACCTATGACCAGTATTATAAAGCGGTTTCAATGATTGTCCGCGATATGATGGCGCAGGGCAGAGCAGAGCTTGGCAAAAAAGCAGACGAAGAGGGCAAAAAGAGAGTTTGCTATCTTTCAATGGAATTTTTAATGGGTCGTTCTCTTAAGAACACTCTTTTCAATCTTAATCTTACAAAAACATTTGAAAGCGTTCTTAAGGATTATGATATTAAGCTTGAATCCCTCTATGAGTGCGAGCCTGATGCAGGTCTTGGTAACGGTGGTCTTGGCCGTCTTGCTGCCTGCTATCTTGATGGTCTTGCAACACAGGGCTACCCTGCAAGAGGCTATTCAATTCTTTATGAATATGGTATCTTCCGTCAGAAGCTTGTTGAGGGCAGACAGACTGAGCTTCCTGATAACTGGCTTCCCGGTGGTGAGGTATGGCTTCAGCCCCGTGAAAGCAGTGCAGTTGATGTATGCTTCGAGGGTAACCTTATTGAAACGTGGGACAATCAGTATCACCATGTTGAAATCGAAAATGGTAATGTTATTCAGGCTGTGCCTTATGATATGTTTGTTGCAGGTAAGGATGGTAAGGGCATCAGCGTTCTTCGCCTCTGGAGCGCAAGAGCACCTGAGTTTGATATGAAATCCTTCAATCAGGGTGACTTTATGCGTTCCATGGAGCGTCAGGCAATGGCTGAGGTTATCAGCAAGGTTCTCTATCCTATGGATAACCACCCTGAAGGTAAATCCTTAAGACTCCGTCAGCAGTATTTCCTTGTTTCTGCTTCCGTTCAGGATATTGTCCGTCATCATCTTCGTGAATATGGCACAATTGATAATCTCCCCGAGAAAATCGCAATTCATATTAACGACACTCATCCTACAATGGCAATTCCCGAGCTTATGAGAATTCTTCTTGATGAATGCGGTTATGGTTGGGACGATGCCTGGAGAATTGTTACAAATACAGTTGCTTATACTAACCATACAGTTATGAGCGAGGCTCTTGAATGCTGGAGCGAGGACCTTGTAAGAAGACTCATTCCTCGCATATACAATATTATCAAAGAAATCGACAACCGCTTCCGTGCTTATGTATGGGAAAGCACCCACGATGCAGACTATGTTGAAAGAACTGCTATCATTTCAGGTGGCGCAGTTCGTATGGCAAACCTTTGCGTTGCAGCAAGCCATAAGGTAAACGGCGTTTCCGCTCTTCATAGCCAGATTCTTAAGGACACTCTCTTTAACGATTTCTATAAGCTCACTCCCGATAAATTCACTAATGTTACAAATGGTATTGCTCACAGGCGTTGGCTCTGTCAGGCAAACCCTGCTTTAACAGAATATATCACAGAGCTTTTAGGCAATGATAAATTCGTTTATGATGCAGAGCATCTTTCAAAGCTTGCAGATTTCAAGGATGACGAAGAGGTTCTTAAGAAAATCGGTGAAATCAAAAAAGCAAATAAAGAAGCATTTGCAAAGCATATCAAGAAAACAACAGGAGTTGAGCTTGATACAAATTCAATCTTTGATGTTCAGGTTAAGAGACTTCACGAGTATAAGCGTCAGCATCTTAATGCTCTTAATATCGTTTCAGAATATCTTGCAATAAAGGAAAATCCCAACGGCAATTTTGTTCCCAAAACTTATATCTTCGGTGCAAAGGCTGCTCCCGGCTACTTTGTTGCTCAGAGAATTATCAGCTTCATTCTCGCTCTCGGCGAAATGATTGATAAGGACCCCGATGTTAAAGGCAGACTCAAGGTTCTCTATGTTGAGGATTATAATGTAACAAATGCTGAAAGACTTATGCCTGCGGCAGATGTTTCCGAGCAGATTTCTCTCGCAGGTAAGGAAGCAAGCGGTACAGGTAATATGAAGCTTATGATGAACGGAGCTCTTACAATCGGTACTCTTGACGGTGCAAATGTGGAAATCCACGAATCAGTAGGGGACGATAATATGTTCCTCTTCGGTATGAGAACTCCCGAGGTTAATGAGCTTCGCAGAGCGGGCTATAATCCTCAGAATTATTACAATAATAATCCCGAGCTTCGTAAGGTTCTTGATTTCATCAGCCATAACGGAATTGACGGCAAGGATTTCTCCGATATCTCAGGAACAATCATCCATCACGATCCCTTTATGGTTCTCGCTGATTTCGCAGATTATCAGAGAGCGCAGAAGAAGGTAAGAGAAACCTTCCTCGACGAAAAGAAATGGAATCAGATGTCACTTCTTAATATTGCATATTCAGGCAGATTTGCTGCTGACAGAGCTATTAACGAATATGCTCGAAATATATGGAATACACAAAAAATGTAAGTGAATTTGGTTTTTTTGACGAAATTGAAATAAGTCGGTGCATTTGGAGAAAATGCACTTGACTTTTTTCGTTTTTTAGAGTAATCTTAAGATACTGAAAAATAATGTGTTATTGTGTATAACAGTACCACAAAGTTGAAAGGGGTATTATACCAATGAAAAATTCAGATATGAAGGTAATTGCTATAATTCTCAGTATAGCTCTCTTCATCACAATCGTAACAAGTAATGCAGTTTCCATCGCTTCTGTTGTTTTCCTTGCAAAAGGTCAGACAGCAACTGAAGGTACTGTAGATGCATCTGGTGACGCAACAAACACTGATGCAAATGTAAGCACAGACAATAACGCAAGCACAGGCTCTGATAGCTCAGCTACTGTTGAAACAACTGCTCCCGCAGCTGATAGCGGTTCAACTGCTGATACAACTGCTCCCGCAGGCAACAGCGGTTCAACTGCTGATACAACTGCTCCCGCAGGTAATGCAGGCGCAGCTGCTGATAACAGCCCTATTGCTAAGGATCCTCTTGCTGCATTCCAGAAAGCAGCTAAGGAAATCAATACTAAAGGTATCGCAGGCTACAACAAAATCGGTTGGCAGAAGCCTCTCAAAATCGAAGGCCTCGGTTTCCTTGACAGCGTTATCGTTCCTATCCTTGAAAGCTTTATGACAACTGAAGACGAAGCTGAAGTTAAGGTTAATGCAAAGGGTTCTGACGATGCTAAGAATCGTATGCCCGCAAGTAACTGCTCAAAGGGTATGGTTAAGAGCGCAACAGCTGAAAAGCTTGCTAACGGCAACTACAAGGTTGTTATCGTTTTGAACGAAGAAACTAACCCCACTTATGCTGGTAAAGATGGTCTTGCAGTTATGTCAAGAGAATTCCTTGACTATGCTGACGTTGAAAAGACAGTTGTTGAAGATCCTACAGTTTCCAAGATCGTTAAGAGCCTTGATGGTAAGATCGTATACAGAGATTACACAATCACTGCTGAAATGACAGCTGACGGCAAGTTCGTAAGCATTACTCATTATGGTATTGGTTACATTGATGCTACTCTCAATGGTTCACTCAATGCTAAAGGTGAACTTGAGTTCAACGCAAAATACACAGATTTCAAATATTAATTTGAGCTACATAAAGCGACTCTCGAAAGAGGGTCGCTTTTTCTTTTGCACAATTGAAAGCCCTCTCTTTTGTGTAATATATAGTATTGACTTTTTGCAGATTTTGGTTTAATCTAGTAATGTTAATAAATATGCATTGTGTAGAGTGAATGGATTTGAGCCACATATGGTTTAATACAGTCACTCTATATAAAATGCAAATATGAAAGAGGTAATATTAATGAAAAGCAGAGATTTGAAATTTATTGCAGTCATTCTTGCAGTTGCACTCCTTTTCACAGTTATTGCAAGTAATGCAGTTTCAGTTGCATCTATCGTTTTCCTTGCTAAAAATGATATTCAGGGCACTGCAGTTCAGGGTCAGACTCAGGGTCAGACTCAGCAGCAGGGTACTGCTACAACACCTTCAGGTGACAGCGGTTCAACTGCAACAACTCCTGATGTAACTCAGCCTGCTGACAACGGCGGTTCTGCAACAGTTGAAACAACTGCAGCAGCAGACAATGGCTCAGCTTCAACTCCCGATGCAACTCAGCCCTCAGGCGATAATGGTGGCTCAACTGCAGCTTGGGATAAGGCAAAAACATTCAATTTCTACAAGGATGCAGCTCACAACCTTGCAACAAAAGGTAACGCAGGCTATGAGAAAATCGAATGGCAGGTTCTTGAAAACCTTCAGGTAGGTTCTGTTGGTAGCATTCTTCAGCCCGTTATTGACAGCTTCATGACAACTAAGGAAGAAGCTGAGGTTCAGGTTCAGGCTAAAAACTCTGACGATGCTAAAAACCGTTTCCCCGACTGTACTCTTACTGACCTTTCAAAGGTTAAGAGCGCAGAAAAGAAGGACCTTGCAAACGGCAACTATGAAATCACAATCATTATGCAGGATGAAGATACTCCCATGAACGAAGAATCAAGCTTCCTTGCAAAGGTTACATCTTCAGTTCTCTTCTGGGAAGGTATCGAAGAAACAATCAAAAACGATGTTCCTGTTGTTAGCGCAATCAACAGCCGTTCAGTTAACTACAAGGGCTATAAGATTACTGCTGAAATGACTAAAGACGGCAAGTTCGTTAAGCTTGGTCACTACGCAACAGTTGATATCAAAGCAAATGCAAAGGTTACAGTATTCACTCTTGATATCGGTGGCGTTCTTTACAACAACTGCGAATACTCAAACTTCAAATATTAATCGAATAAAAATTAATCACCTTACCGATTCGGTAAGGTGATTTTTTATAATGTATTTATGTTATTTCAATTTATGAATAAATAATCCGCTTAATAATTTGGGCTCGAACCATGTTGATTTTGGTGGCATAATCATATTTGCATCTGCAATTGACATAAGGTCATCGAGAGTTGTGGGGTACATTGAGAATGCAATTTCCATATCCTCGTTGCAACGCTTTTCAAGCTCCTTAAGACCTCTTATACCGCCGATAAAGTCAATTCTCTTATCTGTTCTCGGGTCACCGATGTTGAGAATTGGTGTGAGAAGATTTTTCTGAAGAATTGAAACATCAAGCTGATCAACGGGATTTTCGGGGTCAAAGGTGCCGTCCTTTGCAGTAAGCTTATACCATTTTTTGCCGAGATACATACCGAAATTGTGCTTCTCTTCAGGGTGATATGCACCATTGCAGGATGCAATCTCAACCTCGAATTTCTCGCTGATTTTGTTAATAAATTCTTCTTCGGTATTTCCATTCAAATCCTTAACAACTCTGTTATAGTCCATAATTTCAAGGCTTTCAGCAGGGAAGAGGACTGCAAGGAAAAAATTAAATTCTTCTGTTCCGTCAAAATCGGGGTTTTGTTCACGGCGCATTTTTGCAACATTAACTGCACTTGCGCATCTGTGATGTCCGTCTGCAATATAGAAATCGCCAACCTTACCCAAAAGAACAGAAAGCTCCTTGCAGATTGCTGAATCCTTAATTACCCAAACTGTGTTACCGATGCCGTCATCAGTTATAAAATCATAAACGGGCGTGTTCTTTTTCTGCTCTTCGATTATTGCATTGATTTTCTCGTTGTCGCGATAGCAGAGGAAAATAGGGCCTGTGTTAGCATCGCAGGTGTCAACATGGCGGATGCGGTCAGCCTCCTTGTCTGCTCGGGTTAGTTCGTGCTTTTTAATGCGATTTTCAATGTAATCATCAACCCATGCACAGCCAACGAGACCTGTCTGCTCTCTGCCGTTCATAATCTGACGGTAAACATAGAAGCAGGGAGCTTCATCCATAGCGCAGATGCCGTTGCCTTCAAGCTTTTCAAGGTTTTCCTTTGCTTTAGCGTAAACCTCGTCGCTGTAAAGATATGTGTCCTCGGGTAAATCTATCTCTGCCTTGTCAACATGAAGAAAAGAATAGGGATTTCCTACAACCATTTCCTTTGCTTCCTTGCTGTTCATAACATCATAGGGAAGAGCCGCAACGCGGGACGCGAATTCGGGTGTAGGTCTTAATGCTTTAAAGGGTCTGAAAACTGCCATTTATATTACCTCCAGGGGTTAAGTTCTTAGTATATTGTACTTTATTTGAATTATTATTGTCAATAATATTATTGCATTTTAAAATAGGGTATGCTATTTTATTTTTATAAAATATTTTCAGAAAAAAGGACTAAAAATGGAATTTAAAAGAATAATGAATTACTGCTATAATCTGCAGATGAATAATGACAGAACATGGTTTCATGAAAACCACGATGAATATGAGCTGGCAAGAAAGGATTTTTTAGGCTTTATTGACAGACTCCGTTTTGTAATAAATGATGAAGCACCCGATATCGGTAAAGCTATAATGTATATGGAGCCGAGAGAATGGATGTACAGAGTGGCGAGAGATATGCGCTTTCATAAAAACGGACCGCCATATAATCCCTCATTCAGAGCATACATTTCACCTGATAGAAAATCTTGGTTGCCCGTGGGCTATTTCTTGTGTGTAGCACCCGGTCGCTCTTGCTTCGGTACAGGTCTTTGGTGCGACACAACTGCAAAAATGAACAACATCCGCCACTACATTTCAAAGCATTTTGACGAGTTTCAGAAAATAATTTACGAAAATAATATTTCTGTAAACGGCGATAGTCTGAAATCAATGCCAAAGGGCTTTTCTGCTGATGACCCTGCGGCAGAATATCTGAAGCTTAAAAACTGGGAGCTGATTTATGCAATTCCCGACGAGGATTTTGATACATTTGAAAATACTCTTCAGTTGCTCACATTCTATATCAGAAAAATCGAGCCAATGAGAAAATTCCTCCTCAAAGCTTCAAAGCATATAGAAAATCAAAGACCGGAATTTGAGTGGTGAAAAACGACTTGCGAGAGCAAGTCGTTTTTTAGCTGCCAGTCTCCAGCTACCAGTTACCAGTTTTTTATAACAACAGCTATATTGTTCTGTTTTTTGAAATTGCCAACAAGTTAAACATAAATTAAGAAGATAAAAGTCGATGTTTTAATGCTGGTGGCTGGCGACTGGTGACTGGTGACTGGCATCTGGCGACTGGTGGCTGGTGACTGGTGACTGGTGACTGGTACCGGCATCTGGCATCTAAATAATGTTAATAATTTATCACACATTATTGACAAATTGTGTTAAATAATAGTATAATGTAAACTGTATAAATTTAGAAAGATGGGGTGTTTTTTATGTCTAAAAAAACCGTATTCTTAACCGGTTCATCAGGTACAATGGGATGGGCAGGTTTTAAAGAGCTCTATGCTAAAAAGAACGAATACAATATCGTTCTTCTCAACAGAGGAAGCCAGAAAAACAAGGAAAAATTCAAGGATTATGAAAATGATCCTGCAGTTAAGCTTGTTTGGGGCGACCTTACAAATTATGAAGATGTTTTAGAATGTGTAACAGGCGCAGACTATGTTCTTCATGTTGGTGGTATGGTTTCTCCCGCAGCAGACTATTATCCCGTAAAAACTCAGAAAACTAATGTTACTGCAGCTCAGAACATCGTTAATGCTATCAAGGCACAGCCCGATCCTGATGCTGTTAAGGTTGTTTACATAGGTACAGTTGCTGAAACAGGTGACCGTAATATGCCTATTCACTGGGCAAGAACAGGAGACCCCATTAAGATCAGTGTTTATGACCACTATGCAATCAGTAAGGTAAAGGCTGAAGCAGTTTTTGCTGAATCAGGTCTTAAGCATTGGGTATCACTTCGTCAGTCAGGTATTCTTTACCCTGCAATTCTTAAGAATATGGAGCCCATTATGTATCACGTTCCGATTAACGGCGTTCTTGAATGGGCAACAGTTGAAGACTCAGGTCGTCTTCTTGCAAATGTTTGTGGCGACGATATTCCCGAAGAATTCTGGAGACGATTCTACAACATCGGTTCAGGTGAACAGTATAGAATTACTAACTACGAATTCGAAGAGCTCCTTCTCGGTACTCTTGGTCTTGGTTCTCCCAAGAAGCTCTTTGACCCCCATTGGTTCACAACTCAGAACTTCCATGGTCAGTGGTACTATGACGGTGACGAGCTTGAAAAATATTGTCACTTCCGTGCTAATATTCCCGTTAAGGAATATTTCAAGAGCATGATGAAGAATGTTGAGTTCTACTACAAATTAGCTTTCCTTGCAAAGCCCTTCGCATTTGCAGTTAAGCCCTTTATGAAGAAAATTGCTCAGACTCCCGAGTATGGTACACTCTGGTGGGCAGCAAACAATGTTGATGTAAGAATGACATCTTACTACGGCAGCAAAGAGAATTTTGACAAGCTTCCCAGAAAATGGGCAGACTTCGACATCAAGATTCCCTCAAAGAAAACAACTGCTGATGATGTAATCGTTCTTGATCACGGTTATGATGAAACAAAGGATTTCGATTCACTTACTCTTGAAGACCTTCAGAAGGCAGCTGCTTTCAGAGGCGGTGAGTGTCTTGCAACTGAAATCGTTGATATGTATACTCCTGTTAAGTGGAAGAGTGCAAGAGGCAACGAGTTCGAAATGAGCCCCAACCTCGTTCTTCGCGGTGGTCACTGGTGTCCTGCAGAGCTTCCCTGGCCTTGGGATTATGATGCAGAAGCAAAGATTAACCCCTTCTTTGCTCAGGTTTGGTATCCTCTTCACAGTAAAGACCAGAACTATTTCTATGGTCCCGAAATCTTTGATAACTTTAAGGAGAAGGTTACAGAATGAAAATTTTTATGATTGGCGGTACAGGCCTTCTTGGCTGTGAAGCCGCAAGAATATTTATTGAAAGAGGTCACGAGGTAACAAGTGTTGCTCTTCCTCCTCTTCCCGAAGGTGCTCCCATTCCTTCTGAAATGAAGCTCGAATTCTGCAATATCTATGAAAAGAGCGATGATGAAATCCGTGAGCTTCTCAAGGGTCACGATTGCTTCGTTTTCGCAGCAGGTATTGACGAAAGAGTTGAATTCCCTGCACCCGTTTACGATGCATACTATAAATATAACATTCAGCCTCTTGAAAGAATCCTTCCTCTTTGTAAAGAGGTTGGCGTTAAGAGCGCAGTTATTCTTGGTTCTTATTTTGCATACCTTGCAAAGGAAAGACCCGATATGAAGCTTACTGAAAAGCACCCCTACATCAGAAGCCGTATCGATCAGGAAAATGTTGCATTCTCCTTTGCAGACGAAAACTTCGATGTATCTGTTCTTGAGCTTCCCTATATCTTCGGTACTCAGCCCGGCAGAAAGCCTGTTTGGGTTATTCTTATCGAGCAGATCAAGAGAATGGATAAGCTTCCCTTCACAATGTATCCCGGTGGCGGTACTGCTATGCTTACAGTTCGTCAGGTTGGTGAGGTTATCGTTGGTGCTGCTGAAAAGTCCAAGGGCGCAAAGGCATGGCCTATCAGTATGTATAACCTTACATGGAAGGAATTCCTTAAAATCGTTTATGCTGCAAGAGGCATGGGCGAAAACAGAAAGATTATCAGCGTTGCTCCCTGGATGATGAGAATGGGTCTCGGCGGTGTTAAGAAGGAATATGCTGCAAAAGGTATCGAAAGCGGTATCGATGTAGACGGACTTGCAGATATTATGGGTCTTAACCTCTTCATTCCTGACCGTTTCTCAAAGGAACTCGGTGCTACTGATGACGACATCAATGCAGCAATCTATGATTCAATCAAGGTTTCACAGGCTTCCTATGATGGTAAAGTTAAGCTCCTTGAAATGAAGGGCGAATAAATTTTTCGTTACATCATGTGTATGTGTCATTTTGCGTCACCAAGCTCGCGTATCTTTATACGCTTCGGGTGTCACCAAAAAGCCAACTCCACGCAATCTGACGAAAATTTAGGATTCCAGCAAGTGATAATTAAATAGAAGTAATAATTAAATTAATTCTCCCATATATTTTGTATAGAAATATATGGGAGGATTTTTATGTTTAACGATTATGACGAAAGAGCGGTAGAGCTCGGAAGATACATAACTGAAAGCAAATCCACAGTAAGAGCGGCGGCAAAAAGATTCGGGATTTCTAAATCCACCGTTCATAGCGATATAACAACAAAGCTTAAAAGAATTGATCCCGCTTTATATGGCGAGGTCAGAAAGGTTCTTGATATAAATAAAGAGGAACGGCACATAAGAGGCGGTATTGCAACAAGAGAGAAGTATAAGATATTAAAAAGTTAACAAGTTTGTAATTTGACAAATTGCTCCGAAAATTGTATAGTGTCTATGTAAAAAAATTCACATTGTTAAAATTGTTTCGGAGAATGAAAAAATGAAAAAAATAATTGCAATTCTTTTAATTATGAGCTGTGTTGCAGTGCTTGCGTCCTGCGGTAAAAATCAGGAGGATGACGGCAAGGCTCTTGAAACTGCAGAAACCTATATTGAAATTACAGGTAGTGCAGGCTCTCTTTCCTTGGATGAGAATGTTGCACGCTCTCTTCTTGAAGTTTATGATAAGGATTTTTTAGGCTTGTCAGAGGATATTTATGAATACGAGCTTAAATTAAGTGCAACTCGTTTTATGGAAAATGATGCTTGCCTTGTAGAAGCATTCCTTGACGGAGCAGAAAAGCCCGAGGGTACATTTATAATTTTAGGTCAGAAATGCTATGTGTATAATTCAAAGCAGCAAAAATATATGCTTCTTACCACCGAAGGTGTTCAGTTGGTTGAGGATGTGACCTCCGATACAGCGGAATCAGGTGAGACATCTACAACAGAAAAAGCCTTTGATTATGATGAAAGCAATAACGACAAATTGCATAGCCGTTTTGATTCATATACCAAGGAGCAGTTAGGCTTGGAAAAGGAAATCAGTGAATATGTACTTGTTGTTCCAGGTACAACAACTACCGCTGCGGACGATGAAATGGTTTTTGTAATCCGTCTTTATGAGAAGAACGGAGCAGTTATCAATAATACTGTTGCCTTCAATGAAAACGGTGTTTATATGTTCGATTATGAAGTGAACAAATATGTAAAGCTATAATAAAATCAAAGTCAGTTGCTGAAAAACGGCAACTGACTTTTTTTATTTATACAATACGAGAGTTTCTTCTGCTTTTTTCTTAACCTCATAAATTAAATCGTTGGGAGCTTTAACCTTGATTTTACCTCCGAATTGAAGCACCCATTTTGTAAGACCATCGCTGACAACTGCATTGGTTTTAAGAAGAAAATGAGTATCGTCAAATTTCTGAATTTTAACATTTTCGCCGAAGCGGTCGAGAATAACCTCGAGGATTTCGTTACTGCAAATCAGCTCAATGGGCTTTGGCTCACCGCTATACATATTGAAGAGCTTTGTCGCATAGTCCGCTGAATCGAAATTGTTTCTGTAATCTGAAACCTCAGAAAAATGTCTTGCAGGATGCTTTGTCTTCTGCAATTTTTTAATTTTATCTATTCTCAGGTGCATCAGATTATCGTATTTCTCGTTGTTGCAGACAAGATAGTAATGGTCATCGGACCAGATAAGCGCAAATGGGCTTACGGTAAAGGATTTTTCCTCTTTTGCGGTCTTGAACTCATCTGTGATTTTTCTTCTTGTATATGTAAAGCTGACCTTAACACCCTCGGTAATTGCTTCATCGAGAAGGCTTATGGTGTAGTAAATCTCCTCGTTGTTGCATTTAGGACGATTGTCAACATAAACCTGAGAATGAAGAATTTTCGCCTGATTTTCGCTGGCAAAGCTTTCGATTTTCTCAACTAATTGGTTGGTTTTCTTCTGTGAAATGAAGTTTGCCGCCTGAACCGCGTCAGAAAGAAGACGGATTTCAGCAAGCTCGAAATCCCTTGCTCCTAAAAAGTAGCCACCGCGGTTTTTTGAGCCTGAATGAATAATATCGTAGCCATATTCCTTCAGAATTTCAATGTCCTTATATATAGATTTCCTTTCTGCAGGAATATCTAATTTGTTAAGCTCGTCAACAATTTCCGTTGCGGCGAGGAAATGCTCCTCATCAGTTTTTTTCTTTAAAATATCAGCAAGATAAAGTAGCTTTAATTTGGATTTCTGAGTACCTGCCATAATAACACCTCTTGTACTATTTATAGGTCTATAAGGCATTATACTACAAACAAAAAGATTTGTAAACAGGTGTAAAAGTTATTTACAAAAAATGATTATAGGTGTATAATTACTGTGTATTTTTGTGATTTGAAAATAGGCTGAAAACAGAAACGGGGTGTAGGAATGGTTGGTCTTAAAATTGGTCTTGATATAGGTACGGGTAGCGTTATCGCTGCAACGGAAAATAAAGGCGTTGTTCTTTCAGAGCCCGCTGTTCTTGCACTTGAACGGGAAACAGGCGAGGTTATTGAAGCAGGCAAAAAGGCTGCCGAAATGACAGGTAGATGTCCCGATGCAATCAAGCTTGTAAGACCGCTTCTCAGTGGCGGTATTTCCGAGCTTGAAAGCAGTGAAAAGCTTTTGAGATGCTTTATAGAAAGAATATGTAAAAATAAAATTTTCAAGCCCACAGTTGTTGCAACAATGCCCGCAGGTATAACAAATCTTGAAAGAAGAAATATTTTAGGATGTGTTTTAAGAGCGGGTGCAGGCAGAGCAACTCTTATTGAAGAGCCTCTTGCAGCGGCTCTCGGTATCGGCGTTATGACGGACAAGCCCTATGGTACAATGATTGTCAATGTAGGCGCAGGTACAACAGGCGTGGGTGTAATAACAATGGGCAGTATTGCTGTTGCAAAAAGTGCACCAATCGGCGGTGACGATATGGATAGAGTTATCAGAACATATCTTAAAAATAACCGCGGTGTTGATGTCGGCAGACTGACTGCAGAGGAGCTTAAAGCTCTTATCGGTGGTGCGAAAATGAGAGAGGAAACCATTGCTGCTGTTGCCAAGGGTAAGGATATGGCAGATGGTATGCCCTTGTTCTTCGAGGTTACGGCTCAGGAAATCAATTTTGCAATCCGAGATTGTGTTGACGAAATCTGCAAGGCTATAACGGATGTTCTCGAGGTAACTCCACCCGAGCTTGTAAGAGATATTACCGATGATGGAATTTTCCTTTGCGGTGGTATGGCAAAGCTTTATGGTCTTGATAAATATATTGAGGAAGCAACGGGAATAAAGGTGAAAATCCCCGGGAATGCTACAAATGTTGCGGCATTGGGCTGTCTTCGTGCTTTAAGCGAGGAAAATTATCTTTCTTCAAACGGCTATCATTTTGTTACACTTGAAACTTTAAATGTATGAGGTAAAAAGTATAAATGAAACTTCTTGTAATTGACGGTAACTCAATACTTAACCGTGCCTTTTACGGTGTACGCCTTTTAAGCACCAAGGACGGCAGATTTACTAACGGAATTTTCGGGTTTATGAATATTTTTCTTCATCTTCTTGATGAATATAAGCCCGATAGCGTTGCTGTGGCATTTGATGTTAAAGCGCCCACCTTCCGCCATAAAATGTATGATGCCTATAAGGGCACAAGAAAGCCTGCACCAAGCGAGCTTATCGAGCAGTTTCCTACTCTTAAGGAGCTTTTGGGTTATCTTGGCTATACTGTTGTTGAAATGCCAGGCTTCGAGGCGGACGATATTTTAGGTACACTTTCTGCCGCTTGCGGTAAGGATGATTTTTGCTATATTGCAACAGGTGACAGAGATAGCCTCCAGCTTGTAAGAGATAATGTTAATGTTGTCCTTGCAACAACAAGAATGGGTAAATCAGAAACTGTTTTATATAACACCGATAAAATCAAGGAGGTTTATGGTGTAACACCCGATCAGCTTATTGATATCAAGGCGATTCAGGGCGATACCTCCGATAATATTCCCGGTGTTGCGGGTATTGGTGAAAAGGGCGCGCAGGACCTTATAGGTCGCTTCGGCTCAATTGAATATATCTATGAAAACCTTGAAGAGATTGATGTTAAAGCAGGTATCAGAGCAAAACTTGAAGCTTCCAAGGACAATGCCTTCTTAAGTAAGGACTTGGGTAGAATTTGCCTTGAAGCACCTGTAAGTACGGATTTGAGTGACTACGAAATCAAATCTCCGGATAGCGTTAAAGCTACAAATCTTCTTATGTCCTTGGAAATGAGTAAGCTTTTAGGAAGACTCAATCTTTCTCAGGAGGAAATTGCAGAGCAAGAGGATGCAAAGGAAGTTAAGCTTTATGAGGTAACTGATACAGATGAGCTTCTTACATCTTTAAAAAAATCAGGAAAAGCATATTTCACCGTTAAATATAACAACGGTGGAATTGAATATATTTTATTTAAAACTGTTGAGGGAGTTGCCCTTATTGAAAACCGTAATTTCCTTTTTATGTCCTTTGCAAGTGCATTTTTCAGTGACGAAGGAATTGAAAAATATACTGATGACTCAAAGCAGCTTTACGGCTTCTGCGATGCAAACGGCATAGAGCTTAAAAATATAGCCCTTGATACATCTCTTGCGGCATATCTTCTCAATCCTAATTCTTCGGATTA
The DNA here is from genome assembly GCA_045660345.1 of Acutalibacteraceae bacterium. Classification (GTDB taxonomy): domain Bacteria; phylum Bacillota; class Clostridia; order Oscillospirales; family Acutalibacteraceae; genus DTU089. The sequence goes on from JAZRDP010000051.1 coordinate 52,589, forward strand.
TTCCGTAAAAATGCTTGCAGGCTCATATTCTCTTGCACCTGTGAAAATTGAAGCAGGTGAGTTGAGCGACTTCTACCTTGCAGAAAAGGATTTTGTTGATGGCGCAGGGCATATTGAGGCATTAAGCGTTAAGCTTTCAGCAGAAATCAAGGAGAATAATCAGGAAAAGCTCCTTTATGAAATAGAAATTCCTCTTGCAAGGGTTCTCGCTTCAATGGAAAGAGAGGGCTTCCTTGTAGATAGAGAGGGTATTGAAAATTACAACGATGTTATTTCTTCAAAATTAGAGGAAAAGCTTAGAAATATCTATGATATGGCAGGGTGCGAGTTTAATGTAAACTCACCCAAGCAGTTGAGCGAGGTTCTTTTTGACGAGGATAAATTGAATCTTCCTCACGGCAAGAAAAACAAAAGCGGTTATTCAACCAATGCTGAGGTTCTCGAGTCCTTAAGAGATAAGCACCCGATTATCAATGAAATTCTCGAATACAGAGGACTTACAAAGCTTAAATCCACCTATTGCGAGGGTCTTCTCAAGGTTATTGATAATGACGGAAGAATCCATTCAACCCTTAACCAGACCGAAACCAGAACAGGTAGAATTTCATCAGCAGAGCCTAATCTTCAGAATATTCCCGTAAGAACAGAGCAGGGCAGAGAATTGAGAAAATTCTTTGTTGCTAAAGAAGGCTTCTCCCTTGTGGATGCGGACTATTCGCAGATTGAGCTTCGCGTTCTGGCTTCTCTTGCCAATGACGAAACAATGATTAACGCCTTTTTAAGCGGTGCAGATATTCATTCAATTACCGCTTCTCAGGTTATGGGAATACCTCTCGAAAATGTTACTCCTAATGACAGAAGAAAGGCGAAGGCAGTAAATTTCGGTATCGTTTATGGTATAGGCGCATTCTCTCTTTCAAATGATATCGGCACTTCTATCGTAGAAGCCGACAGATATATCAAGGGCTATCTTGCAAACTATTCTGGTGTTGCCGAATTTATGGAAAATGCAAAGAAAAGCGCCAAGGACAATGGCTATGCTGAAACCTATTTCGGCAGAAGAAGATATTTACCCGAGCTTCAGGAGAAAAATGCAATCCGCCGTGGCTTTGGTGAAAGAGTTGCAATGAATATGCCCATTCAGGGTACTGCGGCAGATATAATCAAAATCGCTATGATTAAGGTTTATGACCGCCTGAAAAATGAGTACCCCGAATCAAAGCTTATTATGCAGGTGCATGACGAATTGATTATCGAAGCACCTGAATGTGACAAGGAAAATGTCGCCCGTCTTCTTAAAGAAACAATGGAAACCGCTTGCGAAATGGCAGTTCCCTTTACTGTTGATGTTCAGTCGGGCAAAACATGGTACGATACAAAATGATGAGCCTTGAAATTAAAAAAATGACATCCGCCCATATTGAAGAAATAGCAATGCTTGAAAAGGAATGCTTTTCATCTCCCTGGAGTGAGGATGGTCTGAAAACTGAATTAGATAATAAATTCGCCCGTTTTTTTGTAGCTTTTTCAGGAGATAAAATCGCAGGGTATATAGGCTCTCATAATGTTTTAGGTGAGGTCTATATAACAAATGTAGCGGTTTTTCCCGAATTTCGCAGAAATGGTGTGGGAAAGACCCTTGTGGATTTTCTCATTGATGAAATGAAGGCGGAAAATGCGAATTTTGTTACCTTGGAGGTACGAAAAAGCAATATGAACGCTATTTCTCTCTATGAAAAATGCGGATTTCAAAATGTAGGCGAAAGAAAGAAATTCTACGAAAAGCCCGTAGAGGATGCAATCTTAATGACATATTTTATAAATTGATTTGGAGAAAGCTTTATGAAAATTCTCGGAATTGAAAGCTCCTGCGACGAAACTGCGGCAGCAGTTGTTGAGGATGGCAGAAAAGTTCTTTCAAATGTTATCGCTTCTCAGGTTGAGGAGCATAAAATATACGGCGGTGTTGTGCCTGAAATTGCTTCAAGAAGGCATACGGAGGCCATTTGTGGTGTTGTGGAAAAGGCATTGAGCGATGCAGGCTGTACCATTAATGATATTGATGCAATCGCGGTTACATATGCTCCCGGTCTTATCGGCGCCTTGCTTGTTGGTGTCAATTATGCAAAGGGTCTTTCCTATTCAACGGGAATACCGCTTGTGCCCGTTCACCATTTAAGAGGTCATATTGCCGCTAACTACATATCAGATGAGGAAATAAAACCACCTTTTATGTCCTTGGTGGTTTCAGGCGGACATAGTCATATTATCAATGTTAAGGACTATACCGATTTCGAAATTATCGGCAGAACCCGTGATGACGCAGCAGGCGAGGCTATGGACAAGGCTGCCCGTACTGTTGGTCTTCCTTATCCCGGTGGCGTGAATCTTGATAAAATATCCGTAAATGGCGATGAGAATAAATATAAATTTCCTGTTCCCAAGGTAGCGGATTCAAAATATGATTTCAGCTTTTCGGGACTTAAAACCTTTGCGGTGAACCTTGTTCATAACGCTTCTCAGAAGGGTGAAGAGGTTAAGGCGGAGGATTTAGGCGCTTCCTTTATCAAGGCGGTTACTGACCTTTTAGCTTCTCATACAATGGAGGCTATCGAGGATTTCGGTGCAGAAAAGCTGGTTCTCGCAGGTGGCGTTTCTGCAAATTCCCGTTTAAGAAGAGTTATGGAAGAAAAATGCGAGAGTAAAGGTGTTAAACTTTACAAGCCTGAATTAAAGTATTGTGGCGATAATGCTGCTATGATTGCTTCTCAGGGCTACTATGAATTTTTAAAAGGAAAGAGAGCAGACCTGACTCTCAACGCTGTGGCTTCAATGCCTATAACCGAATGATAAATTAATAGAAAAATGGGGAAATTGTGTAAACACTCATTAACTTTAACAGTTTTTTCACCATATGTTTGGTGAATATGTTAATATAATTTTCTTGACAAGTATGGTATAATTCATTCGTATAATTATATCTGTATGATTTGGAGGAATCACAATGAAGAAAAACTTCAAAAAATCTGTAGCTGTGATTATGACAATGCTTATGCTCCTCTCAGTTATGGGCGTTTGCGCTTTCGCTGCTACATACAAGCTTGAATATTTACCCGGTCGTTATTCAACAGATACTGCTCCCGCAGCAATTCAGGTTGAAGGCGGTACAACTGTTACTCTCGCAGGTGCACTCTTCACCCGTGAAGGCTATGTTCAGACCGGTTGGTCAACTGCTCAGGCAGGTACAAAAAAGAACTATGAATTAGGCGCTTCTCTTACAATTAAAAAGAATACAAAGTTATATCCCTATTGGGAAGCTAATAAAATCGTTGTAACATTTGCTCCCGGTGCTGACGGCATTGGCGCAGTAGAAACAGCTGAGGCAAATGAAGGCGATACAGTTAAATTCCCCGGTGCTATCTTCACTCGTGAGGATTATATTCAGATCGGTTGGACTTCAGTTGATGGTGGCGCATTAGAATTCGGTTTAACAGATAATACACCCGCTATCACAGCTCCTGTTACATTCTATCCTGTATGGGAAAAATGTGATTACACTGTTGAAGCAAATCTTTCAACAATTAACTTCGGAACAGTTTGTATTAACTACCCTGAAGTTGCAAGCGAAACATTAGTTATCACTAATGTGGGTAATACAGCAGTTACATATACATTACCTTCCAACCCTGCATATAGCTTTACTGTAACATCAGGTTCTCTTGTACTTGAGGCAGGTAAGAGTGTTGAAATTGAAATCACTCCTGCAATGAATCTTGACGCAGGTAACTACAATTCTACATTAGTATTTGAATGTGATTATGCTGCATCCAGCGTAAGCGTGAATGCTCGTTTTACTGTCAAAAACCACTCCTACACAAAATATACTTCAAATAACGACGCTACATATGAATCGGACGGTACAAAAACTGCTTACTGTACAAATAATTGTGGCGCAAGCGATACTATCGATGATATCGGAAGTAAGAAGATTTATTCAGCAGATAACAACGGTGCTATCGGTCTTTCAAAAGAATATCTTCACCACAGAACAGTTCGCTTCACAGCATTCGGTAGCGGTATGGATGACGAATTAGGTGTTGTAGGTAAACGCTTTGTTCCCACCACTTGGTATGTAACTGAAGAGTTTAACGGTGCATTTGAAAATGGTTACGATATCGTTTTCACTCATACAGTTTTCGGTAACTATACTCTTACAATCAACTATGTTGAAGAAGAATATAACGAAGAAACAAAAGAATGGGTTGCAACAGGCGTAACTGATGAAAAGACATTTGACTATGTTGTTGGTACAAATGAGTACGAAGAGCAGGAGGTTGTAAGACCCAATACAATTCTCAGCATCATCTTCGGTCTTTTCGCACAGCTTCTCGCATTACTCGGTCTCGGTGGCTGATTCCTCAATTAAATAATTATTCGGCATCGTAGGTTACTACGGTGCCGATTTTTTGTTGCTTTTTTTGCATATAATGTGATATATTAAATTTACTAAAGCATATGAGGTGTGTTTATGAATGGGAGAATAATTGTGGCAGGCGGTGGCCATGGCGGTATTGCAGTTGCATCAATTTTAGGGAGAAATGGATTTGATGTAACCGTTTATGAAAAGAATTCAAGAGAGAATATGGGTTATGACTGGACAGATATATTTGACCCGAAGGCTCTCAGTTTGGCAGGTATACCAATGCCTGACAAGTCACTTTATGAATATAAGGAGAATATGACCTTTTATTCACCCGATGAAAAAACACCTATAATACAGCGAGTTCCCGAGAATCAGCTTGAAATCAAAATGGAGCGAAAGGATATCTATAATCTCCTTATTGATACCGCGGAGAAAAACGGAGTTAAATTCGTTTATGATTGTAGTATTGAAAAAGCAATTATTAAAGATAACAGGGTAGCGGGTATCAATACCGCTATTGGCGAAATCTACGGAGATTTGATTATAGATGCCTGTGGCTGCAAATCTCCTGTCAGAAGCAGTCTGCCCGAGGATTTCGGCATTGAAAGGAATACGGGGAAAAACGAGAAGTTTTATGTTTACAGAGCTTTCTATAATAAAGCTATTGAGGGTACTGTTGAAGATAAATATAAGGTTTGCCTTTTGTCCGAGGGTAAATTAGGCATCGGCTGGGTTGCAACAGAAGAGGAATATACGGATTTACTAATCGGCAGATTTGAAGCTTTTGATATAGCAGAGGCAGAAAGAACCGCAGACTTTTTTAGAGGTCGTAATGAAAGTTTGGGCACGGAGCTTGTCCGCGGTGGTCAGTTCGTTGAAATCCCTGTCCGTCAGACTTTGTCGATTATGGTTGCTAACGGCTATGCAGCAATCGGTGACAGTGCTTTTATGACCGTTCCCATTATTGGTTCAGGTATCGCAAATTCCTTGAGAGCTGCACCCATACTTGCAAAAGCAGTAATGGATGATAGAACCAAAACCTATACTGCGGAAGCCTTGTGGCAGTATCAATATAATTTCTATAAAAAATGGGGAGCAGGACTTGCACCCTTGGCGGCAGTAAAGCTTTTGCTTACGAGAATAACACCCGAACAGCTTGACTACATATTCGAAAATGGTATTCTCACATGGCGCGAAATGACCATAACCGCCGATAGCACAAGTATAATGGATTTCATCCACCCCGCAATCAATATGCCCAAGCGCGGTCTTTCAATTGCAAAGGACAAAGACCTACTAATGAAAATGCTGAAGGTTGGTTCGGATATAGGAAAAATTATGACTGTCTGCACCACTATGCCAAAAGCGTATAATAAACAAAAGGTAAAGCAGTGGGCAGAAAAATATGATAGGATTTTTAAGTAATTAAAAGAACAGGGGCATTTCAGAAAAAGAAATGCTCCTGTTTGTGTTTTAGCTTAGTTGATTTTTAAATATGGATAAGAAATTTTCTGTATTCTTAAAAGTTTGCAAAATATGTGAACTAGGTATCATCTACCTCAAGTAAATCCTCAATAGTACAACCCAAAACTCTTGATATTTTTAAAAGTTTATACACGGGTGCCATATTGATATTTAGCTGTCTTTGTTCGTAGGATTGTATAGATCGATATGAAACATCACTATATAAAGCGAGTTTTTCTTGAGATAAACTTGCATTTTTTCTGTATTTTGCTAAATTTGTTTCTTTTTGTAGTACAATACTATTTGCAACATCAACAAATTTTTCCAAGCTAGCCTCGTGCAAAGGATAATACATATCGATAATTTTTGACGGTTGCAAGCGTCTACCGATTTGTTCGAAACTCATACCAGTATACCACTGATAATATGCCAATACAAATCCGCACCAATATTGCGGAGTCTTACCAAAACCTTCGCTTCGTACTAACGGCATTGAATTGCCGACAATTTCAAAAAATAAAGCCTGTGATGGCATGTTAATATAGCGAGGATTTCCTTTGCCAAATTGATAAGCAATTCCACTTAATATGAATCTTTGAAATAAAACGTCTGCTTGCCGTTTGTCAGGAGTATAACTAAAGAGTTCAGCAAGTGTTATCATAGCATCATTTACATATACGTCGTTGTATGCGTGTATCATCGTTCTTCACCTCTTGTCTTATGATGTCCATTATAAATAGATCATCACGATCTACACTAGAGATCCGTAAAGCTTCTAAATATTCTTGTTTTGCTTGAAAATCTCTAGCAAAACGCTTTGTGTAATAAGTTTCATTATCTGCAATTGTGCTTTCAATGTATTTTAAATTGTTAAAGGCCTTCTCAGAATGTAAAACAATCTGAATTCCCAATTTCCCTAATTCCATAGAACGTGATAATTGAGATACTGTAATAGAATTTTTCAAAAAGTCTCTTGCAAACGAAAAATATGAATCATCTGCACGATAACCAATAATAACATCCACTTTAGATAAATCAATTGAAAAATTTTTAATTATATATTCTCTTGCTTGGTCATCGTTTGGATTTATGCCTGCTGGAACTCTAAACTGTAACAATAAAGCCATCCAATTCAATATGTTATATTTTGATTCGGTTAAATCCAAAACATTCAAACCGTCTAAATCCAATTCATATTTGTTAGCATATCCATCTGTGTTATCCGGACATGCCCATTCGTTTGCAAGTTCTATGCTCTCTGTACAATAAAATCCGTATCCATAGTCATTTGTTTCTTTTCCACCTCTGAATGTTGGATTTTCTATAATGTTTTTAGAACCATGGTAAATGATTTTTTTATTCATAAAACCCCTCTTTTCTATCATTTAGTATATCAGTACACTGATAGTTTTGTCAATATATTTTTGAATTATCCTAAAAATCAACAGTGTGCTGTTACTTGTTTTTGTTTATATATATGTAATCGAATTTTAGCAGTAGTAAAAGATGCAGAGATTTCTATCTATTACCTTATGTTTAAGTGTATATTAATTCATTATATATTATTTCATTTACTCTGAGATAAATACTATTCATTCGTCGTACCCATTCGAGTTGGTTGTGTTCTTTCGGTTATTTGGTGTCGGACTGGTAGTGCATTTTTGCGGCTCAATGTTTCCGTAGTAAAAATCTTCAATAAAGTCAGACATATTATTACTTCTTATCTTTCGGATTTGTTGATAATTTTAATGAGCAGCTCGTCAATATCTTCTGTGGGGATACCGTCCGAAAGAAGCATATTACGGAACTCATTCAATCCGTTAATTATAAGGTTACACTCAAAATCCGTGAGCTTCAGTTTTGTTTTCTTATTAAACATAAAAATGACCTCCTTGTATTTGGTAAAACCATTTTACAAGGAGGTCTGTATTTTGTCGAATGTGTGAATTTGATTTTTAAAAGAGGTGTTACCTTTTAATTCTTTTTATATGCTTACAATTGAAGATACTGTTTTTTAAATACATATAAGGTTGTAATGTATTGTGTTCATAAAATTATTTTGATATAATTATAACTGTTATATTAATCATCATTTAAATTTTAAAACGAGTGTAGATGTTTGAGTTTTTTAGATTGGCAGTGATAAAAAATGGTACATAGAATCATTAACACCCTACGTAATAAGTACAGTAAATATAACATTATTAAAAGGAAGGAAAATAATGTGATGAATCTCGAATGGATTGATAAAATAGATTATAAAAAGTACGTATTGCCTTGTAAAATAAATAGCGATAAAGAATATTTACCTAAGCTTAAAGAAGTGCTTGAGAACTTAGTTTGTGAACTTCGTTGTCTTGGATTAGACAATAAAATAGTATCTGAAATTGAAAAATGTGCGAATGGTATTGTCTTATCGGTTGAACTATATTATCAAGGAAATATAGTTGATGCCCAATCAATGATTATTGATATTATAAACAGTTTTAAAGATAAAAGCCCTGCAATAACAAAAGTAAATAACAGTATAGCTTTCCCTCAATATCTTGATTCAAATAAACATGAAGTGCAGTTCTTTAGAGCAAGACTAAACGAAACAGTAGTCGATTATTCTGCTAATGAAATGTTGCATATTCCTTTCAATAAACGTGAAATTGTAAAAAGTGAGCGCTTCAGTATACCGGGATTGCCGTGTCTTTATTTAGGTAACTCTTCTTATGTCTGTTGGATAGAAATGGGATCACCTGCAGAACATAAATTTAATGTATCACCTGTTGTTTTAGATAACACTCAAAAAGTTTTCAACTTAACCGTATCTATAAGAGATCTGTATAGTATTAAAGAAATGGAAAATGAAGTGGGCAATAATAAGGAGCTTGAAGAATACACTATAAATCTCTTGAAATTACTGGTTTTAGCAATAAGCACATCATTTACAGTACCTAATAGCAACAGAAATTTTAAATCCGAATATATTGTTTCGCAAATGATAATGCTCGCTTGTAAAAACAGAAATATTGACGGAATAACTTATTATTCAAAAAGAGTTTCAGATGAACTTTTTGCAAGTGTTGTAGGGATTAATCTTGTTTTGTTTGCAACATATAATGGTGAAGATGAGTTGTCTAGTATATGTGAACATATAAGTATTGGGGACTCATTAAATTTTTCAATGTTTAAGCAATTACTGCCTTCTTTACAATGCAAAGAATATGATTTACGTATTGATAAATCTCCTTACATTAAAAACATAGGAAGTTTTAAGAGACAGTTTCCGTATAATGAAACACAGTTTTATTATTTTGACAAGTATTTATTTGCTAATTGGGATAGAAATTGATTTTATAATTGTTAAAGACAAACCCTCTACCTTAGAGATTAATCTAAGATAGAGGGTTTCTGTTTTGTCAGATGTCCACTTTCACAGCAAATCCTCCTGTGAAGAAGTAATAGGTGTTCGTCTGACTTGTGTTTGGTGGAGATGATGGGAGTCGATGGGCTCTGCCCATCGTTCGCTACGCGAACACCCGATTATGTTCGGCTTCGCCGAGGGGGTTCGACTCCCAAGCCAAAGTACCCAATAAAAAATCAAAGCCCTGCTTTATAGCAAGGCTTTGATTTTTGGTGGAGATGATGGGAGTCGAACCCATGTCCGAAAATCTATTCCCGAAACTTTCTACGAGCGTAGTTTATCTTTTAAGATTCCCTTGAAAAAACGCCGATAAACAGGCTTTTGATCTTGGTAGCCCTTTAGACCGTGACAAAGTACAAGGCTCTCCTTTGTTCACGTGCACCGCTAAACGACGCCCTTATCTAAGCCGCGGTACTCTCAGTAAGGACGGCAGCTGACTTAAGCAGCTGCTAAAACTGTTTTATTATTGTCAGTTATTTTTAAAAGTGTGGTTTTTAAAGCGGTACCACGCCTCTGCTCGCTTATAACGGTTCAAAATCCCCGTCGAAATCCTTTCATCCCCAGATATATTAAGTGCAAAATGCTAAATGCAAAGTGCAAAACGAAGATGTTTATTTGTATTAATAATACTGTTTTTAGTTTTTGATTTCAATATCAAAATTATGGGAATATTTATATTTAGTGGATTTTGTTATTGTTTGAAACTTTAAAATGTTTGGAAGCGAAGCTTCCCTGAAATTGCGCATTACGAATTACGCATTACGCATTTCTTTGAGGCTTCTTTCAATATCGCGTTGTGCTGATTTTTTTGCTTCGGTTTCGCGCTTGTCGTAGTTCTTTTTACCTTTGCAAAGACCTACAAGCATTTTTGCTTTTCCTCTTTCGTTGAAATAAACGGAAAGGGGAATGAGGGCACAGCCCTGTTGCTTAACCTCGCCCATAAGCTTCATAATTTCTTTTTTGTGCATTAAAAGACGCTTGGGTCTTAAAGGGTCACGGTTGAAGCGGTTACCCATTTCATAAGGTGAAATATGCACACCGTTTGCAAGCATTTCGCCGTTTACAACATTGCACCAGGAATCCTTAAGATTAAGCTTACCTGCTCGGATGGATTTAATCTCCGTTCCGAAAAGCTCAATACCTGCTTCGTAGGTTTCAAGAACAAAGTAGTCATGGTAAGCCTTTTTGTTCTGTGCAACAGTTTTATTCTCTTGTTTAGCCACTATGACCACTCCTTTCTTATAATGCACCGCAGGTGCATATCATATTTTCGCAGAAAATATATCATGAAACTTGTTTTATATCATGTTGCCGTCAGGCAATATATCATTTAAAAATGATATCCGTCTGCGACGGATGATATACCTTCGGCATGATATTCACTTCGTGAATGATATATTTTGCTTCGCAAAACATTGTTTTAAGTATGGCATTATTTTATAATTCACTGCGCCCAGCCAACGCCCTCATAAGTGTAACATCATCGGCGTATTCAATATCAGCGCCAACGGGAATACCGTAGGCGAGTCTTGTTACCTTAACGCCAAAGGGTTTAACAAGCTTGCTGATATACATAGCAGTTGTGTCACCCTCAATGGTGGGATTAGTTGCCATAATAAGCTCTGCGATTTCACCGCTTGCGGCTCTTTCAACAAGGCTTTTTATAGTAAGCTGTTCAGGACCGATGCCGTTCATAGGGGAGATAACTCCGTGAAGAACATGGTAAACACCGCCGAAATCCCTTGTTCTTTCCATTGCGAGAACATCCTTGGGCTCTTCAACAACGCAAACCGTGGCTTTATCTCTGTTTGTGCTTTCGCATATAGGACAAAGCTCATTTTCTGTTAAGTTGTGACAAAGAGAGCAACGATGGATTTTTGTGTGGGCGTTAATTATTGCCTCGGCAAATTCCTTTGCCTCGTCCTCTGATAAATCAAGCACATGAAAAGCCATTCTCTGAGCAGTCTTTCTGCCGATTGAGGGCATTTTCTGAAACTGCTCTATGAGCTTTTCAAGGGCAACAACATCGTAAGCCATCTTTAGAAACCTAAGCCTGCGGGAAGACCCATACCGCTTGTTGCGCTACCCATTCTCTGCTCCATTGTGTCTGCAGCCTTACGGATTGCTTCGTTAGTTGCAGCGATAATCATATCAGAGAGAATTTCAACATCCTCGGGGTCAACAACATCGGGCTGGATTTTAACATCAAGAACCTCGTGCTTGCCGTTTACAGTTACTTCAACTGCTCCGCCGCCTGCACTTGCAGAAAATTCTGAATTTTCAACCTCTTCCTGAATACGAGCCATTTCGTTCTGCATATCCTGGATTTTTTTCATCATTGCTGCCTGGGAGTTTCCACCCTGATTAGGAATTCTTGCTTTCATATTATTCTACCGTCCTTTTCAGTAAATTATTCTTCAATCATAAAATCTATATTATGCTTGTTTAATTTCGAAAGAAATGCATCAATGGGCTCTGCAGTTTCGTCTGCTGATGGTGAAGAGCCGTCATTGTAAATCATAGGCTTGAGCTTTTCACCTGTTGCCCTCATAAGTGCTTCTGAGATTGCATCAGCGTGCATTTTCTGAGTAAACATCTGACTGAATGCAGTGTTCTTTGCTTTTATAAAGACTGTATTACCTGCTCTGAAGGCGGATGAACCGATGAGCATTGGGTACAAAGGTCTGTTTATTTTCGAAAGTTGATTTAAAGTGTTTTCCCATGCGGCAAAGGGTACAGCGTTGTCTGCATCTGTAACAATACCTGTGTCAACCTTTTTAGGCTGAGGAGCAGGCTTTTCTTCAGCTACCGCTACGGGAGCTTTTTCCTCGGGAATTACGGGAGCGAAATCCTCGAAGGCAGGTGGCTCATCAAATGGTGGCTCGTCAAAGGGTATTTCCTCAACGGGAATAATTTCGGGTTCTTCAACCTGAACAGGTGCCACCTTAACCTCTTTATCAACCTTTACGGGGGCAGGTTCTTCCTTAACGGGAGCAGGTGCAGGCGAAAACTTCGGTGCATCCGCTATTGTTACAGTAACGCCCTGAGCCTTAAGAAGCATTATCTGCGCTTCAAGCTCGTCAAGTCTGCGGATAACTGCCGCATTATCTGTTGAAAGAGCAGGAGAGCAAAGCCTTATAAGAGTTGTTTCTGTCTGAGCTCTCTGATGGGAGCTGTATTTTAACTGTGAAGCCTCTCGGCAGAGAGTTTCCATTATATGAAGAATTGTGCCGTAAGTCATTTTGTCGGCATTTTCTTTATATCTCTGAAGCTCGTCAGGTGTGCTGACAATAAACTTTTCAGGATTTCTTGTGGTTTTAGCCATCATTATATTCCTGAAATGGTTAACAAGCTCGCTCATAAGTCTTTCCATATCGCAGGAAGAGGAATGAAGTCTGTCAATTATATTAAGAACTGTGGGAGAATCCTGATTTAAAAGTGCATCGGAAATTTCAAATAAATAATCCTTGCCTAAAAGACCAGCAGCGTTACCAACTGTATTAACGGTGATAGGTTCATTATAACCTGCGCATTGGTCGAGGATTGAAAGAGCATCTCTTAATGCACCATCAGAAATTCTCGCAATAAGAAGAGCCGCATCATTTGATAAATTCAAATTCTCGTTTTCTGCAACTGTCATAAGTCTTGCGGCAATATCCTCAGGCGGAATTCTTCTGAAATCAAAACGCTGACATCTTGAAAGAATGGTTGCAGGAAGCTTCTGAACTTCTGTTGTAGCAAGTATAAATAAAACATGCTCAGGTGGTTCCTCAAGAGTTTTCAAAAGGGCGTTGAAAGCCCCTGTTGAAAGCATATGAACCTCATCGATGATATAAACTCTGTATTTTGCTGCAGCAGGAGTGAAATTAACCTCATCTCTTAAATCACGGATGTTGTCAACGCTATTGTTACTTGCAGCGTCAATTTCAGTAACATCAAGAATTGAGCCGTCATCAATACCTTTACAGATACGGCACTCGTTACAAGGACTGCCGTTCTGAGGGTCAAGGCAGTTTACTGCCTTTGCAAGAATTTTTGCACAGGTAGTCTTACCGGTACCTCTTGAACCGGTAAAAAGATATGCATGGGAGAGTCTGCCCGTAGAAATCTCGTTCATAAGAGTTTCTGTAATGTGGTTCTGACCGGAAACATCCGAAAAAACCTGGGGTCTCCATTTTCTGTATAAAGCTCTGTACAAATTTCTCACTCCTTGAAAAAGTGGCAACATAGAAAAATTCGGAATTCGGAATTCGAAATTCGGAATTCCGAATGTAGGGGAAGCTTCGCTTCCAAACATTATAATTGCGTCGCAGACCCGATAATTACGCATTACGAATTGCGCATTACGAATTGTTTTCATTTGCAAAGCAAATGAAAAACTTACGCTCCACTCGGTCACACGACGAGCAGGCGGACTGTGGCGCACAGAACGGTCCGCTTAATGCTGCTCGGTTCCCCGCCTGACATGGTTCACGGTGCCCCGTCGCACAGGACCCACCCGTCGCATGACCGAATTGAGCGTAAGTTGTTACTACATTATATATTAATAATAAATAAAAATCAATAGAAAAAGGAAAAGAAAAGAGAAGAATTAGCCTTCGTATTCGTCCTCGTTCTCCCAGTTGTGCCAAGTGCCCTGAATGTCATCATTGTCATCAAACATTTCAAGCATTTTGCTCATTTTCTTCATACTCTCTTCATCCTCGAGGCGAGTATATGTCTGGGGAATATAAGCGGTTTCACTGCTCATAAATTTATAACCCTTTGCTTCAAGGTCGCTTGTAACAGCACCAAGGTCATTGGGGTCAGTACGGATTTCGAAGATTTCCTCATCATCTGTGATAAAGTCAATTGCGCCACATTCGATAGCGTCTTCCATAAGCTTGTCTTCATCAACATCTTCTTTTTCAATAATGATTACGCCGTAGTAATCGAACATAAACATAACACAGCCGGATGTGCCCATATTTCCGCCGAATTTATCGAAATAGTGACGAACATCACCTGCAGTACGGTTACGGTTATCAGTAAGAGCCTTAACAACAACTGCAATACCGTTGGGACCATAGCCCTCGTAGATGATTTCTTCGTAGTTAGCGCCACCTGTTTCACCGGCGGCTTTTTTTATAATTCTTTCGATGTTATCGTTAGGAACATTGTTTGCCTTAGCTTTAGCAATGCAATCCTTGAGTTTTGAGTTACCTGCGGGATCGGGACCGCCTTCGCGAACTGCAACAGCAATTTCACGGCCTATTTTTGTAAAAACCTTAGCTCTTGCTTCATCAATTTTACCTTTTTTTCTCTTAATGGTACTCCATTTGGAATGTCCTGACATTTTAATGCCTCCAAATAATATAAAATATTTACTTTATTTATACAACTGCAATATATTATCACAACAGATTTATTTTGTCAATAATTTAGACCGATGTATATATTTAATAAAAAATAGTCAAAAATACCAAATATGAGCAAGTTTTTTTGAAAGGTGAAAGTTAAGAAATATGAAAAAAGTGTGGAAAGATTTACCATATTATGATAAAATAATTTTTAATTATATTGTCAGACCAAGAAATTGGAGTGGTACTGTGAATTACGATTTACAAAATAAAAATTTATCTGAGGGAATTGCCCTTTGCTCAGTAAGTGCAGAAGGCTTTAAAACCGCTTGTGCATCTTTAAGCTTTGTTATGCCCTTGGGAGAAAAAGCGTCTTTATATGCTCTTGTTCCCAATGTGCTTACTCGTTCTTGTAAGGATTATCCCGATGTTACAAGTATTGAAAAGAAACTTGCGCTTCTTTACGGTGCGGAGGTTATTGTTGATGTAAGTAAAGTTGGTGAAAATCAGGTTCTTAAAATCGAGGTTTCCTGCATTGATGACAGATTTTCTATTGACGGAGAAAGTATAACAAACGAATGTCTTAAGCTCTTATTCAAATTGGTTTTTGAGCCTCGTCTTGAAAAGGGTGGTTTCTGCGGAGATGATGTTGAAAGCGAAAAAAGACTTTTAGCAGAGCGCCTTATTGCAGAAAACAGCGATAAGAGAACCTATGCAAAAAATCGCTGTACTGAAATAATGTTTGAAAACGAGCTTTACGGAATCCATCGCTACGGAACGGTCGAAGATATTGAAAAAATCACACCTGAGGCTCTTTATGAAGCATATAACGAGGTTCTTAACAACAGTAAAATACTTGTTTGTGTCAGCGGTGGCAATTTCAGTAATGTTGAAAGCCTAATTGAAACATATATTTCTCATAAGAACAGAAAAATTGAGCTTAACGAAACTCTTTATGTTGAAGAGTGCGAAGATATCAAATATGTGAAAGAACAGGAAGCGGTAAAACAGGGTAAGCTTGTTATGGGCTTCAGACTGGGTATGAAAAGCGAAGATGATAACTATGCTGCCCGTCGCGTTATGGTGGATTTGTTCGGTGGCAGTCCTCATTCAAAGCTTTTCACAGTTGTCCGTGAAAAAATGAGCCTTTGCTATTATTGTTCTGCTGTGATGTTCCGCCAGAAAGGTATTATGCTTGTTCAGAGCGGTATCGAAAGCTATAACGAAGAAAAGGCTAAAAATGCAATTTTAGCTCAGCTTGAGGATATAAAAAACGGAAGCTTTTCCGATGATGATATCGCGTCATCCGTTAAATCTCTTGAAGACGGCTTCAGAAGCGTTTCCGATTCTGCAGAATCCGTTGCAAATTGGTTTACAACTCAGGTTTGTTCAAAAGAATTTTTATATCCCGAAGATTTTATTGAACAGTTTAAAAAGGTTACCCGTGAAGATATTATCGAGGCGGCAAAGGCGGTTACTCTTGATACTGTCTTTATGCTTGAAGGAGCTGCGGAAGGCGGTGTTGAAGAATGAGCGAAAACATTGTCAAATTTGTTGAAAATGAAATTTTAGGCGAGGGCTATTACAGTATCGACCATAAATCAGGTCTTAAAATTCTCGTTTATCCTAAACCCGAATACACCTCAACCTATGCAGTTTTCGGTACGAAATACGGCTCAATTGATACCCGTTTTAAGAGAAGCGACAGAGAGAGCTTTACTGAAATTCCTGCAGGCACTGCCCATTTTCTTGAGCATAAGCTTTTTGAAAGCGAAGAGCTTGACGCTTTCCAAAGATACGCTAAAACGGGCGCATCTGCAAACGCTTATACAAGCTTCGACAGAACCTGTTATTTATTTGCTTGTACGGGTCATTTCAAAGAGAATTTTGAAATACTCCTTGATTTCGTAAGACACCCTTATTTTACTGAAGAAACAGTACAAAAAGAGCAGGGTATAATCGGTCAGGAAATTGATATGTATAAGGACTCTCCTGAGTGGGAATGTCTTTTCAATTTGCTTGATTGTTTGTATCATAAGCATCCTGTAAAAATTGATATTGCAGGTACAAAAGAGTCTATTGCAGAGATTACCGCTGAAATGCTTTTCTCCTGCTATGAAACATTCTATAACCTTTCAAATATGGCTCTTGCAGTTGCAGGTAAAACAACTGTTGAAGAGGTTCTTGAAATTGCAGACAGACTTTTAGAAAGCGACGAGGATGTAACAGTTCAACGAGCTTTTGAAAAGGAAGAAGAAAGCATTGTTAAAAATTATATTGAAGAAAAGCTTCCCGTTGGTACACCTGTTTTCGCTTTGGGTTATAAGGAAAATTTCTTCAATGAAAGCTGTACTCTTGAAGAGGAAATTGCAATGGCTTTGATGCTTGAAATAATAGCAGGTCAGATTTCACCTCTTTATAAAGAACTTCTCGATGAAGGACTTATTAACGGCACTTTCAGTACGGAATTTTTCAATGGTCATAATTATGCTGCTTGTCTTTTCTCAGGGGAGTCTGTAAATCCTCCTGAGGTTGCAAGGAAAATCAATTCCTGCATCAAGGATTTGAAAGAAAAAGGCATAACTGAAGAGCAGTTTGAAACAGTTCGTAAAAAGACTTACGGTAAAACCGTCAGAGCATTTACAGATATTGATACAGTTGCAAACGGACTTGTGGTTTCTCATTTTGAAAATGAAGAGCTTTTCTCTGAATTTGAGGTTATCAAAAATCTTAAATTGGAGTTTGTTAATGACCTTCTGAAAAAATGCTTGTCAGAGGATAAGGCAGCGCTTTCAGTGGTAAAAAATTAAATAATAACGGAGAAATCCGTTATACATAGGAGTTGATGAAAATGGAATGGTTTGCAGATTTTGCCCGAGTTACATTCGGTGGAATTGAAACTGTTTTTGATGTTTCTTCGGTGTTCTGTGAATTTAACATCGGTGATAAATTCTTTTCAATAAAATGGTACGGCGTGATTATTGCCTTTGGCTTTACTCTTGCAGCGCTTTTCGGCGGAAGAATTGCATATACCTGGCGAATCAATCTCAGTAAAATGGTGGATGTTCTTATTTACGGAACATTCGGCGGAATAATCGGTGCAAGAGCATATTATGTTATTTTCCAATGGGATTATTACAGTCAGAATCCTGCAGAAATATTCCAGATATGGAATGGCGGTCTTGCCATTTACGGTGGTATAATCGGTGGTATTTTAGCTGGGTTCATTACCTGTAAATTAGAAAAACTGAATTTCTATAATCTCCTTGATATGGTTGGTATGAGCCTTCTTATCGGTCAGGGTATCGGCAGATGGGGAAACTATGCAAATCAGGAAGCCTTCGGTACATTCACAAACGGCAATTTCGGTATGATGAGCAGTAAGGTTGCAGCTTACATAGCCTCTCATCCCGATAAATTCGGCTTGGAGGGTGTTGCGGATGTAAGCGGTTATATTGAGGAAAATAATCTCTTTGTTCATCCTACATTTTTCTATGAATTTGCATGGTGTATGCTGGGCTTTTTAGTTCTTTATATCACGCTTAAAAAATTCCGTAAATTCAGCGGTCAGCTTTTCCTTTCTTACGGCATCTGGTACGGCTTGGGAAGAACCTTTATCGAGGGTCTTCGTACCGATAGCCTCTATATCGGAGATACAAGTTTAAGAGTTTCTCAGCTTCTGTCAATCTGCATTGTTGCGGTTTGCTCCGTAATTCTCGTTGCTATGCTTATTAAAGTTAAGAAGCATCCGGTTAAAATTGAGGGCGTTGATTATTTTCCGCCCGATGCTGCAAAAATGCGTAGTGAAATAAAAGCAGAAAAATTAAAGGCACAATCTCAGATTAAAACAGTTGAAATCAACGATAATAAAGGAGGGAGTGACAATGGCTGAAATCATAAGCGGTAAGGTTGTTTCTGCGGCAAAAAGAGAAGAGCTTAAACAACGAGTTAAAGCATTGAATGAAAAAGGAATCAGCGCAGGTCTTGCGGTTATTATTGTAGGTAATAACAGTGCTTCAAGAGTTTATGTAAACAACAAGAAAAAAGGTTGCGAGGAAATCGGCGTAACATCATTCGAATATGCTTTACCTGAGGAAACAACCGAAGCAGAGCTCCTTTCTCTTATTGATAAATTGAATAATGATGACAGGGTGGATGGCATACTTTGTCAGTTGCCTTTGCCAAAGCATATTGACGAAAAAGTTATCCTTAACTCTATTGACCCTGCAAAGGATGTTGACGCTTTCCATCCCGTGAATGTTGGTCATATTATGATAGGCGATTTCACATTTTTGCCCTGCACACCTGCAGGTATTATGGAAATGCTTAAATACTATAATATTCCCGTAAGCGGTAAGAAATGCGTTGTTATCGGAAGAAGCAATATCGTTGGTAAACCTATGGCGATGCTTCTTCTCAAGGAAAACGGAACTGTTGAAATCTGCCATTCAAGAACAGCCAGTCTTAAAGAAGAAACTCTTTCTGCAGATATTCTTGTGGCAGCAGTGGGTATTGCAAACTTCGTAACTGCAGATATGGTAAAGGACGGCGCAGTTGTTATTGATGTTGGTATGAACAGAAATGAAGAAGGTAAGCTCTGCGGTGATGTTTGCTTTGATGAGGTTGAGAAAAAAGCGTCATTCATCACTCCCGTTCCAGGTGGAGTAGGGCCAATGACAATTACAATGCTTCTTGAAAATACAGTAAGGTCAGCGGAAGCAAAGGCTTGATTTACAAAATTTGTATTTTTAAGGCTTTGTTATTTGCTTGACAATGACAATGGTGTATTTTATAATTCGTTTGTAGATTTTATAACACTTGAATAGTGTTCGTTTCGGAGGAAAAAATAATGAAAATGAAGCTTTCATTCCGTTGGTATGGTGAAACAGACCCTGTTTCTCTCCAGTATATTTCTCAGATTCCCGGTATGCGTTCAATCGTTTCTGCAGTTTATGATGTTAAACCCGGTGAGGTATGGCCCGAGGAATCTCTTAAAGAAATGAAAGAGCAGTGCGAAAAGCATGGTCTTGTTTTTGATGTGGTTGAATCAATTCCCGTTCACGAGGATATCAAATTAGGCAGGAATAATGTTGACCATCTTCTTGATGTGTATTGTGAAAATATCAGAAGATGTGCAAAATACGGTGTTAAATGCGTTACTTATAACTTTATGCCTGTTTTTGACTGGACCCGTACTCAGCTTGATAAGGAAGCAAAAGACGGTTCAACAAGCCTTGTAATGTATTGGGAACAGATGAAAGGTCTTGACCCTCTTAAAGATGATATTCATCTTCCCGGTTGGGATTCAAGCTATACTCAGGAAGAGGTTCGTGAGCTTATTACCGCTTATGGTGAAATCGGTGAAGAAGGCTTATGGGCGAATCTCGAAAAATTCCTTAAAAAGGTTGTTCCCGTTGCAGAAGAATGTGGCGTAAGAATGGCAATCCATCCCGATGACCCGCCATATCCCATTTTCGGTCTTCCCCGAATTATCACTAATGAAGAAAACCTTGACAGAATGCTCGGCATTGTTGACAGTCCTGCAAACAGCCTCTGCCTTTGCACAGGTAGCCTTGGTTGCGCTGAAAGCAATGACATTCCTGCAATGGTTGAAAAATATGCTAAGGCAGACAGAATCGCATTTATGCACATCAGAAATGTTAAGATTATGGAGGACGGTTCTTTTGAAGAAAGAGCTCACCTTTCAGATTGCGGTTCTCTTGATATGTATAAAATTGTTAAAGCACTTACAGATAACAATTTTGACGGCTATGTTCGTCCTGACCACGGCAGAATGATCTGGGGCGAAACAGGTAAACCCGGCTATGGTCTTTTTGACAGAGCCTTGGGTGCAACTTATATTAACGGTCTTTTTGAAGCTTGTGAAAAGGAGCAAGAATAATGAACGAAATGAATACAAAAATTTCAGCTATCGGTGTTGTTCCGGTTATTAAGCTTAACAACCCCGAAAGAGATGCAGCACCTCTTGCAAAGGCACTTTGCGAGGGCGGTGTTCCTGTTGCAGAGGTAACCTTCCGTGCTGCAGGTGCAGATACTGCTATAAAACTTATGAAAGAAGCTTGTCCTGATATGCTTGTGGGTGCAGGTACAGTTCTTACAACTGAGCATGTTGATAAAGCAATTGCAGCAGGTGCAGAATTTATCGTTACTCCCGGCTTTGACCCTGAAATTGTAAAATACTGTGTTGAGAAAAATATGCCCATTTACCCCGGTTGCACAACTCCCACAGATTATCACGCAGCTCTCAAATTCGGTCTTGAGGTTCTCAAATTCTTCCCTGCAGAGCAGTCAGGCGGTCTTGCAAAAATCAAGGCTATGAGCGCGCCGTTCCCCATGTTCAAGGTTATGCCCACAGGCGGTATCGGTCTTAACAACCTTAAGGAATATCTTTCTTGTCCCGTTATTGCAGCTTGCGGCGGTTCATATATGGTTACTGCAGACCTTATTGATAATCAGAAATGGGATGAAATTATTGATCTCTGTAAAAAGAGCGTTGAAATTGTTAAGGAGGCAAGGAAATAATGGCAAAGGTTGTTACATTCGGCGAAATTATGCTTCGCCTTGCTCCTAACGGATATTATCGCTTCTTCCAGAATGACCAGATGCAGGCTACCTTCGGTGGTGGCGAAGCTAATGTTTCAGTTTCTCTCGCTAACTACGGAATGGAAAGCGTTTTTGTTACAAAGCTTCCCGACCATGCTATCGGTCAGGCAGCAATTGACTCTCTTCGTTATTTCGGTGTTGATACCTCAAAGGTAGTAAGAGGCGGCGAAAGAGTTGGTATCTATTACCTTGAAAAGGGTGCTTCTCAGAGAGGCTCTGTTTGTATTTACGACCGTAAATATTCCTCTATTCAGCAGGCTTCTGTTTCCGATTTCGATTGGGACGCTATTTTCGAGGGTGCAGATTGGTTCCACTTTACAGGTATTACTCCTGCTTTAGGCGAAAACCTTGTTGATATCTGCCGTGAAGCTTGTAAAGCGGCAAAAGCAAAAGGCGTAAAAATTTCCTGCGACCTTAACTATCGCGGTAAGCTCTGGACAAGAGAGGAAGCAAGAAAAGCTATGACAGACCTTTGTCAGTATGTTGATGTTTGCATTTCCAATGAAGAGGATGCAAAGGATGTTTCCGGCATTGAAGCAGAGGATACTGATATCTATGGCGGTAAGCTTAACCACGAGGGCTATAAGTCTGTTGCAAAACAGCTTGCAGATAAATTCGGATTTGAAAAGGTTGCAATCACTTTAAGAACATCAATTTCTGCAAGTGACAACGATTGGGCAGGTATGCTCTATGACGGCGAGAACTATTGCTTCTCAAAATCATATCATCTTCATATCGTTGACCGAGTTGGCGGTGGCGACTCCTTCGGTGGCGGTCTTATTTACTCTATTCTCAACGGAAAATCAACTCAGGAAGCAATTGAATTTGCAGTTGCAGCATCTGCTCTTAAGCACTCAGTTGAGGGCGACTTTAACCGCGTTGGCGTTAAAGAAGTTGAAAAACTTGCAGGCGGCGACGGTTCAGGTAGAGTTCAGAGATAAAATTAATTCGGATTAATGGCATTTTACACATAAAAGAATGCTAAAATTTGTTAATAATTAAAGATTTAAAACCCCTTTGGTAGTGGTCACTTTGCTTGACAACCAAAGGGGTTTATTGTATAATTTATCTATCTGTAAAGTTTTAAATTACGGTAATCTATTTTTGAAGGGACGTTGTTTTATGACAGCATTTAAGAAACCCCTGTGCGGCATTCTGGCATTTATTCTCGTATTTGTCTTTGTTGCTGCCACACCCATTTCTGTTTTTGCAGAGGATGAAGTAGTTACTATTTCTGCAAAAGAGATTGAACTCAACAAAGAAACTGAAGACGGCTTTGAGTTTATCAAGGTTGAAGCAGGTTCTGCAGTTGAGCTTATTAAGTATGTAGGCGATGAAACAGAAGTTAAGGTTCCCACTAAATTAGGCGGCTTAAGCGTAATTACTGTTGGTGAAGGCTGCTTCGAAGGAAACAAAACTGTTGTCAGCATCAAGCTTAACAGCGAAATCGTTACAGTTAAGGACAGAGCTTTCAAGGATTGTACCGCTCTTAAAAAGGTTACAAAAACTGAATCTCTTACATCTGTAGGTGCTTCTGCATTCGAGGGCTGTACTGCTCTTGAAGAGTTTGAATACCCTGAATCAGTTACAGCAGTTCCCGAAAAATGCTTCGCAGGTTGTACTGCTCTTGCGGAAATCAAGGAGCATAAAAACCTTAAAAATGTAGCTATGGACGCTTTCGAGGGCACTGCTTGGGAAAAGGCTCAGCCCGATGGCGCTCTCAGCTTCGGTAGAGTTACATATGGCGTTAAGGGTCAGGTTAAGGACATCGAAATCCCCAAGGGCGTTTCTCTTATTGAGGACTATGTTTTCCTTGGTTGCGATTATATCGAAACCGTAACATTAGGTCCTGATGTTGAAGAAATCGGTCTTTACGCTTTCCAGAACTGTACAAACCTTAAAGAAGTAAACTTTGACGATGCTATCGGTGTTCTTGAAGCAGGTGCTTTCAAAGGTTGTTCTTCTCTTAAGGCTGCTGATTTCTCAGAGTCAACTCTTGCAGCAATCGGTTACGAAGCTTTTGCAGGTTGTACCTCTCTTACAGAAATCAAAATCCCCGAAACTCTTTCCGATATCGGTGACTTTGCTTTCGCAAACACTAAATTCAAAGAAATTGAATTTGGTAAAAACATCAGTGCAGTAGGCGCTAACGCTTTCGTTGGTAATACTACTCTTGAAGTAATCAATGTTGTTTCCAAGAATAAAGAGTTCTCTTCAATTGACGGTGTTCTTTATAATAAGAAGGGTAGCGCTCTTGTTACCTTCCCTGCAGGTAAAACAGGTACATATGAGCTTCCTCAGGGCGTTGAAGAAATCAAGGATTACGCTTTCAAAAACGCAAAAATTTCCGCAGTGAAGCTCGCTGAAGAGCCTGCTCTCAGATATATCGGTCTCAATGCTTTTGAAGATTCTCAGATTAAGGAAATCGAAATTTCCGCAAATATCGAGAAAATCAACAGCAATACCTTCAAAAATGCAAAGAAGCTTTCTAAAGTAACATTTAACGAAGGCCTCAAATATATCGGAGCAAGCGCTTTTGAAAACTGCGTAGCTCTTAAAGAAATTGCTCTTCCTGATTCTCTTCACGACATCGCAAACTCTGCATTCAAAAATGCAGGTCTTAAGAGTGTTAACCTTGGCGATGGTGTTGCAAAGATTAACAGCGAAGCATTCGCAGGCAACAAAAATCTTACAGACCTTTACATAGGTAAAAATGTTGAAAAGCTCGGTAACGGCGCATTCGCAGATTGTGCAAAGCTTGTTGCAGTAAATCTTCCTGCATCTCTTAAGGCTTTCAGCGGTAACGCTTTCACAGGTTGTGATTCTCTCGTTAAGATTACAGTTGATGCTGATAGCAAATTCTATAAAGCAGTTGGCTCTGCTATCTACTCTGCAGACGGTAAAGCACTTGTTCTTGCAGGTAATAAAAATACAACATCTCTCATCGTAGCAGATGGTACAGAGGTAATTAAAGCAAACGCATTCGAGCTTGCAAAGAATGTTGCAGAAATCAGTCTTCCTGCTTCTCTTTCAGAAATTCAGGGCAATGCTCTTGATAACACAGCTTGGTTCAAAAATGCAAATGGTTTGGTATATGCAGGTAAAATCCTTTATAAAGTAAAGGGTGCTATCGCAAATATCGTTGTTGAAGAGGGTACAGTTGCTATTGCAGACAATGCAGTAAACAACGAAGCTGTTTCAACAGTTCTTCTTCCCAACACTCTTGTTAAAATCGGTGACAATGCTTTCGCAGGTTCATCACTTGTTTCAGTAGCAATTCCCGCAAGCGTTAAATACATTGGTGTTAATGCATTCAAGGGCATCAAGGCTCTTAAAGCATTAACAATTGCAGACGGCGTTGAAGTAATCGGCGCAGGCGCATTCGAAGGTTGCGTATCTCTTAAAGCAGTAGCAATTCCTGCAAGCGTTAAGTTTATTCCTTCTGATGCTTTCGCAGGCTGTAAGAAGCTCAGCAAGGTTGAAATCGCAGGTGCAGAAAAGATTGGTAAATACGCATTCAGCGGTTGCGAAAGCCTTGAAGCAATCACTCTTCCCGCAACTCTTACAGAGCTTGATCCCGTAAGCTTCGATGGCTGCACAGCTCTTCAGGCAATTGATGTTGCTGATGGTAATGAAAAGTACACATCTCTTGATGGCGTAGTTCTCGTTGCTAATGAAGAAAAAGCAGAGGACGGCTCAGCAGTATTTGAAACAATCGCTCTTTACCCCGCAGGAAAAAAAGGCGAGTATACAGTTCCCGAAACAGTTAAGAATATTGCAAACAGAGCATTCTATAACTGTGACGCTCTTACAGGTATCGTATTTGCAGACGGCTTTGGTAACATCGGCGAAGAAGCATTCTTTGATTGCGACGGTATCACAACAATCTCAATGCCCGAAAGCGCAAGAGATATCGGAAGCTATGCTTTCGCATCCTGCGACGAGCTTCGTGAATTCATCGTTTACAGCAACCTTACATACTATGCAGACAATGCCTTCGACGGCTGCTACTACATCAACTACGATGCAGTTACAATCAAGGTTGAAGACAGCTCCGCATCTCTTCTTATCGTTATTGTTGCAGTATTCGCAGTAATCGGTGTTATCGGATATGTTGTATATCAGAAAAAGCAGAAGCAGGCTGAAAAAGAAATTCTCGAAAAAATCGCAAAAAGAGAAGCTCTTGAAGCTGCAAAGGCTGAATAAGACAAAAGAATAAAAGTAGTGCAACCTCATAAAAGGGGTTGCACTTTTTTGTTATAAATGTCAGTTGACGGTGTTAGTCAGATGTGATAAAATCAAATTGTACTAACTCGATAGAAATATCAGTTTGAAAGGAGTTTTTATTATGAAGCTAGCAAAAAGAGTTCTTTCAATTATGATGGTAGTAATGATTCTTGCGTCAGTTGTCAGCATTTCAGCCGAGGCATTAAGAGTTGTGGTTTATGAAGGCTACGATGAGCAGTGCGGTTATATGCTCCCTGTTAATTCCAAGGGAACTAAAACTGTTTCAACTGCAAAGGTTTATGGTGCGTATGATTACCTTAATTTTTACATTAAGTCACCATTTAAGCAAGAAAACTATTATTTCTATGAAATATATTCTGACAAGAAGCTTACTAAATGTGTTCAGAGCGGTTCTGTTCAGATTACAGATAAAGGCGAATTTCAGTATTCTGTTAAGCTGAAGCTTAAGGGTAAATATAAATCAAGAACATATTATATCGTTACTTATGCAGGCGTAATAGAGGAATATAATTCTGACCTTTTAATTATTGATGCAGAATCCTTGCGTCAGACGAAGCTCGAGGTAAACAGAACAACCGCTTTTGATAAGCAAATGGTAATGCTTAAGGAAACCAAGAATACAACCAAGGGTGCTTATATTAAATGGAGCAAATTAAGCGGTGCTAATAAATATTATATTTACCGCAGAAATATCACAGGCTCAAAATGGACCAGGGTAGGCTCTGTAAGTAGTAGTAAAACAAGCTTTACAGATACATCTGTAAAAAATAAAAACGGCAATTATGTTTATACTGTTAAAGCGATAAACAAGAAGGGTACGGCTTCAAGATACAATTATTTTGGCATTAACACTCTTTTTGCCAAAGCTCCTGTTCTGGAATCAGTTTCGGTTATATATAACAATTATATTGAGATTGAATGGAGCAAAACCTCCAATAACGCAAAATATGATATTTTGCGAAAGGAGGGCGACGGAAGCTGGAAAACCATCAAGAAAAATTGTTCAGGAACAAGCTATACAGATAAAACCGCTAAGGCCGGTAAAAAATATACTTACTCTGTAAAAGCGGTTATTTCAACCGATTACGGCAAAGCAACCAGCTCTTATTATACAAATGACAGTAAGGCAATAACTCTTCTCGGAGCGCCCACTGTTGAAAATGCTGAGGTAACCGAAGCAGGCGTTAAGGTTACATGGGGTGCAGTTGAGGGCGTCAGCGGTTATAGTGTTATGAGAAGACCGCTCGATAAATCAGAGGGTTGGACAATTCTCGGTAATGTGGATTCAACGGTTGTTGAGTTTATTGACGAAACCGCAGACCTTGAAAGCGCATATATCTATACTGTTCGTTCATTGGGTAAAAAATACAACGGCAGCTATTACAGTGCTGGTATAGAGTTCGTTGTACTTGATGAGCCGACGGGTGTTTCTCATAGATATTCAGCGCCATCAGATTGTGCAATTATAGAATGGAATACCGTTCCTTTTGCAACCCAGTATAATGTTTATGTAGCAAATGAATCAGAAGAATGGGAATTATATAAAACAGTAGATTACGATTCGGGTAATAGTTTAAGCTGTAAGCTTGTTATTGAGCAGACAGGTAAAATTAAATGTGCCGTTACAGCCCTTAGAGATGGTATCAACGAAACACCCATAAACCAGGTTTATGAAATGGATTATTTCCCGTGGGTGATTACAAATAGCTATGTCAGTATCAAGGGTATGGGTGTCAATTGGAAGGACAGGGGCGCACAAGAATATAATATCTACAGACGCGAAGGCGATAAAACCGCTGAATTTATTTTGATTGATACAGTAGAAGGCCAAGAAAATGGTGTATTGATGGAATACTTTGATGAAACCATTGAAGATAGAACAGCTTACACCTATCTTGTTAAGGGTGTATATAATGGCATCGAGCAGAATATCTGTTATGACGAGAGCGATACCTATTCAAAGCTTCCTGAATCAGAAATAACAAGGGATGAGAAGATCTATTTTGTTCGCAGTGATTTTAGAGATGAGGTTGAAATTTCTGTAGCAGAAGAGAATGTACTTGTTAAAATATATGGCTATAACTATCAAAAGAATGCATGGGTATCATTGTATAGCGGTAATGATAATTATGGTTCATACCATTCTGTGATGAATTATAATTTAACAAACCCCAACTCGAATGGAGAATACACTGTTGCAGTTGTGTATAATATTGATGGTCACCAGACTGCTTTTGATGCCAATATTGTAACAGGAAAATTTAAGTCTGCGGAGTTTGGTAATGTTACTGCCAAAACAACTTCAACAGGTGCATCTGTGACATTTGATGCCGTAAAAGGCGCAAAGGAATATATAATAACTTACACCGATGAGGATACCGATATTACAAAAAAAGTAATAGTTGAGGAAAGCGGTAAGACAAACTATACAGTTCCTTTTGAATTTGATATTTTTGATGACAGAGATTTTTGCATAACTTTTAATATCGATGCTGTGCTTTCAGATACAAATATAAGCAGACGATTTGGTGAATTGGATATTGAAAAAACTCCTGATATTTACAAGACCGTTCGTAATAAAGATGGTACTGTTACATTATATTGGGATGACTATGAACCCGGAGTGTCCTCGTATAAAGTTTATCGACAAGCTGAGGGCTCAACAAAGTGGAGAACATATAACGATGTGTATCCGAGTAAGAAAAAAATCGATGGTAAAAAATATCTTTACTGGAAAGATACAAAAGCACAAGCTGGTGTTAAGTATACATATAAGGTTGTAATTAAAAATCCCACTGTTACTTCGCGCTATTGGATATATCTTGATAGTCATTATGAGTTAGTAACAGTTGAATAAAAACAACGGGCAGTTCAATTTGAACTGCCCGTTAAATTTATTTTAAATTGAATCAAACACCTGAATAAGCGGAGAAGCCACCGTCAACGGGAATGATAACACCTGTTACGAATTTTGAATATGTTTCGTCGCTTAAGAAGAGAAGCGCACCTGTAAGGTCTTCGGGAACACCAAATCTGCCGAGAGGAGTGTGACCGAGGATTTTTTCACTTCGGGGAGTGAGAGAGCCGTCTTCGTTGTAAAGAAGAGCCTTGTTCTGATTTGTGCAGAAGAAGCCGGGTGCAATAGCATTGACTCTTAAACCAACCTCGGAGAAATGAACTGCCATAAACTGTGTGAAGTTTGAAATAGCTGCCTTTGCTGCAGAGTATGCAGGGATTTTTGTAAGAGGCTTGTAGGAGTTCATTGAGGAAATGTTGATGATAGTTGCATTTTCCTTGGAAACCATATCTTTAGCGAAAACCTGAGTTGTAAGAAGAGTTCCGAGGAAGTTAAGATTGAAAACGAATTCAATGCCCTTGGGGTCAAGGTCAAAGAATGTTTTTACATCCTCTGCCTTTTCAACTAAATCACAAAGCTCAAATTTTTCCTTTGTTGTGTTGCCGTTGGGGTGGTTACCGCCTGCACCATTGATAAGAATATCACAGGTACCGATTTTTTCATTAACAATGCTTCTTGCATTTTCAAGGCTGTCCTTGTCAAGAACATTACAAGCAACGCCTATAGCTTCGTAACCTTCTGCTTTGATTTCTTCAGCAACTGCATTTGCAGATTCCTCTCTTAAATCGAGAACTGCAACCTTAACGCCCTGACGAGCAAGGTCCTTTGCAAAACCACCGCAGAGAACACCGCCGCCACCTGTAACAACAGCAACTCTGCCTTTTAAATTCTCGTGATTAAACATATTAAAACTCCTTAATATTTTCTGACTGTTATATCTTTTAAATTTGCTTTTTCTAAGCAAACATCAAGTGCATCTGCTGCCGCGTCAAATGCTGCGCGGTTGGTGGGGTATGTGTAATCGTCCTTAAGCTGGTCAGCAGTACCGCCTTCGCCTTCTAAGTCCTTAAGACCGTCAAATACCTTAAGGTGAGGTTCAAGAGTAAGGAAATGTGCGCCGTCCTTTTCTTTAGAGAATCTTGTGAGAAGCTCAACAATGTTGCCGTCTCCAAGACCTGCAGGGCGAACCTTACCACCGTCATAAAGGCAGTCTTTAATGTGGAAATAGTCAATGTAATCCTTGAGAAGCTCATAAGCGGGGAGAATATCAACACCGCATTGAATGAAGTTTGAGGGGTCGAAGATACCCTTGATTTTGCCCTCAAAGGTCTTATAGATTTCAAGACAACGGGTTTCATTGTCGCCGTAAATGTCCTTTTCATTTTCGTGACAGCACCAGATTCCGTTTTCGAGAGAATAAGTACACATTTTATCAAGTCTCTCGAAAACCTCGTCGCGATATTCTTCCAGGCTCTGACCTTTAGTAAAGAAAAAGCTGAACATTCTAATTCTTTCAGTTCCGAGAATATTTGCAACCTCAACACAGTTTTTGAAGTCCTCAAAATGAGGTGCAAAATCGTCTGTGATTTCTATTTTACCGTAATGAGAACCGATAGCGGAAACACCGATACCATTATCATCAAGGATTTTCTTAAGCTCTTTTGCCTGTTCAACTGAATAAAGAGAAATGTTTCCCTCATCAAGTCCGCGAGGCTCAATATGAGTCATACCATGTGCCTTTAAAGCGGCAATCTGTTCTTTAATTCCGCCACCTGCTTCATCAGCAAAGGCAGAAAGATAAAATGTACAAGCCATTTTTATTACTCCTTTATAGTCTTAGTTTTTTGAATTCATTTATGATAAAAATATTTCTTTGTTTTTTAAAATGAATTTTGCAGAGAGTCTTAAAAGTTCATCGGAATTGTAAATAGAAGCAAATTCCTCATCAACTTTACCGATAATGTTATAATCAATGGAAACCTCGCTGTCAGGGTCATACATTGGTAAAAGTGTACCGTAAGCCTCAATATATTTTCCTGCACCGATTGCATTGAGAGCATCGGGAACAATTGATATAAGAGGCTCACCATTGTTTTTGAAAAATGCAGAAAGACTTTTCTTTGCATCTTCATCAAAATATTCCAAAGCATAAATAAACTTCTTTTCGTTGGGTAAAGCGTTGAAACTTTCAGTCATATCAGTGGCTTTTTCAAGCTTTGCCTGAATGTTCATTGCAACTCCGTGAAGAAGCTCGGTTTCTTCTGTGGAATTAAGCTTTTCTTGTGTGAGAACAGTGAATTTCTCTCTTAATTCATAATCTCTTTTCCAGATAGCCGCTTCTTTTTTCATTTTTTCGCGACGCTCTTTACCCGCTTTGAGAGCCTTGCTCCAGGCAAAAATCGCAATAATCACAGCAACTAAAAGTATTACCCAGTAATACCATTGAACACCAAAAAGCATTTAATCACCCATTCTGTAAAGATTTGTAAATATCACTTTTTTTAAGTCCTGTTTCTTTGGCAATTTCCTTGGCTGCTTCGTTTTTGGACATACCGTCCTCAACAAGCCTTAAAGCCATTTTAACAGCAACATCAATAGTGATTTCCTCGTCCTCTTCCTCGGGCTTACCCTCAACAATGAGAACATATTCACCCTTTGCACTGCCGTCCTTATATTTCTCTGCAGCATCAAAAAGGGTAGTGCGCTCAACATTTTCGTGGATTTTGGTTATTTCCTTAACTAAAGCAATATTTCTGTTGCCCCAGAATTTTGCCATATCAGCAAGAGTGGAAGCAAGCTTGTGAGGTGCTTCGTAGAAAATCATTGTACGCTTTTCATTTATAAGCTCTTCGAGATGCTCTCTTCTGTTCTGCTTTGCTCTTGTAAGGAAGCCTTCAAAAGTAAATCTTCCTGATGGCATACCTGAAATAGCAAGGGCAGTAACGAAAGCGCAAGGTCCGGGAACTGCAAGAACCTGAATTCCGTTTTCGTGGCAAAGCTTTGTTAAATCCTCACCGGGGTCGGAGATAATGGGCATACCTGCATCAGAAACAAGAGCACAGTTTTCACCATTTAAAAGGCGGTCGATTATAACGCCGCCTCTTTGAGCGCGGTTATGCTCATAGTAGCTTACCATAGGCTTTTTAATACCGAAATGGTTAAGAAGCTTAATTGTTACTCTTGTGTCCTCGGCGGCAATAAAATCACATTCGGAAAGCACCTGAACCGCACGGGGCGAGAAATCCCCGAGGTTCCCGATAGGTGTTCCTACAACATAAAGTATTCCTGCCATTATAAAACATTACCCTCCGCATCAAATAAGGGAAGTCTTTCGAGATAAATAATATCTTTTCTGTCTGCTGCATCGCCCTCTGCAAGAACTGCAAGTGCGCCTGCATAGTCTACCTCAGCCATTTCAATAAGCTTCTCAACTGCCTTGAGAGATTCGCCTGTTGAAATAACATCATCAACAATGATAACCTTTTTGCCCTTCATCATTTCAGCCTCTGCGGTGTCAAGGTAAAGGTGCTGCTCGCCCTCGGTGGTGATTGAGTTTACAACAACATCAAAAACACCTGTCATATAGAGCTTGGGCTTCTTTCTTGCAACAAAATATTTCTTACCGCTCTGGCGAGACATTTCGTGAGCAAGGGGAATACCCTTTGCCTCGGCGGTGATAATGTAATCAAATTCAGGTGCTTTTTTAAGAAGTGCATCAGCACAAGCAACTGTAAGCTCTGCATCGCCAAACATAACGAAAGCACCAATCTGAAGCTTTTCATTAAGAGGACAGAGGGGAAGGTTTCTGTCTAAACCTGCAATTTTCATTGAATGATACATTTGTATCTCTCCTTATAAGGTGCGATTTTGCACCATTTTTCTACATTATAATTATATAATACAGGTAGAAAAAGTCAATAAGAAACAATGTTGAAAATCGTCCTATATTATTGTATAATAGTTCTATATTTACTATGAATTGTAAAGGATGACAGTATGCATATTCCAACCTGCGAAACAAATGAACTTAATATAATTCCATTTGAGGAGGCTCTTTTAAAGGAATCGGATGGCTCCTTTGAGTATGACAGAGAAAAATGGCTTTATGTTCCCAATGCCTATACAGAGTATCGTTATATTTTAGGAACAAGGGGAGAGAACCCGTTAATCTGCATCGGCATCAATCCCTCAACTGCAAAGCCTGATGACCTTGATAATACCTTGAAATCTGTTGAACGCACCGCTGCTTTCAATGGCTATGACAGCTTTATCATGTTTAATGTTTATGCTCAGAGAGCAACAAATCCTAAGGATATGGACGGCGCATTCAATGAGTGCTTACATAATGAAAATATGAACGCCTTCCGCTATATTCTTTCATCCTATAGTGAGGGTAATATTCCTGCAGTATGGGCAGCCTGGGGAACGATTATCGAGAAAAGACCCTATCTTATTCCTTGTGTAAAGGATATGATTAAAATCGGTGATGAATTTGGCGCAAAATGGTATACAGTAGGAAAATGCTCCGTAAAGGGTCATCCTCACCATCCCTTATATCTTAAAAATAACAGTCCTGTTGAGGATTTTGATATAGAAAGCTATATTGATAGTATATAATACAATAATAATGGTTGACATTTTGCGACAGACTATGTTATAATCCTCAAGTATATTTTTCAAAAAACTGTGACGAGAACAAGTAGCACTTTTCAGCGTAAAAAAGAGAGTTGCCGTTTGGTGAGAGGCGCGTGAGCGGATTGTGTGAATACATCTCTGAGTTCCGTACCGAAATTTTCAGTAGGCTGCGGCGGGTGCGCCCGTTAAAGCGTTTGAGTTATATTACTCTTTAAGGCAGATTGTGTGAGCAATCTGTGAAAAAAGGTGGTAACACGGTCAGTTTATACTGCTCGTCCTTTAGCTTCGGTTAAAGGGCGTTTTTTATTTTAGTATTTATAAAAGGAATGAGTATTTTGCCTATTACAGATTTTCTTGTAAATAATGCAAAAAATTACAAAAATGAGATTGCTCTTGTAGAAATCAATCCCGATTTACAGGAGAAAAACCGTCAGACATGGAGAGAATATTCTCTTATCGAAACTAATCCCTTTAATGTAGGCAGAACTGAGCTTACATGGGGCGAGTTTGACAAGCGCGCAAACCGCTTTGCAAACCTCCTTCTTTCAAGAGGTATCAAGAAAGGCGACAGAGTTGCAATTCTTCTTATGAACGGAATTGAATGGCTTCCCATTTATTTCGGTATTCTTAAAACAGGTGCTTTGGCAGTACCGCTTAACTACCGCTATACTGCGGAGGAAATCAGATATTGCCTTAAGCTTTCTGACAGCGATGTTCTCGTTTTCGGTCCTGAGTTTACAGGCCGTGTTGAAGAAATCGCTCATAAAATTCCCGATGTTAAATATACCTTCTATGTTGGTGAGGATTGCCCCACCTTTGCAGAAAGCTACGATAGACTTGTAACATATTGCTCATCTCATGCACCGGGAATTGAGCTTTCCGATGATGACGAGGCAGCGGTTTATTTCTCATCAGGTACAACAGGCTTCCCTAAAGCTATTCTTCACGCTCACAAGAGCCTTGTTCATGCAGCTTTAACAGAGCAGAACCACCATTCACAGGGCAGAGATGATGTTTTCCTTTGTATTCCTCCTCTCTACCATACAGGTGCTAAAATGCACTGGTTCGGTTCTCTTGTGGCAGGTAGCAAGGCAGTTCTTCTTAAGGGTACAAAGCCCGATGTAATTATCAAAACCGCAAGCGAAGAGAAATGCACAATTGTGTGGCTTCTTGTTCCGTGGGCTCAGGATATTCTCGATGCTATTGAAAGCGGAGCTATTGATTTAAGCGAGTATACTCTTTCACAGTGGAGATTAATGCACATTGGTGCTCAGCCTGTTCCGCCAAGCCTTATAAAGCGTTGGCTTTCCATTTTTCCTCATCATCAGTATGATACAAACTATGGTCTCAGCGAATCAATCGGACCCGGTTGCGTTCATCTTGGGGTTGAAAATGTTCATAAGGTTGGCGCTATCGGTAAAGCAGGCTACGGTTGGGAAGTTAAGATTGTTGACGAGCATAAAAATGAAGTTGCCAAAGGCGAGGTCGGTGAGCTTGCAGTTAAGGGCCCCGGCGTAATGCTTTGCTATTATAAAGACGAAAAAGCAACAAACGATGTTCTCTGTGACGGTTGGCTTTACACAGGGGATATGGCTCAGGAGGATGAGGATGGATTTATCTTCCTTGTTGACCGTAAGAAGGATGTTATTATTTCAGGCGGTGAAAACCTTTATCCCGTACAGATTGAAGATTTCCTTCGTAAGTATGATAAAATAAAGGACGTTGCAGTTATCGGTCTTCCCGATGCCCGTCTTGGTGAAATTGCTGCAGCTATTATTGAAGCAAAAGAAGGCGAAGAAATAACAGAGGACGATATCAACGATTTCTGCTATGATTTGCCAAGATATAAGCGCCCCAGAAAGCTTATCTTTGCAAAGGTTCCCCGTAACCCAACAGGTAAAATCGAAAAACCAAAGCTTCGTGAAATGTATTGTGGCGAAAGTCTCGTTGCATCACAGAACGAAATTAAGAAATAAGAGGTACAGATAAATGAAAAAATTACTTTTAGGTAATGAAGCGGTTGCACGCGGTCTTTATGAAGGCGGCTGCAGAGTAGCTTCAAGCTATCCCGGTACACCCAGTACTGAGGTTACTGAATGTATTTCAACATACAATGAAATCACAAGCGAATGGGCACCTAACGAAAAGGTTGCAATGGAGGTTGCTTTCGGTGCTTGTGTTGCAGGTGCGCGTTCATTCTGCGCTATGAAGCACGTTGGACTCAACGTTGCAGCAGACCCTCTTTTCACATCCTCCTATACAGGTGTTAATGCAGGTCTTGTTGTGGTTGTTGCTGATGACCCCGGTATGCATTCTTCTCAGAATGAGCAGGATAGCCGTCATTATGCTCAGGCTTCAAAGATTATGATGCTCGAGCCTGCAGATTCTGATGAATGTCTTAAATATTCAAAACTTGCATTCGAGCTTTCAGAAAAGTTTGATACACCCGTTCTTCTTCGTCTTACAACAAGAGTTTCCCATTCAAGAAGCCTTGCAGAAGTTTCCGACAGAGTTGATAATAGTCTTAAACCTTATGAAAAGAATGCTCCCAAATATGTTATGGTTCCTGCCAATGCAAAGGTGAAGCATGTTGAGGTTGAAAAGAGAATTCTCAATCAGATTGCATATTGCGAAAAGGAAGCCGTTGAAAATGGTCTTAACAGCGTTGAATATAACGACAAGAAAATCGGTGTTATTACTGCAGGTATCTGCTATGAATATGCAAAGGAAGCTCTTGGCGATAAAGCATCATACCTTAAATTAGGTTGCGTTTATCCTCTTCCCGAAAAGCTCATTAAAGACTTCTGCGCAGAATGTGAAACAGTTTATGTTCTTGAAGAGCTTGATGATTACATTGAAACACATTGCCGTAAAATTGGCGTTGATGTAAAGGGTAAAGCTGAATTTACTCTTTTAGGCGAATATTCACAGGGTCTTATCAGAAAAGTAATTCTCGGTGAAGAAAGCAAATCTCTTAAAGCAGATGTAGAAATTCCTGCAAGACCTCCTGTTCTTTGCGCAGGTTGCCCTCATCGTGGACTTTTCTATGCTCTTAAGAAACTCAATGTAACAGTTAGCGGTGACATTGGTTGTTATACTCTCGGTGCTTCAAAGCCCTTAGGTATGATTGATACAGTTCTTTGTATGGGTGGTAGCGTATCAGGTCTTCACGGCAGAAACCTTGCAGACCCCGAGCATGCAAACAAATCTGTTGCAGTTATCGGTGACTCAACATTCATTCACTCAGGCGTTACAGGTCTTATTGATATTGCTTATAACAACAGTAATTCTGTTACAATTATTCTTGATAACAGCATCACAGGTATGACAGGCCATCAGCAGAACCCCACAACAGGCTTCAATATCAAGAGCGAGCCTGCAGCGGCAGTTAGCCTTGAAAAGCTTTGCGAAGCAGTTGGCATCAATAATGTTTTCGTTGTTGACCCCTATAACCTTGATGAATCTTATACAACAATCAAGAACGCTCTTGACCTTAATGCTCCTGCAGTTGTTATTTCAAGAAGACCTTGCGCTCTTCTTAAAACTGTTAAGCATAATCCGCCTCTTAAGGTTAACAAAGATAAATGTAAGTCCTGCAAAATGTGTATGAAAATCGGTTGCCCTGCTATCAGCATGAAGGACGGCAAGGCTGAAATCGACTTTACACAGTGCCTCGGTTGCAATGTTTGTTCTCAGCTTTGCAAATTCGGTGCTATTGAATAAGAAAGGAGAGAGGCTATAATGAATAAATCAATTATGATAGTTGGCGTTGGCGGTCAGGGTACACTCCTTGCAAGCCGTATTTTAGGTAGTGCTCTTCTTTCACAGGGCTACGATGTTAAGGTTTCCGAGGTTCACGGTATGAGTCAGCGTGGCGGTTCCGTTGTTACCTATGTTAAATATGGTGAAAAGGTATATTCTCCCGTAGTAGGCGAGGGCGAGGCAGACCTTATTCTCGCATTCGAACAGCTTGAAGCAGCAAGATGGCTGGGTTGCCTTAAGCCCGACGGAAAAGTAATCGTTAATACACAGAAAATTGACCCTATGTCAGTTGTTATCGGTGACAGCGTTTACCCCGACGGCGTTCTTGACGCAGTAAGAGCTGCAGGCGCAGCAGTTGTTGAGCTTGATGCTCTTCCTCTTGCAGTTGAAGCAGGTTCACCTAAAGCTACAAACGTTGTTCTTATCGGCGCAATGGCAAAAAATACAGATATCCCCAAGGAAATCTGGCTCGATGCAGTTAAATCCTGCGTCCCCGCAAAATTCCTCGATATGAACCTCAAAGCATTTGAGTTAGGGTATAATAAATAAAAAACAAGGATTCAGGACATTTTACTGTCTTGAATCCTTTTCTATATGGTGTAGATAGTGCGAGTATTTATCATCCCTGTTTTGTCGCAGACAAAATAGGGAGGGGGACCAAAAGCAACGCTTTTGGTGGTGGGTTGCCCCGTTCCCTCTTTACTTTGTAAAAGAAAACTTATACATCCCTATAATCAACCTCTATATACCCATCACCATCAATATCCTCAGGCAACCGAGGTTTGTTTTTGTTTATAAAAATTTCAGAAACTATTTTAACAATACCGAAAGCGAGAAGACCGAAGCCAACCATTGAGGTTATTGATGTTGCTCCCTTAAAGGGATTAAGAACGAGAGAAACGCCGTATATTGCAATGATACCTGCAAAGATTTTTGAAAAAAGACCGCCTTTTCCTGAAAAGAAAGTTGAAACTCCGTAAATTACAACAGAAATGCCGATAATAAAGGGGAGAACGGACATTAAAAATTTCGGATGTAAAAGGAGCATAAAAGCAACTGCTAAAAGCACAATTCCTGATATTATGTCAATAATATTAGGTGTGCTTTCTTTTTTATCTTTTACATAGCGGACAGTTCTTATAATGCCCCCGATAAGACAAGCAGTACCCAAAACATAACAGACAGTCATTAAGGATGTATCGGGAAAAAGCAGAACAAAAAGCCCCACTATTGCAAAAATACCGCCGACAACTACATTAAAAATATTATCAGGTAATTTCCTTTTTAACTTTTTCATTTTATATTCACCTTGTAATAGTTTTTTCTTTTATTATAGCATTAAAAACTACCAAATAATTACATAACTATTAAATTTCCATAAATAAAAATATTGCGAAGCCTATCCCTCTTGCTCGCTTCAGCGAGGAGGAGGGGGGACCGTTCTTCTATGGGTAAACTATAACAATTTGTATATTTCGGGTTGTAGGTTTCCTTAATAAATATTGTTCGGACGGAACGGTGGGTGGTACTATTTTTAGTTTTTTTATTTTTGGGTACCACCCACCACACCGATTCAACTTATCAATACAAAAAAATTCACACGAAATCTACATACTTTTAAAATCAACTTTATTCAAGTGTGGTCCCCCCTCCTTTTTGCTCGCAAAAAGGAGGGATAGGGGCTTCGCATTACTTTTACAGCTTCTTCTACGGCGCATTTTCGCGCCCCGACACTCCTCACTTTTTTGCAACTATTTTTACAATCCCTCATATACTATATCGGTGAATTGTATGATAAAAATGTATTTTAAGCCAAGGCTGAAAAGACCGCCTCCTATAATTGCAAAGCGATTATATTTTAAGAAAAGGCGGAATACTATTGCTTTCAGACTTTCTGCAGTGGGCTTGGTTCTGGTTATTCTTTGTGTTTTGCTGGATGTTCGTCTGCGCCCGATTATAGAAACAGTTGGTGGCAACGCCCTGAAAAACAGTCTTTCCAATGTAGTTGACGGGGCGGTCAATGAGATTGTTGATGAGCTTGGTGTGAAATACGGAGATATGGTGAATATAGAAAAAAACAGCGACGGTACAATTGCCGCGCTGACATTGAATAATACTGCCATAAATGCCTATAAAGCAGATCTTGCGGATGCCTGCTCAGATAAGCTTTCAAATTTTGATAAAACAGTTGTGCCTGTTTCTATCGGTTCATTACTAGGTGGCTCTTTTCTAAACGGAAGAGGCGTTAATATCAATGTCCGCGCCACCATTTACGGCTTTGCTATAACAGACATTATTTCGAAATTTGAAAGTGCGGGAATAAATCAGACACGGCATATAATTTACCTTGAGGTCAAGGCATCTGCCCACGCCTATATGGGTCTTTGCAGATTAGAGGAAAGCGTTGATGAAACGATAATCCTTGTGGAAACCATTATAATAGGCGATGTACCCAATTCCTTCTACATAGGCGACAGCACAGTAAAAGACCCTGCATTCAAATGAGAATGTAGGGTTAGAGTGGGTAAAGCGTATCCGAACCAGCCTTAAACAGCGATGTTTCGGTACTTTTGCCCGATTTGCCTTTGAAAGGCGATAGCCTGTCTGCAGTCAAATACGAACAAAATTCCTCGAAACCTCATCCGTTTAAGGTCGAAGAATTTTGTGATTAAGTATTTTTCACTCAGATGAGGCAAAAACACAGCCAATCCTGACGGATTGGCGAGTATTTTAACAAAATATGAGTGGAAAAGACTATCCCAAAATCTGATTCGGATATGCTTGACCCACTCTAAATTTTTATTCATTAATAAAGCTGTCCATAAGGCTGAAGCCCACTTCAACATAGTTTCCTGCCTCTTTAGCAGTGCTTTCTGTGAAGCTTTCGATACCATTATCAGCTGCTTTTGATTTCTGATAAATAAGGTATGGAACTGCGTCACCTGCGTGAGTCATTGTAACAATGGGTGTAGGATGGTCGGGGAGAACCATAACCTTGTAATCATCATATTTTTCAAGCTCGGGAAGAACTCTTGCAAGAACTCTCTCGTCAATCATTTCGATTGCTTTAACTTTGTTTTCGGGCTCATTTCTGTGACCGCATTCGTCGGGAGCTTCAATGTGAATATAAACAAAATCCTTTGTTTTAAGCTCTTCAATAGCACAATCTGCCTTGCCTTCAAAGTTAGTGTCTATGTAACCTGTTGCGCCTTCTACATCGGGTGAACCCATACCTGCGCATTTTGCAATACCTTTAAGAAGGTCAACTGCGGAAATAATTGAGCCGTCAACACCGTATTTTTCTTTGAAATCGGGGAGAGCAGGTTTTGTTCCTTCGCCCCAGAGCCAGATAGAGTTTGCAGGGCGTTCACCCTTTGCCATTCTTTCTTTGTTAACAGGATGCTCCATAAGAAAATCATAGCTTTCTTTCATCATCTGAATAAGCTCTTTTGCATTTTCGCTATCTGAAAGATGCTCACCGATAACCTTACCTGAAATGTCATGGGGAGGAGTCATTTTGCCAAGGTCAAGTGTGCCGTTGTTCCATACAAGGCAGTGTCTGTAAGCAACACCGCTATAGAAAGCAAATTTCTCGTTGCCGAAATGCTCCTGAACGCTCTTGATAATTTCTGCAGCCTCTGCAGTTGAAATATCACCTGCACTGTAATCTACCATAGTTTTGTCTTCGTAGTTTTCCTCATCAGAAAGAGTTACAAGATTTGTGCGGAAAATGATATCAGTATCTTTCATATCAACACCGATACTAACCGCTTCAAGAGGGGAGCGACCTGTGTAGCATTCCTTGGGGTTGTAACCCAAAACGCTCATATTTGCAATATCGCTACCGGGCTTAAGACCCTCAGCAACAGTTTTAACAGTACCAACCTTGCCGAAGCGAGCAAGCTTATCAAGTAAAGGCTTTTTAGCCAATTCCATAGGGGTTTTGCCATCTAAGGCAGGAACGGGGTAATCTGCCATTCCGTCATATAAAACAACAAGATATTTCATCTTTATACCTCTTTTCGTAACAATGAAACTATTTTACAACTATTTAACCATCATTGTCAATAAAATGGTAAAAAACTCTTTTATAAGCCTTGAAAATTAAAGGAATTTGGAGTAATATAAAACTTAATAAATAACAAATCAAAGGAGTTCACATATTATGAAATTACCTATTGCTATTCAGCTTTATTCCGTTCGAGACGATATGGAAAAAGATTTTTACGGTACAGTTAAAAAGGTTAAAGAATTAGGCTACGAAGGTGTTGAATTTGCAGGTCTTTTCGGCAAATCAGGCAAAGAAGTTAAGGCTATTTGTGATGAAATCGGTGTTGTTCCTGTTTCAGCTCATGTTCCTTATTATGATATGCTTGAAAACCCCGAGGCAGTTCTTCAGGATTATAAAGATTTAGGCTGTAAATATGTTGTTGTTCCTTATCTTACAGAGGAGTGCCGTCCCGGTACAGATGGTTGGGCTTCAACTGTTGCAGGTATCGGCAAAATCGGTGCTGCTGCAAAGGAAATGGGACTTCAGCTTCTCTACCATAACCACGATTTTGAGTTCCTTAAAATTGATGGTGAATATGCTCTTGATATTCTTTACAACACAATACCTGCAGATTTACTTGCAACAGAAATTGATACCTGTTGGGTAAATGTTGGCGGTGAAGAACCCAGTGCTTATGTTGAAAAATACACAGGCAGAGCACCTATTGTTCACCTTAAAGACTTTAGCGGTTCAAAGGGTAACGGCCCTCTTTACAAGCTTATCGGTATCGAAGAGGAAGAAACAGAAAAAGCAGAAAACACTTTCGAATTCCGCCCCGTTGGCTACGGCGTTCAGGATTGGAAAAAGATTATCGCTGCTGCAGAAAAAGCAGGCGCAGGTTGGGTAGTTGTTGAGCAGGATGATCCATCAATGAATAAAACACCCCTTGAGTGTGCTGAATTAAGCATTAACTACTTAAAAACAATATAAATTTATAACATCACGGAATAACTTGTTTTGGCTTGCTCGACGTACCCTTGTACGCCTTTGCCACTAAAACTGCGTTCCTGACGCAATCTTATAAATTTTAATGTTTCATAATTAAGACCCCGTTGAAATTAAAAATTTCAACGGGGTCAAGTGTTTGTTGTGCTTATATGAACTTTATTCAATGGTACAGGCAAGCCTGTACCCTACGATTAACGGAAATAAACCGACACAACCGTAGGGTATGGGCTTGCCCATACCGCACAAAATTTAGAATAGAAGAAAAACAGATACCTCACTAAGAAGCAAGGTATCTGTAATTACTTTTATGAAACAGTTTATCTGTTAAGGATAAGCTTTGTAAGCTCAACGGGTTCAACAATTGTATCGCCCTTGTAAACTCTCATATTACCTGAAGCGATTTCGTCAATGAGAATAACTTCATCATTGTTGTAACCGAATTCAAATTTGATATCCCAAAGGTCAAGACCGATTGTTTTAAGGTCATCAGCAATAATCTTTGTGATTTTAAGAGTCTGTTCTTTCATGCTTTCGAACATTGCGGGGCTCATAACACCGAGAGC
The DNA here is from genome assembly GCA_045660345.1 of Acutalibacteraceae bacterium. GTDB lineage: Bacteria > Bacillota > Clostridia > Oscillospirales > Acutalibacteraceae > DTU089. The sequence continues at coordinate 94,915 of JAZRDP010000051.1, forward strand.
TGCAAGACCTTCGCCTGTAACAAGGGGATCGCCCTTAGCATCGTTCTTGAATGTGCATTCAACATAGCCACCCTCGAGAACTGTACCATCTTCAATATATTCGCCGTAACGACGGATGAAGCTACCTGTTGCAACAAGTCTGCAAATAACTTCAAGACCATGACCGAAAACCTTACCGGGAAGAACTTCCATAGTAGCATTATCAACATCTGCACTTACATAGTGAGTTTTGATACCTGCTTCTTTGAGCATATCAAAATAGTAGATAGATGTTTTAAGGTTCTCTTTACCGATACCTTCGATTGTAAGACCAACGCTGTTTTCACCGGGATCGAAAACGCCGTCTTTACCTGTGCAGTCATCCTTGAACTTGAGCATTACATTGCCGTTATCAAGCTCGTAAACGTCTTTTGTTTTGCCTTCATAAAGTTTTTTCATAATAGACATCTCCTTAAAAAAAGAATAGGAAACTTTTTAACACATAAATTTTAAAACTGTTTAGGTCAATTGTCAAGTGCGAGAGAGTATTTTTTTTATTATAAAAAAACATTCTAAAAATTTGTTATAAATAGGTGAGTTTGAAAAGTGATTTTTGGTGAATTTTTCGATAATGAAAAAGACGAGAACGGGATTTAGCCGTTCTCGGTGTTTTCTTTTTCTTTATAGTGTAAAAGCTTATTTTCGTACATCAGGTGGTCGGCGGTTGAAAGCTGTTTTTCGATTGTTTTACTGCTTTCTTCCCAGCTTGTGCCGTAGGAAACGCTTATGCCGTTTTCAGCCAATTTTTTAATAACCTTCTGAATATTCTGCTCAAAAGCATCTTTTTCAACAGGATGGGTGATAACAACGAATTCATCACCGCCAATGCGGTAGGTATCTTCAGTGAAGACACTGTTAATTCCTATGGCGGAGTCTTTTATTAATTTGTCGCCTGCTTCGTGACCCTGTGTATCATTAACAGTTTTCAAACCATTAATATCAAAATATGCAATACCGATATCTTTAACAGGCTTTTTGTGGTATTCTTCAATATCATGGTTGAATTTGTTTCTGTTATAAACTGAGGTAAGAGTATCCTCAAAGCTTAAACGGTGAAGCTTTTCGTGAGTTTCTCTTCTGTCGATGCTGTCAAGAATAAAGAATGTAGCAGAGGCGAGTAGCGTTAAATCTTCATAATTTATTTTGGGGTTATCAATTCCCAAGAATCCGATTATTGTATCATTTTCAATAAGCGGAACTGCAATCAGACTTGTGATATTCTGCATTTCGAGGATTTTATAGGTGTCGCTGTTTTTGTCAATCTCCTTATCAAGGCTTGAAATATAGAAGGTTCCTGTTTCTTCAAAGGTTTTAATCCATGTATCAATAACCTCAAGAGGTATATTCTGCAGCGTATCTATTTCCTTGGTTACACCCTCTGCAGCATACTCATAAGTGTTGTTTGTGACTTGTTTTTCATAATCAAACTCAAAAAGATAAGCTCTGTCGCCATCAAAATAATCGCAGAGAATTTTTAAAAGGCTGTCGATAGCTGTGTTTATATTGTGCTCAGCAGCAAGAAGGGTAATGCAGCTTATAAGAGTATCAGCAATGCCAAGCTGCTTTTTTGTTTTGTTTTCTCTTTTTTTGGAAGCTATAAGGTTGATGGCTGTAATAGCAAAAACAAGTAAACAAACACCTGCAAAAGAAAATCTTAGTATATTTAATGCGTGAGTGTTATGCCAACCATGGTCACTTATTAATTTAAGCTCAAGATAAGCTATAGCAAAAAATACTGAAAAAACAGTAAGACCCGATAATAAAACAACCTTATTATTTTTAAAGAATGTTTTGAGTTTCCTTGTTTGCATAAACCCACCTGCCTTTGTTGAAAGAATAACATAAAAAATAGGTTTTGTAAATGTTTATTGTTCAATATTAACATAATTTTTAATATTTTGGTTGAATTGATGGTGCAGATGTATTATAATTATGTTGATTTTATATTACAGAATAATTCAGGAGATGAAATTATGAAGCATGAAAGACTTGAACTGAAAAACTATTTCTCATTTTTAGGTGAAGAGGGCAGAAATCCTACCCTTGATATTTATCTTCCGTATAATATGGTTGAAATGAAAAGAGAAAAGCAAAAAAGACCATGTATGCTTGTTTGCCCCGGTGGTGGGTACGGAATGTGCTCTGAAAGAGAGGCTGAGCCAATTGCTTTGCATTTTCTTCCTGAGGGCTTCAATGTTTTTGTTCTTACATATTCTGTTGCACCCAATCGTTTTCCAACTCAGCTTCGAGAGGTTGCGGCGGCAGTTGAGCTGATTTATAAAAACGCAGAGGAATGGAACTGCGATACTGATAAAATTGCTATTATGGGCTTCTCTGCAGGCGGTCACCTTGCTGCTCATTATTCAACAATGTTTGATTGCAAAGAGGTAAGAGAGGTTTTCCCTGAAAGTAAATCCGTTAATGCCTCCGTTCTTTGCTACCCTGTAATAAGCGCCAATGCCCGAACCACTCATATGGGAAGCTTTGTTAATCTTTTAGGTCACGAGCCTGAAAATCAGGCAGAGGAGGATTATTTCTCCTGTGATAAGCAGGTAAGAGAGATAACACCACCTGCATATATCTGGCATACCACAGAGGATGATTGCGTTCCTGTTAAAAACAGCCTTCTTTATGCGGGCGCTTTGGCAGAAAAGGGCGTACCCTTTGAGCTTCATATTTTCCCATTCGGTTGCCACGGACTTTCAACCTGCGACGCTCAGACCATTGACGATATAACTCCCACATTTGAGTACAACGCCCAATGGCTTGTTGATTTGAAAAAGTGGCTGAAGGTTACTTTTAAATAAAAAACTAAAGGTTATTCAGAAAGCGAATTTCTGAATAACCTTTTTAAGTTAGGAATGAGGAGTGAGGAATGTCTGGGCGCGAAAATGCGCCGTAGAGCAATAAAGCTACCGTGATTTGAGCCTTCCTTCGAAGGAAGGTGGCGCGAAAAATCTTGATTTTTCGTGACGGAAGGTTCTTGTTGCGAAGCAACATTTCACCGCAAGGTGAAACTATAACAGACTAACTGTTCTGAATTTATATATTCAGAAGATAGGTGCATTACAATTGAAGCTTTGCTTCAACGACGCTCCTTCACTCGCGTCGAGAACTCTCCACCATCGCAAGCGATGGTCCCCCTCTCTTCGAAGAGAGGTACCCCATACATCAACATTCTACTTGTGAAATAATTATATAATGCTTTTCATAATTATTTCAGTCACCAGCACCCCAAGACAAGAAAGAGCCGCAACCTGAACTAGACTTCTTTCAAAGAATGCTGCAACGAGAGCGACAACGAAGCCGACTGCAGCGGAAATAGGGGAGTCGGTTGCATAGAAAATCGCAGGAACTGTCATTGCGCTTAAAACAGTGTAGGGTATGTAGTGGAGAAAAGAAAGCACGAATTTGTTTTTTATTTTCTCCTTAATAAGTGCCATAGGAATTGCTCTTACAAGATATGTAACGCCTGCCATAACAAAAAGATATATGAAGAATTTGGAGTTTTCCATTTATGCACCCTCCTTCTCTTCTGTTTTGACAGGTGCAATAATTGCAAAGATTACACTTGCAACCACCGCACAGATTATAACAGTAAAGCCCGAGGGAACTACTTTTAAAAGTGGAATATATCTGAATGCACAGCTTATTGCTATGGCGAGAAGCACGCAAAGAGCGGTCATTTTCTCTTTTTTTGCAACAGGCATAACAATAGCAACAAACATTCCGTAAATTGCGACACCTAATGCTGCGGTTACTATGGGTGGTAAAATGTTACCCATAACAGCACCTAAAAGTGTACCGCTTGTCCATCCTATAACAGGAAGAAGAATGATGCCGAGCATATATTTTGTTCCGACCTCGCCATTGTTGGAAACGGAAACTGCGAAAATTTCGTCGGTGTTTCCGTAAGCAATCAGAAGCTTTTGAGGGAGCTTCACTTTCTTTGAAAGCTTCTGGGAAAGTGAAATTGACATAAGAGAATAGCGAGAGTTAATAACTAATTGCGAAAGAATAAGCTCAACCAGTGTTCCGCTACCTGCAATTATGGGAACTGCCGCAAGCTGACCTGCTGAGGTCACATTCAATAATGAAATTATAACTGCCTGAAAAACCGTGAGACCGTTTTCGACTGCAAAAATGCCGAATGCAAAGGAAACGGAAAGGTAGCCGATGGCAATCGGCAAGCCGTCCTTCAGACCTTTTTTGAAGCTGTTTATTTCGTCCATGGATTATCTGATAAAGCCTTTCATTGCGTCGATATAAATACTGTTTCTTGTGGTTGAAATGTTTGCAAGGAAGATAATGTCATCAACCTGATTATTAGCGGTAAAATCGCTTAAAGTGCCTTTGTAATGGCGCGGATCAATAACATAAACATTCTTATAGTGGGGGATAAGGAAGGGAACGAAGGCGTTGCCGTAGCTTTCTTTAATAACAAGACAGCTTGTTTCTTCCTCTATATCAAGGTTTTTTATGGTAACCAATGCCTGGTCACCGCCGATAAAGGTCAGGTATTTAAGGTTCTGAGCGTAGGTTGAAACATCGGTTATAACCTCCCATTTGAAGCTGTTGCCGCTGCCTTCGGTTACAGTACATTCCACATTGTTCTTGGGAAGATATGCGACAACTGTGTCGGGAGTGTCGCCCAAGGCAGCACTTTGTCCCGAGCTTGAATAGAATGTACCTAAAAATCCGTCAAATGAGGTTGTAAGATAATCGGTTACGGGAACTGCCTGAATACCCTTTGCCTTGCAGAATTCATCATAGGCATAATATGCGCCTAATGCAGTCCAATGGTGGTCGGTTCTGAAATAGGTGTATTCATCCCTATGAGCTCTTTCGGCATCGTATATGCCTGATACTGCGGTAACATTTTTAAATGAAGAATTAAAGTAATCAAGCGCCTTCTTCTGGTCAGAGGAGTTGATGTCCTTCCTTATGGAATCGTGAAGAGTGATGTCCATACTTGTGGGAATAAGCAGGGAATAAACATTTGCAGTATTTCCCGAAGCACCCTTGATATTGCTTACACAGTTTATAAAATCAGGTGCCAAGGTGCTTGAGAAATTATAGTATTCGTATGCGCTGTTTCCTGCAACGAGAATTGCACCCAAGGATTGAGTTTTGATGTTCGGCTTAGGCTCCTCAGACTTTTCAGGCTCGGTAGAGGGCTCTGTTGTAATAGGAGCGGTTGTTTCGGGTGCTGTTATTGATGGCTCTGTTTCAGGCTCTTCAGTAACAGGTACATCCATAGGTGTATCGGGAATTTCGTCACCTAAATCTACATCACCGTGAATAGCAATAGAGTCAAAGCCCGAAAGCTTTTTGAGGGAGGTGTTAAGCCTTGTCAATTGCTCGCGGAAGGGGAAGGTATCAGAAAACCAGGTGCTTATATCGTCAAAGTAACTGCCTGAAATAATTGCCTCATATGAAAATTCAGGGAACTCCTTAAGGTCGCGCTTTTCGCTTTCGGAATAAGCGGGGCGAAGAGGTATCATAAATGAAACGGTAGCCCCAACATAAAGCATGAGGAAAAATGCAACAACCTTTAAAGCGTAGGCTTTGTCAATATTCTGTTTTTCTTTTTTACGGCGCTTTCTGCCGTTAGTATGAGGGAACAGACTGAAATCTATGTCCCTTGGTTTGTTATAAATCATCAAAAAACCTCAAACAGTATATTTAGAACGAATAAGTTGGCTTGCCTCCCTGGCGAAGGGGGCAAGGAGCACGACCGCCGCCGGTGGCGGATGCAGGGAGTGTGAGTTGGCGTAGCGGTCAAAATTCTGTGAAGCGAATAGCGAACAAAGAATTTTGGGCACCGCAAGAGGGTGGGAGTGTAAATCAGAATTGGAAGTACAAGAACGGATTATAGCTGTCACCAACAAGAGCGAGAGTTGAAAGGAAAAGAATTGCCAAGGGTAAAAGAACGCTTAAGACCTTGTAGAAAACAGAGGGGAAAGAGCCCTTTTCACTGCTCTGACAAGCCCTTGAAAGCCTTTTTACAATTGGTGTAACGCTGAATAATGCAACAATAATGAAAATAATATTGCCGATTAAAAGTGTTTTTGTTTCAAAGTCTATAAAGGCATTTCCATTTAAGCCGAAAAGACCTTTAATAACAACGGGAATGTATCTGAAATCGGAGAAACGGAAAAGAATCCATCCGAAAAATACCACAATAAGAAGATAAAGGTGGCTGAAAAATGCAGGGATTTTATCAAGAATTTTCAAAAGACCGATTTTCTCAATAACAAGGAAAACGAAGAAGAAAAGGCCCCAAAGAACAAAGTTCCAGCTTGCGCCATGCCAAAGACCTGTCAGAAGCCATACTACGAAAAGGTTTCTGTAGGTGCTCAATTTACCCTTTCTGTTACCACCGAGAGGGATATAAACATAATCTCTGAAAAATGAGCTTAATGAAATATGCCATCTTCTCCAGAAATCCGTAACGGATTTTGCAATATAAGGGTAGTTGAAATTCTCTTTGAAATGGAAGCCCACCATAAGCCCCATACCTATTGCCATATCGGAATAAGCGGAGAAATCAAGATAAATCTGCAGGCTGTAGAAGAGAACACCAAACCAAAGACCGATTGCGGAACGGCTTGAAAGCTCTGCAATTGCGCTTTCAAAGGAGCTGCTCATTAATGCATCAGAAACTAAAAGCTGGTCGGAAAGCGCACCGCAGACATTGGCAATAAGTGCCTTCTTTCCAAGACCCGTAACGAAACGGGTGATACCCATTGAAACCTCGGGAAGACTTACCTTTCTTTCCATGATTTCTCTCTGAACATCGCTGTAACGGACGATAGGTCCTGCAATGCACTGATAGAAAAGGCTTGAATATAAAAGAAGCCAGAAAAAGTTTTTCTGAGCAGGAACCTCTTTTCTGTAAACATCAACAACATAAGAAAGAAGTTGGAAGGTGTAGAAGGAAATTCCGATAGGTAATGCGATTTTCGGTATAATTTCAGGAATTCCGAAAATGCTTTGAATGTTACCTAGAACGAAGCCTGTGTACTTGAAATAGCCGATAAGACCTAAGTTTACAATAACAGAAGCTATCAGCCAGAATTTCTTTTTGCCCTCGGATTCGGTTTTCTCAATAAGAAGAGCGGAAAACCAATCCCAGAAGGTCATTAATAAAAGAAGTAGAACATAAACAGGCTCACCCCAGGTGTAGAAGAGGAGAGAGAAAATAAGCAAAACGATATTTTTACCGTTTATGCCTTTCGTCAGAGAATAGAAAATAAGACATATCGGCAAAAATGCGTATATAAATAAAAGACTCGAAAATACCATTTTTGACCTCGCCGATTAATTGTGATTAATAATATATATTCATCATTACAAATTATATATTGATAAAATTCCAATATAACATTATATTTGTGAAAGTCGAAAAAAGCAATACCTTTATATAAAATTGATAAATTTGTCAGTAATTGTATTGTTATTTTTTAAAAGAGTGGTAATGATTTTACTTGACTTAACGGACAAGATGTAATAAAATGATATTTGGTAAAAATTTAACATCCGAAAGGAGATACTGACATCATGAATTATTCACATGAAGTTGAAAAAATGTGTATGGTCCAGAAAGGACCTCACCACGGTCCCGCTCCCATCCCTGAAGAAGGCAAATGGGTAAAGGCTTATGAAATCAAAGACATTTCCGGTTTCACACATGGTGTGGGCTGGTGTGCACCTCAGCAGGGCGCTTGCAAGCTCTCTCTTAACATCAAAGAGGGTATCATTGAAGAAGCTCTTGTTGAAACAATCGGTTGTTCAGGTATGACTCACTCTGCTGCAATGGCAAGTGAAATCCTTCCCGGCAAAACAATCCTTGAAGCTCTTAACACAGACCTTGTTTGTGACGCTATCAACACAGCTATGCGTGAGCTCTTCCTTCAGATCGTTTACGGTCGTTCACAGTCTGCTTTCTCTGAAGATGGTCTTTCAGTTGGCGCAGGTCTTGAAGACCTTGGTAAGGGTCTTCGCTCTCAGGTTGGTACAATGTACGGTACTAAGGTTAAGGGCGTTAGATACCTTGAAATGGCAGAAGGCTATGTTACAAGAATGGCTCTTGACGCTGACGATCAGGTTATCGGCTATGAGTTCGTATCTCTTGGCAAAATGACAGACTTCATCAAAAAAGGCGACGATCCCACAACAGCTTACAATAAAGCTATGGGTACTTACGGCAGATTCAACGATGCTGCTAAGTATATCGATCCCCGTGAAGAATAAGAGGAGGTAAACGAACATGGCATTATTTGAAAACTACGAAAGACGCGAGGCTAAAATCCTTGCAGTTCTTAAAGAATATGGCATTTCTTCAATCGAAGAATGTAAAGAAATCACTCTTGCTAAAGGCATTGACTGTGATAAAATCATCAGAGAAACACAGCCTATCTGCTTCGAAAATGCTGTTTGGGCATATACAGTAGGTTGCGCTATTGCTATCAAAAAGGGTTGCACAAAGGCTGCTGACGCTGCTGCTGCAATCGGTGAAGGTCTTCAGAGCTTCTGCATCCCCGGTTCAGTTGCTGACAACCGTCTTGTTGGTCTTGGCCATGGTAACCTTGGTAAAATGCTTCTTTCTGAAGAAACAGAATGCTTCTGCTTCCTTGCAGGTCATGAATCATTCGCTGCTGCAGAAGGCGCTATCAAAATCGCTCTTAACGCAAACAAGGTTAGAACTCAGCCTCTCCGCGTTATCCTTAACGGTCTTGGTAAGGACGCTGCTATGATCATTTCAAGAATCAACGGCTTCACATATGTTCAGACAGAGTTTGATCCCTATTCAGAAACAGTTAAAATCGTTAACGAAACAGCTTACTCAACAGGTGATAGAGCTAAGGTTCGTTGCTACGGTTCTGACAACGTTCCTGAAGGCGTTGCTATCATGAAGCTTGAAAAGGTTGGCGTTTCTATCACAGGTAACTCAACTAACCCCACTCGTTTCCAGCATCCCGTTGCAGGCACATACAAAAAATGGTGTGTTGAAAACGGCGTTGGTTACTTCTCAGTTGCATCAGGTGGCGGTACAGGTCGTACTCTTCACCCCGATAACATGGCTGCAGGTCCCGCTTCCTATGGTATGACAGATACAATGGGTCGTATGCACTCTGACGCTCAGTTTGCAGGTTCTTCTTCAGTTCCCGCTCACGTTGAGATGATGGGTCTTATCGGTGCAGGTAACAACCCCATGGTTGGTATGACAGTTGCTTGTGCAGTTGCTATCGAAGAAGCTTCTAAATAAGTTTTACTAATAATAAAAAATCGTCACTCCCGAAAGGGAATGACGATTTTTTTATGCTTTAGTATCTTATTTTACAGTAACAGTAGCGTATTTGTCAGTTTCAAAGTTGGTTGAGTCAACTGATGTGAGCTTGCTACCGTTCGCGTAAATGGTTTCAAAATTTGCCTGAATGGAGTTTACCTTACCATTTGAAGCAATTTTATTGGGTTTAGCGGAATTGTAGCGGATGTTTTTGTAATTGATATTTGAAATGTTGAAATTCTGAATATCTTTGTTATAAATAAGGCATCCGACTGCTCGGCTCTTTGTCTGATGAATTTCAATGTTTTCAAAGTTGATATTGTCGATGCTTCCGCCTGCAACCTCAACAATAATAGCGAGAGCAGAGATTCGGTCATAATCCCATGTTGCATCGTGGAAGGCAACGCAGGAATCCTTGAAGGTAACATCTGAAATTGATTTTTCAACCTCACCGCAGATACCGAAGCATCTTGCCTTACCGTTCCATGCGGTGCAGTTTGTGAATGTAACATTCTTGCTTACTGCCTCTTCTCGTCCACCTGCAGCCTTAACATCAAAAAGGTCGTCACCACTTCGGCAGAAGGAGTTGTCAATTGTAGCATTTCTTGTGTTGCAGATTGCAAATGCGTCAGAATTTTGTCTGTAACCGAAAATATCAACATCCTTAATTGTGATGTTTTCGCTGTCGTATGTAATGAATGTCCATTCGGGAGAGTTTATAAATTTAACGCCGCTTATTTCAATGTTGTTTGCATATGCAATAACGATACCGCGCCTCTCGGCTCTGTCAAGGTGGGAAAGGTCAACAACACCACTACCAACAATTTTAACATTGTTACAGCCTACAAGGTTTAAATAGGGGCAACGATTTAAGCCCATAGCCAGATGTCCTTGGTTTATTAAATCAGTATCCTGCTTTGAGGTGTTGTTGTAGTTGTCATTGTCGCTGCCGATATCGTATGTATGCTTAGCAAGAAGATATGAACCGCGCTTGAGATAGAAAACAGTGTTTCCCCAACCACAGAAATCAAAGTATGCATCAGTGCTGTGGAAGCCCTTTTCAACAGGAACAACATTATAGCCCATGTCCTGATATTTTTTGATTTCTGCATCCTCGTCAACAAGCTCTCTTACGAAAAGAGTGAAGCCGTGCTCCTGGTCAGTGTTGTTGAAAACGAAGGTATATGTACCTAATTCGGTTATCTTGCCGTTGAGAACAGTGTTAAGATATGTGGGCTTGAAATCAAGTCTGCTTGGCAGAATTTTTACCTGCTCCATCATGAAGCCGTGAGAGTTGAGCTGGAAGGAAAGGTTTATTTCCTTGCTCGTGTCAACATAGATTTCGCAGAATGAATGTAAAGCACCCTTCTGAGTAGTACCAACAAAGACAGTTGTACCGTAAACAGGAATTTTCTTGTTCTCAACATGAACAGAGAAGTAGGGTGATTCAATGATACCATTTATGTCCTGATAGCCCTGAGCATTCACATAGAGCTCGTCACCATCATCATTTGCACGGCTGAGAAAGGTCGATAATGATAAGCCGACTTCAGATGGGTTTATGATGGCTTCATCAGGGTATTCAAGATAAGTAAAGTTGTCCTTTGAAACATAATTGGGGATTTCATTTGGTCCGTCAAAAATGTTAAAAAGTGAAATGATTGTTAAGAATAAGGAAAAGACTGCCTTGAGGAAAGACATAAAAACACCGCCCATGTATTTTGTTTTGTTGCATATTTTTACACATACAATATACCACATAAAAAATATGTTTTCAATACATAACATTTATCTTCTTTAACTTGACAAAAATATTGGTTGTTGTGTATAATCTTTTATGTAAAAATTAAGCAAGTTTTACTTGTATTTTGAAAGAAGGATTTTAAAATGTCAAAGGTACTTATTGAAACCTCTGCTCGTCATGTCCATGTATCAAGAGAAGATCTCGATATTCTCTTCGGTGAAGGCTACGAGCTTACTCCTAAGAAAGACCTTTCTCAGCCCGGTCAGTTCGCTTGTGAAGAAAGAGTTGCTGTTATCGGTGCAAAGGGTCAGTTCCCCGCAGTTTCTATTCTCGGACCTACAAGACCTGCTTCTCAGCTTGAAATTTCTGCTTCTGACGCTCGTTCAATCGGCGTAGTAGCTCCTGTAAGAGAAAGCGGTGATATCGCAGGTAGCGGTGCTTGCAAGCTCGTTGGTCCCAAGGGTGAGGTTGAGCTTAAGGAAGGCGTAATTGTTGCTAAAAGACATATTCACCTTACTCCCGATGCTGCAGCAGAATTCGGTGTTGAGGATAAAGAGGTTGTAGGCGTTAAGGTTGAGTCTGACGGCAGATCTCTTGTTTTCGGTGATGTTGTTTGCCGTGTTCATCCTAACTTTGCTCCCGCAATGCATATCGATACTGACGAAAGCAACGCAGCTTTTGCAACTCCTGGTATGATGGGCGAAATTGTTAAGCTTTAATTCATAAATAAATTCAGAACCCCTTACAATTTTTCGTGAATTGTAAGGGGTTTGGTGTTTTTTTTATTCGTTTTCTAAAATCTTTTTGATGATTTTGTCGTCGTTTTCGTTCTTGTGGGCTCTGTAATAAAGAATTAGTTTTGCTTCATCCCATGATAAGTCAGACATCTTAAGAGTGGCTTCGCTGACATCGTCAAACTGAATTTCATTTTCTTCGCTGTGAAGAGAAAGTCGGGGAGTGTAGCCGTAAAATTCGTCCACAGTAACCTTGTAAAATTTAGAAAGCTCTGTGATTATATCGATGGTTGGTGCAGCTTTATTATTTTCGAAATCCTTGTATTCATTTTCTGGAATTCCAAGAACCTCTGCAACTAACTTGTAATCCAGATTATTGTATTCTCTGAATTGCTTCATTCTGTTGCACAGCATTTTGCACCACCACGCTTTCTCCGTTTTGTATCATATTAACATATAATTCGACAAAAATCAACAAATTTACTTTTTGTATGAATTTCTTCCGAAATATGTTATGGAAAAAGTGAAGAAAAAAATGTGGTAATATAAAACAAAAACCGTACACTCCTTAAAGAGCATACGGTTAAAATTTTATTCCAAGCCTAAAAGCCAGTTTACAGAAACGCCTAAAACCTCAGATAAAGCAATAAGCTCTGTGTCACAGACGGAGCGGACCTGACCCTCTAACTTAGATAGCCCTGAGGCATTGAGATCGACACCGCGAATCTGCAATTGAGTTAATAGGTCTTTTTGTTTCATCCCGATTTCCTTGCGTCTTTCCTCGACCTTGGCTCCACAGATGTTGCGGGTGCCGACAGGTTGCTTTCGTACTCTCATATCGGTACCCCTTTCAATTTTGGTGGTAATTATATCACCTGATATTTATACTACCATAGAAAAAATAATTTTTCAACAAAAAAATAGGATTATGTGTGATAAATTTAACAAAATAATAAAAATGTTTGCTATAAGTGCTTTGATGTGTTAAAATGAAAGACAAATGAAAGCTATGTTGTTTTCGGAGGTAAGGTATGATGCTCGGTAAAGAGTTTTTTGCTGATTATAATTGTCTGACAAGTGCAGAGGGCTTGCTTTCTGCAAATATGGGAGATACTGTTGTCACTTATGATATGTTTTTCAGAGAACTGCCTGATTCAGGTGGCTTTGCGGTTATGGCAGGTCTTCAGCAGTTGATTGAAAGGCTTTCGGATATATCCTTTACTGAAGATGAACTTGAAGCTCTCGCAGAAGAGGGCTTTTCAGAGAAGTTTATTGATTATCTCAGGAGTTTTGAATTTTCCTGCGATGTTTACGCTATGCCTGAGGGTACGCCTGTTTTTCCCAATGAGCCTATTGTTAAGGTTCAGGGTCCTGCTATTCAGGCACAGCTTATAGAAACTCTCGTTCTTAATACAATAAATCATCAGACCCTTATTGCTACCAAGGCAAACAGAATTGTCAGAGCTGCTCAGGGCAGAAGAATTTTCGAGTCGGGCGCAAGGCGTGCCCATGGCTTTGATGCAGCAATTGAGGGTGCAAGAGCAGCCTTTGTAGGCGGTGTGAATGCAACAACTCTTTATCCCGCGTCAAGGAAATATGATATTCCTATTGTTACTATGATGGGTCATGGCTGGGTTCAGCTTTTTGATAATGAGCTTGAAGCGTTCAAGGCTTATCTTGAAGAGCATGGCGAAGAGGGTGCACTTCTTGTTGATACCTATGACACTCTTGATAGTGGTGTAAAAAATGCAATTGATGCATTTAATTCTGTGCTTGTTCCTAAAGGTCTGCGCCCTGCAGGAATTATAATCGATAGTGGTGATATGACATATCTTTCGAAGAGAGCGAGAAGACTTCTCGATGAAGCAGGCTTCCCTGATTGTGATATTTTTGCGTCCAATTCTCTTGACGAAACTCTTATTAAGGATATGCTTAATCAGGGGGCAAAAATTGACGGCTTCATAGTTGGTGAAAAGCTTCTTACATCCGCATCTTCTCCTGTCCTTGACGGTGTTTATAAGCTTTGCGAAGCCGAGAGAAATAGCGTGAAGGTGCCTGCTATTATGGTAAGTAATAATGTAAATAAAATCACAACACCTTGCTCAAAAAGAGTATGGCGTCTTTTCGATATGGAAAGCGGTAAGGCGATTGCTGATGTGCTTACTCTTGATAGCGAAAACATCAGCGAAGAAAAGAGCTACTCTCTTTTTGACCCTGACTTTACTTGGAAAAGAAAAACAGTTGATAATTTTGTTGCTCGTGAAATGCTTGTTACTGTTTTCAAGGACGGCAAATGCGTTTATAATTGCCCGAGTCTTGAGGATGTGAGAGCCTATTGTAACGAGCAGGTGTCTGCTCTTTGGGAAGAGGTTACAAGATTTGAAAATCCTCATAGATACTATGTGGATTTCTCGGGTAAGCTCTGGGGAATCAAGCAGTCATTGATTGAAAAAATCACCCGTTGTTCCGAAAGTGAGGAGCAGTAATGCCTGAAAAATATAAGTTAGGTATAAGCCGTAACCGATTGTTTGAGTTTGATAATTGCGTCAGCTTCTTTGGTGAGCTTAAGGAAAAGGTGGATTTGCTTCAGCTGGAAAGAGCATTGAAAATGCTTTGTCTTAAAGAGCCGATTATAACCTCTGCGGTTGAAATTGATTCAGATGGCGAAGCTTTTATGGTTCTTGGTAAATCTGAACCCGTTTTAGAAATAGCAGATGGTGATTTGCAGACATTCTTGAATAAAAAGAAAAATCAGGGTGTGGATTTTTCAGAAAAGCTCTTTTCTTTTGCGATTCATAACGAGAAAATTCTCTGTGTGTTTGCTCATACTGTTGCAGCAGATGTCCGTTCTCTGATGTATCTTGCTATGGAGCTTGTGTCTTTTTATAACAATAAGACTCTCTCGGTTGAGCCTTGTGAAATCAAGGTTTTGTCCGATGTTTCTCAAATGCCGTCAAATGTGTTTTCTGTGGTTACTGACCGCCTTGCATCAGGTCTTGAGGTGGGTTGGCAGAAGAAAACAGCGGTGTTCACTTGCGAGGACTACAAAAAAGCCTGTGAGAAATATCAGAAATCAAAATCAACCGTGGGCAAACTTGCAATTGATTTGGACAAGGGAACGGTAGATAATCTCAAAAAGACTGCTCTTGAAGAAAAAGTTGACATTTCTTCTCTTGTGGCATTTGCTTTTTATGAAGCCTTAAGTGAAAATCTTGGTGGAAAAAGGAAATACAGAAAGCTGAATGTTCAAGGAAACGAGCGTGTTTTCTTTGAAGATTATGAAAATATGAGTGTGGGTGCATATAACGGCTGTTTCTCTGTGGAAAAGAAGAAAAATAAAAAATTGCCCGATACTCTTAATGGTAATGCGGTGGGCTTGCATAGTGAGATTTATAAGCGTGCAACAAGCTCGTTCAGCACATTTTATAACGAATTCCTTTTTATGCGATTGCCCCCAAGCTTTGCGGATTCGCAGTATATGTATTGTGCAGGGGAGTTCAGGCATAAATATTCCAAAAGGCTTGCAAATACATATGGCTGTGCTAATGAGGTTTTTGGTGAGTTTTGCTCGTATAATCTCTCTCAAAAGCATTGGTCGGGACTTGAAGCCTTTGAAAATGTTTCTGCTTCCGAGCCCTTGAAAATGCGCTCATCTTCATTGATTACCTTCATTCAGAAAGAGGAAAATGGTCAAGTGATTTTTGAATATAAAAAGGACAAAATCTCTGATTCGGTTGCCGAGAAAATTGTCGAAAAAGCGACGGAGATATTGGCGAAATTCAACTAAATTTCAATAAAAGAAAATATAGACAATTCCAAGCGAAAAAATGCTTGGAATTGTCTCTTTTTTTATATGAAAACTATTGACTTTTTAGGGTGAAAATTTTATAATGGTGGAGCAAAGTGTTCTAAAAAGGGTCAAAGTGTCTCGATTTTAACACTAAAAACACTGTTTTGAAAGGAGTTTGGCTTATGTTCTGCGGTCAGTTTAATCATACCCTTGATGAAAAGAACCGTTTTAAAGTCCCTGCCTCTCTCCGCGCAAAAATGGGTGTTGAAGCATATTTAATTAAATCACCCGACCCAAGTACAAAATGCTTGTATATGTATTCTGAAGAGGGTTGGAACGAATTGTACGAACAGTTTACAAAAGGCGATCAACACGACGAAACAACAAGACGAGTTTCAAGAAAAATTCTCTCAGGTGTTGTTTATGGTGAGCTTGATAAGGGTGGCAGACTTACTCTCAATTCCGCTCTTAAAGAATTCGCAGGTATCGAAAACGAGGTTTGCATCGTTGGTAATACAAGACATATCGAAATCTGGTCACCTGCCGAGTGGGAGAAGGAAATGGAAATTCTCGATGTTACTCCTACCGCGTCGCTTAATATCGATTTCTAAAAGCTATGGAATTTAATCATATTTCGGTTCTTCTTGAAGAATCAGTTAATGCGCTTGATATAAAGCCCGACGGAATATATGTTGACTGTACCGCAGGTGGTGGGGGTCATTCCGCAGAGGTTTTGAAAAACCTTGGTGAGAACGGCAGAATGATTCTCTTTGACAGAGACCCTGATGCTATCGAGACTGTTACCAATCGTTTTAAGGACGACAAAAGAGTTACTGTTATTCACAGTAACTTTTCGGAAATAAAGAAGGTTCTCGCTGAGCTTGGTGTAAATGGCGTTGACGGAATAATCGCCGATTTGGGTGTTAGCAGTCATCAGCTCGATACCGCTGAAAGAGGCTTTTCCTTCCATTATGATGCACCTCTCGATATGAGAATGAGTCAGCAGGGAACAACAGCGGAGGATATAGTCAATTCCTATTCGCAAAAAGAATTATTTAATGTAATAAATAAATATGGCGAAGAAAAATTCGCAAGCTCCGTTGCAAATGCAATAGTGAGAGCGAGAGATAAAAAGAGAATCGAAACAACCTTGGAGCTTGCAGAAATCGTTTCAAATGCAATTCCTGCAAAGTTCAGAAGAAACGGTCATCCTGCAAGAAAAACCTTTCAGGCAATCAGAATTGAGGTTAATGCAGAGCTGACTGTTCTTGAAAATACCTTGCCCGATATGTTCGAGGCTCTCAATAAGGATGGTGTCCTTGCAATAATCTCCTTCCATTCATTAGAGGACAGAATTGTAAAGGATTATTTCAGAACCTTGAAAGAGGGCTGTACCTGTCCGAAGGATTTCCCGGTTTGCGTATGCGGAAAGACACCAAAGGCATTGGTTAAATCCTCGGGCGTTAAGGCAACGGGTAAAGAGGTTACGGAAAATAACAGAAGCCGTAGCGCTAAATTGCGTACGGCAAAGAAATTGTAAAGATAAAGATGTAAAAATAGGAGGAAAGAATATGGCGGCTTACAAAAGCTCGGCAGCTTATGACCTTTCTTTGTTTGAGCCTCAGGTTATCGAACAGCCCAAGAAGGTTCAGAAAACCACTAAGACTGCAAAGCCTGTTACAAAGGCTGTACCCAAGGTGCAGAAAAGAATTGCAACTGCAGTTGAAGTTAATGGTATGAGCCAGACTGTTGAAAGAAAAGCAGCTTCTGTAAAAGTTAATAAGCTTACAAAGCAGTTGATTCTTTCCTGTATAGCAGGTTGCTTGTGCTTCCTTGGCTTGCTCGTTATGGAATCAAAAATCAATGCTCTTGATAAGCAGATTGCTTCCGTTGAGAGCAAGATAGATATTCAGGAGGGTGAGGCTGTAAGGCTTAATGCAGAGCTCAGCAGTAAAATCTCTTCTGACAAAATTGAAAACTATGCAGAAAACGTGCTCGGTATGGTTAAGGCTGAAAGTTATCAGATCAGCTATATAGATTTGTCCGAGGGCGATGAAATAGTTGTGTCCGGTGACAGAACTGTCGGTGGACAGGAAGATATTTCCAAGAAAATAAAACAGCTGTTTGCATATATTTTCTAAATAAAAATATGTATTTATGGGAGTTGATTTTTCGACTCTCATTTTGTACTTTTTTTGGTAGGTTTTTATTATGAATCGTGTGAATAAAAATTTGAAAAAAAGATGTCTGATTGCAGTTGCGATTCTGCTTTTGTTGGGCTTTGGCGTAGATATTATGCGCCTTGCTTACTTCCAAATTTTCAATGCGGATGAATACAAGGTTCTTGCAGAATCAGGTCAGTTAAGCGATACTGAAATTCCTGCAGACCGAGGTGTCATTTATGACAGCAATATGGAGGTTTTGGCAGAAAGCGCATCTGCATGGCTTGTGTATGTAAACCCATCCAAAATTGAAAGTAAGGAGCAGAGAACACTTATTTCAAAGGGTCTTGCAAAAATTCTTAAGGACGATGACCTTACTTGGAAGGATATTTACAATAAAATCGGCAACAAGGATTATGGCTATGTAAAAATCAAGGGTAAGATTGAGTATGGCCCCAAAACCAAGATTCAGGAGTTTATAAACGAAAATGATTTGTATGCAATCGTTTGTATTGACCCTGATACCAAGAGATATTACCCCTATGGAAATTTCGCTTCAACTGTTATCGGTATGACAAATGTTGACTCTGACGGCAGAGTTGGTATCGAGCTTAAGTATAACGATACTCTTACAGGTGTGCCCGGTAGAATAATTACCGCCCGCGACGGTCATAGCGATCTGATGTCAACTAATTATGAAACAAAGTTTGATGCAGAGCAGGGTACAAGTCTTGTTCTCTCATTAGATAAGACCATTCAGCATTATCTTGAGAAGGGTCTTTCTCAGGCGGTTAAGGACAACGATGCAGCATCAGCCTACGGAATTGTTATGGATGTTAATACAGGCGCAATTCTTGCTATGGCAACAATGCCTGACTATGACCTTAACAATCCTGCAGAGATTACCGATAAAGCAACATTAAAAGAGCTCAGAAAGATTAAAGACAAGGACGAATACGCCAAGGCATATAACGAAAAGGTTTATATGATGTGGCGTAACAAGGTTGTCAGCGATACCTACGAGCCCGGTTCTGTTTTCAAGATTTTTACTGCTGCGGCAGGTCTTGAAGAGGATGTTGTAAGCCTTGATTCAACCCATAACTGCGTTGGTGCTATTCAGGTTGCTGATAACAGAATTCACTGTCATAAAAGAGAGGGCCACGGAGTTCAGACTCTTACTCAGGGTCTTGTGAATTCCTGTAACCCGTTCTTTATCACAATCGGTCAAAAGCTTGGTACAGAAAAGTTCTATAAATATTTTGAGGCATTCGGCTTCACAGAAACTACAAAGGTGGATTTACCCGCAGAAGCAAACCCCGTAGGCGGTGTTACCTACCATAAAAAAGAAGATATGGGTATTTCTCAGCTTTCTTCAAGTGCTTTCGGTCAGACCTTCCAGGTTAGTGCAATCCAAATGATTACCGCAGTTTCTGCAGTTGCGAATGGTGGTAAGCTTATGGAGCCTTATGTGGTTGCAAAGCAGATTGACCATGAGGGTAACACAGTTTATGAAAAATCTCCCACTGTT